>CAIRDP010000020.1 GCA_903877385.1 uncultured Bacteroidales bacterium
ATTAACGGTGATGCTGAATTCTATCTGCCCGAATTAGTCAGAGAAAGAATCCAGGCAAGCCATCAACATTGAGTCCCCATATATAGGGCATACCATCATCTTTTTTGGTAAAAGAATTACCCTCATTTATTGAGAGGATACCAAATTTCCAAATAACGTGTAGTAGATCAAGCCAATAGACATGAAGCCCAACGCTCCGATAATACTAAGTTTTTCTTTTTCTTACTGACTGCTCTTTTGTAAACAGATCAGCCGTGTATTTATCATATAACTCAAACAAAAATTCGATGCGTTTGGTTTCGTTGGGGAAGGGCTGGGGGCGGTAGCAAAGGTCAACGGCTTTGTCGAGTTCCTGATGGGCTTTGACCAGGGCAGGGGGCATAGTGAGGGGATCGTAGAGATCGGCCAGGGAAGTAGCGAGGTGGCGAGGTAGCGAAGTCGCGAAATTGGCTTCGCTGCCGGCGGGATGAAGGAAGCTTTCACGGACATCGAGCACTTTTTGGGCGGCATCTTCCACATCCTTTTTCTGCTTTTCCGAAGGGTTTTCGGGCCAGGGGAAGTTGTTGTAGACGATATCATTTGAATAACGAAAGTCACTTTTAATTCTACCGCAAACATATTTAATCCAAGTTTGATGGATTGCGGATGTGAGTATCCCAAAGTGATACAGAGTCGCATTTGGAATGGCATTACAACTATCTGCAACAATGAAATCCTTTGTGAAAAATCCAATCGGGATGTATTTTCTGTTTTCGGAAGAATGACGGGGAATAAGCACATAATCTGAAGATGGCTGCCTGTTTTCAGAGAATAGAGTTGGAAACTCTGCCCATTTCACAGTTGCAACTTTAGTGCTTGCTAATCTCATTTGTCTCACAGCATCAACCCTTTTTAATAGATCGGGCAAAGTTTTAAGCTCACCTGGGTATATATCCGTAAGCCAAAAGCACCAGCGCATTTCATTATGGAGGAATTCTTTTGCACTTACAAATGGTTTGATAAATTTTTCAGATAGTGGTTCTTGACGAATGAACTCTTTTTTTTCATCATTAGTGAGTAATAGATTTCCACCATCTGTAGGTTGACTGCCTTTAAACATTTCAGGCACATTACAAATCGCATGAGTTCTTGATAGCATAATGAAATCTTTCCCCTCTACCAAATACGGATTGATATTGCCAACTCTTATTTCATGCGGTTCTCCTGCAATATCCAGGTATTCAAAAATTCGTTTCTCCTTAATATCATCGTTTGAAAACCCAATGATAACAACATGTACCGCAGCTTTCCCCCGGGCTTCATTACTCCATTTGAAGGTCCTGTGGGCGAAATGGATCTTGAGATGATACCTGTTGAAGAGTTCATTCCAGAGAACTCCAACCTGTTCTCCCTGGGCAATGGAATTCGTAGAAACGAAGGCACAACGGGTCAAAGCTTGCTGCAAGGAAGAATCATGCTCGAAGGCAAGATATTTTGCTGCTTTGATGTACCAGGCCGTAACAAAATCCAGTACCCCTGCCCCATGAACACCGGCGAACACAACTTCCATATCGGCTTTTTGTTCGGTATTCATCAGGCTTTTCCCCGCAAACGGCGGGTTCCCATAGATAAAATCGAATCGGGCTTCCTTCTTTTCAAAGGGTATGGGTTCTATCATGCTTTGCCAGTCCATGCGGAGTGCGTTTCCGCAGTGGATGTTGGGACTTTTGCGAAGGGGGAGGCGAAGGAAATACTGTCCGAAGTCTTCGCTGGCCTTCATGTTCATCTGGTGGTCCATGAGCCACATGGCGACCTGGGCGATCTGGGAAGGGAATTCTTCGATCTCTATTCCGTAAAACCTGTCCACGTCGAGCTTCAGCAATTCGTGAATGTCGAATACCTGCTGCCCTTTCTGAAGGGTCTTGATAATCTCTAATTCGAGCAATCGAAGCTCACGGTAGGAAATAACAAGGAAATTACCACATCCACAGGCAGGATCAAGAAAATGAAGTGAAGCGAGTTTATCATGAAAGCGGATGAGTTGGTTCCTGTTAACTTTCACCGATTCATACTCCTTCCAGAGCTCATCCAGAAAGAGGGGTTTGATCACTTTCAGGATGTTCTTCTCGGATGTGTAATGTGCTCCCAGGTTGCGGCGTTCCACTGGATTCATTACACTTTGGAACAAAGAGCCGAAAATAGCCGGTGAGATCTTCCCCCAGTCGAGAGCGGTACATTCAAACAGTATGGTCCTCATGGCCGTGTCAAAGGAGGCAGGCGGAAGGGTTTCCTCGAACAGTTTTCCGTTTACATAAGGAAAAGCATTCAGGTCTTCGTCGAGATTGGTCAGGCGCTTATTGGAAGGTGTATTGAGCACATAAAACAGGGTCGAAAGATGATGAGCCAGGTCACTTCCGTCTTCCCTGGTCTTATTCTCAAGGTAATCGCGGAACTGGTCGCGCTCGAATATGCTGGTGTCTTCGGCAAACAGGCAAAACAGCAATCTCACAAGGTAAAGCTCCAGGGGATGGCCGGTATAGCCTACTGCTTTCAATCGGTCATGCAGCCTGCCCATGAGCTCGGCGGCCTGAATATTCACGGGGTCCTGTTCCTTGAAAACATGCTTTAGGTAACCGGCAATGAAGCCAAATTCCTTCACATTTTTGTACAAATCCTTCAGTTCGAATTCAAGGTGGCTGTCTTCTTCAAGGTTGTACAGCCTGAACCTCGCAAAATCGGAAACCAGTACGTATTTTGGCAGCTCGTAATCCGCCAGCCCCGGAAAATAATCAAGAGCCTGTTTGTAGGCTTTATCCAGGTCTTTGCCTTTTGACTTATGCTCGACAAGGATGGTCCCTTTCCAGAGAAAGTCAATATAGCCGGTGCTTTCATCGAGACGATGAACGGGCTTTTCAAAACTGCCGATCTTGCGGCGGGAGATACCGAACACATCGAAAAACTGGTCCCAGAAGGTTTTAGCTTCGGCTCTTTCGCTTGCTTCTCCTTCCCATTCCTTAGAGAAACGGATTGCACGATCCTTGATTTCGTTCCAGCTGAGTGCCATAAGAATGGTATTGATATTTGCTAAATTAGAATATTTTTAAATGACATGAGAATCGTTGATTTCGATTTCCGATTTTTTTACCTTTACCTATCTGAATTTTTGAAACCTGATTAATGTTCATAGTTTAACACCATTAATATGGATAAGGGGAGAAAAACAACAAGCGAACGAAAAGGAAACGAAGGGGCATTGCAGTCGGAACTTGACTTACTGAAATCCAGATACGAGGAATGCGAGGCAGCTCTCAATAAAACCGGGTTCCAACTTGGTGAGCGCCTTAAGGAACTTCATTGCCAGAACAGGATGTCGGAGATCTTTGCTGATCTCTCGCTGGAGCTGGATGAAGTTTGTTTACAGATTTTGGAACTTATCCCTCCTGCCTGGCAGTTCCCTGAGTGGACCGGGGCTATGATCATTTTGGAAGGCCAGACATTCAGGACAAAGGGGTTTACCGGGAAAGGCCCTCAGCTGCAACAGGATATCATTGCCGAGGGAGTAAAAGTTGGCGAGGTGAGGATCAGTGTGAAGGTCCCACGCACGAAAACTAATGATGATCCATTCCTCCCGGAAGAAAGCGACCTGATTAAGTCAATCGTATTGCGATTGGGAAATGTAGTCGCTTTAAGGAAGAGGGAGATTGCCAGACGTCAAGGTGAAGCGCTTTATCATTCCATACTCTCTGCTTCTCCCGATGTGATTACAATTACCGACCTGGAAGGAAAGATCAGGTTTTCATCGGAGCGGTCTGTTAAGATGTTCGGCGCCTCCAGCTCAAATGAGTTTTTAGGACATCCTATGCTTGAATATGTTGATCCTTCGGACCATGAAAAAGCATTGGTTGAGATTGGAAAAATGCTTTCAGGCCAGCTTTCCGGTGCAGCAGAATATACAGGCGTGAGAGCTGACGGGAGTAAATTTGATATTGAAGTGAATGGCGAATTTTTGCGTGATGAGACTGGTCAGCCTGTAGAGATGATCTTTGTGACCCGTGATATTACCGACAGGAAGTATGCCGAAAGAAAACTGGCAAAAACAGAAGAAAGGTTCAGGACCATTGTCGAAAACCTGAATGATGTGGTTTATGAAATCTCGAACGACGGAACCATCAACTATGTGAGTCCCTCGATTGAAAAGTTTCTTGGCTACAGTCCTGAAGAACTGATCGGAAAAAACTTCTTCAAATACATGCATGAGGAAGACATACCGATTATTATGAGAAAGCTTAATGAACTGGAAAACAGGAATTATGAGTTCCTCGAATACCGGTATTACACGAAGAAAGGCCAGGTACGCTGGGTGCGCTCATCGACCAATCCTATGTTCGAGGATGGAATTCTGATAGGGGGGCGTGGCATACTCATTGATGTAACAGAACGAAAGGAATCGGAGATCCGGATCAGTCAGAGTGAGCAGAAGTACAAGGCTCTGTTCGAGTATTCTCCCGACGGCTACCTGATCTTCCAGGACGGGATCTTTGTTGAATGTAACAAAGCCTCAGAACGGTTGATTGGAGGCAGCAGAGCTGATATAATCGGAAAAAGGCCCGATGAGATCTCTCCAGAATGCCAGCCCAATGGCAAACGATCCCTTGATTATGTGATCGAGGTGGTAAATAAAGCCTTTGCGACCGGCACGAATGAATTTGAATGGACTCATAAGAGAGTCGATGGAACCGAGTTTCTGGCTCTTATCCACCTTGCCCCGGTCCACTATGAAGGCCGGGATGCCCTTCTTGTTTCATGGAAGGATGTAACCTTGCTTAAGGAGGCTGAGAATAAGATCAAAAAGAGTGAGGAGAAATACCGCAGCCTGTTTGATTTTTCACCCGACGGACATCTCATCATTAAGGATGGTGTTTATGTTGAGTGCAACAAGGCAGCGGAAGTCCTGGCAGGCGGGGATCGTTACATGATCGTTGGAGCTTCTCCCGGTATGCTATCCCCTGAAATTCAACCTGGAGGCCGCCGGTCTGACGACCTGGCTGCTGAAAAGAACAGGGAAACCATGGAAAAGGGGAAAAATACCTTTGAATGGGTGCATAAACGATTCGACGGCACAGAATTCATTGCAATCGTCAACCTCTCTGTAATTGATTATGAAGGTGGTAAAGCCATTCTGGTTACCTGGAAAGATATTACCGCCCTCAGGCAGACCGAACTGGCAATAAGAAAAAGTGAAGAAAAGTACCGACTGATGTTTGAAACGATCCGGGATGTATTTTATGAGGCCGATCTCAGCGGGATTATCCTGGAGATAAGTCCGTCGGTTAGGTTCCTTTCAAAGGGTCAATTCACACGGGAGGAGCTGATTGGTAAGTCTCTCTTTACTTTTTACCAGAACCCTCACGACAGGGACAGGTTTCTTCAGAAAATGTCAGTTAAAGGAACTGTCGATGATTTTGAAGTGATGCTCAAAAACAAGGATGGATCAATCATCCCGGTTTCCCTGTCCTCTGCATTCTTATATGACCAGGATGGGAAACCCGCAAAAATTGCCGGCAGTGTTCGTGATATTACCGAACGAAGGCATGCAGATGAAGAGTTGCGTAAATTCAGGACCATCGCCGACAAGGCCAATTATGGGATGGCTATTGCAGAACTCGATGGTACAATGCTCTATTCGAATGATTACTTTGCAAGGATGCACGGATGGGAAGTAGGCGAGGTCATAGGGAAAAACCTTTCCATGTTTCACAGTGAACAGCAAATGGTCCGTGTGGCTGAGGTTATCGAACTTCTCAGGAAGAACGGGGAATTCCAGGCTGAAGAGGTCTGGAGGACGAAGAAAAATGGTTCTTCTTTCCCATCACTGATGAATGCTATCGTGGTTTACAGCAACGGAGTGCCCCAATATATGTCGGCCACGGCACTAGATATTACAGAACTCAAGGAGTCCCAGGAGCAGGTTGTTAAAAGCGAAGAGCAGCTAAACAATGCCCAGGAGATAGCAAATATGGGTAGCTGGGATCTGTACATAAGGACAGGGGAAACTTCCTGGTCAAAGAATTATTATAGGCTCATTGAAAGGAGTGCCGATACTTTCAAATCTAACCAGGAAAATTTCATGAAAGTCGTCCACCCCCAGGACCGTAGTCTGATCAATAACGAGATGAATAAAATCCTGGAAACAAAAGCTCCTGTGAGCATTGATATGAGACTTATGATGCCCGATGGGCGCATAAAATGGGTCGTCAACCATGTGGTCCCTGAATTCAGTTCGGGGCAGCTTATTGCGCTTCATGGTGTAAACATAGATATCACTGCAAAGAAAGAGCAGGAGAATGAGATTAACAAGCTGAAACTGGCAATAGAGCAAAGTCCTGTTTCTATTGTCATTACTGATCTGGAAGCCAAAATTCAATATGCAAGTCCGGCATTTTACCATATTACGGGTTATACATTCGAAGAAGTCAAGGGGAAGGATGTCAGATTGCTGCAATCAGGGAAAACGCCTGAAACCGTATACAAGGATCTTTGGGAAACGATCACGTCGGGAAAAGATTGGCAGGGTGAATGGGTCAACAGGAGAAAGGATGGCAGCTTGTATTGGGAAAGCATTAGTATTACCCCCATTCTGGACGAAAACAATACAATTTCAAGCTACCTGGCGGTCAAGCAAGACATCAGCGAAAGAAAGAAAGCAGAGCAGGAAATCATGGACCTCAATGCCAACCTGGAAAAGAGAATTGAAGAAAGGACGATTGAACTGGCACTTGTGAATGACGGGCTCACCAGGGAAATAGAGGAAAGGAAACAAATTGAGGAAGAGTTGAAACTAAAAACCCTTGAACTTGAGCAGTTCTTCAGTGTCGCTTTGGATTTGCTTTGTATCGCCGATACCTCAGGGAACTTCATCAAGGTCAATAAAGCATGGGAAAGAATCCTGGGGTATTCTGGTGAGGAACTTGAACATCGCAAATTTCTTGAGTTTGTGCATCCTGACGACCTTCAGCCAACCCTGGATGCAATGGCTAAACTGGATGCCCAGAATCCTATTTTCAACTTTACGAACCGTTACAGATCCAGTGATGGGACCTACCTTTTCGTTGAGTGGCATAGTGTTCCTGTCGGACACAGGATCTATGCTGCAGCCAGGGATGTTACCGATAGGATGAAAAATGAGGAGGAACTGAAAAAGGCAAGGCTTGAAGCAGAAGAAGCTAACCAGGCAAAGAGCGAATTCCTGTCAAGAATGAGTCATGAGCTAAGGACTCCTATGAACTCAATCCTTGGTTTCGCTCAGCTGCTCGAAAGGGGCGAGCTGAATTCAAGCCAGAAAAAAGGAGTCCATCACATCCTCAGCAGTGGAAGACATCTGCTGGAACTGATCAATGAAGTCCTTGACATTTCACGCATAGAAGCAGGCAGGATCTCTTTCTCTCCGGAACCCGTACAACTGCAGGGTGTGATAGCCGAGATGATCGATCTTGTTCAGATTATGGCCAACACTCGACAGGTGCGCCTACAGGTCATCGATTCTGATGCCATCAGACAATTTATCAAGGCAGACCGTCAAAGGCTGAAGCAGATCCTGCTTAACCTGATTAATAATGCCATTAAATATAACCACGATGGAGGAACTGTTAGGATCAGTGCTGAAAATTTGCCGGAGAGTCCGCTTGGGGCTGAAGCCATCAGGATACTGGTTAAAGATACCGGAATGGGAATCAGCAAGGAGGATATTCCAAAACTCTTTATTCCTTTCGAGAGAATAGGAGCTGAAAATACAGAAACAGAAGGGACAGGGCTTGGTCTCACCGTGGTGAAGAAACTGATTGACCTGATGGGGGGGCTCATGGGTGTGGAAAGTACCCTGGGAGAAGGATCCACTTTCTGGATCATGATGCCTAAGGTTGACAACCAGTATGAACAGATCCGGAACGGTAATATTGATCTCGGATCAAAAGTATCGGATCAACCCTGGAAAGGACTCATCCTCTATATCGAAGATAACAAGCCGAATATAGACCTTGTGCAGGATATCATTGATTCAACAAGGCCGGGGATCAAACTTATCACTACCGCATATGGTAAGCTGGCACACAACATGGCTGCTGAGTTCAAACCCGACCTGGTGCTGCTTGATCTGAACCTGCCCGATATTCATGGTTCCGAAGTTTTACGCACACTGAAATCTGATGAAGTGACACAAGCAATCCCGATCGTAATAATCACAGCGGATGCTGTTCCATCACATATCAATCCCTTGTTGAAGTCAGGAGCCATTGATTGTATTACCAAACCACTGGAGATTGATCATTTATTGAATATTCTGGACAGGATCTTTAAAAAAGTTTAAACCGGTTAATTAATTCAGAACTTATGAATAATGATACGAATCTTAAAACATCGAGAATCCTTATCGTAGACGACCAGCCTGCAAATATTGATATGCTGGAAGGATTCTTTGAGATGGAGGGTTATACGAATGTAAGCTCCCTTACCGATTCACGCAGGGTAATGGAATTCCTTGATAAATCCCAACCCGATCTTATCCTGCTCGACCTGATGATGCCCTTTCTGACCGGGTATGAGATAATGGAGCAGCTTAATGAGAGGATTTCCAGGGATGATTTTCTTCCGGTTCTCGTCCTGACTGCGGATATAACACCTGAAGCCAAGAAGAAAGCCCTGGCCCTGGGCGCCAGTGATTTTCTTACAAAACCATTCGATCTTACAGAAGTCGGGCTCAGGGTCAATAACCTACTGCTTGCAAGGTCACTTATGAATCAGTTGAAGGATCAAAACCTGATCCTGGATGAAAAAGTGAAACAGAGAACAGCCCAGCTGGAACAGAGTAACATGGATCTGACAATGGCCAGGGACAAGGCCCAGGCCAGCGACCGGCTCAAAACCGCCTTCATGCAGAATATCTCTCATGAGGTCCGTACTCCTCTTAACGGCATCCTGGGCTTTAGCAAACTTCTGGTAGAACCGGATATTAACTCAGCGGAAAAGCAGAATTTCCTGATCTTTCTCGAGCTATCAACGAACCGGCTGATCAATACGATCACTGATTACATGGATATCTCCCTGTTAGCCTCGGGCTCCATGGAAGTCGCCAGAAGGCCTGTTACAATCAATAATTTCATGAGGGAGGTGAAGGATAATTTCAGTAAAGCCTGCCTTAGCAAGTTCATCGCTTTCGATTTCCTTATCAATGATTCATTCGAAGCAACTTGTATTAAAACTGATCCTGATCTCCTGCGCAAAATCATTTCACATCTCATCAGTAATGCTGTGAAATTCACTTCAGCCGGAGCAGTGACTGTAGGTTACTCCTTAACCGAAGAAACTTTTGAATGTTTTGTTAAGGATACAGGTAAAGGTATTTCGGAAGAGGCCAGGGAGAGAATATTTGAGCCTTTTATGCAGGAAGATATCTCTGCTTCAAGGGGACATGAGGGGAGCGGACTGGGACTATCCATTGTTATGGGATGCATCAAGCTTCTCAGTGGTGAGCTCAGGCTAGAATCTAAAAAGGACATTGGTTCAGTGTTTACAGTGATACTTCCTCTTTGTGATGTGAAAAAATCTCTTGAAACATCATCCGGGAAACCAACCCATGCAAAAGAGAAAACCCCTGTGCTGCTGGTTGCTGAAGATGACGATGCCAACCGCCTCTTCCTTGAAGTTGTGCTTAAAAAGCTCGTACCCACAGTACTCCAGGCAACCAACGGAAAGGAAGCAGTGGAGATATGCCGGGCACATCCCGAGATCACACTGGTGCTCATGGATATCAAGATGCCAGTCATGGACGGTTTAGAAGCAACCCGGGAGATTAAAACATTCAGAAAAGACCTGCCTGTCATCGCTATTACAGCCTATGCCATGAGCGGTGATGAACAAAAATTCCTAACCTCCGGCTGCGATGATTTCATCCCGAAGCCGGTTACAGTCAATTCCCTGGGGAACAAGCTGAAGGTATACGGAATTAATTGAGATCTGATTCCTGTAAATCCTTGGTTTTTGAGAATGCCGTGGTTGATGTTTTATGTGGATTACATAGTATGAAAACAAATGCTTGTGCAAAGATAAACGTAATAGAATTACAGGATAGATATAGGATAGATACAGGATGAAAATATTAAAAACAAAGAAAAATCATTCTTTCATCTGGAGAACTCATACTGCTTCCTCAGCACCTCAAAAAAAAATCGCTCCCGCCTTTTAAAGGAATATCATCAGTAAAAATGATGTTGAATGCAAGTTTTCAGAATCCTGTTCGTCTAATCCATAAACACTGAAGTCTAACCAGATTAAAACAAGATTATGAAAACAGTAAAAGGAATCTGGTAAGAGAAAGGGGCAGGGAAAAGGGATGAGACACAGGTGGGGACAGAAAACTAATGGCCGGTGAAGATGCTATCGTTCTAAGGTCCTTCCGTATTACTTGAATAGAGAATATCGATCTCTCCCTTTTCAGAAACACATTCCATTAACTTGTTCTTGAGTTTCCAGCAGGTCATCTGGCGAATGGTCATCTTACGGGCCAATTCATAAGAAGATATAGTGGGTTCATTGCAGACCATATGCATTATTCTGAATGCTTCGGGCAGATGTATCCTGCAACGATGAAAAATCGTATGGGCTGTAGCAGATTCTTCATGCTTGCATCGGGTACAGCGACGTGAATAAGGTGTTTTACCTTTACAATAATTCGTATTTCCGCAATGCCGGCAGGTAAATCCGGAAGCCCACTTTTGATCTGCAATTAATGCCAAACATGCCTCCTCGGTAACTAATGATTTTATTTCAAGCTTAGCAAAGGGTATTTTCATTTTAATATTGGTTTTCAATGCAAAATTAAAAAGAATAGTGATAATTAAGCGCTTTATTGTAAAATTATTTTTATCTTTGCAGTGAAATTTAAACTCAAACTCCCTATGAAAAATTTATCTATTATCTCAGCTACTCTTTTACTAATGGTATTTAGCTCATGTAACAGTGTTGGTGGTAATAACTCCGGAAGTTCGACCTCAGAAATCAAAGAAGGTGTTGTTAATCAAATGAGTACTGAAACCTTCAAAAAACTGGTTTATAACTACCAGAAAAATCCAAATAACTGGGTATATGAAGGGAATCAGCCCTGTGTCATTGATTTTTACGCTGACTGGTGCAGGCCTTGCAAAATGGTTTCTCCAATCATGGAGGAACTTGCAAAAGAATATAAGGGGAAAGTGGTATTCTACAGAATCAACACGGACCAGGAAAGGGAACTTTCTCAAACTTTTAACATTAGTTCAATCCCTGCTATTCTATATGTTCCAAAGAACGGAAAGCCTCAGATGGCTGTAGGTCTTGCAGCCAAAGTAGACTATATTAAACAAATACAATCCCTGCTTTTACAAACGACGGCAAATAAATAAAACGTGAGAAATATCTACGAATGCCCTTTTACGACCATACTCATTATCTTCAGGTTCAGCCTGAAAAATTTATATAGTTGATATGGAAAGTTTGATCTCCAGAATTTTGTCCCCTTAGTAGGAATAGGTGGATAAAACTCATCCTTATATGCCTTCGATAACTTGTTTTCGCTCATTTTTATCAAAATTTAAAATGGTAAACCGGGATCATTCAGGCAACAACCACCAGAAAGGATATCCCTTAGCCTTATGCAGGAACATATAATGGAGGAATAACTTTATCCAATGCCCGGCCAGCCCTATCTCCCCTACTGTTGCATTGATATCGCGCCCCCAGTCGGGATATTTTTCCCAATCAGGAACGACCGGTGAAACCGTCATTGTAGCGCCAAGACCTTTAGTCATGCTGAAACCGGCGGAAACAATGCATGCTGCCCCCATACGTCCCATATTTGCAAGATGTGGGTGATTGGTTCCACCCTTTTTAATGATTTCAGAGATATTTTCGGCAACAATCTTTCCAATTACCCCAGAAGGCATCCCGGTGCGTGGAGGAGAAGGGAATATCTCCGTTCCATTGGGGCTTCTCATGGGTTTTGAAATAGAATGAGGAGGAGCAAAAGCAATGCCTGTAGCATAAATATTAGGATAGGCAGGACTTTGATAACGCTCAGGCCAATCCCTGATACTCCAGTCTTCAAACGGTTTAGGAGCATAATCAGCATCAACCAGCATGAAGCCGCTGGGCGCAAAAAGCCTGGGAGTAATGTCTTCACCTGTTTTTGCGTAGGCTTTAATACCCTGACCTGCAAACGCAGGGATCAGCATGGCAAAATCAAATTCAATCGAACTGATCTTTCCATCCAGGGTTTCATAAAGTGCTACGCCAGGATCCACTTTTGTGATGCCGGCCCGCTTGATCCAACTGATATTATTTTCGGCCAGTACCGATTCGGTAAAAACCTTAGTAGAAGTAATATATCCTCCCCTTTTAATAAAAGCTCCCCCCATCCCGAAATCCCCGACTTCGTATTCGTTGGATATCCAGGTTATATCGGCAAGATGGCTAAGTTTCCTCCGTTTAAACTCAAATGCAAGGTTCAGGGCATATTCAAAAGCAGCACCCTGGCAGGTAGCTTTTGGATGGCCGGTTCCGATGAGGAATCTTTGCTTTTTCCCCTGATGCATCCGATCGATTGCTTTCTGCAATTCATACCATGTATGTTCAGCATGATCACAGGAACAAACCGAAAGCGAATTTTTACCAGGTCCCAAGCCAGGAGTAGCATCAAAATTAAGTTTAGGGCCGGTTGCATTAATCAGGAAATCATAGGGAACCTTCTCTTTTTGGCCGGTATTCCCTTCGGATGTGTACTCAATGGAAACGAATCCTGATTTGATTTCATCGTCCCCTTCAGGATGTAATGAGATAGCTTTTGCTTGTTTGAATATGATACCCCAGCGTTTATATACCTTTGGAAGTTTAAACCTGACCTGATCTACCGTCATTCTACCCACCCCAACCCATATATTTGAAGGTATCCATTGATAATACTGGCTGGGTGAAACAACAATCACTTCATGCTGCCGGCCTAGTTTTTTCTTGAGAAATGCGGCAGCCGTATGGCCTGAAATTCCTGCGCCAAGTACTACTACTTTCATATTTACGTTTTGAGATAAGTTCTTCCGAGAATTGTATGTAAATTTATGGAAAATACGTTTCTAACCTAACATCTATGAATGAATTTGATTTAAAAGCAAAAGACTGGGACATGAACCCGGTTCATATAGAACGATCAAAGGCTATTGCCGAACAAATGATAAGGTTTCTTCCCTTATCAGACAAAATGCGGGCCCTTGAATTCGGCGCGGGTACAGGAGTACTCAGTTTTTTGCTCAAAGACCGGTTTGCGGAAATCACTTTGATGGATAGTTCAATGGAAATGCTTAAAAAGGCAGAGGAAAAGATTGAGGACAAAGACCGTTCAAAATTCAAATCCCTGTTATTGAACCTCGAAACCGAAGATTATCCTGGAGAACTTTTCGATATCATTTACACCCAGATGGTTCTGCATCATGTCAAAGATACGACCGCCATATTCAGCAAATTTTATTATCTGCTGAAGCCGGGAGGAATACTGGTTATTGCTGATCTTTACCTTGAAGATGGATCGTTTCACGATGGAGATACGAGTGTTCACTTCGGATTTGATCCTGAAAAACTAACAGAAATCGTAAATCAGCAAGGCTTCATAAACCCTGCAATTTCACCCTGTTTTATAATCCGGAAAGAGATATCCGCAGACCAAAAAAAGGAATACCCGGTGTTTTTACTGACCGCTTTCAAGAAAGATTCTGCAAGGAATCCAGGTTAACCATCACAAATATCCTAATTGTTTAAGATGTTTTTGCCTTTTCTGGTATCGAAGGATTCAATTCGGCGATGAGAACTTCAACGGATATGAAATTTGACGACTTCCCCACATTGTACAAATGGAGAAATAATTAAACTTACGATTATACTCGTAATTTTTCCATATTTTTCCAGAATTTCCATTATAATCTTACCTTTATGATACTTCGTGAAAGGTATATCAAAGAATTAGAGCCATTTATAGGAAAACCTGTGATCAAAGTCATTACAGGATATATCAGGAGGGCTTGAGAATATCGTTTTCCTTGAGTTACTAAGCCGCAGATATACAGTTCATGTAGGGAAACTCAAGGAATTGGAAATTGATTTTATTGCCTCGAGAAATGACGAAAGGATTTACATCCAGATTGCCTATCTTCTGCATGATCAGTCCACAATTGACCGTGAATTCGGAGCGTTGGAGAAGATCCCGGATAATTATCCGAAGATGGTGTTATCCATGGACAAGTACTTCTCTTCCAACAGGAAAGGGATACAATGGTTCAACCTGCTGATGTTTCTGACACAGCAGGATTAGCTGTGATGTTTATCATCGCATCCTTCATGCTCATGACAAGTCTTGTTATTATCGGTAATGTTTCCCTGTAAATACTCGGTAACTACATCCTCGGCAAGGCCGGTACATCCTCTTACAACTTCGATACCATTGGTATACAGATGCTGAATTGCCCCTGCGCCGATGTTTCCTGCAAGCATGATCGTGACTCCATGGGTAGCGAGCACTTCAGCGATACCTGAACGACATCCGCAACCCTCGTTGGCTTTAACGGTTTCGGTATGTATTATCTTGTTATCCTGTGATAAAGAGAAGACTGAATATGTATCTGAATGACCGAAATGGTCATTTACAAATCCGTTGTGAACGGGAACAGCAATTTTCATTTAGTTGTTTTTATGGTTTAATAATTCTATCAGTTCTGAAACTGAAATCCGGGTATCCGGGTGAATGATCATCTGAATCTTGTTTTTGTTAAGCAGCTGTTGAACTTTTGTACCAAAATCACCTGCAATCACACGTTTAACATTTTTTGCAATTAGCTCATCTACAACAATGTCCCCTTTGCATCCTTTTATTCCTTGTGCAGGGTTATTTATTACCTCGGTAGTATGGCTTATATCATCATAAATATGAAAATGAGAACATTTACCGAAATGCTTATCTATCAATGTTTCTGAGCTTGAGTTTTGAGCTGCAATTGCTGTTTTCATTTCAATTTGTAGTTATTTCTTCAAGATTTTTAGATTGGCAGAGAGGACACCTGATAGATGATAATTCCATCTCAGGGGCAGTAAAGAAAATATTACAGGCACGGCAATTATACCAGTCATTGCTAAAATACGCCCTGCCTTTTTCAACTTCAATCGGACGGGCTTCAGCGAGAGCTAATGCGATTTTTCGCCGGGCGCTTTCATAAAGACGCGTAAAGGTAGGCCTCGAAATATTCATGACCTGGGAAGCCTGGGATTGTGTCATTAATTCATAATCACACAACTTCAAAGCCGAATATTCCTCAAAAAGAAGAAAAACCGGTTCATTCTCTCCTGCATAATAGCCGAATGGCTTATAGCCCTTGAATTTTGGAGGGTCAAATACAGTACGGTTATTTTTTGGACGTGGGGACATAATGCATTTTCTGATCACAAAGGTACAAAATATTTTGCTATTATGAACAAATGTTCATTATTTTTGTAAAAAATATCTTTGAACAAAAATAAAATCAAACAGATATGAGTGAGCTATTTGAAAAGATCCCCATGGAAGGGGTTAATAATATTATTGTCATTGCATCCGGAAAAGGAGGTGTTGGCAAATCAACTGTTGCAGCCAACCTTGCCATAGCTTTTGCAAGAAACGGGCTGAGAACTGCATTGGTCGATGCAGATATATATGGCCCTTCTATTCCAAAGATGTTTGGTTTGGAAAACGAAAGACCTGATGTAAGTGCGATTGGAGATAAAGAGATGATGTTCCCTATAGAAAAATTCGGGGTAAAGATCATGTCGATCGGATTCTTTGTTGCGCCAAACCAGTCATTGATCTGGCGTGGCCCGATGGCGTCAAATGCCATGACCCAGTTATTTGAAAACACCCAATGGGGAGATATTGATTATATGTTCGTGGATTTTCCTCCCGGCACCGGAGATATTCAACTTACTACTGTACAAAAACTCAACCTGAAGGGGGCAGTCATCGTGACAACTCCACAGGGAATAGCCCTGAACGATGTACGCAAAGCCGCATCCATGTTTGACAACCCGGATATTAAGGTTCCAATCCTTGGTGTTATTGAAAATATGTCATGGTTTACACCCGGAAAACACCTTGATGAAAAATATTTCATTTTTGGGAAAGGGGGCGGTCAAAAAATTGCATCCGAATATAACACTGAATTACTCGGGCAGGTACCACTTGTAATGGAAGTAGGCGAAGCCGCAGAACATGGGAAAAGCGTTTTCAACCAAAGTAATAAAGAGGTTGTAACTGTGTTTGAATGCATTGCTGTGAAATTAATTGATTAATGGAGCAGTAGATGGAAAAAAACTGACATTTGAATGGAGATCTGAAGAAAATGAAATTTGTAATCCCAGGATTTTAATGGAAACTGTAGTTCAACAGGTTTTAACAGATATCCGTTTTCAGGAAGGACTGAAAGCCTGTATCAGTTGCGGTACCTGCACTGCGATATGTCCGGCTGCCCAGGTGTCGGATTATGACCCCCGGATGCTTGTAGAAATGGTTCAAAGCCGCAATGAAGAAGTTTTATTGGAATTGCTGAGCGGAGATACCATCTGGCGCTGCGGTGAATGTTTATCGTGTAAAACAAGGTGTCCGCGGGGAAATACGCCCGGTTATATCATACAGGCATTACGCGCATTGTCCATTAAAACGGGCTTATTTGCCGGTTCAAGACAAGGAAATCTGCAATTGGAAATAAAACGATCAGTAGGTGAACATATCCTGAAATACGGTTACTGCGTGCACATTGATGAGATTGATACAGGTAAATATCCTGAACAGGGTCCGGTCTGGGAATGGTACAGGGAAAACCGGGAATCTGTTCTTGCACGATTAGGGGCAAATTACAATCATGAAGGTGCCGGAACGCTGAGAAAAATTTCGGATCGTTCGCTGGAGGATCTACAAGCGATTTTTTTTGAAACCGGAGCAATGGAAAGATTTCAGCAGATTGAATCCGGAACTGCTAAAAAAGCAAACGATGAAAAATAAGAACCAGCGTTGGTTGTCCTATCAGAAAGAAATTGCCGATGACCACTATTATTTCGCCCGCTCCTGCATTCGCCAGAATTTTTTCCCGGCTTCAGAAACGATTTTCCTTAAAATACTTAAGGAAGAACTTGGGAAAGATATCTTTGATGATCCGGAACAGACCACATGTACCGGGATTGCTTACCATTCGGGCATCATTCCCCTTGAAACGACCATGACTGTCGTGGCAAGACAATTCGCGCTGATGACCAGGGCCGGATATGAAAATTTTGTGTGTTCCTGTGTGACATCCTTTGGCATTTATACTGAAGTGCTGGAAATGTGGAAGCATTTTCCTGAAGAAGAAAAAAAAACCAGGGCAGCTTTATTGAAATCAACCGGCCTTGAATTCAAAATCCCTGCAAACCTGGTTCATACCAGTGATATCATATACAAATTCAGGGATCAGATTGCTGAAAAGGCCAGGTTAAGACTGGTTAACTCTACGGATGGGAATCCTCTGAAAATTGTTGACCATGTTGGCTGTCATTATGCCAAAATATTCCCAGACAAAGGGATAGGAGGCGCTGAGTATCCTTATGTTCTAGCAGGTCTGATCGATGCCTGGGGTGGTGAGCAGGTAGATTATCCTGAACGCAGACATTGCTGTGGGTTCGGATTCAGACAATACCTGATCAAAGAAAACCGTGGATACTCTGTTACCAATTCAAAAATCAAGTTTGAATCCATGAAACCCTATCATCCAGATATGATCATAGCCAATTGTCCGGGTTGCACATTTTTTCTTGATCGCTGGCAATACGTGATCAGTGAGATGGAAAATAAAACCTATGATAATGAAGGTTACGGGATCCCGGTATTAACTTACGAAGAATTGGCCGGACTGGTCCTGGGGTATAATCCCTGGGATCTTGGCTTGCAACTGCACCAGGTAGATGTGGAACCGCTTTTAATTAAATTAGGAGTGAGCTATTCACAAGAAGATAAATTTAAAGGTATGAATGGTGAGGAATTAGGAAAACCGGTGAAACCCCAATTTTTAAAAACTCTCTAAGCTCTCCGTGCACTAATTAGCCTTACAGGTTTGCCTGCATCGTCAACGGCAGCAAAGATGAACTTACCTTCAACCGCTTTTAAACAGCAAGGTTCTTTGTTAACATCCAACCATATTTCAGTATTAATAACCAATTTGGCCGGACCAGCTGAAAGAATTTCAGCCTTTACTTTCACAATAGAACCCAGAGGAATAGCGAGTAAATATTTTACTCTTTCTACAGAAACTGTAACCATTCGCTGGCGTGAATAACGGGTGGCTGCTATATATGCAACCTCATCCATCCACTTTAGTGCATTTCCACCAAAAAGGTTGCCATGATCGTTAACAAATTCGTGAAATACAAACCTCTCTTGCCTGACTTCAAATGATGAATAATCCTTATTTATACTCATAACTCATAACCTGAATTTTCACTTACTCGCAATAATTTTTCAAAAGTAAACAAATTATGAACAAATGTTCATTACATTTGCAATCTTTATCATTATAGCTCAAAATAAAGTCTATGAAAGAAGAGAAATCCGGTTTTAACACCAAACTTATCCATTCAGGCGGCATCGAAGATCAATTTCATTCAGCAACCGTTCCCATTTATCAAACATCTACTTTTTCCTTTGATAGTGCCGATGAAGGGGCACGCTGTTTCGCTGGTGAAAGTGACGGTTATATATACACACGCATCGGGAATCCTACGATCAATGCACTTGAAAAACAACTCGCCATTCTTGAGAATGGATATGGAGGTATTGCTGTGAGCTCTGGGATGGCAGCAGCAACTACTATTTATCTGGGGCTAATGAGCCAGGGAGATCATATTATCAGTACTGATGCCATCTATGGTCCCGCCAGGGGTGTCATGGAAAAACAGTTTACACGTTTTGGGTTTCAATCAACCTACATCAACACAACAGATGCTGCGCAGATTGAAAAAGCAATTAAACCCAATTCTAAAATTTTATACATAGAAACTCCGGCAAATCCAACGATGGACATAACCGACCTGGTTGCATGCGCCGAGATTGCCCATAAACATAACTTGTTGCTGGTAGTTGATAATACGTTTTGCAGCCCATACTTACAAAATCCATTAGAATTGGGCGCCGACATAGTATTTCATTCGATGACCAAATTCATTAACGGCCATGCCGATATTGTCGCTGGTATCATCATCCCCAAAGAAAAAGCGATGTATGATAAACTGAAGAATATGATGATCAACCTGGGTTGTAATATGGATCCACACCAGGCCTATATGGTGCTGCGAGGATTAAAAACCCTTGGCATCAGGATCGACAGGGCACAACAGAGTGCACTTGAAGTCGCAAAATTCCTTGAATCTCATCCGCAAGTGGCATGGATCAGGTATCCCGGGCTTCAATCACATCCCCAGTTTGAACTTGCAAATCAACAGATGAAAGGTAGTGGTTCAATGATCAGTTTCGGCCTTAAAGGAGGTTATGCGGCTGCAAAAAAATTACTCGACAATGTTAAGCTTGCACTTTTGGCCGTATCCCTGGGAGGCGTTGAAACTTTGATACAGCACCCGGCTTCAATGACACATTCCAAAGTTTCGGCAGAAGATAAAGAAAAAGCAGGTATTACTGATGACCTTATACGGCTGGCTATAGGGATAGAAGACGTTGAGGATATTATTCAAGACCTGAACAATGCTTTATCACAATGATCTGAGTTTAATCAACCCCCATTCATGCTTTGAAGTCACAGTTTAAAGTGACAATGATCACCTGACTTATATTTTTTCTTTAAAGCACATAATTATCACTATAATTTATTATTTTTGCCGTCGGCTGGTGATACTTATGCGATTTAAAGATAAAATTGTGTAATTTTGCAGCTTTTAAAAAAGGGGTTTAAGACTTAGTAAAATTCAGCCTTGTAATTGATATAAAAATGGAAGTAAAAGAGATAAACAACAGGTATAGTGAACTCGCTGAATCGGAATGCTGCCTTTCCTGCGGTGGAGCAATAAATTATGCTGAACCGAAAACCGGTGAGGTGTGCGTTGACCTGGGGAGCGGTCGTGGGACCGATGTATTGCGTATGGCTGAATCGGTAGGAGAAACAGGATTTGTTTATGGTATTGATATTTCGGATGGGATGCTTGAAAAAGCCCGCCGGAATGCAGAAAAATTTGGTGTAGCCAATGTAAGATTTGTCCAAAGTGAACTTGAAAAACTTAATCTTCCTGATAAGGTAGCAGACCTGGTTATCTCTAATTGCACCCTAAACCATGCCGGTGATAAACAGGCTGTATGGAACGAGATATACCGTATCCTGAAAAAAGGAGGAAGGTTCGTGATCAGCGATATTTATGCAACTAAACCTATTGCCGAAGAGTACAGAAACGATCCTGTAGCAGTTGCCGAATGCTGGGCAGGTTCTGTAACAAGGCCGGAATATATGCAGCAGTTGGAAAAAGCAGGGTTTACCTCAGTTGAAATTATTGAGGAATCGGCTCCCTATAAAAAAGGAAATGCTGAAGTTGCCAGTTTTACCATTGCAGGAAAAAAGGATGCCTGTGAATGCGGGCATTGATAAGATCTGAGGATGATCACTTCTTCAGACCTCATATAAAGTAAAATAATCATTAACAAATCAAAAAACAGAACAATGAAAAATCTTATTAAAAAGAAGATTGAAGTCAAAACCCAGGTTAAAAAAGCTAATACAAAAAAAGTTGCACAGTGCTGTGCAAAAACATCCAAGACCATTGTGGGTTGCCATGATTAAAAAATGCCGATCAGATGGTTTATTCAAAACACAATATTTTTTCAAGGATTACCGGGTCGGAAAACTTTTTCTTAGTTAATCTGCTTAGCGGCAGTGCCGATATTTTGAATCCACAAGAAGGGCATATGGTTCATGATCTTCTTAATGGAAACATGACTGCGGATGACTTTCGTGAAAGCCTTATACAAAAAGGGTACCTTGTGGATGAAAAAGAGGAAACGAAGCTGTATCGAAGCAAGTATCTCGATTTCATCGACACCCGTGATAACGATGAGGTGCAGCTGTTTTTTGTGCCCAACTACAGTTGCAATTTTGCTTGCACTTATTGTTACCAGGATGAGTATGCCCCGGCCAAGCAGGAGCTGACTACTGAAATAATTGATGCATTCTTCAGGTATATCAGCCATGAATTTGCAGGGCGCAAAAAATACCTTACGGTTTTTGGTGGTGAGCCATTGCTCAGTTCTGCTAAACAAAAAGAGCTGATCGCATACCTGCTTCAACAGGCCAATCAATCAAATCTTGAAGTCTGCCTTGTAACAAACGGATATTCACTTAGCGGGTATATCGACATCCTGAAAACAGCAAAAATCAGGGAAATCCAGGTTACGCTTGACGGCGTTGGCAATGTTCATGATGCCCGTCGTTTCCTTAAAGGAGGGGGAGCGACCTTTGAAAAGATCGTAGAAGGGATAGATGCCTGTCTCGACAGCCAATTGCCGGTAAACCTGAGAATGGTGATCGATAAGGAGAATATTGACGACCTTCCTGAAATGGCGCAATTTGCAATTGATAAAGGCTGGACAAAAAATGAGCTTTTTAAAACACAGCTCGGCCGTAATTATGAGTTGCATCATTGCCAGGTGACTTCCGAAAAACTTTTTAGCCGTATCTCGCTTTACGAAACAATATATCAACAGGTAAAGCAACATCCGCATATTCTTGAATTTTATAAGCCAGCCTACTCCATATCAAAATTCCTTTTTGAAAACGGCAGCCTTCCCGATCCATTGTTCGATGCATGCCCTGCCTGTAAAACGGAATGGGCTTTTGATTATACCGGTCATATCTTCTCATGTACCGCTACAGTTGGGAAGGCTGATGAATCTCTGGGTACCTTCTACCCTGACGTATCACGCAAGGATGAAATGATCGCGGTTTGGGAAAACCGTGATGTTACTGCTATATCAGAATGCTTCACCTGCAGCATGCAACTGGCATGCGGAGGAGGATGCGGATCAGTTGCCAAAAACAGGACCGGCGATGTATGCTCCACCGATTGCCGCCCGGTAAAGGAATTGCTGGAACTGGGATTTTCGGCTTATTTTGAGAATACTAAATAAAATCATACACCACAACATTAATAGTAAAAGACAGGGTTCACGATCATCATCCAATTGACGCATTAAAAAATTAAAAAAAGAATGAAAGAAATCACATCATCCGAATTCGAAACAGAAGTTCTTAAAGGTGGAAAAGTTGCACTTGATTTTTATTCCACCGAATGCCCTCCATGTGAGGCTTTGGCCCCCAAGTTTGAAGGACTGGCCTCACTTTACGGCAAAGACATAAAGTTCTTTAAAATGTTCCGTCAGCAAAACAAGCCGTTGGCCGAGAGCCTGGGAGTAAGATCCTCCCCCACTCTGCTGTTTTTTGATAACGGAGTGCAATCCCCGGTCACACTCACTGGGGGCATTAAAAGGAGCGACATTATTCATGAACTCGACAGCATGTTATCCGCAGAAAGAGTTCAGGAGATAAAGAAAGAAATAAAACCGACTGTTTCTGAATTCGACGTTCTTATTCTTGGCGCAGGTCCGGGTGGACTTACTGCAGGATTGTACCTTTGCCAGGCGAAAGTGAATACCGTTTTGATTGATATTGCACTTCCCGGCGGACAGGTTTCAACCACGCATGAAGTATCGAATTACCCCGGCTTCATCGATCCCCAGCCAGGTTATATGCTCTCTCACAACATGTCGGAGCAAACCAGACTATGCGGAACCATTTATAAGGTGGCTGTTGATGTAACAAAAGTTGACCTGGAGAAGAAAGAAGTAATCATTGATGAATTTGAGACCATCAGGGCAAAAAAGATCATCATTGCAACCGGAACATCTCCCAACCTGATGGGCATACCAGGAGAGAAAGAACTGAAGGGAAAAGGAATTTCCTATTGTGCCACCTGCGACGCCAAGTATTATGGCGACAAGGAAGTAGTTGTGATCGGAGGCGGGAATTCGGCCGTGGAAGAAGCAGACTTTATCAGCAGGTTTGCAAG
This sequence comes from uncultured Bacteroidales bacterium, assembly GCA_903877385.1. GTDB lineage: Bacteria > Bacteroidota > Bacteroidia > Bacteroidales > FEN-979 > CAIRDP01. Next base: position 23,164 of record CAIRDP010000020.1, read on the forward strand.
TAAAATCACCATGGTTCACCAGTTTGACGCCCTTACTGCCAATAAGCTGGCGCAGGAGAAATTGTTTGCAAATGAAAAGATCAAGGTTCTTTTCTCACACGAGCCAAGGTCTTTTGTACGCGATGGAGATAAAATGATAACGGAAGTTGAAGATTTAAAAACCAAAACTGTATCCAGACTGCACAGCGATGGCGTATTCGTTTTTATAGGCATGAAGCCCAATATTGATCTATTCAGGGATAAACTGGAACTTGATAAGTGGGGTTATATAAAGACAGATGAAGATATGCACACAAGTATGCCCGGAATCTTTGCAGTTGGCGACGTCATCAGTAAAAAATACAGGCAAATTACGACGGCTGTTGCCGATGGAACCATTGCGGCCATTGCCATCGCAAAAGAATTGAATTAATCACATAAACCTAAGTGATATGAGTACAAACCAATTGATCATCGAGCATGTAAGTCCTTTTAACGTACCCGTTACTGTTGAAAAGCTTAAAGAAGTTGCAAAACTCAAAGGATGGCAGAATCCTGCTGTACACAATCTTCAGCAATCACTTGCTAAATCAGGTAAAGAAGTTCTGCCCGTTGAGGTTGTAGAAATCTGCAAACCGGAATATTCAGGTAGTATGCTTGAAAAAAACGATGAGCGGATTGTTTCGGTTTTAATGCCTTGCCGGATTTCGGTTTACGAAAAAAATGACGGTAAAACTTACGTTGCATTATTGGACATGTCGCAATTGACAGATGGGATGACACAAACAGCGACAAAAGCTGTACAAGCTGCATCTGATGAATCCTTTGAGATCGTTAAAGCGGTCGTAGGAGCGTTCTGACAAGATGAAAAAAGTTCTTGTTCTCGGAGGCGGATTTGCGGGTTTACAAACAGCTATTGAATTACAGAAAAAAGGCGGCTTTGATATTACCCTGGTTTCTGATCGGGACTACTTATACTTGTTCCCAATTTCCATCTGGGTTCCGGTTCGACTGAAGGCTTTCGAAGATGTAAAAGTACCTTTAGCTAAAATCCGGAAGAAATATCCTTTTAAGCTTATTTTGGATAAAGTCACTGAAATTCACGCGGCAGACAAAAAGGTGGTTTGTGAAAATCGGACGTTGAACTATGATTATCTGGTTGTAGCTTTCGGGGCAGAAAAATTGCAACATAAGGGAATAAATCACACCCTCTCGATTTGCGGTAAGCCGGAGATGGCGATGGAAATCCGCAACAAAATTGATGCCCTGGTTCAAAAAGGCAGCGGTAAAATCGCGATCGGTTTTGGGGGAAATCCAAAGGATAAATCGGCTGTTCGCGGTGGCCCCGCTTTTGAACTGATCTTCAACATCCACAATTATTTGAAATCCAAAAAACTGAGGGATAAATTTGAACTGACGTTTTTTGCACCTATGGACGAGCCGGGAGCCAGGATGGGAAAAGGCGCCCTGGCCATGATGGATAAAATGTTTACTCAATATGGCATAGGTAAACGATTTGGGAAAAAGATCGCAGAGTTTGTAAGTGATGGCGTGATCTTTGAAGATAATTCAAAACTTAGTTCCGATTTTACGATGTTCATTTCAGCCGGGACCGGGCCTGCAATACTGAAAAATTCAGATCTTCCTCTTTCGGAAGCCGGGTTTGTAAAAATTGACAATTCCGGTCAGGTTCAAGGATATCCTGATGTTTATGCAATTGGTGATATCGCTGCTCTTGAAGGCCCTGAATGGATTGCGAAACAAGGCCATATTGCCGAACTCATGGGACGAAATGCTGCCTATAATATTATTCAGGCAGATAAAGGAAGCAGTAAACGAAAAGGTTACCAGGAACATCTGAACATTCTTTGTGTGATGGATACCGGTAACGGAGCTGCTTTTGTTTTCAGGAATGGCAAGAAAGCAGTTATGATCCCCATGCCCCTTGTAGGACATTGGTTGAAAAATGGATGGGGTATTTATTCGAGACTGTCAAAGATCGGAAAGTTCCCAAGATTGCCTGGAATATGAGATTCCTGATTCTTATTGCCCTTTGGTCTGCATTCTGCTTCCTTCATAGCTTCATGATCACTCCTTTTTTCATTGATTTTGTGAAGAAGAATACAGGAACCTCATACCGCTATTATCGCTTGTTCTATAACATTTTCTCAACTCTTATCCTGGTTCCGGTGGTAATCTACTCATACTCCGTCATGCAAAAGCCTTTTTTCACCTGGCATGGATATCTTCTGGCGGTAAAGTATTTTATGCTGATGGCTGGCTTGGGGATTTTATACGCGGGTTCAAGGCATTACAATATGAGGACATTCCTTGGAATAAACCAGATACATGCAGGTGTAAACCATGGGTTGATCAATACCAGCGGTACGATTGAAAAGCGAGGCATCATGGGAGTTGTAAGGCATCCGTTTTATTCCGGTTCATTCCTGCTGATCTGGGCCGGAAATCTCGATACTACACGATTGATCATAAACATTATCCTGAGCCTGTACCTTGTTGTGGGGACAATGCTCGAAGAACGAAAACTGCTGTCAGAATTGGGAGATGTTTACAGAGATTACCAGAAAGAAGTATCCATGCTTTTCCCATGGAAATATATAAAAAGGCAGCTCAAATCCAATTAAGGAATTAATCGACAACCCCGGCCTGCTTTGAGAAAATCAAACGGAGTGCAGTAAGCAGAAGGAATATGCCGAATATCTTCTTCATGAGATTCTCCGGTAATTTTAAAGCGATCATCGAGCCAAAATACCCGCCTATCATAAATGTGACTGCAATAATTACAGCATACCAAATATTTACCTGGCCTGCTTTGTAATAATTATATGCTGCAAAAAGTCCGATTGGCGGCAACATAACAGCTAAGCTTGTCCCCTGGGCAGTATGCTGGTCAACTCCTAGAAAATAAACCAGGGCCGGAATCATTATTACTGCACCTCCTACCCCAAACATCCCACCAAAAACCCCTGCCATCAGACCAATGACAATAAGGGTGAACACTGTTGAAATACTCATAATTCCTGATCTGTTAAATTTCGAATTGCTTTTTATTGATCAAAGATACCAAGCGTCCAAATTACGGTAAAAAATCCTTTATCAGGTGTCATATCATGTATCATTAGTATAACTTTGATCTATGCTTTAAAAACTATACAAACCAGGAATTAAACTGTAAAAATTCTAATTCGAAATTAATGGTATGAACCCCGGTGGAAGCCCCGGACCCAGATTCCGCAACAAGCTGCGGGAAATTTACCGGGAAAGATTAAACCGGTATTTGACCCGGGGCATAGCCCAGGACCCTGGTTCCGCCCCAGATGCGTGAAAATTAAGGGCAGTTAATAAATATTTATCAGTATGATCCAGGAAATTTTTCCCCACCGCTTCAATAATCATTTTCTTGCAAATAAAAATATCGGAGTGAGGGATTTTGTGCTTCATTATCAGGGAAATTCATTGTTACTGAAGACCAATGGCAATGAATTCGAAATACCTCGAAAAAGCGATTTTTCGGAAATATCGGATAAAACACAACATACATTTCTATTTAGTCTTGATGATGTTCCTTGTTTTCTTATCTGGGATGAGCTAAAGACAGATAAGCCACAGTTTATTTACAAGGAAATCAATTTCTTCAGACTGATCAGTCAGCAGGAAATAGCATGGATCAGTATTGCAGGATTCCAACTGAAGAACTGGTACTTTCAAAATAGATTTTGCGGAAAATGCGGGACCAGGACGCAACAAAAGCCTGATGAAAGGGCCATAGCATGCCCGGATTGTAATACTGTTGTTTTTCCAAAAATTTCTCCGGCAGTTATAGTAGCAATAATATCCAATAATAAAATACTGCTGGCCCGCAATTACAATTTTACCGGAGACTGGTATTCATTAATTGCAGGGTATGTTGATGTTGGCGAATCGCTCGAGGAGACTTTAACCCGTGAGGTTAAAGAAGAAGTGGGATTGGATATTAAAAATATCCGGTATTATAAAAGTCAACCCTGGCCTTTATCAGGTTCGATGATGGTTGGCTTTATTGCTGAAGCTGATGAAACTCAGCCAATTTCCGTAGATAACAAAGAAATTGCAGAGGCCGCCTGGTTCAGCAGGGAAAATCTTCCAAAACATTCTTTGAATATTAGCATCGCCGGCGAAATGATCGAAAAGTTCGAGAAAGGGGAACTATGAGACAACAGCGTACACTATTTACCTTAACAGTTTAAAACCTAAACTGAATTTCAGTCATTGTGCATAAAAATCAATACTTCTAAAAACTGCTCAAATGAATAAATTCAGCAGGCACAGGGACGATTGACTATAAAGTACCCGAGAAAACCTCCGAAAGCAATACTGGCATAAGGATTACTGGTGATCGCACAGGTTCCTGAGGCGCAGCCTACGAAATGGTAATATAAAAAACCACCAAGTCCGCCCAAAGCAGCAAAAGTGATGGACTTCCAGAAGTCCCAGGTTTTAAGTCTTTCCTTAAATGGAAGCGGCTCTTTCTTAGTTTCGCATGAATCTGACATCTTGAAAATATTTGTGCAAAATTACGAATAAAATTTCAATTAGTGATATTTATGCGCTTTATTTAAAATATTTAATTAAGGTATCGGATAACCGGCCTCATTTTGCAGGAATGGGGCAGAAATGCAAACATGAAGATCCCGAATCGAGGGAAAAGGTCCGGGCACCGGAAAAATTCGGGGGTCTGGAGAATCTTGATAAATTATAACAAATTAAAGAATAATTTGCATTTAATACGATTATTTCGTAACTTTGTTTATCTAATTATCGGGTTAAAACATAATTTTCATGTTCAGACGCATTATTACAGGTCAGATCCGCGATCATCTGGGCAAGAAGGAAATAACACTTATCAGCGGTCCCCGCCAGGTTGGAAAGACTACGCTGATGAACATACTGATCAATGATCTCATAGCAGCAGGCAAACCGGTGCTGTTTCTCAGCTTTGATTATGAATCCGACCTGCCCTTCCTTTGCACCCAGGAAGCCTTGATAAGCAAAATAAAACTTGAATTCGGTACGCAAAAGGGCTTTGTGTTTATTGATGAAATCCAAAGGAAAGAAAATGCCGGTCTTTTTCTTAAAGGTCTTTACGATATGCAGCTTCCCTGTAAGTTTATAATTTCAGGTTCGGGAAGCATTGAACTTAAAGAAAAGATCTCAGAATCACTGGCTGGTCGTAAACGCATTTTCGAAGTTTCTCCTTTAAGTTTTCACGAGTTCCTCGACTACCGCACGTCTTATAAATATTCTGACAGGCTGTCGGCTTATATTAATCTGAATTTCCCTAATGTAATGAGCTTGTTCAACGAATATCTAAACTTCGGAGGGTATCCCCGGGTGGTAACAGAAACATCGGCCCGCGAAAAACTTCAGGTTATAAATGAAATATACCAATCCTATATTGACAGGGATATACGCTTGTTTTTACAGGGTGACCGTCCCGAATCCTATGCAAAGCTTATTAAATTGCTTGCAGCCCAAACCGGCCAGATCATGAATCTTAACAACCTGGCTAATGATGCGATGCTCAGTGTACCCACCATCAGGAAATATCTCTGGTATGCCGAAAAAACATATTTTGTACGCCTGGTTACGCCCTATTTTAGCAATGCAATCAAGGAAATAACCAAATCTCCTGTCGTATATTTCAATGACCATGGCATGAGAAACCTGGTTCTTTCTTCTTTTGGCAACCTTCAACGTTTGCAGGATCAGGGTTTCGTATTTCAAAATATTGTCGGGAATCTCCTCTTGCACGAATTAAAGGTATCGCAATACCCTGTCCATTTCTGGCGTACCACTGATAAAGCTGAAGTTGACTTTGTAATTGACCGTGGCAAGGACCCGATTGGTGTTGAAGTTAAATTCAGTGTTTTGAAAAAACCCCTGATGACCCGTTCACTCAGGAATTTCATCGAAAAATACCAGCCCACCGAAGCCTGGGTAGTGAATCTTTCCTTAGATGATGAATTGAGTGTAGGTAAGACAAGGGTCAGGTTTGTCCCATTATTCAGCTTGCATGATTTTCTCAAAGATCTCATCAGTTCGTTCGAAACCAATTACCAGGTACAGGAAAGGAAATTCGCATACAGGTTTCTACGAAACAAGTAAATCCTGATTAAGGTAAAATAAACAAATCGATGCTAACCCTGACAGTAAGCGATCCGTTTCAGCAACAATTCCCCGATGAAACGGAAAGAATTCATACGTCTTGCAGAACTGTCGCACGAATATTCAAGTGCGCCTGTTTTAAATCAAAGCAATACCATACGACATAGGAATTGAAAAATTCGTATTGCCTTGAAAACCTGTTATCCTGCTGATTGAAACCTCTCCCTGCGCTTTCACTTTTTGATAGAGTTCTTCATAATCATGAAAAAACTGAACAGTATCGAATTTCTGAATTTTCTTTACTGGAAATAACTCAAGCGCTTTCCAGCTTTTAACAATTTTTTGATCTTCATCCCCAAAAAACGCCCATTCCGAATCAGGCCAATGATCCAATATTATAATCTCAGTCGCCATGGTCAATGCATGTTTTAATGCAATCTCCGGGTCCTCCATCTCATGAAGACAGAATTCAAACATCACCACATCACCTTGAACAACCGAAAGATTAAAATCAGAATGAATAAGTTCAAATTTATCTTCAAGGCCCGATTTTATCAGATTTACTTTTAGTTTATCCAGGGCTTCCCTGTCATAGTCAAGGGCTATAACATATTTTGAAACCCGCCCGTATTCAATAAGTTGTCCGCCCCCCGCGCCAACAGTGACAATGGTCCTATTGTTAAATTCATAGAACCCGAGGAGGTTTGATATGATTTTATTTATATCGGTAGCCATATTGGGTTCTCGCAGGAATTCATTCAGCTTGAGGCCATGGAGAATTTTCATCTGCAAGGCTAAGATAATTTTTTTTATGAATCAAATTAAATGTATTTTGAATCGCTTTATTATCACTAATTGGATTTATATTCTTACCTTTGCTGCCTAAATTTTAAGTTGTATGTGGATTACGGTAATGGTACTTGCAGCCCTGGTGGCTCTTATCGGGCTGTTTATTTTTAATACCAGGCAGAAAATGAAAAGCCTGAAGGATGTCAAAGACAGTGAGAAAATTAAAATTCTTACCGATCAGAATTTCCAGAATAAAATTAAAACCGGTACTTTCCTGGTAGATTTCTGGGCTTCCTGGTGCATGCCCTGCAAAATGATGGCTCCTGTTCTCAATGAAGTTGCCGAGGAGGCGGGTGACAAAGTAACCATTGCGAAGCTTAATGTGGATGAACAAAAGGCTACGGCCGCCCGGTTCAGCGTACGCAGCATCCCTACGATGATACTGTTTCAGAATGGGAAAGAAGTAAAACGGATTGTCGGGGTTAAATCAAAAGACTATTTGTTAAAGGAACTGGATCGCAATGCAATTGCATAAACAATGGAAAAAGCATATGTCATCTTATCCGTACTGCTGGTATTCGGTGGATTTAGAGACGGATTTGGCCAGGGTAAAACTGTGGTTTCAACACCAAAGCTTGAAGTTTACTACTTCCATCCAACTGAGCGCTGCCCTATAGACCAGTCCATTGAACAGAACCTGCTCAAACTTATGCAAAGCAGCTTTGCCAAGGAAATAAAAGATGGAAAGATAAAATTCCAGGTCATTAATACGGATGACAAATCCCAGGCTAAAACCGTGGCAAGATTCGATATCAATGCCCAGGCTTTATACATTGTAAGCCGTAAAAACGGTAAGGAAATTAAAAATGATCTTACCCGTTTTGCCTTCGATTACGGACAGAGCAACCCCGACCGCTTCAGATCGGGGCTAAAGGTTGAAATCGACAACTCATTGAAGTAAATAATTCAGTGCTGCCGTTCAGATTTTCTTACCATGACCCGGGTAAAATACCATGCAGCAAGAATGAATACCGGCCAGGCAAAAAGCCAAAGGATTTGTTGTATCATGGGTCAGGTTCATTAATAAATATGTGACTCGGACTGCAGTTCCTCTGTGCTTATCTTCTTTTTATCGATGGCTCTCCATACATACCAGATATAGGCCAGAACAAAAGGTACAAGGAGTGACACATAGCTCATAGCCGTGAGGGTGTAATGGCTTGACGAGCTGTTTTCAATGGTAAGGGAGCTTTGAAGGTCCCAGTTTGACGGATAAAACGCAGTATGGTTAAAACCAGCGAGCAATAATAACGCCCAAACTGTCAGCACCGTGCCTGTCCCGCTCAACCATATCCCCTTTGTATGGCATTTCTCAAAGCAGGCAACTGATCTTATAATTCCTAATAATACCCCGGCAACACCAAGTACAAAAAGAATTGCAACGACAGGCAGGGCGATCAGGTTGTGCAGGTATTTATATGGTTCCATGCTTACAATACCTGTTTTGGGATCTACTGCAAAACCGCTTGAAAGAAGGAGCCATCCGGCGAATGCAAGAAAAAAGACCAGGAAGGGAATGGCATTGTAAAGGAGCTGTTTTTTCAGCCTTTCCATTATTGCTGCATGATCTAAACGGTTCATGAAGTAAAGGATCGCAAGCACCCTTGAAAGGAAAAAAACAGCGAGTCCCAGTGAAAGGTTCACCGGGCTAAGCGCAGCTTCAAGCCCGTGTGCAGGTCCTTTCCATTCTGAAATAACCGGCATGTTCCCTGAGGTAAGATCCAAAAGATTCATTTTATTCACAGAAAACGCAGAGCCGGTAAAAAAGGTTGCCACTGCGGTTCCCAGGAGTAATGTCCCAAGAAGTCCATTAAACATGAGAAATATTTCAAAGGTCTTCTGGCCCAGGAAATTCCCTGGTTTTTTTCGGTATTCGTATGAAACAGCCTGTATGACGAAAGCTATGAGAATAGCCATCCAGACCCAGTAAGCTCCTCCGAAACTTGTTGAATAAAACAATGGGAAAGATGCAAAAAAAGCACCACCGAAAGTGACGAGTGTGGTAAAAGTCAACTCCCATTTTCGACCCAGGAGATTGACCAGCAGGGTTCTCTCCTCTTCCGATTTTCCAAGAGTAAAAATTAATGTTTGTCCTCCCTGGACAAACATCAGGAAAACCAATAATGCTCCCAGAAGGGAAACTATAAGCCACCAGTATTGTTGCAGGCTTAACAGGGATAATGATTCAAACATGGTATCTTGGATTTGTTATGACATGAAAAAATTAAGCGGTAAAACCTTTTCCGATCTGCTTTACGATAATGCCGATCTCGGCAATCAGCAAAGCCGTGAAGAAAACAGCAAACACCCAGAAGGTCAGCTGAACCGATGAAGCTTTCAACTGGGATACGGCGGCGATGGTGGGCAGGATATCCTGGATTACCCAGGGCTGACGCCCAACTTCAGCAACAATCCAGCCCAGCATCGAAGCGATATAGGCAAGCGGGATAGTCCAGAGAGCCGTGTAAAGGATGACCTTTTTATTTTCAATCCTGTTTTTCACAGTAAGGATCAAAACGACCAGGATCAGGGCAAAAAAATGCAAGCCCAGGAATACCATGATACGGAATGAATAAAAACTCATAGTGATGTTGGGAATGAGTTCATGGACCTCGCGGTTTGCATAATACCCGTAACCGAAATTGTTATAATTTTTTTCAAAAGTACCCAGCATGGCATTGGCCAGGCTGTCATTCCCCGCCAGTTTTGCTCTTTTATAGGCAGCCAGGGCATTAATGGCGATTTCCCCTTTCGTAATCCGTTCATTATATGAAGGAACACCATGATCCGCATTCCCGTGGACCAGGTCATAGATGCCCGGCACATAGGCATTAGGGTTTAGGAAGGCCATATATGAAAGAACATCGGGGATCTCAACAAGGTAGCTGAAATTCATTTTTTTATGATCTGTTGCATTGGGATCCTGCTTCAGGATGCCGAAAGCCACAAGAGGCGCATTCTGCTGGCCCATGTACAGATTTTCCATGGCTGCGAATTTCATGGGCTGGTGATGGGCCACGGCACGTGCCGATCCGTCGCCTGTAAACATTATGAATATCGAAGCCAGTAAGCCAAAACTTGCAGCCACTACAATACTTCGTTTCGCATACACCACATCTCGTTTTTTCAAAAGGTACCATGAACTTATACCGATAACGAAGAGAGCGGCCAATACATAACCTGAAGAAACAGTATGCAGGAATTTATTGACGGCTATGGGCGAAAAAAGAATTTTCCAGAAATCCACCATTTCATTCCTGGCCGTATCAGGGTTGAATTTCATTCCCACCGGCAACTGCATCCAGCCATTGGCCACCAATATCCATAAAGCGGAAAGGTTACTGCCTATAGCCACCAGCCAGGTAGCCAGCAGGTGGAATTTCTTTCCCACCTTGTTCCATCCGAAGAACATGACCGCAATAAATGTCGATTCCAGAAAGAACGCCATGATGCCTTCGATGGCTAAGGGCGCTCCGAATATATCGCCTACAAACCAGGAATAGTTCGACCAGTTTGTGCCGAATTCAAATTCAAGGATAAGACCGGTTGCAATGCCGATTGCAAAATTGATCCCGAAAATGGTCATCCAGAATTTCGTCAGTCGCTTCCATTCTTCATTCCCGGTTTTCACGTAAATCGTCTCCATGAAGGCAATAATGAATGACAACCCTAAAGTTAAAGGGACGAAAAGCCAGTGGTAGCATGCGGTCAACGCGAACTGTGCCCTTGACCAGTCTACAAGTGAAAAGTCAATATGAGTCATAAATTATATTTTGATTTGTGATAATTGAAGAACCCTGCCTTTAGCGCCTGGGAATATGGTCGGGAGGGTTCAATGTGCTAATATAAGAAAATATCCCGTAATGTGGTCAAGGGTTTAAATTATATTGTAACTACTTGATTTTCATACTTGTAAAGGCTTGTTCCGCCCGGGATCCTACAGTATGCTGTGAACGATCACGAATAAGGAACTCACCGAAATCAAGGCCCAGAGGAAAACTCCAAGTAACATTGGCCTGAAACTCACGGTTTTCAATGCTTCCCTTGTAAGTCCCGCTCCAATAAGGAATAAGGTCAGGGTGAGGCCCCGTTTGGCCAGGATCACAATAATCTGATCGGCCGAATGCAAAAAGGGGAAAAAGGTATTGGCCATCATCGCTATCACAAAGAAGAGTATGAACCAGGGTATCTTTACCTTGTTTTTGCTGCTTTTAAAAGCTAAGGCCATAATAAAAGAAACGGGGATTATCCACAGCGCCCTTTCAAGTTTCACCGTGGTGGCGATCTGCAAGGCTTCTGCCCCGAATTTATGCGCTGCGCCCACCACCGAACTGGTATCATGGATAGCGATCGCCGCCCATAATCCGAACTGGGACTGGCTTAAATGAAGCCAGGTCCCTATCATTGGAAAAAGTATAAGCGCAACGGAATTCAGGATAAATACGGTTGCAAGTGAAACTGATATCTCATTCTCTTTGGCTCCGATCACCGGTGCAACGGCAGCAATCGCGCTGCCTCCGCAGATGGCTGTACCGCTTGAAATAAGTACAGAGGTTTTTTTATTTACATGCATTAAACTGCCTGCAATCAGCCCGGCAATTAAGGTCAGGCTTATCGAGGCCACTGTAAAAAGTATACCCTGTTTCCCGGCTTTTGCAGCCTCGAAGGCATTCATTCCGAAACCCAGTCCTACCACCGAAATCTTTAACAGTAAACCCGTGGCCTTATTATTCTGTTTTTCGTACGGATGGCCCATTACCTGCGACAAAACAATTCCCAGGAACAAGGCTGCAGGAGGTTCTATCCAGGGCGAGAGGCAGGCTGCCCCGGCTAATAAAAACATCAGTTTCTTCAGTAAATCTGTTCTGTCCATCTGCAGTTCTTTTAAAATAAAATCCCTGCAAATGTCGGTACATCGGCTGGCCCTACCCAGATGCAAAAACTTATCCTGAATTACTTTTGGTTATAATTCCTCAGCGCGAAATGGATGAATGTATCGGCCAGCCCGTCTGATTTTCCGTGAAGGTGGACAAAATAAAATGTGCGCGGTATATCCAGGCCGGGGATGTCGAGGATTTTAAACTCCCCGTTTGCTATTTCCTTTGAAACAGCGGCAATGGAGATAAATCCCAGGCAATTGGTATTGGCTAAAAAAGACTTGATGCTTTCGGTGCTTCCAAGGTACATGGCTACATTGAGATCCGACAACTGAATCTTATGCATCCCCAGTTCATGCTCAATAACCTCGAGGCTGCCCGAACCTCTTTCCCTGAAAACGATAGGGATCTTTTTTAATTCGGGTAATTCCAGTTGGTTCAGTTTTGCCAGGGCCTGGCTGGTATGGACAAGCGGGACCAGCTCATCCTTAATGAATGGAATATATTTCAGCTCCTTGTTCTTCGTCCTGCCCTCAACCATTCCAAGCTGTATCCTCTGGTCCAGCAAAGCGGCTTCTATCTTTTCGGTGTTATCGTTGATCAGCGAAAGTTTGATCTGGGGAAACCTCTGGTAAAATTTAGCCAGCACAGGCGGCAGCACATATTGCCCTATAGTAGTGCTGGCTCCGAGCTGCAGGCTCCCCGAGAATTTCTTCTTCAGTACGCCGAAATCAAAATCAATCTGTTTGTAAACACCTATGATCTGCTGGGTGTAGTTCAGCAGGATACGGCCGGCAGGAGCCAAAACGATCTTATTACCTTTACGCTCGAATAAACGGATGTCAAACTCTTTTTCGAGCTCCTGTATATTCCTGGTGACTGCCGGCTGGGTTATAAAAAGCTCTGCAGCGGCTTTCGTAAAGCTCAGATGAGTTGCAACGGAATGAAAAACCTGAAGTCTGAAATCGGGCATTGTCCTTTTACTTAGTGAACCTTATGCAAACAAAGGTACTCATGAAACCTCTTTGGGTCCTCCCTAACTATAACTCCTGCTGTTCTTTTGCAAAAATAACAAATAAATCGCTTAATTATCACTAATTATTTTTATCTTTGCATTAAGTATTAACCCTAAAACCGAAATATCATGAAAAAGAACATGGGAACTATTGATATTACAATCAGGATCCTGGTTGCTGTTTTGGTAGCAGTATTATTTTTCACCAAAGTCATAACAGGTGTGCTCGGTATCGTCCTGCTGGTTTTTGCCGGTATTTTCATACTCACAAGCATCATAGGATTCTGCCCCTTGTATATGCCCTTTAAGATCAATACAAAGAAAAAAGAGTAAAATGTCAAGCCAGAAAACAAGTGTAGAGTGGCAGTCGGAAATGACTTTTAAAGCAAAAGTCAACGGGCATGAGATTATTCTGGATGCTGATATACAGGTGGGCGGAAAAGATCTTGGTCCCCGGCCTAAACCCCTTATTCTTGTGGCTCTTGCCGGCTGCACCGGGATGGATGTGATCGCTATCCTGAAGAAAATGAAGGTCAGTCCCGATTATTTCAATGTGGATGTGGAAGGTGAACTAACCGAGGAACATCCGAAGCAATTTTCGAGCATTCACATTGTTTATAAATTCAGGGGGAAAGACCTTCCTTTAGACAAACTTCAGAAAGCCATCGACCTTTCACAGGAGAGATATTGCGGCGTATCGGCCATGCTAAAAAAAGCCCTGCCCATCACTTCCGAGATCAGGATCCTGGACTAACTTCTCATCCCGCATCGGCGCGAAGCGCTACCATCGGCGCGCAGCGCTATCATCCTGACTTGTGATAAATAAGCCTCAGCAGAGATGGAAAAACGAACAGCAGCAGCGGCATGGCCACGATAAATCCCCCGATCACGGCTATGGCCAGTGGTTGTTGCATCTGGGCCCCAACCCCTATTCCCAGGGCCAGGGGGGTTAAAGCAAGTATGGCTCCTATGGCAGTCATCAGTTTTGGCCTGATTCGCATGGATATCGCGTAACGTATCGATGCATCAACATCCCCCGAACTGGATTTCATGGTCACCATGAACTGGTTTACGGTGAAAATGGCATTTTCGGCTATGATCCCCACTATCATGATGATACCGGTATAACTGCCCACGTTAAGCTGTATGCCTGTGATATACAATGCCCACACACAGCCTGCAGTTCCCAGTACCGAAATAAAGATCACAAGCAGGGGGATCCTCAGGTCCCTGAAAAGGAAGAGCAGGATGGTGAATACAAGCACTATCGCTGCAAGCAATATCATCAGGAGTTCATTGAATGAGGATTGCTGCTGGGCATAAATCCCTCCATACACTACATAATAACCCGGGGGCATGATAAGATTGCCGGCCAGGCTGCTTTTGATTTCATTCATTGCGCTGCCCAGGTCACGGTTCTCGAGCCGGGCCGTGATTACTATATTCGATTTCAGGTCTTCCCTGGTGACATCGGGGAAGCCCTTTGAAAGCTCGGCCCTGGCAAAATATTTAAGAGGGCGGAATGAACCGTCGGGTGAGAAGATCGGCTGCTCCAGTATCTTGTCCAGATAATTTTCCCTGAAATCGGTAAACCTCAGCAGTATCCTCAGCATCTGCTCCCCGCTCTGCACTTCCCCTACTGTAACTCCCTCGTTATGGGACTGCAGCTGGGTCTGGAGGTCTGAGGCATTAAGGTGAAACTGGGCCAGCCTGGCTTCATCAGGAATGATGCTGATCGAAGGGCCTTCCACGATGATGCCGTCCTTAAGGTCGGCTATGCCTTTTACTTTCTGAAGCAGGCCCTGGGCCTTTACTGCCAGAAGCTCAAGCTGGGCCCGGTCATCTCCAAAGATCTTAATTTCTATGGGCTCGGGACGTCCGATAAGGTCGCCCAGAAGGTCGGCTATCCTCTGGCCGAACTCTATGGTGAGTGCAGGTTCCTGGGCCGAAACCCTTTGCCTTAATTCTGATATTACATCTTCGGTCGACCGGTTTATCCCGGGCTTTAACTGGATCAGGTAATCGCCTTCGTTCGGGGGTATCACCCCGCTGGCCATGCTGATGCTGGAGCTCATATTAGTCCCCAGCCGGCGCATATAGGTTGATACATCCTTATGATGCAGCACAACGGTATCGACCCTGCGCATAATGGCGTCAGAGGCATCGAGGGCAGTGCCCGGGGGAGTGAGATAGTCAAATACTATGGTCCCCTCATCCAGGATAGGCAGGAAACCAGTATTCAGTTTCGGGATAATGAACATGGCGCTGGCGACCAGGATCACGATAAAGCCAAGCGCGAAAGCCGGCTTGTCGAAAAACCATATCAGCCAGCCTAAAGAATGCGTACCGGCTGTATGCCCCTGGTCACTTCCAGTGGATTTCTTGCGGTGCTTGTAGCCCAAAGCCAGGTGTAAAGCAGGCAGTCCCAGCCAGGTCGTGATAAAGCTGCATACCAGGGTGATCTCCATGGTGGCTGTGAGTTCCCTGAAAAAACTCCCGGCAACCCCGCTCATCAGAACAAAAGGAAAAAAGATAACGATAGTGCTCAGTGAAGAGCCGACCATCGCGGGGAACAGCATCTTTATTGTTTCACTCACCACCGAAGGCAGGTCTTTATCGGGGTTCTCTTCATGAACCCGGTGGATCTGCTCGATCACAACTATGGCATCATCGATGATAAGCCCGATGGAGGCTGCAATGGCGCCCAGCGACATGATGTTGAGCGTGATACCGGCCAGGTAAAGTACGGTCAAGGTAAGCGCCAGCGTTACAGGTATGATAATGATTACATTGAGGCTGGCTCTGAAAGATCTCAGGAATAAAACCACCACCAGCAACGCCAGTATGAGTCCTTCGTAAATGGCCCTCAGCACGCTGTTGATCGAATCGGTTACAAATACACTCTGGTTGTAATAGGTCTTAAGCACCATTCCTTTGGGCAGCTGTTTCTGGATCTCCCTGGCCTTTTCCTGGACTCTTTCTACAAAATCAAGAAGATTGCTCCCTTTCTGCTTCACGATATCGAGGATCACAGCTTCACGGCCGTTTGCATTGATGCGGATGAATTCCTGCTGTTCCTGGAACTCGACAATGGCAAGGTCGCCCAGCCTGATGATCCTGTTGCCGTCGTTTCGGATAACCAGGTTTTTCAGCTCATCCAGGGTATTTATCCGGCTGTCGGTTACCGAAAGGTACAGCCGGCGGTAATCGGAAAGAAGCCCGTTGGACTCGATGAAATTGGTCCTGCCCAAAACATCGATGAGATTCTGGGGGTTCAGGCCGAACTGCACCATTTTCATGGGATCGGGCTTGATCACGAATTCCTTGGTCTTCCCTCCCCTTACAAATACGTTGGATATCCCCTGCACTTCCGAGAAACGCGGCTTGGCAAAGAACATCGCCACATTCTTCATTTCGACCTGCCCGTATTTTTCACTTTCGAGGGTGTACCCTATCACCGGGTAGATATTCTGGCTCATGGCCTCGATCACCAGGTTTGTCGTGGGAGGCAGGGTGTTCTTGATCTCGTTTATCCTGGCCTCTAGCTGCATCCTGGCCACGTTGATATCGGCATTCCATTGAAAAAAGGCCTCGATTGTACAGCTTCCACGGTTGGTTGAACTGCGAACGGATTCAATCCCGTTCACCCTCTTGATGGCAATCTCAAGCGGACGGGTCACCGTGATCAGCATTTTATCGATTGGCTGTTCCCCGTTATCGGCTATGATCCTGATCTTCGGAAAGACTACATCGGGAAAAAGCAGGGTTTCCATCTTCCGATATGCAAACCCGCCAAGGATAAGCATTACAAGCAAAACAAATATTGTCGGCTTGGTGTATCTCCGGTAATAATCCTGGTTTAACATCTTATTTTATTATCCTGATTATTGCCGTATCCCCCAGTCCGTAATTGCCGCTTGAGAGAAACCGATCGGAAGCGGAAAAAGCAGGGGAAATCACTTCTATGCTGTCGGCGCCCGCGATACCGGTTTTAACGGCAACTTTCACCGCCATGGTGTCGTTTACCAGCTTCATCACCCAGAAATTCTTCATCACCTCATCGCTGAGAACCGAAGACTTCGGAAGGATAAGGACATGATTTTTTAGTGAGCGGATGATTTTCACCTTTGCCATAAGGTTCTCGGGCAATGGCATAGTTCGGCGCGGCTCCAGGATAACCCGGATTGTTTGTGAGGAGCCCGTCATTGCAGGTAATACGGCATGGATGGAAGCGCTCAGTTTTTCATCGTCGGGCAGAAGAAGCACGCATTCATTTCCCAGCCTGATGTAATCTTTGAGTTCATAAGGCAGCTCCAGTATAAAAACAAGGCTCTGCGGAAGGACCAGCGTACAAAGCGGTTCGCCTTCCTGTATGAAATCTCCTTTGGGGTGGTTGATGACAGTCACAAGCCCTTCTATAGAGGCCCTTACCTGGATAAGCCCCGTAATGCCCAGCGCATGCACGCTGTCCTGGTACAATACAGTCGCTTCCTTGGTCCTTAATTCAAACAAAAGTTCGTTTTTGGTAGCCCGGTCCCCTGCCGATACAAAACATTTTTCAACGTAACCTGTGATGGGTGATTTGATAACCGCTTTCTCAAGAAAAGAGGAAGTGGCAGGAAATTCAGCGTACTCTGTCATAGTGCCGGTCCTTGTACCGGTGACGGTCACCGGGACTATGGCCCTTACCGCTTTTTCTTCAGACCCCTGGTTGGACCTGCATGAATTCATAAGAAGAAGGCCTAGCAAGCCCGTCAGGAACAGCATTATCGTCCTTTGTTTCATTGTTTCCAGAAGTTAATTTCGTTCAGAATGTATTGTGCCCTGATCTGGTACTGTACCCCTTCATGCAAGGCCTCAATCAGGTTCTTTAAGGCCAGGATGTAATCAGTAATGGTTAGCGTTCCGCTGTTCAGTTCGGCCCTTTCCTGGGCCACCAGCATTTTCACCACCTCAACCTGCCTGTCGTTGTCAACAGCCTGCAAACGTACATTGTCAAGTTCCTCTTTAAGCTGCTTAAGCTGTGCATCATACTGGGCCCTGAAAAAATCCCTGTAATTTCTCCTTGTCTCTTCCTGTATCCTCAGCTTGCTGTAATTGTACTTCCTCTGGTTACCGTCATACACCGGAAGGCTTAGGCTCATGCCGAAACTGATCCCGAAGTTCTGGTAAAGGTAAGCCGGCTCATTGTTGATCAGCCCCCCGTCGGAAAACCAGTTCACAACAGGCTTGTATTTACGGTCGATGAGCAGCTTCTCGGTCTGGATTTTCAAACTGTCGATGGCGAACTTTTTGAAAAAAAGAGAATTTCCGGGCGATTGTTTCAGAATTTCTTCAATCGATGGCAGGCTCAGCCTGATATGCGCAGTGTCGGTCAAACCGCAGATCACGTTAAGGTTCGAAAATTCCTTCCTGTACAACAGCTCGAGATTTCTGATATTCCTTTCAAGTTGTATGATCTCAACCTTTACCGTGAGATAATCGGTTTGCCTGTAGGTGCCTTTCTGAACCCACATCTTTAAAACCAGCTCTTCCTCTTTGAGTGTCGACAGTATCTCCAGCTGATATTGTGACTCCTGCAGGGCCGAATAAGCCGAAAGGTACTGGGCCGTGATTGCTTTTTTAAGTTCATTCACGTTAAGGTCCCGGGAATTCTCGAGGCTCAGGTTTTCCAGTCCTATCTTTTGGTAATTTATTTCCCTGGTTTTTTTATTGAATATCTGCTGGTTCACATTCAGTGTACCGGCGAGCTGCTGCCCGTTGGTGATCACATCACTGTATCCCCATCCGTTGACCACCGGTGCATACATCATCATCGCGTTAAAGTTGACCTGGGGAAGGTAGGAAGCCCTCGTAATAAGGCTGTCGTACTGGTTTGACTTTATCTGGTTTGACAGATCCTTAAGCAGCGGGTTGTTTGCCACACCTGCCGAGATGTAGTATTGAAGGGAGTGATCCTGTGCAAATGAAAAACGGCAGCCAAGCAGTATGAAAAGAAATAAAATGGATTTTTTAGTAAAAACTGTCACTTTCGTTCAAATGAGATTTCAAATTTACAAGACATTTTTTAAATTTCACTACTTTTGCGGGCATATGATAGGAATTCCGGGTTTCAGTAAGAAAAACAAGGATGGCGACGAAATGAGCTTCTGGGAGCACCTCGACGTGCTCCGGGGAACGATCTGGCGCTCGGCACTTGTTGCTTTCCTGCTATCGCTGGTAGCATTTGCCTTCAAAGACATTCTCTTCGACACCATACTTCTCGGTCCGAAATCAAAGACATTTATCACTTACCGCCTCCTTTGCAAACTTGGAGGCATGCTGTCGATGCCCTCTCTTTGTGTTGATCCCTCGAAATTCGAACTGATCAACATCACCCTTGCAGGGCAGTTCGTGGCCCATATGAACATATCGCTTATTGCAGGGCTCATCCTTGCCCTACCTTATATATTATGGGAACTTTGGAGGTTCATCAAGCCGGGGCTCACCGAAAAGGAAATCAGGGCGTCAAGAGGATCCATCTATGTTGTTTTCCTGCTTTTCGTTACCGGTGTTCTTTTTTCATATTTTATCGTTGCCCCCCTGATGATAAACTT
This sequence comes from uncultured Bacteroidales bacterium, assembly GCA_903877385.1. Taxonomy (GTDB): domain Bacteria; phylum Bacteroidota; class Bacteroidia; order Bacteroidales; family FEN-979; genus CAIRDP01. Next base: position 42,645 of record CAIRDP010000020.1, read on the forward strand.
TCTGGGAGGGTACACAGTGAGCGATACCGTTAAAAACCAGATTGCACTCACATCCTATGTCAGCAATATCACCCTTCTGACTCTGCTGATGGGCCTTGTTTTTGAACTCCCCGTACTGATATTGCTTCTTACCAAAATAGGCATCCTCACCCCGATGATGCTTAAAAAATACAGGAAACACACCCTGGTGGTCATTCTCATCGTAGCCGGTGTAATTACTCCCAGCCCCGATGTTTTCAGCCAGCTTATTGTATTTGTTCCCCTTTACGGACTCTTCGAACTGAGCGTTCTTCTCTCTTCCCGCATGTACAGGAGGAAAATGAAGCCGGCCGGCTGATTCTGTAACCTTGTTCGGGCGATAACGTCTAAGCTTTCATCTAAATCAAATGAAAATGGAACCTAAACGTTTATACCGTAGCCTCACCGACCGCAAAATTGCTGGTGTCGCCGGAGGCCTTGCTGATTATTTCGATACCGATCCCCTCTTGCTCCGCCTGGCTTTTGTTGTTCTTGCACTTGCAGGCGGCGGCGGTGTGCTCATCTATATCATACTGTGGATTGTCACCCCTGAAAAACCCGTGATGTTCGAACAGTTTAACGCTAACACTGCTGCACAGGCCGACCCTTCTTCTGCTTCAAACCCTGCTCCTGCTTCAGATCCTGCTTCCTCATCCCCCCAGGACCCGTTCAAACCACAGGATCCTTTCAAACCACAGGACCCGTTCAAACCACAGGATCCTTTCAAAACCCCGAACCCGGATTCAGTTTCCAAAGGCAAAGGAAGCCTCATTGGCGGACTTGTCCTGATTACACTGGGCGCTCTCTTCCTCGTGAACCAACTCGTTCCGAATATCGATTTCGGCGACCTCTGGCCCATACTTCTCGTGGTCATTGGCGCAGGACTGCTTATCAATGCCGTTACAGGAAGAAAATAAACTTCACCCCTTAATAAAAACCATATGAAATTCAGACATGTATTCTGGCCCGTCATCCTGATCGCCCTCGGACTCCTGATCCTTCTGAGCAACCTTGGATACGTCGACTCCGGATGGCGTATCATCTGGAACCTCTGGCCCCTTATCCTTGTATTCTGGGGAATCGCAGTTCTTCCTATCAAGGATCTTTACAAGATAATCGCAGTCATCATTATCCTCGCTTTTACAGTTACTTTTTTCAACCGTCTTACCGAACACACTCCCTGGTGGGGAGGATTCAATCACGGGTGGCAGCATCATTATGACTGGAGCGACGATGATAATAACGGCAGTGGGAACTATTCTGAACAGGATCTCAGCGTACCTCCCGACTCCCTTACAAAACGCGGTATTCTTGACCTTGACGCAGCCGCCGGTTCATTTACCATCGAAGGCCTCACCTCCGATTTCTTAAGCTTCAAAAAAACCGGCGATATCGGCAACTATTCACTCACCTCGAAAGACACCCTGGGCGTGAAAACAATCAACCTCTCGCTCGAAAAAGACCATGTGAGAAGTTCGGTGCACAGCAACAAGGTCGATATCAAGCTGAACGAAAAACCTGCATGGAAAATGATCTTTGATATCGGGGCGGCCGAAATGAACCTCGACCTCACCAATTATATTATAGATACCATAAGCGTTGATGCAGGCGCATCATCCATTAAAATGAAACTGGGAGATAAAAGCCCCTGCACACGCGTAATGCTGAATGCGGGAGCATCCTCGATAAAAGTCGAGGTTCCCGAAGGTACAGGCTGCCAGATCAACTCTGAGTCGTTTATGATCAGCCGTAACTTCAAAGGATTCGATAAAAAAGCTGACCGGATGTATCAGACTTCAAATTTCAACAGCAGTATTAAAAAAATCTACATAACCATAGAAACCGCTGTTTCCAGTATTGAAGTAAATCGTTACTGATCCAGAAAAGCCCTCAGGGCTTCCAGGAATTCCCCGGGAAAATCTGCGTGAACCCAATGTCCGGCCCCCGGAATGGTCTTCACCTCCGCCCCGGGGAATTTGTTTTTCAGTTCTTTGATATCCTCTTCCCGAATATAATCTGAACTCCCGCCCCGTATGAATAATGCAGGCCCGGTGTACTCACCGCTTACTTCCACCCCCTCGAAAACATTTAAAAGATTTTCATTGATGGCTTGAAGGTTAAGCCTCCAGTCAAGCGTTCGCTTGTCGCGCCAGTAAACGTTTTTCAGAAGGAACTGCCGCAATCTCTTGCTGTGAACCCTGGTTTCAAGCTGTCGTTCAACATCAGAACGAGCCGAAACCCCTGTAAAATGAACTCCCAGCATCGCATCTATCAGCATCTGGTGCTCGGTATTTACAGGGGCCTTGCGCAAACTGATATCCACTATGACCAGCTTTTTTATCGACTGAGGATGATGGAGCGCGAAATACATGGCCGTCTTCCCGCCAAGCGAATGGCCCATCAGTACAATGTTTTTCAGAGCGTATTCCTCGGTAAGCTCAAGCAGATCATCCTCCAGAACCGCAAAGTCGAATACCGCACTATGCGGTGACTGCCCGTGATTGCGAAGATCGGGAACGTAAACAGCATACTGTTCGCCAAGTGTACGTGCCAGACTTACCCAATTGTCAGAAGTACCAAACAGTCCGTGAAGGATGACCATGGGCGGACCGCTTCCAAATTGCCTGCAGAACAGCTTCATTTAGAGGAAGTTTATTAACAAATCACTGTTAACAAAATTTATTATAATAATCAAAAATAAATAAAAATTCAGCTGAATAAGGATGTATTTTTGTACGCGAAAAAAAACAGGAATAATGTTTATTTATTCTTTACATACTAATCTGAAATTTCAACGTTTATTTATCCGCTTTAACTCAAAAGGTCATCATTAAATTAATATCAACAAAACATTCAAAAAAAAGCAATGGAAAAATCACCCAACGAGAAGCTGGCCATTACTCGTCCTGAACTCCCCGAAGACGAAGAGCCTCCAAGTAAATCATCCTTCATTGACGAAGCCTCTCTCCTAGACGAATACCTCAAGTCGCGCAACGATCGCGACAAATCCCTGACCTCTGAACGTTCACTTGCCTTTCTGCAGGAATTTTTTCCTGAAGCAAGCCTTAAAGATTGGAATAACTGGCATTGGCAGATCAAAAACAGTGCACGCTCAATTCAACAGCTTTCAAGGTTCATCAGTTTATCCGATAACGAAGTAAAACCTGACGGCAATAATCACTCGCTTCCCCTGAGGATTACCCCATATTATATCAGCCTGCTCGACAGGATGAACGCCGACCACCCGCTTCGCAGGAGCGTGGTCCCGGTGTTCGACGAATTCATTGTTCACCCGGGTGAAAACGCCGACCCCCTGTCGGAAGAACACGACAGCCCGGTCGAAAATATAGTTCACCGTTATCCCGACCGTGTGCTCTTTCTGGTTACAGGTTTCTGTTCAACCTATTGCAGGTACTGCACCCGTACAAGGATGGTGGCTAAGGATAAATGCCATGTTGGAGTTAAAGCCTGGGAAGCCGGGCTCAACTATATCCAGGAACATAAGGAAATAAGGGATGTGCTGGTCTCAGGCGGTGACCCTTTCACCATGCCCGACCTTCACCTCGAATACCTGCTTTCGCGCCTGCGCAGCATCCCCCATGTCGAGATCATCCGCATAGGCACGAAAGTCCCGGTGGTGCTGCCCCAGCGAATAACACGCCCCCTGGTGAACATGCTTAAAAAATACCATCCCCTCTTCCTCAGCATACATTTTACCCATGCCGACGAGCTCACTCCCGAAGTTAAGGAAGCATGTGAAAAGCTCGCCAATGCAGGGATCCCCTTGGGAAGCCAGACGGTGCTGCTGAAAGGCATCAATGACCAGGTACCGGTGATGACCAACCTGATGCATGCATTGCTGCGCGCAAGGGTTAAACCCTACTATATTTACCAGTGCGATCCGGTTCTCGGTTCAGGCCATTTCAGGACCAGCATCAAAAAAGGCCTTGAAATCATGGAAGGCCTAAGGGGCCATACCAGCGGGTACGCCGTTCCAACCTACGTGGTGGATGCACCCGGCGGTGGCGGCAAGATCCCCCTTCTCCCCGATTATTTCTTAGGCCATGGCGAAGACGGTTATGCAAAACTCAGGAATTTCGAGAACAAGGAATTCCAGTATCCCGATTTCTCCTGACCTATGGTAGTCGGCCTTACGTATGACCTGCGGTCAGATTATCTGAAGGAAGGTTTTTCTGAAGAAGAAACAGCAGAATTTGATAAAGAAGAAACCGTAGCAGCCATTGAAACTGCTTTGCAGGAGCTCGGCTATTCCACAGACCGCATCGGTCATGTACGCCAGCTTGTGAAAAGGCTTGCAAAAGGCGATCGCTGGGACATGGTGTTCAATATCTGCGAAGGCATGTACGGGATAGGGCGCGAAGCCCAGGTCCCCGCCCTGCTCGACGCATATAACATCCCCTATACGTTTTCCGACACCCTCATCCTGGCCCTTACCCTTCATAAGGGACTTACCAAAAACGTTGTGAGGGATTGCGGTGTTCCCACACCCGATTTTACCGTGGTTTCAAGCAAGAAAGACATAGCTTCGGTAAGTCTTCCTTACCCTCTGTTCATAAAACCGGTGGCCGAAGGCACAGGCAAAGGGATCAACGCCAAAAGCAAGGTCGACAACCCGGCTGAACTGGAAAAGGTTTGCCTGGAACTCCTGCCAAACTATTCCCAGGGCCTCATCATCGAAACCTACCTTCCCGGCAGGGAATTTACTGTTGCCATCGTTGGCACAGGCGAAGACGCTCGCAGCCTTGGCACCATGGAAGTCATATTCAACCAGAATGCCGAAGCACACGGTTATTCCTACCTGAACAAGGAATTCTATGAAGACCGTGTTACCTACCGCATCGTGGATGAACCCGTTGCCAGGGCCTGCGAAGACGTGGCCCTTTCGGCATGGAGGGTGCTCAGTTGCAGGGACGGGGGAAGAGTCGACCTTCGTCTTGACCGGGATGGAGTTCCCGGGTTCATGGAGGTTAATCCCCTGGCCGGACTTAATCCCGTCCGTTCAGATTTGCCTATCATTTGCAGGCTGCAGGGAATAAATTTCAAAGAACTGATCGGCATGATCATGGTATCGGCACAAAAACGGATGAAAACATAGCCATATAAACCCCCTGCATGAAAGAAACCGCTTTAATCCTTTACAACAAGCTTTCCGAAAAACCCACAGAAGATGAACTTGACGTTCTCGAACAGGTCGAAATTGTAAAGACGGCCCTGGAAGAACTGAATTTCACCGTCCTTACCGACCAGGTGGACCTGAACCTCCAGAAGACACTCGACACTATCAAAAAAATAAAACCCTGTTTCATTTTCAACCTGGTTGAAACTATCCTCAACCGGGGTGAATTCGTGTATTTCCCGGCAGCCGTATATAATTTCCTGGATATACCGTTTACCGGTTCACCATTGGTTCCCCTCTTCTTTGCCGCCAATAAACTAAGGGCCAAGATCGAAATGAAAAGGCTGGGCATTCCCACCCCTCCCTGGATGGACCTCAACGAGCTGAAGAAATTTGACAGTGAAAAAAAATACATCCTTAAACCTATATGGGAAGAGGGCTCCCTGGGTCTTGATGAGGAAAACGTGTTCAGGGGCAATGATAAAGAGTTCATAAAGTCGCTGAGCCAAAAGAATGCAGATTACTATTTCATAGAGGAATTTATTGAAGGCAGGGAATTTAATATTTCAATCATAGGGGGGAAGAAAGGGCCCGAAGTACTGCCGTTTGCAGAGATGAATTTTTTGAATTTCCCCGAAGGCAAGCCAAAGATCATGGGATATTCGGCAAAATGGAAGGAAGACTCTTTTGAATACCTGAATACCTGCCGCACTTTCGATGTTCAGAACCTCGACAGTTCGGTTCTCCTTAAGATGAAAAAGATCTGTAAAAAAACCTGGAATAAACTGGGACTGAAAGGTTATGTGCGTCTCGACTTCAGGATCGACAGCAACTCAAATCCATACGTGATTGATATAAACGCAAACCCCTGCCTTTCGGGTTCCGGCGGCTTCATGGCTGCATCGGAAATGGCCGGGATGAACCATACTGAGGCCATCAGGCGGATAGTAGAAAATGCCCTGGGGAATCAACATCGTGTCAGATTACCTCTTCCTTAAGCCGGTGATCAAGTTCCCTCACCGAAGAATAGCTTTCCATCAATCCCGGCAGGTACTCGGCCGACGAAATAAAGGTCCACAAATAGGCTACTATGGAATAAATGTTACCGGTTGAAAACCTGTCAACATCCACGCATATAAACAATACGACGATAAAAATCCCCATCAGTATGAGTTTCAGAACCCCGTAATTGATGGAATTCCACCTCGCAATCTGGAACTGGGGACCTACCATGCTACGGTAAAATTCATGGATCGCTTTTGTGCCCTTATATTCCACCACCTTGTAAAGGTCCTCCTGGGTGTTACGGATGTTCCTCTGAAGGGCAAGCACATTCTTTTTGTAAACCTGCGAAAACACAAATAAAGGGCCCACGACCACCAGGCAAACTGCGGCGATGCGCCAGTCGTAGAAGAACATGGCAATGATGGCGCCGAAAGTTGCGCAGAACTGCCAGGTCACTTCGGGCAGCCTTTCTTTAAAAAAGACAACATACTCTTTTGTAAGCTCAGCCCTGATCAGGGTTTTGGATACAGGGTCGAATTTATTCCGGGATAAGATGATGACTTTTTCGGCAACATCGGCAAACATCTTAGAATAAATGCGCCCGCTAAGGTAGCGGCTCAGGGTCCCTCCCACTATGTTCAGAAGGTAAATGAAAATCCATACAAAGAGGGGACCCAGGTAATTGACTTTCTCGTGGTCGTAAAAGTAGTCGATGAGCCTGTCGAGAAGCATCCCGAAATAACCGGGCTCGATGATCCAGGAAATATTTTCAAGAAGTACGAAAACAAGTACAATACCTATCTTGAAGCGGAATTCATATGCGAGCTTTTGTATAGTCATCAGTATAGCCGGGGTAGAATGCAAAGGTACTCATTCCCGTTCAAAATTACTATTGGCTGTCTCCCTGTCCTCAATTCCTCCTCTCATCCAAGGGAATTATTTCTAAATTTGCATAATTCGAACAACGTATATGGAAACACCTAAACTTACCTACCGCCGGCATGTGCTGCCTGGCGACGTGAAAGCAGTTAAAGAAATGGCAGAATCCACCGGCTTCTTCTATGATTTTGAAATACCGGTTGCCCTGGAACTTGTTGAAGATGCACTGATGGACGGGGAACATAGTTCCTATAAATTCCTCTTCGCCGAAATCGGCGGGAAACCCGTTTCCTATACCTGTTACGGACAGATCGGGGGCACCGAAGCCGGTTATGACCTTTACTGGATCATTACACATAACGACTACCGCGGACAAGGTATCGGCAAGATCATCATTGAAGAAACCCACAGGATCATACAGGAGCTGGGCGGCAAATATGTGATTGCCGAGACTTCAGGCCTGGAAAAATATGCCCCTACCCGAAAATTTTATCTTAATTTAGGTTATAAACTGGAAGCAGAGATCAGGGACTACTACAAGGAGGGGGATACGAAGTTGATTTATATTTACAGGTTCTGAAAAATCCCATATCCTGCATCCTGATATTGATCATCTTCCCTCGTACTTGATGGCCATCATGGTAATATCATCACTTGGAGGTATGCCCGAAGCGTACTCGGCAACAGAAGTTATTATGGTTTTTATTAGCTGCTTGTGATCTGCGCCCAGGTTGGCCGAAAGCAGGGCTTCGAGCCGGTCGTCGCCGAATAATTCACCCAGGCGGTTGAAAGCTTCGGTCACCCCGTCGGTATAAAGATACAGTATGTCGCCAGGCTCCATTTGCAGTTTCAGGGATTTATAATTGAAATGCTCTATCCCGCCCAGTACGGTTCCACGGGTGAGCTCAACGATCTTAAACCCTGAGGAATTCAGGATGTAAGGAGGATTATGCCCCGCGTTAACATAATCCAGCTCACCGCTGGCCGTATTAAGGATACCATAGAACACCGTCACGAACATGGATGAAACGCTCTCGCTGCAAAGCAGGTTGTTCACGTAATTCATGCATTCATCCGTAGGCATGCCCTTGAGGCCCGTGGCACGGATAATGGTGCGGCTAACCGCCATAAAAATGGCCGCCGGCACTCCCTTTCCCGAAACATCACCGATCACGAAGCCTATCCTGTCGTTATCGATCATGAAAAAATCGTAAAAATCACCGCCCACCTCCTTGGCTGCATTCATGGCAGCGAAAATGTCGAAATCCTTACGGTCGGGAAAAGGAGGGAAAAACTTGGGAAGTATGGCCTGCTGTATCTCCCTGGCGGTCTGCAGATCCTGCTGTATAGAAACCAGCTGGTCATGCTCTTCCAGGCCCCGCCTGATCTGCATGATCTCTTCAAGGGTTTTGTTGATGGTAATCTCGAGATCTTCAAAATTGATAGGCTTTGTAAGGAAGTCGAAAGCCCCTCGGTTCATGGCCGTGCGGATATTGTCCATGTCGCCGTATGCGCTTACGACCACCGTTTTAAGCCCGGGGTTCTTAAGCTCCTTCAGCTTCATCAGTAAGGTAAGCCCGTCCATCTCGGGCATGTTTATATCGGAGAGGATGATCCCTATTTCGGGAAATTCAATCAGCTTGGCAAGAGCCTCCAGACCGTTATGCGCAAAAACAAAATCATACACCCCGTCCCTGATCTGCCTTCTGAATTTCTGTTTAACAAGGGGTTCGAGATCGACTTCATCGTCAACCACCATTATTTTCACGTTTTTAACCTGGTCTTCACTCATAGGAAATCATTTTCATAGTATAGCATTTTATTAAACCGTTTTCGGAATGGTGATCACGAATTCGGCGTATTCGCCCTCTTTCGAATCAACCGCAATCTGCCCCTGGTGTTCCTGTACAATGATGTCGAAGCTTATCGACAAACCGAGCCCGGTGCCCTGGCCTGCAGGCTTGGTGGTATAAAAGGGATTGAACACCTTCTCAATCACAGCCCTGGGCATTCCTTTTCCGTTATCCCAAATCCTGAATTCAGCCTTATCACCAAGGTCTTTGGTCGAGATTTTCAGGATAGGGAAATAAGCGTCCTTGAACTCTTTCTTTTTCTGGTGGGTCGAATAACAGGCATTGTTGATCATGTTGAGGAAGACCCTGCTGAGATCTTGGGGAATCACATTAAGCAGGGGCATGTCCTTGTCATAATCAGTTTCAATTTTAATGTTGAAGGATGAGTCAGTGGCCCTCATTCCATGGTAGCCCAGGTTGACATACTCGGCCAGGAGCGCGTTGACGTCGGTAGGCATGCGTTCGCCCGACTTGCCGCACGAATGGAGCAGCATACCTCGAACAATGCTATCCGCCCTCTTACCATGGTCATGAATTTTCTGAACATTGCCTTCAATATCCTGCAGTATTCCTTTGATATAATCGGCTTCTTTTTCGCCAAGGGCCGAAGTCAGCTTATCCGATTCGGCCAGGATCTCCTGAACCAGCTCGACCGAAAGCTCGGAGAAATTATTGATGAAATTCAGGGGGTTCTTGATTTCATGGGCAATACCGGCGGTAAGAGCACCCAGCGACGCCATCTTTTCTGATTGCACCAACTGTGCCTGGGCTGCTTTCAAACGGTTAAACGCGGCATCGAGTTCATCGTTCTTTGACCTTAATTCGGCAGTGCGCTCATCCACTTTCTGCTCCAGGGTCCTGTTGTATTCCTCAAGCTGTTCATGGGAGATCCTGAGTTCTTCTGAAGCTTTCTGAAGATCATGGATGGTCTTGGCCAGGGTCTCCTGCATGTAAATAAAGGAATTGTTCAGCCTGCCTATCTCATCCTTTGACCTTATGGGCGGAAGGGAGACATTAAAATCACCTTCGGCAAATTTCTCGGCAGCCCCGGTCAAACGCCTCAGCGAACCTGTGATGGAGCGGGAAATCAGGAAAATAACGAGGAAAATCAGGGCCAGCCCGACAACTGCAAGTTCAACAAGGTTGCGGTAGAGCTTATTTTCATCGGCCATGAATTCATCCACGGGAAAAATCACCGCAACAGACCATCCGTTGGCGGGCACAGGGGCATATGCCATCCAGCTCTTCTTACCGCTAACCAGGTTCATATAGGGAATCTCCTCAAACCCTGTTTTGCCGGCTATCATCTTGCGCCCGATCTCCCTGAGCTGCGGCAGGTTTTTATTATCGGCCAGGGAGAATATCGATTCATTCATGATCTCCGACTTCCGCTTATGCGTCACCACGGTTCCAATCCTTGAAATCATATACCCGTAACCTGTCTGGTACACCTTGATGGCATTGACTATCTGCTGGAGGTAGGTGAGTGAGACATCCACGGTAAGTATTCCCACGAAGGTTTTCTTACCATCCTTTGCCACATACAGGGGGATGGAATAGGTCGACATCAGGATATTGCCCCCTCCTTCATCATAATAGGGCTCGCACCACTGCGATTTCCCAAGTTCCCTGGGGATCTGGTACCAGTCCATGGTGAAATAATCATAATTAGCGTTGCCGAGGTATACGAATTTCAGCTTCCCATGGTCTTTGCAATAATAAAATGAATAGTATTTGTCGAGGGCCGATTTGTAATAGGGTTCAAAAGCCAGGGCGGCGCCGAAAATGTCCCTGTTATTCTCAACCATTTGCCTTAACAGGTATTTCATCTTTTCTTCATTACCCAGCTCCGACACTATAAGAGGCGAATAATTCATGGGAATTGCCTGGATGTTCGAAAGGACCTTATCAATCTTCAAAACCGTGTTTTCGGTTATCTTGTTGGCCTCGCTTTTCAGGTTGGTAACCACAATTTTCTTGGTAACATTGTAGTTGTATGCAAGGATCAGGACCATGATGGCGGCTATGGCCAGGAAGATGAGGAGGATCATTTTGAAGGCCAGGCTGTGCCAGATTTTTTTGCTGTTGTTCGTTGCCATAATCCCTTATTTTTCAGAGGATTTGTGAAGTAAGCCGGTGTAAGGCCTGTAAAACTCCCTGAACGGGGGGATGGAGCTTATCTCTTTACTTTGCAGCAGGATACGGGCATTTGACAGGTAGTCGGTTTCGGAGAGCGAAGTATTGAGGTTGGTTTTACCTTTGGGCAGGTATAGGTCCTGGTAACGCTCTATCATCCATTTCTGGTGTGAGCGGTTCGCCGTTTTATTCATATTCCTCAGGGTGCGTACTACGACTGCCACGCTGGTATCAGGGTTGTTCAATGCATACACCCATGACTCCATGCTTGCTTTGACAAACTCCACGCAGGTCACAGGGTCTTCTTTTAATTTATCCTCCAGGCAGTACAGACCATCTTCCAGGAAATTCAGCCCGTAATCAGCAAAAAAGAATTTCACAAGTTCGTCCTCATTATAACCACTGTTGATAATGGCATGATATTCATCAAACCAGTTGGCATTGGTCGCATCCACGCCTCCCTGGAGAAAGAGGTTGTTCGTGCTGCCGATGGGTACGATATTCGCGTTCAGCTTGTATTTTGCAAACAATGCCCTTGGCTGAAGGTCATAGCCATCCCAGATCCCTACCCGCTTCCCGTTAAGGTCCTGGATTGTTTTAATCCCGCTGGATTTCTTGGCCAGCAACATCAGTGAAGAACGCGTTGAAAACTGGGCTATGTTTACAATATTGATCCCGCTGCTTCTTAACTGTATGGCGTTGACCAGCCAGAGGATCGCGAAATCGGCCTGTTTTTGTTTGATGATATCGTTGGTTGTCACAAAGGGTTTGTACTCCATGATCTCAAGGTCGATACCGTGCTTTTTAAATATCCCCTTTTCTTTTCCTACATAAAATCCGGCAAACTGGCAGGTGGTAACCCAGTATGGGTAAACAGTAATTTTCTTCAGGCTGCCTTTGGGCTTCCTTACCTCTTCCCCGGTTGTTCTGGCCGTTTTATTCCCCTCTCCTTTCTGCCTGCAGGAGGGCAGGAAAAGTAATGCCTGGAGCGTAAAAAAAATCAATGCTGAACTGAATGGGAGTAATTTTAATCGCATGCAGCTTTAAAAATTTGCTTTAGTAAATGTAAAATTAAACTATTTTCGTTATTCAAATCAATTAATTGAACATGCAGGCCCTGTTTTTCGAGAACGAACTGATTATTAAAAACATACCCATACCTGAACCCGAGCCGGGAGAGGTCCTGGTCAAGGTCCTCTATTCGGCTATCTGCAATACCGACCTTGAAATCATCAAAGGTTACATGGGTTTCAGGGGAGTGCTGGGGCATGAATTTACAGGCCGTGTTATTTCAGATAAGCATCCCCTGGAGGGGAAGACAGTTGTGGGTGAGATAAACTGTTCCTGCGGTCGTTGCTATCTTTGCCTCAGTGGCCGCCGTACGCATTGTACAGGCAGGACGGTATTGGGGATAGCAGGGCACCAGGGGGTTTTTGCCGATTTCATTTCCCTTCCGGCCGAGAATCTCCATATAGTGCCCGATACTCTTGAAGGGCCTCTGGCCGTTTTCACGGAACCCCTTGCAGCAGCTGTAGAAATTTTTGAACAGCTGCATATGAAACCATCGAAACCTGTTTTCATTTTCGGAGCCGGCAAGCTCGGCTTGCTTGTTTCAATGGTTGCCCGCCTGCAGGGTTTCGATTACACTACCTTCGACATTAGTGATGAGAAGGCTTCATTCGCTTCGGGCCTTGGCCTGAATGCAAAGCCCTTGTCTGAACTTGAACCCGGCGAAAAAGCGGAAGTTTGCATCGACTGTACCGGGAGTTCCGCAGGCCTTGAACTGGCCCTTTCGCATCTGTGGCCGGGAGGGACCCTGGTATTGAAAACAACAGTTGCCGAACCTGCCAAGCCTGACCTTAACAGCATCGTGATCAACGAGTTCACCATACTTGGCTCGCGTTGCGGATTGTTCAAACCCGCACTCAGGCTGCTTGAACGAAAGCTGGTTGATCCTTCTCCCCTGATCTCGGAAAAATTTGCCTTTAATGATATCATTAAAGCCTTCGAATGTGCACAAAAACCATCTTCCCATAAAATCATCATTGAACATAATGCCTGAATGTTTTTTTAAACAAGGCTGTGACATTAAAAAAAATCTAGTAAATTCGCTAATCCATTCAGAAACATGAAACACATGAAAGCATTCAGAACAATTCTTGCGGGCCTTTTCCTCACACTCATTGCAATTACTGTAATGACTTCCTGCAATAACACGGGTAAACAGGATAAACAGGCCAATCAGGCAGCTGCCGATACCATTAAAAAAGATGTTACCCTTTCACCTGAAAACAAGAATCTGCTTTACCAGTTCCCTACTCCGTTTGAAGTAACCATGATGCTTCAAAGGGCCAAGGCAGGATTCATTTTCAACATCACCAACTCTCCGGCCAATGTGACCAAGTATTCCACAGAGAAAGCAAAAGCCCTTAACCTGGGTGTTTACAGCGCCGACCTGTCGTATGCCGCAACATACAATTATGTTGACGAAACGAATAAGTTCCTGGCATGCACTGGCAAGCTCGCAAATGACCTGGGTATCGCCGGCGTTTACGATCCGGGCCTTGTTGATAAAGTCAAGAAATTCAACAACAATAAAGACTCCCTGGTAAATATGGTCACCAGGATCTTTGGTAAAACCAACGACTTCCTGAGTAAAAACAACCGCAACCAGATCGCTGTGCTTGTGGCTACAGGCACCTTTGTCGAAGCCCTCTACCTCGCTTCAGCCCTTAACCAGGTTGCAGCCGACAACAAGGCCATCTCGACCGTTATTTTCAGGCAGAAAGACAACCTCGACAAGCTGGTGACCCTCCTTACAGCCTATAATATGGACTCCGAACTTAAACCCATTGGTGACGAGGTAAGCAAGCTTAAAGTCATTTACTCAAATTACGGACTTGAAGCAGACAAGAAACTGCCTCAGCAAAAAGCTGCCGAGATCGGTGATCTGACCCAGAGTGTCAGAGACTCCTTCATCAAATGACCGAACCGATTCTGATGGCCCTGGTCCAGCTGTTTGCCATTGTAGCGGCAACAGCAAGAAAACAGGCCTCTGAAAATTCCAGGCTTATCCTGGAGTCGTACCTTCGTGAACAGCTGAACAGCCAGGAACTTGAAGAGTACCTGAAACTTTTCGACGAATTGCTTTCATTCCACCAGCCCCTGGAGGAGCCTTCCGATACAAATCCCCCGGATGTATCCCCCAGTATATCGGCCATCTGCCAGAAGATCGCAAAAGACCTCGCTTTTCTCGACAGGCTGATCGTGTTTATCAAATTCACCGAGTTTGTCGAGGAGATCTCCAGGAACGAAACCGGGAAGGGATTGAAGGAAAGCAGCCGGCTTAGAGCTTATACCGCCCTGCTCAAAACGGCATTCAACATTGCCGCCAACGAATACAACAATGCCCTCAATTTTGTGCTTGACCCCTTTGGGGGCGAGATCGAAGCCCAGAACATACTGCTCATCGACGGTCAGGCCGAAAGCCCTGAGGGGAAACATATTAAAAGGGATCTGCTCGACGGCTGCATACTGGTCCTTTATTTCCCCAGCATACGCCGTTTTTTCGCACGCTACCTCGGCAAGGACACCTTGTATCTTAACGGCCATAATATCCAGCCTTACCGTTCATTCTTCCTTGCCAACGGGGCTATACTGAACAACCTGAAGATATCCCCGGTTTATTATACCGACATCGCCTCGAAATTCCTGCACGGGGATGAGACCATACAGATAGAATTTACGGCAAAGGAAATCGAATACCGTTTCAAAAACAGCACGAACGGTATACATCCATTCAGTTTTACCGCCCGTTCGGGCGAACTTATAGGCATCATGGGCGGAAGCGGTGTGGGTAAATCAACCCTTCTGAATGTATTCAACGGAAGCCTTTGCCTCAACAGCGGTGAGATCCTGATCAACGGTTACAAACTTGGAAGCGATAACGACAAGCTCGAAGGGGTGATAGGTTTCGTTCCCCAGGATGACCTCCTGGTTGAAGAACTCACTGTTTTTGAGAACCTGTACTTCAATGCCAAACTATGTTTCAGGGATTTCAGCCGTAAACAGTTCATGAGAGCGGTTCTGAAAGTATTGAAGGATATCGGCCTCATCGGAATCAAAGACCTCAGGGTGGGTGATCCCCTGAACAAATTCATCAGCGGGGGGCAGAGGAAAAGGCTGAACATAGCCCTGGAACTGATCCGCGAACCCTCGGTGCTTTTTGTGGATGAACCCACTTCGGGCCTTTCATCCATGGATTCAGAACTGGTGATGCTTCTGTTAAAGGAACAAACGCTCAAAGGCAGGCTGGTTGTGGTGAACATCCATCAGCCATCATCTGATATTTATAAGCTTTTCGACATACTGCTGGTCATGGATAAAGGGGGATATCCTATTTATTACGGGAACCCAATCGATGCCCTCACCTACTTTAAAACCCTCAGCAATTATGTGAATCCCACCGAAAGGGAATGCCAGAACTGCGGGTATGTCAACCCTGAGCTTATACTGCAGATCACCGAGGCCAAAACCGTGAGCGAATACGGCAAACTCACCGTAAACCGTAAAGTAAGCCCCGGGGAATGGTACGCTCATTTCAAAAAAAGCATACAGCCCGGTCTGGAAGTCTCGGACGAAAAGAAAGAGCTTCCCCTGAACTATTTCAAGGTGCCCGGCCGATGGAAGCAGTTCGGCATTTTCGGGATCCGTAATCTGCTTACAAAAATCACAAACAGGCAGTACCTGGTTATCAATTTATTCGAGGCTCCTTTCCTTGCAGGCCTTCTTGCTTATCTCACCAGGTATTACAGCGGAGACCACTATTTCTTCGGAGGAAACAAAAACCTTGTGGCCTATATGTTTATGAGCGTGGTGGTTGCCCTCTTCCTGGGGATGATGGTGAGCGCCGAAGAGATCTTCAGGGACCGCAGGATACTGAAGCGTGAAGCCTTCCTCCACCTCAGCCGCACCAGTTACCTCAATTCGAAGATCATCCTGCTTTTCGTGCTTTCGGCCATACAAACGCTTTTATATGTGCTGGTGGGGAACTGGATACTGGATATCAGGGGGATGGCCCTTGCCTACTGGCTCATATTGTTCAGCGCATCCTGCTTTGCAAATATGGCAGGCCTTAATATTTCATCGGGGCTTGACTCCATCGTAGCCATCTATATTATCATCCCTTTCATCATCGTGCCCCAACTGCTGCTCAGCGGCACCATAGTGCCTTTCGACAACCTAAATCCCGCCATCAGCTCAAGGGAAAATGTGCCTTTCGTTGGCGATATGATGGCTTCACGCTGGAGTTTTGAGGCCATGGCGGTTGAACAATTCAGGGACAACCGCTACGAAAAGCAGTTCTATTCAAGCGAAAAGGAAATTTCGGGGTATTCCTATATCACGGCTTTGCAGATCCCGGCCCTGCAGGAAGTCCTGAACGAGTCGAGAATGAATATTGTGCATGGGAAAAACCGGGAAAAAACCCGGCAATACCTGGCCATCATCCGGAACGAGATCGACGGGCTTGAAAAAGAAGCCGGATTTAAAACACTGGCCCTGGTCCAGAACCTGGACCCGGCAAACCTTACCGATGCGGTGAGCATGCAGCTGAGGTCATACCTTGATTCGCTTAGCCTTGTCTTCTCGGCCCGGCTCACCAGGGCCAATAACCGCCACGATGCAATATACCAGAAGCTTGTAAATGAAGAAGGACAGGATGCGGTGTATGCCCTCAAACAGGATTTTTATAATGAAAATCTTGCCGACCTGGTTTTGAATTCGGCTTCAACCGACAAGATACTGCAGGGAAAAGGAAAGCTGATCAGGAAAAAAGACCCGGTATTTATGGACCCGGAATCAAAAGCCGGGAGGGGGCACTTTTACACTCCCGTGAAGTACGTAGGGTCCATGGCAATAGATACTTTCTGGTTCAATATTGCTGCCTTATGGCTGATGTCGGTACTGCTTTATATAACGCTTCAGCATAATACCATTCGTAAAACCATTGAATATTTCGGGGCTTTGAAGAAAGCCCGCAAGTCAAAAGGATAATTATCTTTTTTCCTTAAATGGCGTAAAGTCAAAAGCAGCAGCTCTCAGGCTCAGCCTGGTTTCTTTGGCCTCCCCCCCTTTAGCTCATCCCGTTAAGCCTGATGGTTTCAAGCTCTGCCGGGCTGAACAATCCGCTCCGGTAAAGCCTCAGGAACTGCTCTGAAACACCGGCCCTGAAAAGCAGGGCATCATCCGTATTAACGGTAACTTTTACTCCATGGTCGAAAAGTATCCTTATGGGATGTGTCTTATAGGACTTTACCCTCCTGAGCCTGATATTGCTTTCGGGGCATACGTTGAGCCTGATCCCGTTGTTTGCAAGCCAGCGCATCACCTCGGGCGAACTTGCAGCTCCTATGCCGTGCTGCACCTCATCCAGCTCAAGAACCTCAACTGCTTTCCTTACCGAATCGGCATCTCCGAATTCCCCGGCATGGGCTTTAAGCTTAAGGCCGGCCTTACGGGTAAAACGGTAGAGTTCCCTGAAATTCTCAAGCGGCTGTGCGTTCTCATCATCATACAGGTCGATGCTCCTGAAATAATCAAAGGCAAGGAAAGGCTCGATCAGTTTCAGTATGGTCCTTAAGGGTAATGTCTTCGGGAAGCCCAGTTCGGGCCTGAAATCAATCCCGGGCACAAGCAGGGCATGATACTGTTTCAGCACATTTACCATCCTTTCAACCGGCACATTGAACAGGGTCCCGAAAAAGCCATCCATGCTCATTTCAAGGACTTTGATCCCGTCGTATGTTGCCTGTATGAATGCAGCCTCAACCGCCTTCTCAAATGCCCCCGGCCTTTCCATATATGGCTTGTAAACCTCTGTGATCCAGTTGTTGAGCGGCTCAATACCCATCTTTTCGGCTTTGAAGGGTTTCAGCTTTTCCCCGTAAAACCTGTTGATCACCGAGGCTTTGCCCCCCAGCATGCAGTGGTTGTGAAGGTCCGACTTCGGGACCAGGCGGATGGCTTTCAGATTGCCATCCTGAAGCGCTTTCAAAAAAGAAACTTTGTTTTCAGGCATGCTCAGGGTTTTTTATTTGCCTCAGGTACATCTGTATCGTATTCTCAAGACCGTAATAAAGCGCATCGCAAATCAGCGCATGCCCTATGGAAACCTCGAGGAGGTAAGGAACATTCTGCTGAAAATATTTCAGGTTCACAAGGCTGAGATCATGGCCGGCGTTAAGGCCCAATCCCGAATCATGGGCAACAAGGGCTGCCTCGCGAAAAGGCCTTACCGCTGCAACAGGGTTTGCAGTGTACTCCCTGGCATACGACTCGGTATACAATTCCACCCGGTCGGCCCCGGTAAGGGCGGCATGGCGTATCATTTTTTCATCTGTTTCTATGAATACGGATGTCCGTATCTCCAGGGCCTTAAACCCGTTTATCACTTCGGTAAGAAAATCCATGTTTTTTATCGTATCCCATCCTGCATTGGAGGTAAGAACCCCCGGGGGATCAGGCACAAGGGTCACCTGAGCGGGCCTGACTTTTTTAACCAGGGCAATGAAATCAGCCGACGGATATCCTTCTATATTGAACTCGGTATTTAAAACCGGTTTTAAGTCAAGCACATCCCGGTAACGCACATGCCGTTCATCGGGCCTGGGATGCACCGTAATCCCTTCAGCCCCGAAACGTTCACAATCCAGGGCCGTTGCAAGCAGATTGGGCATGTTGCCACCCCTTGCATTGCGTAAGGTGGCTATCTTGTTGATATTAACACTTAGTTTGGTCATCCCGGGAATTTTTGCAAAGCTAATACTTCAGTGCGAATTGACGCAAAAATCCGGTAAATTTGCATGGTATGCGCACCGTAATCCAGAGAGTTTTATCATCTTCCGTAACTGTTGAAGGAAAAGTCACAGCTTCTACAGGTCGTGGCATTATGGTTTTGCTTGGTATTGAAGAAGACGATAAGCCGGATGATGTGGAATGGCTTTGCGGCAAGATTTCCAAACTCAGGATATTCAACGACAAACAGGGCGTAATGAACCTTTCGGTGACAGAGACCGGGGGGGAGATTCTCGTGGTGAGCCAGTTTACTCTTCATGCATCAACTAAAAAAGGCAACCGTCCTTCATATATCCGGGCTGCCCGGCCCGAAAAAGCGATACCTCTTTATGAAGCCTTCATCAAAATCTTGTCCAGGGAAACCGGATCAGTTGTAAAGACAGGCACTTTTGGTGCCATGATGGATGTGGAACTGGTCAACAGCGGGCCTGTGACTATCGTGATGGATTCAAAAAACAAAGAGTAAACATACTGTTAAAGTTAAGGTAAAGTTTGGTTATTTTAAAACCATTGAGTATATTTGTCACGTGAAGAAGATCCTTGTAATCGAAGATGACCGGCTTATACTTGAAACGACCTCCGATTTTCTTGCCACCTCAGGCTACGAAGTATTGAAAGCCGCCAACGGAGGCGAAGGTATATCCCTTGCCAAAGTTCAGTCACCCGACCTTATTCTGTGTGATATCCTGATGCCGGGGATTGACGGGCATGAGGTATACAGGATACTCCACAATGACATTACCACTGCTGATATTCCCTTTATTTTTCTTTCATCTCTTTCCGACAAGCAGGATATAAGGCTTGGTATGCAGATGGGGGCCGACGATTATGTGACCAAACCTGCCGATCCGGCCGAACTTTTAAAAACCGTTGAAACCAGGCTGGAGAAATTTGACAGGCTGCTGAAGCATAAGGAATTACGGTATCACGCTCTTTTTGAACTGGCTTCTGAAGCCATACTGATGATCAAGCCCGGTGAGGGGGAGATCGTTGATGCAAACCAGTCCACCCTCGATCTGCTGGGTTATTCCAAGAATGAGATCATAAAGCTATGCGCAACCGACATACTGCCCCCGGGAACATGGGAAAATATAGTCAAGCTGTTAAATTCAAATACGGGGAACAAAAAGTTTCCGCGACAGGAATCCCGCTGGAAACGTAAAGATCTTGCTGAATTCCCGGTTCTTCTCAACGGCCAGGCTGTAGAGATCCAGGGTTTGCAATACTTCCTGCTGATAGCCAGGGATATGTCGGATATCCGGTTCAAGGAAAAAGCCCTTAAAGACAGTGAAGAACGGTATAAGGAACTTGTTGAAAATATCGGTGAAGGAATTGGTGTCGTTGATCTGAATGAACGTTTTACTTATGTAAATCCTGCAGCTGCCGAGATCTTCGGCCTCTCTCCTGCCCAGCTTAACGGACAAAAACTCCTGAATTTCATCCATCCATCCTCACATAACGAGATCTTACGGCAAACCCAGAGCCGTTTACTGGGGCAGAAAAGCATCTACGAGGTGGAGGTGCTGAGGCTCGACGGCCAACGAAGGTGGATCATTGTCACTGCCACCCCCCAGTACGATACAAACGGTAAATTTTCAGGCACTTTCGGGATCTTCCGCGATATTACGAAGAATAAGCTGGCCGAGGCCCGTATCAAGGAAAGCGAAGAAAGGCTGAGCGCTATCGTCGATCTTACCAACGATTATATTTGGGAGATAGATGCCCAGTGGAAATATACTTACGTCAGTTCCAAGGTATACGATATCCTCGGGTACCGTCCCGAAGAACTCTTAAGCAAATCACCTTTTGCTTTCATGCTTCCCGAGGATGCCGAAAAGGTGCTTGAATCGATCAGGGTTTTTGTACATGATTACAAACCCATCAACCTTATCACAAACCGCGCCATTCACCGTGACGGGCATATTGTTTACCTCGAATCTTCAGGTATTCCCGTGTTCGATCCGGGCGGGAAGTATAAAGGCTACCGGGGCGCCGACAGGGACATTACCCTTAGGAAGTCATTTGAGAACCAGCTTATTATTGCAAAGGAAAAAGCCGAAGATTCAGACCGTCTTAAATCCTCCATTCTGGCCAATGTAAGCCATGAACTGAGAACTCCCCTGAACGGTATTCTCGGGTTTGCCGAGATCCTTAAAAATGAGATGAAGGATACCGAACACGAGATGATGGCCGACAATATTCATTCATCGGGGAGGAGGCTTATGGGGACACTTAACTCCCTGATCACCTTATCGCAACTGGTTGCCGGGAAAGTTTCCCTTACCTTCAGGCCTGTCCTTATAAAGGATATCATTGGCTCTGTTATTAAATCATTTGAACCCTTTGCAAAGGAAAAGGGCCTCAGCCTCACGTTCAATACCGATCCTTCTCTTATAATCAATACGGATGAACAGCTCCTGAAACAGATTATCCGCCAGATCCTTGACAATGCCATAAAATTTACCGAAAAGGGTGGAGTGACCATAGATGTGTCCACTCAAAATACCAGGGGAGAGGGGAACCTGATCATTTCTGTCAGCGACAGCGGGATCGGCATCGATAAAGATTATCATGATCTTATCTTCCAGGAATTCAGGCAGGTCAGCGAAGGATTCGGAAGGAAATACCAGGGCTCGGGCATCGGCCTTA
The DNA here is from genome assembly GCA_903877385.1 of uncultured Bacteroidales bacterium. Taxonomy (GTDB): domain Bacteria; phylum Bacteroidota; class Bacteroidia; order Bacteroidales; family FEN-979; genus CAIRDP01. Next base: position 64,176 of record CAIRDP010000020.1, read on the forward strand.
CCATATGCAAGAAAAGTATTGACCTTCTCGATGGAAGGATTACCCTTGAAAGCACGAGCAGTAAAGGATCTACCTTCCGCATCTGCCTGCCTCACCATCCCGATATAACTGCAAGTGAAGCAGATATCCCCGCTTTATCGGTTGTGGCCGAACCAAGGATGCCCGAAAAAACGGAACTTCCGTGGGTGCTGCTTGTCGAGGACAACCTTGTCAACAAGGAACTGACCGAATTTTTCATTCGGAAGGTTTGCCGGGTCGATTATGCCCCCGACGGTGCAACGGCTATTGAAATGGTCAAAACAAAGAAGTACCATGCCGTGCTTATGGATATTAACCTGGGGTATGGGATCAACGGCATTGAAGTTACAAAGGAGATTAAAAAGCTGAAAGGATATAATGATATCCCGGTAATTGCAGTTACAGGTTATACCATGAGCGGCGACAGGGATATGCTCATTGCCCAGGGCTGTACTCATTATCTTGCAAAGCCGTTTGACCAGGCAAGTATACTGGAGGTTATGAGGGAAGTTTTGTCAGAAAAAAATAAACACAAATAGTTTAAAAATACTCGTAATCTTTATAAAATCTTTATACAGACTGATTAGTTCAGGGATCACAAAAACCATACCTTTGTGCCGCCAAAAAAATTCTTAATTAACTAACATAAAAATTTCATCATCATGAAAAAAGTTGTTGTCTTAGTATCAGCTCTCATGCTGTTTGCCGGTTTAACATTTGCACAGACCACTCCTCAGACCAAGGATCAGAAACCCGCTGAAAAGAAAGAAGCTGCAAAACCAGCAGAAAAAACAAAAGATGCTACAAAGCCAGCTGCAAAGTCAACTGACAAAGCCGCAAAGCCCGCAGATAAAGCTGCAAAGCCTGCCGATAAAACCGCAAAGCCTGCTGCAAAACCTGCCGACACCAAAGCTCCTGAGAAGAAGTAATTTTGGAACTTCTGATTGTTCAAAAAGACGAAGGCCGTCCCAAAAGGGCGGCCTCGTTTATTTACCGGGCATCCTGAACACTATCGGCATCCTGATAACCACCCTTACCGAACGCCCGTTCCTCCTGGCAGGCTCCCAGCGGGGCATCAGCTTCACAACCCTTACAGCCTCTTCGTCGCAGCCTCCTCCAATTCCTTTCGTTACTTCAACATTTGAAAGCGAGCCGTCAATTTCAATAATAAATATCACAACCACCACTCCCTGCACTCCGGCTTTCAATGCCGTTTCAGGATAACGCACATTCTTCCTCAGGAACCATAGCCTGGCATCATCGCCCCCGGGATATTTCGGGTATACATCGATTACGGCGACCAAACCGCTGGCATCCCCTTCCCCATGCCCGTTAACGGCATTTCCCAGCCCTTTGCCTGCCGTATCGGCCTGGTGTTCTTCTTCTTCAGGGGGTGGTTTGTCTTCGACGGGTTTTAGTTTCTCTATAATGGCCGAATCGGTAACCACAGGCGCCATTTCTTCCGGGCTTGGTGTTTGCAGGGAACCGGCCAGCCTGCTCACATCGTCTTCGGGCGGCGGCAGAATGCTGTAGTACCGTACATCAGTTATCATATCGCTGTCAATAAGCGGTACTGGTTCAAAATAAAAGAAAAGGAAAGGGCTTATCACCGCTAAAACAAATAACAGTATCCCGATAAAGAGCGAAATCAGGAGGTTTCGGGGGTAACGTTTACGAAGCACATACCCGCCATATGCCTGGTTCCTGCCAGTGAAAACAATGTCGAACAGATCAGGCTGACGGTTTGCCTTCATTCCCCCAGGTATTTTTTCAGAATTTCTATTTCCCTTCTATGCCGTTTGGTAGGCCTCCCTGTACCCGGATCACGGTATTCAAAATTCACCTCCCTCATCATTTTGATCTTTTGATATTCGCTTTCGGGAGTAAGATCCTGCATATAACCAGGAACCAGGTGGGCGCCTACCCTGTTTTCAAGGAGCCCGATCACTTTGACCGATTTGGTAATGGGTTGCTGCGCAATACTGATCTCATTGCCGGGCTTCACCTCCCGGGATGGTTTAACAATCTGCCCCTCAATCCTCACCCTCCCCGATTTGCATGCGGCAGCAGCCTGGCTCCGGGTCTTGAAAAGGCGTACCGCCCACAACCATTTATCTATCCTGACCCCTTCACTCATTTCTGACGGAAAAAAATCTCCATGGGCGCCCCTGAAAAATCGAAGTGTTCCCTTATTTTATTCTCAATAAAACGCCGGTACGGATCCTTTAAGTATTGAGGGTGGTTGCAGAAAAAGACAAATGAAGGAAATGCAGTGGGAAGCTGGGTGGCAAATTTAATACACACATATTTCCCCTTCACCGCGGGAGGCGGGGTTTGTTCTATAATAGGGAGAATGAAATCGTTCAGTTCCCGCGTTGGGATTTGCCTCATCCTGTTCTTGTACACGGCGACGGCTGTTTCCATAGCCTTAAGGATGCGCTGTTTTTGCGTTATCGAAGTAAACACTATGGGCACATCCTTGAACGGGGCTGTTTGCTCCCTGATCAGGTCTTCAAAATCCTTATGGGTATTGGTTTCCTTCTCCACCAGGTCCCATTTATTGACCACGATAACGACTCCTTTATGGTTCCTGTCGATAATGTGGAAGATGTTAAGGTCCTGGGCCTCGAAACCCCTTTCGGCATCAATCATCAGCAGGCATACATCGCTGTGCTCAATGGAACGTATGGCACGCATCACCGAATAGAATTCAATGTCTTCCTTTACCTTGCCTTTTTTCCGTATCCCTGCCGTATCTACAAGTAAAAATTTAAGGCCGAAGGAATTGTAAACCGAATGTACCGAATCGCGGGTGGTCCCGGGTAACGGGGTCACGATAGTCCTTTCGTTTCCCAGCAGGAAATTGATCAGGGATGATTTCCCTGCATTGGGGCGGCCTACGATGGATATTTTCGGCAGATCGGGCAGGTCCTCGTTCTGCTCAGGCGATGACTCGTCAAGGGGAGGGAAAGTCGAGGTTACTGCATCAAGCAGGTCCCCTGTACCGCTGCCATTCACCGCGGATATCCCGAAGATCTCATCAATCCCCAGGGAATAGAACTCATGCACCATATTGACCTGCTTCACGCTGTCTATTTTATTGGGTACGAGGATGGCTTTTTTCCCCGAACGCCTGAGAATATTGGCAACGTCTTCATCCATAATGGTAACACCCTCCCTTGCATCCACCACGAAAAGGATAACATCGGCTTCATCAATGGCAAGGTTGACCTGTTTCTTGATCTCCGATTCGAAAATATCGCCCGAATCATCCACATACCCTCCAGTATCAATAACCGAAAACTGGTGCCCGTTCCAGTCCGACATCCCGTAATGCCTGTCGCGGGTGACTCCGCTGGTGGGGTCCACGATGGCCTCACGCTGCCCTACCAGGCGGTTGAAAAGTGTACTTTTGCCCACATTGGGGCGGCCAACGATTGCTACGATTTTCGACATAAGTTCTTTATTGATTGATTGATTGATTGATTGATTGACTGATTGATTGACTGATTTAATTTTGATATTCAGTCAATCAATCATTCTGTCAATCAGTTATTCCTTCATTCAAATTATACCCAAACCTTTTCAACTGGAGCTCATCCTCCCTCCAGTCTTTCGAAACCTTTACATGAAGCTCAAGGAAAATATGACGTCCAAGAAATTCTTCGATTGATTTGCGGGCCTCGGTCCCCAGTTTCTTTATCGCCTTGCCCTGGTGCCCGAGGATAATGGCTTTCTGCGATTCCCTGGCGATATAGATCACCGCCCTGATGCGTACCAGGGCTTCATCCTCTTTAAAGGAGTCAATAACCACTTCGACCGAGTACGGAACTTCCTGGGAGTAATTCATCAGTATCTTTTCGCGGATTATCTCCGATACAAAAAAGCGTTCGTTGCGGTCGGTGAGTTCATCTTTTTCATAATAGGCAGGATGCTCGGGAAGCAATTTGATAAGCCTTGTTTTAAGCAGGTCCAGGTTTGACTGGTGAAGAGCCGAAACAGGCAGTATCTCGGCCATGGGAAGGAGTTTAGCCCACGACTCAACTTCCTTTTCCAGCTTTGCCTGGTCCAGGGTATCGATTTTATTGACCAGGACTATGACCGGGAGCTTGGTATTTATAATTCGCTGGAGGATTTCTTCGTGGGTGAACTTCTGGCCCGGTTCTGCCACAAGCAGTATAATATCGGCATCGGATAATGAAGAGCTTATGGCCGATACCATGGCCTGGTGGAGTTTGTATTTCGGGGTGAGGATGCCCGGGGTGTCGGAAAATACCATCTGGTAATTTTCGTCGTTCAGTATCCCCAGTATACGGTGCCTGGTGGTTTGGGCTTTAGGGGTAATCCCCGAGAGTTTTTCACCGATAAGAGCGTTCATCAGGGTCGACTTCCCAACGTTGGGATAACCCAGTATTGTTATATAACCGGCTTTATGAGCCATAAATTTTTTATAATTTTTTGAGATGCGGCAAAATAACCCTATCTTTGCAGCGCGAAACCTCAATATACCGCATTACAAACGACAAAGGTACGAAAATATATCGCGGGGTGGAGCAGAGGTAGCTCGTTGGGCTCATAACCCAAAGGTCATAGGTTCGAATCCTATCCCCGCAACAACAAATCCCGATGCGAAAGCATACGGGATTTTTCTTTTTCTGCAACGGCTGCAAGCTTGCTTGCAAAGCCGGAGCAGGAAAAGAAAAAGACCGTGTGAGCGAAGCGAACAAAAGGATTGGTTGTTATGCCTCCCCCAAAAGGATCAGCGTAGCTAATCCCGTGTGAGCGAAGCTAACCCTGAGTAAAATTTCCTCCATAAGTCGGATTCCCTGCTTTTATTGTATATTTGCTTATTTAATCCAAATCTAAATAAGATGAACCGAATAATATTTATATCAGCTTTACTGATCCTGCTTATAAACACAGGCCGTTCACAGGACACCCTGAGAAGCAGGATACCCCTTCTCGGTGAAACAGCACCTTCATTTACCGCCGAATCTACCAACGGCACGATCACATTTCCCGGTAACAGCAACTCCAAATGGACCATCATTTTCAGCCATCCTGCCGATTTTACACCAGTCTGCAGTTCCGAAATACTGGAATTGTCGGCCATGCAGGAAGACTTTGAAAAACTCAACACACGTTTGATCGTACTCTCAACCGATGCCGTTTCCAGTCATATCGCCTGGATCAGCTCTCTCGAAAGCATCAAATACAAAGGGAGGGAACCCGTTAAAATAAAATTCCCCCTGGTCTCCGATAAAAACCTGGTGATCTCCAGGAAATACGGTATGCTGCAGTCAACATCCGGCAGCAGCAGAGACGTAAGGGGGGTTTTTATAATTAATCCTGAGGATAAGATTGCTGCGATATTCTTTTACCCCGTGAATATCGGCAGGAATATGGATGAGATCAAACGGACCCTCATAGCCTTGCAGACTGCCGAAAAGAACAATGTCCTCATTCCTGCCGATTGGAATCCGGGCCAGGATGTCATGATCCCCGGTCCCAAAACCTCGGCTGATGCCGATAAACTGCTGAAGCAGAAGCCCCAGGATCTCCAGTTCGTCGCCTGGTACATGTGGTTCAGGAAATTATAGCACACTCATCGATAGCAAAGTCACCCCTGGTCCGGGAAATTATAACAAATTAAGCAACAGCATATGGAAAACCCTGCTTTGTCAGCATCGGAACAGAAAAAATATTATTCTTATGCCTTAATTCTGGCTGTTTCAACCATTCTGATCTCTGCCGCCGAAGCGGGGTTTTCTGTTTATTTCGGACTGGCGGATGAGAGCCTCACTCTTTTCGGATTTGGTATGGACAGCCTTATCGAAATTATCTCAGGCATTGGCGTTGCAAGCATGGTACTTCGCATCAGGCGCAACCACGGCATCAGCCGGAATTCGTTTGAAAAAACAGCATTGAAGATCACAGGCTTCAGCTTCTTCTTTCTGGTGGCGGCACTTCTTCTCACAATCGCATACAACCTGCTCACAGCCCATAAACCAGAAACCACCCTCAGTGGACTGGTCATCTCTGTTGCATCAATACTCTTTATGCTTGCCCTGCTCCTGGGGAAAAAGTCAGTAGGCGAAAAACTCGGGTCCAAAGCAATACTTTCCGACGCTGAATGCACCAGGATATGTATCTATATGTCGCTGGTATTGCTTGTTTCGAGCGGGATTTACGCCCTCATCAAGATCCCTTTCATTGATGAGGCCGGGACCCTTGCCCTGGCCTGGTTCTCGTTTAAGGAAGGAAAGGAATGTTTTGAAAAGACCAGGCACGATACCTTTTGTTCCTGCGGGCATGAGCAGGGATCAATCCCCTTAAACCTTGGCCAGGATTAATCACATTTCATCCCCGTTAAGACCTCATCCCCTTACATAGTACTTCTTCAGTATCCCGGCTGCATACCTGAATTGCTCATCCGAATTATAAAGCTGGGCCGATAGCCTCGTGGTGCGCCGCGGAGGCTGTGACCAGTACCATAAAGGCAGCTCGAGATCATATTCCCTATAGATCCTGTCCTGCACCGCATCCGCGTCTTTATACCCCGGAGGATCAATCTCCCCCATCCGGGGCAGCTCCATGATGCACATCCCGGCATTCATCTCATCGGGACAGCTTGGTGTTAACCCGAGTTCCCGGCAAAAATAGTCCCTGGCCCTCATACAAACCTCATGGTTGCGTTTCATAATCGCCTCCCATCCGCCCGGCATCAGCGTGGCCATGTACTCTATGGAATCCGGTACGCAAAGAATTGGCGAAGGATCAGTGGTCCCCGGCCAGAAAAACCTCTCGGCAAAGGGCTCAGCCTTATGCCCTGCATGGCTTACAACCAGAGGCAGTATCCCCGCCTGCTTGTCCTTTCGCACATGTAGAATGGCAGCGCTTTTGGGCGTACACAGCCATTTGTGGCAGTTGGCAGTGTAATAAGCGGCCCCTATATTATTAATATCCAGTGGGATGCTCCCGGGCGCATGAGCCCCGTCGACCAGGGTATCCACTCCCCTCTTTTCCAGCTCACGTACGATCTCTTCCACAGGCTGTATCAAAGCCGTTGCCGAAGTAATATGGTCAATGATGGCGATTTTTGTTTTTTTACTCACTGCGGATAGCAGGGCGTCGGTTATCAGGCCGGGTGAAGTTATGGGAATATCATACTGAGCCTCAACCAACACCGCCCCCGTGGCTTCTGCAATGTACTCAAGAAGCTGCCTGCAGGCAAAATAAATGTGGTTTGTAAACAGTATCTCATCCCCCGCCTCGAAACGCAGCGACCTGAAAACGGTATTCACCCCGGCCGTGGCATTCGAAACAAAGACCAGTCCCGATGGATCGGCATTCACAAAAGAAGCTGTTTTCTCCCTAGCGTTGTTGAGCATGCCCTCAAGCTGCCTCACCATAAACCGCATCGGCTGTCCTTCAAGCATATCACGGTATTCCTTCTGCTTTTCGAGGATGAATTTTGTACAGGCCCCGAAAGACCCGTGGTTCAGGTACACCGTCCCGGGTTCAAGCGCCCAGAGGTGGGAATATTCAGATGGATAGCGGTATGTTTCTGGGTTCACGTCTATATATTTTGAATATCGTTCGGCGAAGCCGTAATGAGCACACAAATGGAATTGACAATTGGTGCGAATAATATTGATCAACGAATGTTGACCATTGAACGGAAAATGTTTGTTAACGTCATTTCATGATTTGAAACTATTTACTTCAAAATTCAACGTTCAATGTTCAATATTCGTTATTCATTTCTCCACTATTCCACCTCAAGCACCATCCCCTTAAGGTATTCCCCTTCGGGATGGTAAATACTCACCGGATGGTCGGGCCCCTGCGAAAGATGATGAAGTATCCGAAGGTTCCTCCCGGTCTCAATAGCCGCCGACTGCAGGGCCGAACGGAACACCTCCCTGCTGATAGCCTGTGAACAGGAAAAAGTAAAGAGCAATCCGCCCGGCCTGAGATGCCTTATGGCCGTTGCATTCAGCTGTATATAGGCATGAAGCGCATTGTTCGTAACCTGGTGGGTCTTTGCGAATGCGGGGGGATCAAGGATGATCATATCGTATTCAGCCCTGCTCTCCCTTAGAAACACCTTGACATCAGCCACCTCTTCCGAATGAAGGGAACCCTCCAGCCCGTTCAGTGCAAAATTCTCCCGGGTCCACTCAATAGCCTGCTTCGAACTGTCGACCGAATGCACATGCTTCGCCCCTCCTTTGAGGCAATACACCGAAAAGGCTCCCGAATAACAAAACGTATTGAGAACCACCCTGTTCCTTGCATAGAACTGGGCAAACATCCGGTTGCTGCGCTGGTCGAGGAAAAATCCCGTTTTCTGCCCGTTCACGAAGTCGACCTTGAATGTATGGCCTGTTTCGCTAATCTCAACATTCGGGGTGCTTCCGAAAAGGAACTGGTCGGATGGCAGGAATGAAATCATTTCGCTGTTTCGCCTTTTCGCTATTTCGCTGCTTTGCATTGAGCGAGCCATGGTCTCAGCGCTTTTATCATAAACTGCGGATAGCTTTTCCCCATAGATCTCCTTCAGTGCATCAACCAGCAAGGGTTTAATATGATGCATTCCCATCGAATGGGTCTGTATAACCGCCACTCCATTGTACCAGTCGATGATCAGTCCGGGCAGCTCGTCCCCTTCGCTGAAAACGAGGCGGTAAGCGCTGTTTGAAGCACTTTCGGTAAGCCCTGCCGACTTCCGCAGATCGAAGGCTTGCCTGAGCCGTCCAAGCCAGAAATCATACCCGGCTGTCGTCCGCAGGAAAGAAAATATTTTAATCGCGATGGATCCCTGCAGAAAATGCCCGGTAGCCAGGTAATCGCGCTCGGAAGAGAAAACCTCTACTATCCCGCCTTCCTTAACATCACCATCCTTGCGGTCAATAGCCCCCGAAAAGATCCAGGGGTGCTTCCTGAGAACCGCAGCTTCCTTGCCCGGCTTTAATATTATTGAAGGGAATCGGCTCATAAACCTGAAAAAATCAAAAAATACTTGACTAAACGGTAAATTTATTACTATTTTTGCTTAAATCTAAAACCAAACCCAATGAAAAAGTATTTTTTGCTTCTTCTGATTCCGGTTTTCATCGCATCATGCGGTCGCGAAGCCAAGAAAAAAGCAGCAGAATTGCAGGCACGCAACGACAGCCTGATGACTCAGACCATGCAAAAGGATGAGGCAATTAACGAATTCGTCCGTTCAATCAACGATATCCAGGGCACACTGGATACGATCAAGATGAAGGAGAATGTAATCAATCTAAGTACCGAGCGCGGTGGCGAATTGAAACAAACCGCCAAGGATCAGATCAAAACCGATATCCAGACTATTTACAGCATGATGCTCAAGGATAAAGACCAGCTGGCAAAACTGAGCAAGAAGCTGAAAGCTGCAAATATGAAGGTTGACGAATTGCAAAAACTGGTTTCCCGCCTCGAAAAGGATATGGCTACAAAATCTGCCGAACTCGAGGACATGAGGAGCAAACTGGCCAAGATGAACATCAAGTTCGAGGCTGCCACCCTTAAAATCGACACCCTGAGCAGGACTGTAAACGACCAGGGCCAGAAGATCAACAACCAGACCCAGACCATTGCCGCACAGGAAGAAGCTCTCAATACCGCTTACTATGTGATCGGCACAAGCAAAGACCTTAAGAAAAACGGTGTTATCAAGAAAGGCGATATTCTCTCGGATTTCAACAAGGAACTGTTCACCAAGATTGACATCCGCAAGACCACCGAGATCAGCATCCTGAGCAAGAAAGCCAAGATCCTCTCGAGCCATCCCAGCACATCTTACAAATTCACTGGCGACAAGAAAGTCATCCAGTCACTGCAGATCCTTGATTACAAGGCCTTCTGGAGCAATTCCAAATACCTCGTGATTGTGGTTGACTAAACCAGGATCAACGGATTAAAAGAGGGTGTCCCAAAAGGATGCCCTTTTTTTGTGCATCCTGGCAAAACGGCCTTATCAAGCATCGCGGCTGTGCCCAGGTCATTCAGCCAGATCAAGCACCGCGGCTGCACTGAGGTCATTCGGCCAGATCAAGCACCGCGGCTGCGCCCTGCGCTATCACATCTCTCCGGTCCCCGCTGTACAAGCGTTAGGGCCGCGCAGGCCAAGGCCGCTTATGCAGTGACATGGCCTTAATCCGCCTGATAAATCTGCAATTGAGCCAACAGGCCAGGGCCGCTTATGCAGTGCAGGGCCGCATGCCGGGGTGCAAACAAAACCTGGCCTGAGCAGAAATAAACGAAATGGGGCAGCTCAGAGAGCTGCCCCATTTCGTTTATTTCTGCTGGCCCGAAAAATCCTGCTCGGCCAGGAGCTTTCCCTTCTCATCGTAAAACCTCCACTTCCCAACTCTCTGGTCATTCTTGTACTCGCCTTCATACCTCACCCGGCCGTTCTCGAAATACGTGATCCTCTTACCCTCGCTCTTACCGTTCTTAAACGTACCCTCGCTCCATTTCTTCCCGTTCTCATACCAAGAGATCCATAAGCCGCTGCGCTTCCCATCCTGGAACGCCCCGTCCATCTGCATCTGCTTGTTCTCATAGTACGTGGTCTCCCTGACCATCTCCCGGTTCTGGCCTTTTCCCTTGTAAATACAAACCCGCTTGGGAGAGCCGTCGGGATAAGTATCTTCAATCACTTTCTGTTCAAACCTGCAGGATGTCGACAGGAATAAGAGTAAAACAAGTAATGCTGAGCTTGCGGTTTTCATAAGTATGGTATGATTATTTGGTTACTGAATGATCGAACGATAGCCTCCGGCCCTTGACAGATTCATTGAACCTGCCGTGGTCAAACACAAGATGCCCGTTAACCCAGGTCATGTTAACCCTCGACCTGAAAGTGACCCCTTCGAAAGGCGACCATGAGCACTTGTACAAAATATTTTCAGTTTCAACAGTCCAGGGCGCATCCATATCCACCATCACCAGGTCGGCTGCGTAGCCCTTGCGTATGAATCCCCTCTTCTTGATCCTGTACAATACGGCCGGGGCATGGCACATCTTGTCTACCACGGTTTCCAGGGCGATCTTCCCCAGATGGCATAAACCAAGCATGGCTACCAGGCTGTGCTGTATCAATGGTCCGCCCGAAGGACAGGATGTGTACGGATTGCTTTTCTCGCTTAACAGATGCGGGGCGTGGTCTGTCGCGATAATATCTATTTTGCCGCTGATCAGGCCCTCCATCAGGGCCAGCTTATCCTGCTCGGTCTTGATCGAAGGATTCCACTTGATCCTGGCTCCAAGGTCCTTATAATCCCTGTCGTCGAACCAGAGATGATGTACGCAAACCTCGGCGGTGACCCGTTTTGACTCCAAAGGCAGGGTATTATCCAGAAGCTCCAGTTCCCTGGCGGTGGAAAGATGCAGTATGTGCAGCCTCGAACGGCTATGCTTGCGGGCAAGGTTTACAAGCATCTCCGAGGATTTGTAACAGGCTTGTTCACTGCGGATGAGGGGGTGGGCTTCAATTGGGATGTCGTCTCCGTACCTTTCGCGGTACGACCTAAGGTTCGACTGTATGGTGGCTTCATCCTCGCTATGTACCGCGATGAGCAAAGGGGATTCTTTGAAGATCGCTTCCAGGGCAGCCGGATCGCTTACCAGCATATTTCCAGTGGATGCTCCTGTAAATACTTTAAGCCCGCAGATCCCTGAAGGATCGGCCGCTTTTATTTCATCCAGGTTGTCGTTGCTGGCTCCCAGAAAGAAGGAATAGTTTGCCAGGGATTTCGTGGCTGCAAGCTTGTATTTTTCCTCGAGGATCTCAAGGCTGATGGCCTTTGGCAGGGTGTTGGGCATATCCATGAACGAGGTAACACCCCCGGCGACGGCAGCCCTGCTTTCGGTATACAGATCCCCTTTTTCGGTAAGCCCGGGATCCCTGAAATGCACCTGGTCGTCAATCACCCCTGGCATCAGCAACTGCCCATGGGCATCGATGCTGATCATCCCCTCGGGGACAATAAACGAGGCAGGCCTGGGGCCGCTGAAGATCTCTTCGATAAGCCCGTCCTTAATGATCAATGAACCCGGAAATTGCTTTCCTTCATTGACAATGAGGGCGTTGTGAATAAAATAGGATTCCATGATAAAAACAGGGAAAGTCTCAGGCATTTTTCCGCCTGTAGGTTTTAAATAGGCTTTTGAAGCGCAGGGTGATCACCCCGAAAACGGCTTCCTTAAAGATACCCTTGCTCATTTTGGATTCGCCCAGGGTACGGTCGGTGAAAATAATGGGGACCTCAAGAATTTTAAAGCCAAGTTTCCAGGCCAGGAATTTCATCTCGATCTGGAAAGCATAGCCTGTAAAATGGATATTGTCGAAATCTATGGCCTCGAGTACAGGGCGTGTGTAACATTTGAACCCGGCCGTGGTATCCCAGATCTTCATCCGGGTTACGAACCTCACGTAAGCCGAAGCGTAATACGACATGAGCACCCTCCCTATGGGCCAGTTCACCACATTCACGCCTTTTACGTAACGCGAACCTATAACCAGGTCGGCTCCCTGGTTCCTGGCTGCATCATACAGCTTGAGCAGGTCCTCGGGATTATGCGAAAAATCGGCGTCCATCTCGAAAATATAATCATATTTGCGGTCGATGGCCCAGTGAAAACCATGGATGTAGGCTGTGCCCAGGCCAAGCTTCCCCTTGCGCTGCTCCATGAACAGCCGGTTCGGGAATTCTTTGACGAGGGAGGCGACAATTTGGGCGGTACCGTCTGGCGAATTATCGTCAATGATCAGTACGTGAAAGTCCTTAGGCAAAGAAAATACCGTACGGATGATCCGTTCAATATTTTCCTTCTCATTATAGGTTGGAATTATAACAAGACTATCGGACACCTGCGAAAATTTGTGCGAATTTAAGAATTTTCATTATATATTTCAAAAATTACATGGCTTTTGCCAAAGCTTCGAGTTTTTTAAGTCCCTGGGCTATAGTTTCAGCTTCACGAAAGGTAAGGAAAAGTTTGCTTCCCTCCTGCTTCAGTTTCAATGAGGACGAAGGGTCTTTCACCAGCTCCAGAATGCTGGAGAAAGGTGCCGACTGGTAGTATGTTGATTCGGGGTTTGAAGGAAAATATGCATTCATCCTGCCCTTCCTCAGGATCAGCTTTTCAAAGCCGATGTTTTTCGCGGTTTTTCTCAATCGTATGGTCTGCAGTAGTTCATCGGTTTCCCTGGGCACAGTACCGAACCTGTCGGCCAGCCTCGCCCTGAACTCATCCAGCTCGGCCTCAGCCTCTATGGAGTCAAGTTCTTTATAAAGATTTAATCTTTCGGTGATATTGGTCACATACGCATCGGGGATGAGGATCTCCATATCGGTTTCTATCACGCAGTCTTTGATATGGCTCTTCGGGGCCTGGTCGTGGAAAAGCTCCCCGAAATCCTGTTCCTTAAGCTCCGAAAGGGCCTCATCCAGTATCTTCTGGTACATCTCGTACCCTATTTCGGTGATGAACCCGCTTTGTTCGGCTCCCAGTATGTTCCCCGCCCCCCTGATATCGAGGTCGCGCATGGCAATGCTGAAGCCGCTTCCTAGCTCCGAAAATTCCTCTATGGCCCTCAGCCTTTTCCTGGCTTCGTCGGTAAGCGACGACATGGGAGGGGCGATGAGGTAACAGAAAGCTTTCTTGTTCGAGCGCCCCACCCTTCCCCTGAGCTGGTGAAGGTCGCTGAGGCCGTAATGGTGGGCATCGTTGATGATGATGGTGTTTACATTGGGGATGTCAAGTCCCGATTCAATGATGGTTGTGGCTACAAGCACGTCGAACTCACCCTCTATGAAATCCAGCATCACCTTTTCGAGTTTGGGGCCCTCCATCTGCCCATGCGCCACGGCAACCGAAGCCCCGGGCACCAGCCTCTGTATCATCCCCGCAACTTCCCCAATATTCTGCACCCGGGTATTAACTACAAAAACCTGTCCTCCCCTCGAGAGTTCATTGCTCACCGCTTCCATGAACACATCCTCGTGAAAGGAATGGATCTCGGTTTGCACGGGGAACCTGTTGGGAGGGGGGGTGTTGATGATCGAAAGGTCCCTGGCTCCCATCAGCGAGAACTGCAGGGTCCTCGGGATAGGCGTGGCCGTAAGGGTGAGAGTGTCGACATTGACCCTCAGCCGCTTCATTTTTTCCTTTGCAGCCACCCCGAATTTCTGTTCCTCGTCAACGATAAGCAGCCCCAGGTCCTTGAATTCTATATCCTTTCCCAGTATCCTGTGCGTCCCTATGAGGATGTCAACCTTACCATCGGCAAGGTCTTTCAGTATCTCGGTCTGTTTCCTGGCGCTCCTGAAACGGTTGATGTATTCAACCCTGCAGGGAAAATTCTTCAACCTTTCCGAAAATGTCTTGTAGTGCTGAAGCGCGAGTATGGTCGTTGGCACCAGCACGGCAACCTGTTTTGAGTCGGCAACCACCTTGAACGCAGCTCTGATGGCGATTTCGGTCTTGCCGAAGCCCACGTCGCCGCATACGAGCCGGTCCATGGGGAAATCAGCTTCCAGGTCTTTCTTCACATCCAGGGTCGACTTGATCTGGTCGGGGGTATCCTCGTAAATAAAGGATGCTTCCAGCTCGGTCTGGAGGTAAGTGTCGGGAGCAAACGCCATGCCTTTGGTAGCCCGCCTTTCGGCATACAGTTTGATCAGGTCGCGGGCGATATCCTTGACCCTGCTCTTGGTCTTTGCCTTGAGCTTGTTCCATGAATCGGAACCCAGCCTGTTCAGGCTAGGAGCGGTTCCTTCCTTGCCTATGTATTTCGAGATCCGGTGCAGCGAATGTATGCTTACATACAATACGTCTTCATTTTTGTATATAAGGCGGATGGCTTCCTGTTCCTTCCCGTTGTTTACGATCTTTTCAAGGCCGTCGAACCTCCCCACCCCATGGTCTATATGGGTCACGAAATCCCCGGGTTTCAGGTCGTAGATCTCTTTTAAGGTAAGCGCCTCTTTGCTCGTATACCCGTCGCGGAGGTGAAAATGCTGGTATCGCTCGAATATCTGGTGGTCGGTATAGCAAAGCAGCTTAAGGTCGTGGTCCACGAACCCCTCATGTATCACATGAACCAGGATGTTCGTTTCATCCTCCATCCCTCCCAGGTCTTCCAGGATTGCCCTCAGCCGATCCGCCTGCTTGGGCCCGTCAGCCAGTATGAGGTTCGCATAAGCCTTTTTGGCATGGTCCGCGAGATCCGCCATCAGCAAGTCAAAATTCTTGTTAAAAGAAGGCTGTGGCGAGGTATTGTAAGATAATTGGGTGGAATTTTTAAAGAAAAACTGCCTGCCGAATTCAACCGACGAAAAGCCGAGCAGAAGGGGAAGGAATTCCCTGCCGTTCATCAGCAGATCGGAACCCGCGAGCTTGTCCATCTGGTCGGCACAGAATTCGGTATCGTCGAGCCAGACCACCGCATTTTCGGGCAGGAAACCCAGCAGGGGCTCGTACCCGCTCTGCTTATCGGGATTCACGCGGATGTCGGGGACTATGGTGATGTTTTCCTTTTTCTCGAGCGACAGCTGGGCCGAAGGATCGAAGGTGCGGATGGAGGCAATGCTGTCACCGCTGAATTCTATCCTGTAGGGATGGTCGCTGCTGAAGGAATATACATCGATGAGGCCTCCCCTGAGGGCGAACTGGCCGGGTTCCAAAACAAAATCGGCCCGCTCGAAATCGTATTCAACAAGCAGGTCGAGGATGAAATCCATATTCACTTTTTCCCCGGCGGCGAGTTTTAAAGTGTTCTTTTCAAGGAATTTACGGTTGACGACTTTTTCGGCGAGGGCTTCGGGATAGGTCACCACGAAAAAGCTCCCCTGCCGGTTGTTCAGCCTGTTCAGGACTTCGGTCCTCAGCAGAAGGCCCTGGTTATCCTTGGGCCCGCTCAACACTCCTTTTTTAAAGGAGGAAGGGAAAAACAGTATGCGTTTTTTTTCCGATTCCAGCGAAGTCTCTCCGAAGATCTGTTCAAGGTCGTTCAGAAAATAGGCGGCCGTTTCCCTGTCGGGCAGTATGGCAAGGTGCACCAGGGATGTCTTTCTGAAGACCGAGGCGCAGACGAACGACCTGGACGATCCCACAAGCCCTTTCAGGCCGAAACGTACATTACGCGGTCCTCCCAGGGCTTCCGAAACCTCTATGGTCCTGGAATCCCTGGAATATTGTTCGATCAGCTCGTCGGAATTCAAAACAAACGTATTCTTAAATTGTTATTCCAGCCTGAATTCGGGTGAATATTTCATCATGAACTCCTCGGCTTTGTCAACCATGGTAGTGGGTCCAACAAACAAGGGAGCCCGTTCATGCAGTTCTTTGGGCTGGATGTCGAGCATGCGGCGGAAGCCGTCGGATGCCTTGCCCCCGGCCTGCTCGGCCAGGAATGCCGCGGGATTGCATTCGTACAAAAGGCGGAGTTTCCCCTGCTTGTTTTTTGTAGTTGCAGGATAGATGAATATCCCTCCCCTGATCAGGTTGCGGTGGAAATCGGCAACCATCGATCCTATATAACGCGTGGAATACGGCCTTGAAGTGGCCTTGTCATCCTCCTGGCAATACCTTACATACTGCTTAACCCCTTCGGGGAAATAGATGTAGTTGGCCTCGTTGATTGAGTATATGTTCCCATTTTGGGGGTATTTCATGTCGGGATGGCTCAGGATGAAGGAGCCAACCGAGGGTTCAAGAGTGAAGCCGTTGACCCCGTAACCCGTGGTATAAACCAGCACCGTTGAAGAACCGTAAAGCACATAGCCTGCGGCAACCAGGTTGCGGCCGGGCTGCATGAAGTCCTCAATGGTGGCGATTCCCCTGACCGTCCTGCGCAGGTATACCGAGAACAGGGTGCCAATGGATACATTGCTTTCAATATTCGAACTCCCGTCAAGCGGGTCGATGGCAACCACGTATTTGGCATTCCTGGAATGTACATTGTCGAGGATGATGATCTCCTCGTTTTCCTCGGAACCTATGGCACAGCATTGTCCCCCGTCGCTAAGGGCGGCAATGAACTGTTCATTGGCAAAAACGTCCAGTTTTTTCTGCTCTTCTCCCTGTACATTGATCTCCCCGGCGTATCCCATCACGTCGCCCAGCCCTGCCCGGTTCACTTCCCGGTTCACGAATTTTGCTGCCGTTCCAATATCGTTCAGCAAACGGGTAAGTTCGCCGGTAGCCCCGGGATTCTGAGCCTGCTTTTCGACTATAAATCCTGTTAAGGTTTGAAATTTCATACTTTTCTGCTTATTTACTGCAAAGATACCTATTTACCCTGTTTTCTTATCTTTGCGATGATGGAAATCAAGGTATTTAAATTCGGAGGGGCATCGGTAAACTCAGCCCCGGGCTTTCGCAATGTATGCCGTATCCTGAAAAAATACAGGAATACCCCGCTCATGGCCGTGGTCTCTGCCATGGGAAAGACCACCAACGCCTTGGAAACCGTCCTTAAGCATTACCTCTCCAACGACCCCATCTTCCTCGTCGAATCCTTCAATGCAATTTACGACTCCCATTTCGCCGTGATCAGGGAGCTGTTCCCCGACAAGAATCACCCGGTGTACGGTGAAGCTGAGTCCCTATTCGACCAGCTCAAGGGCTATATACGCAAAGGACATCTGTACGACAAGGCCCATAAGACCTACGATTTCGAATATGACCAGGTCGTAAGTTACGGAGAGCTTTTCTCCTCCTGCATCCTTGGCAATTACCTGTCTTCACAGGGCATTAACTGCAGGCTGTTCGATGCCAGGGAACTCATTATGACCGACGCCTCTTACCGTGACGCCAAAGTCGACTGGGAAAAAACCACGCTAAGGGTCAATGCCGCAATTCTTCCGTTTTTTTCTGAGGGGGGGAAAGCAGAATTTGGGCTTACCCAGGATAATATAGCACTAAACCGGAATGCCGAACTGCATACCCGGGCTGCCGTGGCCCTGACCCAGGGTTTCATTGCCTCCGAGCCCTCGGGGAATTCAACCACGCTCGGGCGCGAAGGCTCGGACTATACCGCGGCCATCCTCGCTTATATACTTAAATCTACCGAATTAACCATCTGGAAAGATGTGCCCGGTATTTTAAATGCCGACCCGAAATGGTTCGTTAATCCGAAAAAGCTCCCCGTGATTTCTTACCGCGAAGCCATAGAGCTGGCGTATTACGGGGCTTCGGTGATCCATCCCAAGACCATTCAGCCACTTGAGAATGCAGGCATCAAACTGTACGTGAAAAGTTTTGAAAACCCCGGCGCCTCAGGCACCCTCATCACCGGCATCGACCAGTGGGATATCAGGTTCCCCGTGTATATCCGGAAGCAAAACCAGGTACTGATTTCCATTTCCCCCCGTGATTTCTCGTTTATTGTTGAAGAAAACCTCAGCCAGATCTTCAGGATCCTGGCAAAGTACAGGGCAAAGGTCAACGTAATGCAGAATTCGGCTATCAGCTTTTCGGTTTGCCTCGACCGCAACGAGCAGGTTCTCTCGGAACTGATAGAAGAACTCTCGTTAAACTACGAGATCCGATACAACTATAATGTCGATCTTTTCACCGTACGGCATTACACCTCCTCTGCCATCCGCCGCCTCACCAAAGGCCGCATTGTTCTGCTCGAGCAAAAGACCCGCCAGACGGTACATCTTGTTTTAAAGTAGGGAGATACTGCGAGCAAATCGGCGCGAAGAGCCATCATCCCGCATCGGCAGCACGAAGTGCTGCCATCATTCCTCCGGCAAAACCACCGGGAAATGATACTTAAACTCCGGGTAATCCGGTTTTTCGAGGATATGCGTCAAAAAATTTGCATAGGCATCGGTGAATGCGAAGTTATTGATATCGTAGTATTCCTCCGACAGCGGCTTATTCCCCACAGCACCCATATCGATGGCTGTAGCATTGAACTCCTCCAGTTCTACAAACGGCACAATGCTTTTCATCACCGGCATCATCCCGTAATCTTCGCGCAGAAGCAGATCAACCACCTTATCAGCCAGGGCCGAGGTAAGCCTGCGGTCGTAATGCCGGCAATGCCCCGACCTGGGGTAATATCCCGAGATCTGCGCCCTGGCTTCTATTCCCAGCTTTGCTGATATCTCCGATGCAACAATTCCGCTAACACCACCAAACCTTGGATGCCCGTATTCGTCAAGCTCCGATGAAGCATACACCACATCCACCTTGCCCGTTTTTTCATCGTACCAGCGAATCCCCTCCGAAACCGGGATCACCAGGCATTTCTTGCGCGAGCTCATATAAGCCTCCCTGACTTTCTCAAAGAAGACTTCCTTTCGCGCTTTGGTTATATCGAATTCAGGGATGAGCCCCAGAGACGCCCCACCGAAGGTGGCGGTGCCTGTAAGCCAGCCGGCATCCCGGCCCATGACTTCAAGGACCAGTATCCTCGAATGCGATTCGGCAGTCGTCTTGATCTTGGATGTGAATTCCATCATGGCTGCTGCGGCCGAGGGAAATCCCGGGCAAAGCACTGCCTCTATGTCTTTTCCCTTGTACAGGTGGCTTGTGCGGGTGCGGAGGTCGTTGTCGATGGTCTTTGGAAACCCTATCACAGGTATACCTTCGGTTTCGAACAGTCGTTTTGCAGCCCCGTTGGTATCATCCCCTCCAATGGTCACAAGCACGTCGATCTTATACCTTTCAAAATTTCTCAACACCTGCGGTACCCTGCTTTCGGGGTTCTTTTTTGATGGGAAGGGATTGGTTCGGCTCGAACGCAATGCCGTGCCCCCGTAATATCCGTCGTACGGCTGGTTGGTGAGATCCACAATGTCGCCATCGCCAAGCAGGCCTTTCCATCCATTCAGCACTCCGTACACCTTAAAACCCAGCAATGAAGCCCGGTTACGGATGGCTTCAATGCTTGAATTGATGGCCGGGGTATCCCCCCCGCCCGAAAGAATCGCTAAGGTTTTGCCTTTATAAAGCTTGCTCTCAAGTTTCATGAAACGGGAATTTGAATTTTTTTGCAAAGATATGAATTTGGAAACATCCCTCATCGGCACGAAGTGCCATCGGCGCGAAGCGCCTTATCCCGCATCTGCAACGCGAAGCGTTGCCCATCCCGCATCACTCCATCATACTCCTGATTTTCTCCACCAGCACCCTCGCCAGCTTCACATTCGACTCCACCGTCCATCCGGCAATATGCGGAGTAAGGACCACATTCTCAGCCTCCAGCAGGTACCTAAAATCCTCAGTGATATCGCCCAACAGGGCTTCAAACGAGCTGTCTTCAAACTCAAGCACATCAAGGGCAGCCCCCTTTACCTTCCCCGACTTCAGGGCCCTTACCAGATCGGAAGTTTTAACCACCTGCCCCCTGGAAGTGTTCATAAAGAAAATGTCCTTCCTGAATTTACTAAAAAACTCCCCATCGGCCAGGCCGCGGGTCTCTTCAGTGAGGGGTACATGCAGGCTCACGATATCAGCAGTCTCCCATAATTCAACCATGCTGCTCTCCCTGACCAGCTCACCGGAATACCCGACCTTGTATTTATCATACGCAATCACCTCAGCTTCAAAACCTTTCAGCCTTTGCGCAAAAGCCCCTCCCATGTTACCATACCCTATGATGCCCACGGTTTTCCCCTTGATCTCCAGTCCGCGATTCCCTTCCCTGATCCACTTTCCCTGCCGCAACTGTCGGTTTGCCCTGCAGATGTTGTTGAGAAGCGCAAGCAGCATGCCCAGGGCATGTTCCCCCACCGCATCCCGGTTGCCTTCGGGCGAATTCAAACAGCGCACCCCATGGCTTTCGGCATACGCAACGTCAATATTTTCAAGCCCCGAACCTACCCTTGCAATGAATTTCAGCTTCACAGCCCTGTCGATGAAAGTTTTATCTATGTTTATTTTACTGCGGATGACAATTCCCGTATACCCCGGCAAAACGGCTTCGTAATCCGCTTTCCCATAACCAGGAAATTCATCACAGCTAAAGCCCATGGCCGTAAGCTCTTCCCTGATCAGCGGATGCACGGTATCTATAAAGAGAACTTTCAGCATATCTGTTTTAATATAATTAGCGAGCATTTTACACTAGCGGCTTCAGGTCTAGCGAAGCGGACCGTAGCCGCGGTGTAAAGATGCGAGCGAACGCCGCGAGGTAAAATTGCGCGCGAATTCCCCCCCCCAAAAGTACCAAGGATTTGCTTTGAAAGTACGAAATAAGCCAGTATTTTCGTACTTTCGCAGTTTCGAATATTATGTGGCATTTCCTGGTACGCTTCATCCTCAGAAACCGGATCATCATCCTGGTTACCATCGCCCTGCTCACCTCATTTATGGCCTTCAAAGCCATGGATGTGCAGATACAGTATAAAAGCACCAGCATCCTTCCCGAAACGGATACGACTATAAAGGTTTACCAGAAGTTCATCAGGCAGTTCGGCGAAGACGGCTCGGTGATGTTCATCGGCATAGTGGAACCGGAGCTTTTCCAGCTTAAGAATTTCAACGCGGTCTTCGATCTCTCCGATTCCCTCAGCCATATTAAAGGGGTTGAAGGCGTTGTTTCGGTGACCCGGATTTTCAACCTGGTGAAGAACGACTCCCTGCGCAAGTTCGTTTTTGTCCCCATCAGCCCGAAAAAGCCGGCATCCCAGTCTCAACTCGACTCCCTGCACAAACTCATACTCTCGCTTCCTTTTTACGAACACCTGCTGTATAACCGCGAGACTTCGGCCTACCTCTTTGCCCTTACCCTCGACAAATCACTGATCCATTCCAAGTCCAGGCTCAATCTCATCAACGGGATCACAGCCATGGTCGACCGCTTCGGACAACAAAACAATATAGAAGTGCATTATTCGGGCCTGCCCTACATACAGACCCTGATCGCCAAAAAGCTCCAGGACGAGATGAAGTTTTTTGTCATCCTCACCCTTCTCATCGCTGCTTTTTTCCTCTTCGTTTTCTTCCGCTCATACAAGGCCGTGGTCTTCCCCATGCTGGTGATCATCATCTCGGTCATCTGGGCGCTTGGCTTCATGGGGCTTTTCGGGTACAAGATCACCATGCTTACTGCCATCATCCCTCCCCTTCTCATCGTGATCGGGGTCGAGAACTGCATCTTCATCCTCAATAAATACCATTACGAATACGCCCATCACCAAAACCAGGCAAAATCCCTTTCGAGGGTGATACAGAGGATAGGCATGGCCAACCTGCTTACCAATGCAGCCACAGCCGCGGGCTTTGCCGCCTTTACCATCACCCAGAACAAGCTCCTCGTTGAATTCGGGACCATTGCCGCCATTAACATCATGGTGGTTTATGCCCTCTCGCTTACCCTGGTCCCCATCATATTCAGCTTCCTGCCTCCTCCCGAAAGCAGGCATGTTCAGCATCTCGAAGCCAGCCTTGCCAAAAAGCTCATCGACAAAGCCGTTTTCTGGGTGACCCATTACCGCAAACAGATCTACATCTCCATGGGGGTTTGCATTGTGTTCGGGATCATTGGCGCCAGCCTTCTCCATACTTCAGGAACCATAGTCGACGACATCTCCAAAAAAGATCCGATCTATAAAGACCTTCTGTTCTTCGAGAAGCACTTCAAAGGCATCATGCCCCTCGAGATATCCATAGACACCAAAAAGAAAAAAGGGGTACTCAACCTCTCAACCCTCAGGAAGATCGACAGGCTGCAGGATACCCTTGCAAAATACCCCGAACTTTCAAAAGCCCTCAGCGTGGTGGAAGTCATCAAAACGGCCAAGCAGGCTTTTTACGGGGGAGATCCGCAGTTTTACAGCCTGCCCAATTCCAGCGAGATCGCTTTCATGGCCGATTACATTCCCGATATGAAGCCTACGAAACGAAGCATTCTCAAGAATTTCATCGACAGCAACTACCAGATCACCAGGGTGAGCGTGCAGATGGCTAACGTAGGCACCAAAAAGATCGACAGCATACAGAGGAACCTCAAACCCAAGATCGACAGCATTTTCAACCCCTCCAAATATACCGTGAACATCACCGGCACCTCGGTGGTCTTCCTCAAGGGGACCAATTTTCTCATCCGCAACCTCTGGGAAAGCATCGCCCTGGCCATAGTGATCATTGCCTGCATACTTGCCTTCCTGTTCACTTCCTGGCGCATGATACTTATCTCGCTCATACCCAATATCATACCCCAGCTAATGACCGGCGCCCTCATGGGATTTGCAGGCATACCCATTAAGCCATCCACCATCCTTATTTTCAGCATTGCACTGGGTATTTCGGTCGATAACTCCATTCAGTTCCTCTCGCGTTACCGTCTCCAGCTCAAGTATTCCAACCACAACATCCCCTACTCGGTGATCTCGGCCCTCAAGGAAACCGGCTACAGCATGATCTATTCATCTACCGTTCTTTTCTTCGGATTCGGGGTTTTCATCCTTTCCACCTTCGGAGGCACCCAGGCCCTGGGCCTTCTGGTCTCCATCACACTGCTGGTTGCCGGGCTGCTGAATATGTTCGTCCTGCCTTCCATGCTGCTGACCCTTGACCAGTGGAGCACGACCAAAGCTTTTGAAGAGCCTATCCTGGATATTTATGAGGATGAGCCTGAGGATAACGATGAGGGGGTGAAAAAACCGTAACGAATATCAAGCCTATGAAAGGAATCATCCTGGCCGGCGGAGCCGGAACAAGACTTCACCCTCTTACGCTGGCGGTAAGCAAGCAGCTGATGCCTGTTTACGACAAGCCCATGATCTATTACCCCCTTTCGGTTCTGATGATGGCGGGCATACGGGAGATCCTCATTATCTCAACCCCTTACGACCTCCCTGATTTCAGGAAGCTTTTAGGCGACGGACAGGACCTGGGGATGTCGTTCTCCTATGCCGAACAGCCGGTTCCCAACGGGCTGGCCCAGGCTTTCGTGATTGGGAAGGATTTTATAGGAAAGGATGCCGTGGCCCTTGTACTTGGCGATAACATCTTTTACGGGAACGGCTTGTCCCAGCTTGTGCAGGAGAGCATAGATCCCGAAGGCGGGATTGTTTTCGCCTACCATGTGCAGGACCCTGAACGTTACGGCGTCGTTGAATTTGACGAACATTTCAGGGCCCTCTCCATTGAAGAAAAACCAAAACAGCCGAAATCGAATTTTGCTGTTCCCGGACTGTATTTTTACAACAGCTCAGTGGTTGAGGTGGCAACAAACATGAAGCCCAGCGCGAGGGGGGAATACGAGATCACCGATGTCAACCGCTACTACCTCGAACAGGGGCTTTTAAAGGTCGGGGTGCTCAGCAGGGGCATTGCCTGGCTGGATACCGGCACTTTCGAATCGCTTTTGCAGGCTTCCAAATTCGTCGAGGTGGTGCAGAACAGGCAGGGCCTTAAAATCGGATGTATAGAGGAAATCGCTTACCGCATGAGGTTTATCGGCCGTGAACAGCTTAACCGCCTGGCCCAACCCCTGTTAAAAAGCGGTTACGGAGAGTATTTACTAAAGCTCGATGATCTCCCGGGATTTTCAAAATAAACAACTCAAACTCCAGCCCCTGAAAAGAAGCGGGGCCGGATGCACAGTATCCAGGTATGCGCACGAAAAAAGAACTTCAGGAAATAATATCTTCGGCCTTTCATTCGGCAAATTTTCACTTTCAGCCATCATCCCTGTATGATCCCATTAAATACATGATAGAGCTGGGTGGGAAACGCCTGAGGCCTTCGCTTACCCTGATGTCCTGCGACATGTTCGGGGGAAGGATAGAAAACGCCCTTGCCCCGGCCATGGGACTTGAGCTCTTTCACAATTTCACCCTCCTCCACGATGACATCATGGACCAGGCCCCCATCCGCAGGGGCAAGGAAACGGTGTTTAAGAAGTGGAACACGAACTCGGCCATCCTTTCGGGCGACACCCTCTTTGTCATGGCCTATGAACTGGTCACAAAGACCACTCCCGCCCTGCTTCCCCAGGTGCTCGAGCTGTTCAACGATACTGCCCGCAAAGTCTGCGAAGGACAGCAGTACGATATGGATTATGAGTTCAGGGGCGATGTGTCGATTGATGATTATCTGCTGATGATCAGGCTGAAGACGGCTGTGCTGATCTCATGCAGCCTCAAGCTTGGCGCAATCATAGCCATGGCCCCGGCTGAAGAAGCCGGGTTGATCTATGATTTTGGAGAGAACCTGGGACTTGCTTTCCAATTGCAGGATGATTACCTGGATGTTTTCGGCGAAGTGGATAAATTCGGCAAGGAGATAGGCAACGATATCGTTACCAATAAAAAGACCTACCTGTACCTCAAGGCGTTCGAACTGGCCGGGGGCGAAAAACTGGAGCTGCTGACCAGGCATTACCGCGACAGGTCCCTGCCTGCTCCCGAAAAAGTTGCAACCATCACGGGGATTTACCGCGAGCTGGGGATCGACGTTCTGACGCGTTCGCTTATTGATGAGTATTTTGCCAGGGCCCTGGATATCATGGGCCGCATCAATATTCCCGAAGAGCGGAAGCAGCTCCTGCTCGAGCTTGCCGCCCAGATGGTGAATCGCGAGAGCTGATCATCGGCGCGCAGCGCCATCAGCGCGAAGCGCTATCATCGGCACGAAGCGCCATCTCCTCATGCAGGCTCTCCCATCTCTCCATCTCGGCGCCAAGCCTGGATTTCATCTCTTCGTATTCTTTGTAAAGGGAGCCGTCCTTGATCCGGTCCTGGTGCTTCTGGGGCTCGGCCAGCTTTGCTTCAAGCAGGACGATGCTGTTTTCTAGGCTTTCAATCTCATCCTCCGAACGGCTTATCTGGGTCCTGATCTTCCGCAGGTCCCTCTCGCTTTCCTTCTTCTTCTCGTAGCTTACCTTATTATCCGATGCAGCATCAGGCTGGGCTTCCTTTTTGGCTGCGGTATTCTTTTCCAGCTCCGAAAGCTCCCTTATCTTCCTCTGTTCCAGGTAATCGTAGATGTCGCCAAGATGTTCCCTGATGAGGCCGTCCCTGAATTCAAAGACCCTGTTGGTAAGGCCCTGCAAAAAATCCCGGTCGTGAGAGACGATGATAAGTGTGCCGTTGTACTGCAGAAGGGCGCTCTTCAGAATGTCCTTTGAACGCATGTCGAGGTGGTTGGTAGGCTCATCGAGGATAAGGAGGTTGGCGGGTGTAAGCAGGAGTTTTGCAATGGAAAGCCTGGAGCGTTCGCCCCCGCTCAGCACCTTGACTTTCTTTTCGGTATCGTCCCCGCTGAAAAGAAAACCTCCCAGTATGCCTTTGATCCTGGGCCGTATGTCCCCCACTGCTATTTCATCTATGGTACTGAATACGGTGAGTTCGGGGTTCAGGTGCTCACTCTGGTCCTGGGCATAATACCCGATAACCACATTATGTCCTTTTTTAAGCTCACCCGAATAGTCAAGCAGGCCGGCAATGACCTTAGAAAGCGTGGTTTTACCCTCCCCGTTACGTCCCACGAATGCAAGACGGTCGCCCTTGATGACCGAGAAATCCAGTGCATTGAGCACCCTTTTCTGGGGATAGTCCTTGCATACGTTCTTCCCCTCGAGCACGATCTTGCCCGAATGCGGGGCGGGCGGAAAACGGAAATGTATGGCGGATTCATCGGTGGCTTCCACCTCCACCACATCCATCTTCTCAAGCATTTTGATCCTCGACTGTACCTGTTTTGACTTGGTGTTCTTGTACCTGAACCTCTCGATGAAACGTTCCACCTGCCTGATCTGCCTTTGCTGGTTCTCGTAGGTGGCCAACTGGCTTTCCATCCGCTCTTCCCGCATCTCCACGTAGCCCGAGTAGTTGGACTTGTAATCGTAGATCTTGCCCATGGTGATTTCTATGGTGCGGCTACAGATATTGTCGAGGAAAGCCCTGTCGTGGGAAACCAGGATCACCGCCCCCCTGTATTGCAGCAGGAAGCCCTCAAGCCATTCTATGGCTTCAATATCCAGGTGGTTGGTAGGTTCATCAAGCAGTATAAGATCGGGCTGCCTCAGTAGGATCTTGGCAATCTCAACCCTCATCTGCCATCCGCTGCTGAATTCCTGCATGGGGCGGTGGAAATCCTCACGCGCAAACCCAAGCCCGGTAAGCACTTTTTCCACATCGGCATGGATTGAACTTCCTCCTGTAAGATGAAAACGCTCGTAGATATCCGACTGCTGCCGTAAAAGCGAATGGTATTCCTTTGACTCAAAATCCTTGCGCGTATGTATCTCCTGTTCAAGCAGTTTGATCTGCTTCTCCATTTCAACGATCTCCGAGAAGGCCATCGAAGCCTCTTCCAGGACCGATTGCCTGCTCCTGACCTCCATTTCCTGGGGAAGGTAACCAATGGTCTGCCCCTCGGGTACCACCACTTCGCCCTCTTCGCTGCCTTGCAGCCCTTTGATGATTTTAAGCAGGGTAGATTTACCGGCCCCGTTTTTACCCACCAGCCCTATCCTGTCCTCATCGTTGATGATGAACGAAACGTGTTCAAACAGGGCTTCCCCTCCGAACTGCACCGATATATTTGATACTGAAACCATATGCGCCGGCAAAGATAGGCATAAAAAAAAAAGGTGCCCTTTTGGGACACCCTTTTTTTAGAAAATCTATTGAAAGATTAGCGCGTAACCGTGATCTTGGTGGATACTGTACCCACTTCGGTCGTCAGCTTCACAAAATAGATGCCCGACTGCAGGTTCGAAACGTTGAACTGTGTGAGCTTCTGGTTTACAGTGGTATTCCTGTAAACTGTTTGGCCTGTGTAGTTCAGTACTTCGATGGAAGTGATAGTGTAATCGCTCTTCACGTTTACATTATCGGTTGCAGGATTCGGGTAAATCATGATCTGGCCGTTGCCGATTTCCATGATGCCTACGTGCGGGAACTGAACATTGATAGTATCACTGTTCGGTGATTCGCAGAGGAAGGTGTTGGAAATAGAATCATTCATTACAGCAGTAACATTGTACTTATAGGTTCCCCAACCAACCAAAGGAATAACATCGGTATAAGTTGTACCAGTTACATATGAAATCTTATGGCTTGTGGCCATCAGACCTGTTGAATCGGTACGATAAACGTTGTAGCCCTTAAGGATGGATAAGCCTTCAGGTGCATAGGTACCTGTATTATGGATTGCGTTGATACCGCTTGTGGTGGTATGTCCGCTTGATGAGAACTTTCCGTTCTGCATTGGCAGAGGATTGCTTGCCAGGATAACCGGCTGGCCAGCGCCCTTTACAGTTTCAACATAACCCTGGATGTTCCAGTTGTAATCAAGTGCCGGGTTCAGGGAGATTAAGGTAACCCATGCCCCGTTGTAATAAATCATATCACCTGATCCGTCAACTGCGGGTCCTGCATCGCAACCGGCAGGATATCCTGCGGAAGCATTTACATCCATACCGATCCACAGATCCTGTGAAACATCGATTAAGGAAGGAGTGCTCAGATCAACTGTATTCCATGCATCGAGGGTAATGGTAGGAACGGCCTGGTCAACAATCATGTTGGCGCTGGCGCCCTGCCAGATACGTGCCCTGTAGACGGCGGTTCCGCCGCTGCTTGGGTAGAAAGCGATCTTGGTAACTGAACCACCAGATAACTGTGCAATCTGGCTCGGTGTCCAATGGCCTGCGATGTAGAAATCAGTTGCACCGCCAGTACCGATAGATGTATTGTTTACACCATCATCCCAATGGATCCACTGTGCCGGGGGGCCTGAAGCTTTGCAGCTTGGTACGGTCCAGCTCAGGTTCACGGTATTGTGAGATTCGGTATAGGTTAAAGCAGTAGGACGATTACATACTGCATATACAGCGATGTTGTCTACATACCAATGGAGGATGTCGAGTGAATTGGCACCATATGCGCGGAAACGGATCTTGAAGGCTTTGCCCATCGTCTGTTTCAGTTCATAATGTTTGCTGGTCCATGCAACGTCGCCATTGTTTGAGAATTCATCAACCTTTTTCCAAACACCGTCGAGTAACTGTTCAGCCCTGAGGTATTCATGGCCTGTATGGTTACGGTCGAGAAGTTTATAATCGAAGTCGAAATAGATCTTAGCACAACTGTAAGGACCTGCTGAAAGGGTAACCGACTGCAGGGTGTCATTATAGTTGGTAAGACCAGGCTGCCATGAGAAATCAGCACAGGGTGCAGGATTTCCAAGGCCGGCATTGATACTCCAGTTGCCTGCATGTACCCATGAGTTGAAGTCAAATGTACCCATATCCCATGGTTCGTAGAATGGCAACGGCCTTCCGTAATTGATAGTAACGATTACCGGGCCTACCTGGGCTGAATTATCGTGCAGAGGCTGGATCGGTGTTACATTCCAGTAACTTGTGAGGAAATAAGTATAAGTTCCCGGGTTCAGGTTATTGTCATAATAGAACAGAGTATTCGGGTTATTGATGTAAGGCAGGGGAGATCCGTTACGTGTAAGATTATAACCAAGAAGGGTTACAACGTTCGGTGAATTTGGTGAAGTTGGGGGATCGCCTACGGGTATGCTTACATTCTCGGTAGTTGCCTTACTGGCAGCAGCGGGAGTAGCAACAACATTGTCTTCCTTAGGTGAAGGACCATACGTCACGAGTTCGCCGGCTTTATCTTTACCGTAAACGAAACAGGTAACACGCTGTTCCCAGGTTTCGGGAGCAGGATAAGCGAAGGTAGAAACAACAGTTGCCCATGCTCCGTTATAGATAGCCCAACCAAGGCCGTTAGGATCATAGGTTGTTGTTGTTCCGTCGAGACCCATACCGTTCCTGATAGGAGCAGATGGTGAGTAATAATCGATCATTGCATAGAAAGGACCTGTGAAAGCCACACCATTGGTAACGGTAACATGTACCCAGGTAAAGGCCGGATAGGTTGCTGCAGTATTCACAAAAGGATCGGATACACCGATAATGGTGTGTGCAGGATTGTAAATGGTAACCACGCAAGTCTGGGCCGTCCAGGTGCTGTACTGTGCGAAACAAATGTCAAATGCCATAATGAGACCGGCAGTTGTTGCAGGAAGCGGGAAGTAGTTACCCATCTGGATATTGTAACCGGCAGTGATGGAAACAAAATTCCATGCTACACCGCTGTCAAAGATGTAGTTGATCAGCTGTCCGCCGCATGCGGGTTTGCTCCAGGTAAGATAAGCTGTGCTTTCAAGAGCCGATCCGGCAAAGTTTGTCGGGGTGCAAAGCCACCTGTCAACAAACGAAGGAGCGCAGGAAGGATAGGATTCACCGCTTCCGTAAACTGCCTTTACACATGCGGTATAGGTTGTACCGTAAACGCAATGTGTTCCGGGTATGGTATAGGTGGTATCGGTGGCAACACCGTCGAGGATCCCGTTCAGGTATACATTGTAAGCAAGTATACAAGGCTTGGGATCGGGAACATTGGTAACCACGGCTACGTTGTCAATATCCCAGTTGTTGATATTAAAGGAATCAACCCCATGGGCATTGAAACGGATCTTGAACGTGCTGTTGGTATAAGCTGCAAGGTCAATGGTTTCTGAAGTCCAGTCGATATTTCCCTGGTTTGCATAATGCTTCAGGCTTGTCCATGCACCTGCGCCTCCAACCTGGATTTCAACGTCAAATTGCTCATTGCCGTCCCCTGCAAAATCGGAGAGGTAAATGTCATATTTGAGTTTGAAATCGGGTGCGCCTGAACCTGAAAGAAGAGGTGTGACCAGGGGAGCTACATAATTTGTGGCATAAGTGAGCCATGAGAATTCAGCTGCCGGCACCGGGTTCCCGGTAGTGGTGGTGATGGCCCAGTAACCTGTGGGGTTCGACCAGCCCATGGTAGCAAAACTGCTGCTTCCGAAATCATCCCTGAAAGCATAGATAATCGGTCCCGGGGGAGTCCAATGACAGAATAATGATTTATTGTTGACCGTCATGTTCGTGGGAGCCTGTTTCTGCTGCAGAATAGTCACATTATAAATGTGAGGAGCATAGATTGAAACCGCAGCTGTATATTGCTGATAACCAGAGCGGCTTACAACCAGATTATATGGGGCTTTAGAAACGGCCGGGAAATTTGCAACACCGTTAGCGTCAGTAGTGGCTGTGTAAGAAAACCAACCCGTAAATGGAGAGAGGGAGGTTAATGTAACAGTACTACCTGCCAGTGAATTGGCAGCACAGGTAAGGGTAACGTTAACAGTTACAGCAACAAGCCTGTTTTTACCGAGAACGTTTGAGAAAATAGCGTTTGACCAGCGTGTGCCACCATAATGGGCTTTCACGGCCCAAATATAAAGACTGTCGGGTAGTGATGGCCATGAATTATCAACAGCGCTGTTTGTTGTAGGTGCAGCTACAGGAATCCAGTTTGCCGGATTGCCTGAATCTTGTCCAAGGAGACGATAAACCTGGTAACCTGTAACAGATACAGGATTTTCGGGAGGACCGCCGGCTCCGTTGGCTATGGAACGAATCATGAAGTTTCCGCTTGCGGGTAACCACACTGCTCCGGATCCTGAAACGAATTTCGACCATGACCTCAGGGCGTTGGTTGTTGTATCAACGGCAAGACGGCATGCGGTAGGAGGCGCGCCGGCTTGTTTCATAACCAGGTAGTAATTGCCGCTGGTGATGTTTACGCCTGCAATGGTGAAGGAATTCCATCCCCAGGTAGTCGGGGTTATGGTAACAGGGGTTCCAAGAGCGGTACCTGGGGTGCCGCCTGTGCCTGTTGCATCATAAACCTGCATGGTGAAGGGGATGAGTGAAGCAAGGGTTGTGCCGTTGGCATAATCATAAGCCTGGCCAATGTTCACGCTTCCGCCCACTACGCTTACAGGGTAAGCAATAGGAGTGAATTTCACAGCATTCAGGTTGTTTGCGCTGGCCCAAACGGTGTTGGTATCCTGCTTCCCGTCGTCATAAAGGAGTTCGTATTTGCCTGTGGGCACTCCCCAGTTCAGGTTCACTGCGGTTGATGAGCTGTTAAGTGCAGCAGTAAATGGCTGGTTGGGGGTATTGATACTTTCCCTTAAACACATGTTCAGTGTGGTGGTTACACCGGAGCTTAAAACCACGTTGGCAATGGTAGTATCGAGGAAACCGGCTTTCTGAATGAGTACATTATAGGTTCCCCCGGGGAAAATGCTGGAGGAATAAAGACCGCCCTGTACCGAATAAGCAAGGGTTGCATTGCATGTGATCTTGGCGCCGATGATGGGGGCGTTGTTTGCACAGTCGGTGATCATACCGGCAAGAGTGGCAGGAATCGGCTGCATGCAGAAGTTATAGGTTATGGTTTGGCTCCCTACTATGGTTGCAGTACCAGAATAAGATGAAAAACCTGTTTTAGTGGCTGAAACGGGCTGACTACCGGCCGAAATGCCGTTAATCGTATAAACACCGGCAGCGCTAGTGGGAACCGGGCCAACTCCGCCGCAACTTACCGATACTCCGGATAAGTTTGTGTTGTCGTAACAGTTCTTTACAGTTCCTGTAATGTTACCCAGGGGTGCACCTTTTACATGGGCAAGGTCAAGATAAACGTCATACCCATACTGGGAGGTGAAGAGGAAAGCAATATACAGTGTAGCCTGGTTGTTTGCACCTGCAGGCAATGCCTGTGTGTGAATTACCCAGCCGGCTGTACTTGCATAGTTGGACCAGTTGGTTCCTGCCGAAGTCCATGTGGTGCCATTGGTTGACCATTGAATGGTGATGCCATCACCACCTGTGAACACGGTCTGATTGTACTCGGCAAAGTCAACCGTTATAGCTCCATAGCCTGTGGTAGAAATAGCCGTGGTCCTATATAACTGGTTCTTGTAACCGGCAGAAGCGTTATAGGAGTTAAAATCGGTCATCTTGGTTCCTTCAAATGGAAGAGCGCTCGGATAACTTCCTGATGAAACCCAGGATAACCAGTTACCGTAACCTAATTGGTTCACAGCCCATCCTGCCGGAGGGGTTGTTCCAATGCTAGCTGTTTCCCAGCCCTCAGTAAATAAAGTCGTCTGGGCCTTGGTTTGAAACGCAAATGCCAACAGTAAAAGTACCATCAACACCTGCAGAGTCTTTGTAACAGTTTTCATAAATGTTTAAGGTTTAAGTTATTACTAAAAAATATAGATAATATGGGGATCAATTTTACAATTGATATATATAGGGATTTGCTTCATAAATAGTTAGTATCATTCAGGATTTTCGTCCTAAATGACTGATTTTGATTGGGTTAGCACTGTAATTTGTAAAAAAGAAACACTGCTTTTTTACTTACACAGCAAATATAAAACATTTTATTTACAGGAAAGCAAATTTCTTTCAATTATTTATCAATTTTTTATGCTGGCAGGTCCTGAGTATAAATTTGATTACTTTTGCAAAAGTAAAACAATTCAGTCCTATGAAAACTATTTCAAAATACTTTATTTTTCTTTTATGCCTATGCTTGTTTTATTCCTGCACAAAAGTCCCCCAGGTTTCCCATTTAAAGGTGGTTGGGTCATGGAAACTTGGCAAATTGGTTTCGGTAGCTGAAATCACCGACACCGTTGAACTCAAAACGATTGCAGCCCAGCGTTCATCATCGGATCTCTCGGGCCGCGATCTTAAAACCGTCATGGTGGATGCCGACAAGGG
The DNA here is from genome assembly GCA_903877385.1 of uncultured Bacteroidales bacterium. Taxonomy (GTDB): domain Bacteria; phylum Bacteroidota; class Bacteroidia; order Bacteroidales; family FEN-979; genus CAIRDP01. Next base: position 97,843 of record CAIRDP010000020.1, read on the forward strand.
AAATTTTTCAAAATTCGCCAGTTTATTTCCTGATATTAAGAATGTTATGGAGTTCAAAGCCGATAATACCGCCAGCCTTACCATAAATGGAAAGCCGATCAGCGGAACCTGGAAAATGAATAAGAACAGTATTGTCTTCACCGAAAGCGGTAAAACAAAAACAATGAAAATCAGTATTGCCAAAGTCGATAATAATACCCTGCTCATCGACGAGAAAACCCGCATAGGCTCCATACGGCTCTTATATAATAAGGACCTCAAAAAATAAGGAGGGATTTGCCCTGCTTTGGACCCGCTTATGGCGGGTTTTTTATTGGATCACGCCCAGCTTTACCGTATAACAGCTTTTGCCCGAGAATACCTTAAGTACGTAAAGTCCTGTTGAGAGTACAGGAAGTTGTACCCTGCATCCCAACTCCTGCTTAAGCTCCATATCCATCATGACTTTTCCCGGGATATCGGTTAAGGTTATCCTGTCAAGCGGGCTGGCCCCTTTTAGCTGAATCCAGTCATGGGCCGGGTTGGGACAAACGCTGATCAGCCCGTTTCCTTTATTATTTATAACCGAAGTCACCACATCTATCGTGATGGTATCGCTCGGCAGGGCCTGGGTGCATACGGGGTTCACGATCTGAACGTAATATTTGTACAGCCCTTCGGGCAGGTTCGCGTCAATATAGGTAGTGTCGTATACAGGGGTTGTATTGATCTTTGAGAAACTGTTCCCCCCGTAATCCTCCCTGTAGATATCGTACCAGGAGGTATCCTGTGAAAGGGGGATTTTCTTGCCTCCCAGGCTGCAGTCGTCTATAGCCCAGTAATACCATAAGCCCTGGGAGTTGCCGTCGACCGCATGCCAGGCAATATCAACGGCGTCGCCAAGGAACGACGACATGTCCACGGTATAAGGCTGCTGCCAGTGGTTGTACCCTCCCTGGCCCGGGAAGGGCGGCAGGGCCGACATATCGAGTACGGTCACCCAGCTCTGCCCCTGGTCTGTGGAGACCTGTACATAATAATGGTCCCCATGGGCCGAGCCCTGGTAGGCAAAACTCCAGAACTCCAGGTTGCCGTTCACGTAGATGTTATTTGCTATGATCCATTCATCCTGGTGGTAATAGTCCCAGTACAGTCCGGCCGAATAGTTTCCCTGGTGAACGCCCATGGGCGAAGTAAGCCCGGTATGGCTCCAGCTCGCCGAAGCATTGGTGATGATCCTGTTCCATCCCGGGGGTGGGAAATCCGTTTCCTCGAACCCTTCATCCAGGGGGGTCCCCCCCCCGTTGCAATGGGGCGGGCTCCATATAAGATGGTTATCCATCGCATAGGCTTCCCCGCTCAGGTTCTGGGCCGGCAGGCAGACAGGGTAAACCGAAATGTTATCCACATACCAGCATAAAATATTTGCAGAATTCGACCCGCTGGCACGGAACCTGAATTTGAAGCCTTTTTGTTTTACTGCACTGATGTCGATATGGTTATGCGTCCAGTCAAATCCCGCCGTATTTAAAAATTCGGCTTTCTGGTGCCAGCCCCGGTTATAATACACATCCAATATGAGCGCTTCGGTTCCCATGGCATTGATGTTGTCGAGCTTAAGGTCAAAATCCAGCCAGATGGCTGCGCAGGAATACATGCTGGCATCCAGGGCGGGGCTTTCCAGTATCTTATTGTAACCCGATTGCTGGGGAGCTCCTGCAAAGACCGCCGAAGGAGCGGGATTTCCCTTGTTCTGGCTGATGCCCCAGTTGCCCTGTCCCGAAGGGAAGCTCCAGTTGTTATAGGCAAAACTGCCCTGGTCCCATGGTTCGTAAAACGGAAGGGCATAGCCGTAATGGATCTGCACGTTCACGGGTCCCGCGGCTACGGAACTCCCCTGCTCACCCGGGTGGCCGTAGGCAGTGAGGTCGTAAACCGCCCTTACCCTGTAGTTATAGCTGCCGGGGTCAAGGGCCGTATCGTAGGCAAAAAGCACATTCGCCCCGCTGATGAATACAAGGAGTGAATCATCCCTGAACACATTATAACCCAGTATACCGGGAGGAGTATGATAGGCCGAATCGGCATAGTAAACGGGTTTTTCCCATTGGAGGCGGGCGCTGTCGCCCATCGCCGTTCCAGTGAGGTTGAGGGGGGGCCATAAAAAACCGGAGGTGAATTGCCGGCAGATGCCTGGCGAATACCCGCTGGTATAGATAGCGACCACGCAGGCGGTATAGGTGGAATCATACTTGACCGCGGTTCCGGGGATGGTGAAGCTGTTCGAACTCACCTGGGCCAGCAAAATGTTGTTGAGGTAAAAGTTATACCCGTATATGCAGGGTGCCAGCAAATGGGCCGATTCGGAGGCATAAACAAGTACATTGTCTATATACCAGCTGTTGACCTTGTAGGAATCGGCCCCCACCGACCTGAACCGTATTTTGAACGTTTTATTGGCATAAGCCGAAATATCGAGTTCATCGGTGGTCCAGGCAATATCGGCCCCCGAATTACTCCAGGTTTTCAGGGTTTGCCAGTTCGTTCCGTCGTAAATTTCAACTTTAAGGTGTTCGCTACCCGTGGGTGAGAAGTTGTCGAGGGCAAGATCATATTTCAGGCTGAGCAGAGGGCTGTTTTGTCCGGTGATGAGGGGACTTACAAGGCTCTGGCTGTAATTGTAAACCCTGGGCGACCAGGAAAAACGGGCGGAAGTGTCGGGGTTCCCATAGCTCGACATGACCCAGTTGCTGCCCCCCTCTATAGTCCAGCCCGGGGGCGGAAAACTCCCTCCCCAGTTTTCCTGCAGCAGGGTTTGATTGTAGTAAGGGACGTCCCATCTGGATTCCAGGCTCAGGCTGTCGATCACCAGGTTGGTGGGGGGCGACCTCCTCTGCATGAGGGTAATATTGTCGGTCACAGGCCCCATCACATACAGGCTGCCGCTGTAGTTCTGGTAACCGAACTTGACCGCCGTAACGGAATAGGAACCTTTCCAAACTTTGGGGAAAACTACCATTCCCGAACTGTCGGCAAAAGCCGAATACAAGGTATCGGTATAAACCAGGTTCCTCATCTGCACCAGGGTTCCCGCGGGCGTGGAAGCCGAACAGCTCAGTGTAAGGTCGATGGCAACCCGGGCCGTCCAGCATTTGCCGATCACGTTCGAAAGTACGGTCGCCGACAGCCTGTTGCCGGGATACCTGGCCGCAACCGCCCAGAGGTAAGGTCCGCAGGGAAGATTGTTCCAGGCCGAATCAACTTTATTGTTCACGCTTACCGGCGTGAGGCTGGTCCAGGCCTGGGGATTTAACTCCTCCCCCTGGTGCAGCCTCCAGAGCTGGTAGTTTGTAAGGCTTTCGGGCGATTTCTTGCTGTCGGGCGGGCCACCCGGGCCCTTGACGACGGCCCTGATCATAAAGTTGCCGTTGGCAGGCAGCCAGTTACCGCTCCCCGTAACGAACTTCGCGTAACTCCGGTAATGCGATATGGTCATATCCACCGCCAGTCCAGCGGCATTGGGCGCATTGCCTCCCTGGACCATCACGATGTAGAAATCTCCGCTTGTAATGTTGACTGCGGATGGCAAAGTGAAATCAACCCATCCGAAGGCGCTTGGTGTAACATCCGCTGGCCCTGCCAGTATGGAGCCCGGACTTCCTCCCGCCCCTCCCGCATCCATGATCAGCACCTGGAAAGTTACCAAAGGATTGCTGCCCTGGGGGTAATCCGTAGGTTTCCCAATATCGATGGAACCTCCCAGTATGCTGTCGGGGTACGAAAGCGGGGTAAACCTCAGGGCATTCATATTGCCGCCCTGGGACCAGATGGTAAAGGAATCCTCGTTGCCGTCGTCATACAGCAGCTCATAATCCCCCACTGGTTTCACCCAGCTCAGGAACACCCTCTGAACCGTCGTATCCAGGCTTGCAACAAGCGAGGAACAGGGATTCGTGGTCTGGGAAAGATGGAGGTCGACATTCGTGATCACTCCCGGCTGAAAGCTCACTGCCGCAGATGTATCAGGATCAAACCCTGGTTTGCTGCAGCTTACCGTGTATGTACCGGCGGGGTCGACCAGTAAAAAGTATTCCCCCAGGATTACCGAATACGTCGAGCTTCCGTTGATCGTGATTTTTGCCCCTACGATAGGATTACCGGTGGCCGCATCGCTCACCCTGCCTTTGGCTGTGGCGGCTGTTGCCGGTATGGGAGCTGAAATAAGATATTGGCTTGTCAGTAAGAATTCTGCAAGCAGGAGAAAATAAAATGCATATCGTACTCTCACACAAGCCATAGGACGTAGGGCAAAGTTACGAATAAAACGAGCTTTTGGCAATTTTGTTTTTATTTGCCCAGGATAAAGGCCCGGTCGCTGCGGCTGCGGCCGGGCCAGGTGGCACTGTCACTGCATCGTGGATATGGTCTGCGCTAAAACAGCTTTGCCCAGGCTTAGCGGCCATGTCACTGCATAAGCGGCCTTGGCCTGCGCGGCCCTAATGCTAGTGTAGCGGGGACCGGCGAGATCCTATAGCGCAGGGCGCAGCCGCGATGCAGTGATACGGCCGCATGGACTGGGCATAACCGCGATGCAGTGAAGGGCCGCTAAGCCTGCGCAAAAACAAAGAAGGCGTCCTTTCGGACGCCTTCTTTGTTTTTGCAGCAACCGCTGCAGATGCGAAGCCGTATTACTTTACAACGATTTTCCTTACAACTTTGCTGCTGCCGTTGCGGATGGTCATTGTATATACTCCCGAAGCAATGGGGCGAAGATCGACCACGAGGTCGGCAACTCCGTTCACCATCACATTCGTTTTGGAATAAACGGGCAAGCCGATGGCATTCACGATACTGATATCGTAAGATGCGGCCACGGGTGAATTCATCTTTAACTTGAACTGTCCGTCGTTGGGAACAGGATATACACTGAAACTTGCTGCATTCGGATCATCCGTTCCTGTTATAATGATATGGATGTTGTTTGACGAATCAGAAGCACAGGTGTTCAGTATTACCTCATCCCAGTACCAGCCGGTATAATGAGCTACAAAAACCTGGCCGGTTCCGGTCACAACAGGAGCTCCTTCGTAGAACCACTGGTTGCCATTGGGAGCATTGCTGAAGAGCGTATCCCCGTGATTGGTGATTATCGGGGTTTCGGGTATGGGATTAACAGTTACAGGGAATGTTGCCGAAGCCGTGCCGTTTCCGCAGGCGTTGGTTCCGAAAACGGTCAATCCGCCAGAAATTGCATTCATGGCATAATCAACCGTGATGTTCGGGGTATTGGCCCCTGTAGCTATGGCTGCACCAACAGGCAGGTTCCAGGTATATCCTGTTGCGTTGGTCACCGGTGCAACAGAGTAAGCAACACCTGCTTCGCCTGCACAAACTGTGGCTGCGCCTGTAATGGCACCGGCTGCAACTGGCAGCTGGGTAATGGTAACCGTGAACGGAGCTGAAACAGGACCGTTGCCGCAAAGGCTGTTGCCATAGACCGTGATGTCGCCTGAGGCAGCGTTGGCTGCAAAATTCACAGTGATTGAATTGGTAAGGTTGCCCGAAGCAATAGTTGCGCCTGCCGGGAGGTTCCATACATAAGATATTGCATTGGTGATGGGGGGTACGGTATAAGCTATACCCTGGCTGCCGGTGCAAACCGATGAGGAACCTGAGATGGAGCCGGGTGTGCCGGGTATTCCATTCACAGTCACGTTAAATACGGTAGGATTCTGGGCCGAACAGTTGGATGCATTGTTATAGTTGACTGTTACGGTCTGGGGGCCTGCTGTATTCCACATAATCTGGCAATCGGCTGTGCCCTGTCCGCCGGTGATGGTGCCGCCCGAAGAAACGGTCCATACATAAGCGGTCTTCCCGGTTTCGGTAAGGTAATCATAGTAGCCCGAACCCATGCACATGCTGCTGATCCCGCTGATGGTGGGAACCGGAGCTGCATTGACTGTTACGGGTAATGTGCCGGCCGGATTTGCAGTACAGCCTGTGGCGGGGTTGGTATACACAACGCTCACGGTTTTTGAACCTGCAGTGGGCCATTTGATGGCAACTATGCTGGGGTCGGAGGTCGGGGTGATGGTTCCGTCGCCTGCCGTCCATACATAGGCGCTCTGCCCGCTCTGGCTGGTATAGTTATTACTTACATTCTGGCATACCGGTGATGCACCTGTGACAGTGGCAACAGGAAGGTTGTTTACAATAACCGGCATGTTCGAAGCAGGGCTGTTGGCACCGCAATCGCTCACGGCAATAACGGAAACCACTCCCGAAACTGCTGCATTGGAAACGTCCACGGTCACCGTGTTTGAATGGGCATACGATGAGATGGTGAATCCTGCCGGGAAAGTCCAGTTATACAGGAAACCGTAAGGTACCTGGGGAACCGTGTACACATACCCGGTGTTGTTTTTGCAAACGCTGGCGGGACCCGTTATGACGCCCGGTGTCGGCGGTATCACGCAGGTGGTGAAGAAAGTCATATCGTTACCCAGTGTTGTACCGGCCAGGTTGACGCCTTTAGCCCTGAAATGATAGGTGGTGTTGATGGTAAGTCCCGACAATATTGCGCTGAAAGACGTTGCAGTGTTGCCAGTAACGGTACCTGGAACACCGGGGGCCGAAGATCCGTAAGCTATGGTTGTGCCATAATCAAAAGTTACCGTGGTTGAAGCATTAAAGGCTGTAGCCGAGCCGTTCATTGTTGCAAAAGATGCGCCTACCATGGTTGCTGCTACGGTTGTGACTGAAGGAGGAACTGCAACGGTTGTGAATGTCATGACATTCCCTGTGGTTACACCGTCGGGATTGGTTGATACAGCCCTGAAATTATACATGGTATTGGGCTGAAGGCCTATAATGGCGGCCGAAACCGGTGTGAGCTGGGTGGTAATGTTCCCTGCCACTGTAGCGGTATTGCTGAATGAAAGGTCAGTGCTGTACTGGAATACCGTGGTGGTAGTCTGGGTATTTGCGCTTATTGTTGCATTGAGCGTGGCTGTTGTACTGCCAACACCTGTGGCTGCGGTAGTAACTACCGTTGGGGCCCTCTGGATGATAGCCTCAATGCCATATTTGAGTGAGCCTCCGTCGGCTGCGGGAACACCCCCTGTAAGGGCTGCTACATAAAATGCGCCGCCCCTGGCGGGTGACTCGGCATAAGTACCAAGAGGATACCATTGAACCGTACCTGCAGTTTGGGCAATACCAATATAGTATATGTCATTTGAGATTGCCGCCGGTGTTGTGAAAGCAAAATATTTATTGATTCCAAGGTCGCCCGAAAGCAGGGTGTAGTTGGGTGACTGTGCCACGATGGTTCCTGCGCTGTTAAGCAAAACGGTATACACTGTATTGCCCACATTTGCGGCATAATTGTAAAGCATCACGTTGGCGCCTTTTATGGTACCTGTACCGGTCATGGAATATTTGGCCAGGAACAGTCCGGTACCGGGATAAGTATATCCATAGCCGTTGGGTGCAGGCAGACTATAATTATAGGAGTACCTGTTACAGTTGGCCTCGCCCGAAATGGTCATGGTATTGTTGGCGGTATATGTTTCACCTGCAATGACCGAAGTGGTGGCGGTGATGTTTACATTTTCCTCAAGAGAAGGAGATATCCCGGTAAAGTTGATCACAGCTCCGGAGCCTGCTGCGAGGGCTGTCACGGCCTGGGTGGATGTGTACCTGGTAGTGTTCGTGGCCACATCTTTTATGGTAAGTGTGAGGTTAAATGTCGATGCTGAAGCCGAAACGTTGGCAACCCTTACGCCAATGGTGTTTGGATTGCTGTATGGGATTGGCATTCTTTCGGTTGCGTAAATATTAGTTACTGCGATGATATCCGTAAGGCTGTTATTGGTGAAAGTGGTTGCCGGGCGGTATGCGGTTACGGTAAGAGCCGTACCCAGTGTTGTTCCCTGGTAGCCGTAGCAGAGGGTCGACTGGTTGGTATTACAATAAGCGGTGAGGGCTGTTGTTCCCATCACACCCGGGGGGTTAGCGAATTCCCAGGCAACATAAACACCGCCCCCGGTATATGTAAACGCTGTACCGTTCACAAAGGGAATGGAATAAGCTCCAACAGCTATGGGAACAGTGAAAGCAGGATCGGCGCTGACCTGTGTAAAACCGGTGGTTGTCCAGGTTGTCCCAAGGGTATAAGAAACATCAGTCGTGTTTTTTAAATAGATATTCAGGGTTCCTGTCTGGGTTCCGACACCTGCAACGTAAATTAAAAAGCCTATGGCATCGATGGTATATCCGCCGGGATATCCCGAGGCAGCCATTTCTGAAGGGAGGATCAGGAATTCTTCGCGCTGGTAATTAACACCGGCGTTTCTCGGAATCCTGCTGTTCCCCGATGTACTGCTTGTACTGGGCAATACCCATTGGGTCATCGAATTCGGCTGCGGATTAGGGTTCACCTGGATCTGGCCCGTAGAAGCACTGGGCGCAGGTGCAGCGGCTGAACCGATATCGGTCAGGCCTGAGTTGCAAATCGTCGTAGTCTGCCCGAAACTGTACATCGAGAGAACGACTCCAACCAATAATAAAGTAAAGATTTTTTTCATGATCGTGTTTTTTTAGCTGCAAAAAATATTGGTTTATCCATATTGATTTTATGCCGCTAAATTAATGAATTATTTTTAAAATAATTTTCATATTGAATAAAGATTTTGTATTCAAATAAAATACAGCGTTCATTTTAAATTGCAAAAGAGGCTGATCCGGGACCCGGATCAGCCTCTTTTTAGTGTTAGGGCGATCACTTAAGGATCACCGCATATGGGAAGGTGTATTACTGTTTGACAACAATTTTCCTGACAATTTTGCTGTTGCCGTTGCGGATAACCATTGTATACACTCCCGGAGCAATGGGGCGAAGGTCGATCAGAAGATCTGCAGCTCCGGTCACCTCTACATTTTTCTTCGTATAGATCACCGAACCGATAGTATTGCTGATACTGATATCGAACGATTGGGCGAATGGGGAATTCATCTGTAATTTAAACTGTCCGTCGTTGGGCACAGGATAAACTACAAAGCTTGCGGCAGCCGGATCAGTTGTTCCGGTCACAAGAATAAAGATATGGTTTGAAGTATCGGATGAACAACCATTGAGGGTTACAACATCCCAATACCAGCCCGTGGTATGGGCAACATAAACCTGGCCGTTCCCTGTAGTTATGGGTGCACCATTATAATACCACTGATTACCGGCCGGGGCGCTGCTGTATAAAGTATCGCCATTATTAATGATAACCGGGGTGGTAGGAATGGATTTTACGACAACCGGGAAAGAAGGAGATACGGTACCGTTACCGCAGGTGTTGGTTCCATAAACTGAAACCGGGCCCGACAGTGCGTTCACTGCGAAATCAACGGTAATGTTAGGTGTATTTGCACCTGAAGCTATGCTGGCGCCTGTAGGTAAAGTCCAAACATATCCTGTTGCATTGGTCACAGGGGCCACTGAATATGCGACACCCGATTCACCGGCACAAACCGAATCTGTACCTGAAACTGTTCCTGCTGCTACCGGTATCTGGTTGATAGTTACCGCAAAAGCAGGCGATGCAGTTCCGTTTCCGCAAACGCTGTTACCGTATACCGATATATTGCCCGACACGGCATTGGCGGCAAAATCCACGGTAATTGAGTTGGTCCCGGCACCGGAAGCTATAGTAGCACCGGCAGGCAGTGACCAAACGTAAGAAGCTGCATTATTGATCGGGGGTACAGAGTATGCTACACCATTGGTGCCTGCGCATACTGCAGAGGTTCCTGTAATAGTACCGGCAGCATCGGGTAATCCGCTGACCATCACATTGAAAACAGTTGGTGCGGGAGCTGTACATCCCGATCCGTTGTAATAATTGACGGTGATAGTCTGTGGCCCGGGTGTAGTCCAAACAATTTGCAGATCGGCAGTGCCCTGGCCTGCTGTAATGGTTCCGCCTGAAGTAACGGTCCATACATAGCCGGTTTGTCCCGATTGGGTGATATAATCATAATATCCCGAATTTATGCACATGTTGGCCATTCCAGAGATAGTAGGTACGGGAGCAGCGTTCACGTTGACGGCAAAAGTAGCGGGAGAGGCGGCAAAACAGCCACTGGCATTGGCGTAGTTAACCGAAACGGTTTGTGCGCCGGTGCCGGTCCATAAGATGTTGAGCGAGGCAGTTCCCTGTCCGCCGGTAATCTGGCCTCCTGCCGAAACACTCCATATATAACCGCTCTGGCCTGCCTGGGTGGTGTAATTTACATTAGTAGACTGGCAAACGGTTGCGCTGCCGGCAATAACAGGTACTGGCAGGGCATTTACGGTTACGGATTTCACCGTGGGATTCACCCCGGGGCAACCTGCAGCATTGTTGTAATTCACGCTGAGGGTCCTGGCTCCGGCTAAGGACCAGGTCACCGTAACTGAGTTGGTGCCCATGCCTGAAGTGATTGCACCCCCGGCCGAAATGATCCAAGAATACCCGGTGTTCCCTGCTTCGGTAGTATATACATTGTTGACAGATCCGGCACAGGCGGTGGCAGGTCCCGTGATCGTGGGAACAGGAGCTGCATTCACATTCACGAGAAGCTGTGAAGGTGAACCGTTTCCGCAAAGACCAAGGCCATAAACCATGACATAACCGGGAACAGCGGTAGAATTATAGCTCACGGTGATGATATTGGTATTAGCGCCGGCAGTAACTGTACCGCCAACAGGAAGAGTCCAGCTGTATCCAACTGCATTTAAAATAGGAGGCACGGTATAAACATATCCTGCTCCGCCCTGGCAAGCCTGGATTGGTCCGGTGATCACACCTGCAGGTCCTGCTTGGGTACAAATGGTAAGGAAGGTGAGGTCGGCCCCGTTCGTTGTTCCGAGGGAGTTCACTGCTCTGGCCCTGAAATGGTAGGTTGTATTAAATACCAGGCCGCTTATCGTAGCGCTCACAGCGGTAGGAGTATTGCCTGTAACGGTAGGCGGTACACCGGCAACTGTTGTGCCATAGGCGGTTGTGAGTCCGTAATCGAAATAGGTAGTGGTACTAAGGCCATTGGCGGTGATAGTTCCGTTAAGCACGGCGCCTGATGTTGAAATACCGGTGGCTACATTGGTGACAACTGCAGGAGCATCGGGAGGTGTGTTAAAAGTCAGATCTGCGCCGCTGGCCGATCCGCCTGCATTGGAACCGTTGACCCTGAAATGATAGGTATTCCCTGGCAATAAGCCCGAAAGGACAGCCGATACCGGAACAGCCGAGACTCCACCTACAGGACTTGGGCTGCCTGCAGCCGTAGAGCCATAGGCTATAGTAAGTCCGTAATCAAATGAAACCGTGGTTGAGGCATTATTGGCGTTGACCGTACCGTTCACCGTGGCAGTGTATGAACCTACACCGGTAGCTGCTACAGTTACAACCAATGGCGGGATTGCCGAAGTGGTGAATGTAAGATCGCTGCCGTAATATGGTGTAGCTCCTACAAGGCCTTTGGCCCTGAAGTGATACAGCGTATTCGGGACAAGACCGCTTAGGGCGGCACTTATCGGTGTGGCCGTGGTGCTTACTACTGTGGCAGGAGAACCGGCCACTGAAGTTCCGTAAGCTACAGTGAGTCCGTAATCAAAGCCCGAAACGGTGCTCTCATTATTGGAATTGATGGTGCCGTTGAGTGTTGCAGCGACTGATGTAATTGCAGAAGCAGCAACTGAAACAACAACAGGGCTCAACGAAAACTCGTAAGAACCGATGTCCGGGGGATTCGTACGTGTAACGCCGGCATAGTCGGTAGTTACCGCGGGTATGTTTACACCGGTATTATTCAGTGCAGCAACCGTTGTATGCAGGTTGGTAGACGAAACGAACTGGGGATCAGTATTCTTCGAGTTGGCATCAAAACCTGTAGCCGATTGATATGCTGCCATATTCGCCTGGTCTAAGGCATTATAATAGGCCAGGGGGCCGGCGACGGAATAGATGTCATTATTATCGGAGCTGGCCGAACCGGTATTATAAACATACAATGCATAATGTTTCCCTGTACCCCCGGCAGCCCTGTTATTTGCTATAATATTATTTTTCATATTATAGAACGAATAGGATGGGGCTGAAGCCCGATACATGGCATAGGTCGTAGATGTTCCGGTAGCCGGACCACTCACGTAGATGTCATTATAATAAAAATTAAAGAAATCAGAATAGTTCCAGTAATCGTAGTAACCATAGATTGTGGGGTTGGTTGCAGCCCCTCCGTCCAGTGACACAAGGTTGTTGGAGTATTCATTGGTCGTACCTGCGGTTGTCGGATTATAATTATAGATACCATAGATTGTGGGAGTCAAACCGGCATTGGTACTGCCAATCATGAAAACCTTGTTTTTCTTGGTATTTGCCGAATACAAATACATCCCCCTTGCGAGAGGCGAGCCGGCAGTATTAGTCAGCGACCAGTTGCCGATGATGTTGTTTTCTACTGCATTGGCGGGACTGTTTGACGAAACGTATAATCCATATATTCCCCCGGTTCCTGCGTATGAGATGGAGCCTGCAACGGTATTGCTGCCTAGGACATTACCGGTAACATTGCCGATGTTAAGAATACCTGATGTAAATTCCAAAAGGTAAAAATATCCGGTTGATGTAGTACTGGTATAACTGATCCCGGCAATGGTATTACCCTGGATACTGGAGGCTGCAGTTGCCGACAAAGCTCCATAAATTCCATAAAAATACCCGAGACCAGCATTGCTTAGTGAAGTAGTTACAGTGGGGCTTCCAATAAGGTTGTTGAGAATATTTACCACGCCGGCTGTAATATAAATACCATACAGGTAGGCTGAGCCAACATTGGTCATGCTGATATTCTGGAAAGTGTTATTGGAAATAGTTGTGGGAATAATAACACCCAGGGTGAAATAAGCTCCGTAAATGTTAAAAGCGGCTGAATTCGTCCATGCAGTACCTGCGCAAAGCGGAGCCGAACCACCAAAGTAGTTATTGCTGATAGTATGGTTATTTGAACTCCCGATCAGGTATAAGCAGTATTGTGTAACGGTAGAAACCGTGGCAGAATTGTAATAGAAACTGTTTCCTGTAATGACTGCTCCATCGGCCACGGTCGTGAAATATAAACCGTAGTTCTTAAAGTTGTAAATGTTGTTATTAATAACCCTGAGCGAATTTGTAAAGGAAGCATTGTAAATACCGGTGGTTTGAACTCCCATCGTACCGGCCGTTGCATCACGGATATCGTTCCCGTTGATCTCAACGATGTTTACTCCTGTGCTGCCGATATTGACCGAACCGTAGGTTGTGGTAGTTCCGTTATTCTCAATGGTGCTGTTTTTAAGGAAGCATGCCTGGGAACCGTTATTGAACGATATGGTTGGTCCGGTATTGGCTGCAGTGGCGTTGGTATTGCGGAAAGTCAGCAGTTTGCCGGCCTGTCCGTCAATTGTAAAGCGGCTTGCCCCATTGGTCCTGATCATGGCTGTTCCCGTAGCAACGGCAGTTCCGCTGATCGTGCGCAGTGTTGATGCATCCGGTTTGATGGTGAGGGTATAGTTTGACCCGGGTATATCCTCGGCCCATGCATTCAATGCAACAGTTCCGGGTTCGGTAAGGTCGGCTGTAATGTTAATGGTTGTATTGCCTACCAGCACGCCCTGGTTGATCATATCAAACGCTCCGCCTGTACCGGTAAGATTTGCATAGGTACCGGGGACGGTAATGGTGGTTGGAATTGAACCTGAAGCAATAGTGTAGGACTGAACGTTTGCAATGGCAGGATTGGCATTGATGTTCTGAACGGGTGGAGGACCACTGGCTCCGGCCATCAATACCCCTGAAGTGAGGTTATTGGCTGCATCCTGTGCAACGACAAAATACTGGATGATGTCGGCTGCTGCAACAGGCGCCTGCAAAAGTGCATAATTTATAGTAAAGCTGAAGGGGCTGGTCGAGTTGCTTGCAACCACATATTTCCAGCCGTTATTTGCAGAGGTGTTGCCCACAAATGCGGCTGCATCGGTTGACTTCTTATAATAGAGTCTCGGCAGGCTGGCCCCGGTTGAGACACCTACATTATCGGTGATCGTTGCCCAGTTCGAAACAACCCTGGTGCCGGCAACCAGGCCATTTCCCATGGGTACGTAAGTGATGTTCGGGCCAAATACATCGGCCGAAAGGGTAAAGTTCCCTGCATCTGCACCCACGTCGGGAGGAGTGAGACCGCTGCGTGCCTGGCCGTCAAAGTCATCGGCAACACTTGACAGGGCGATCCCTGCTGCTTCAATAGGCGTCGGGCTCAGAATATGCAGGTTTGCAGTTGCCGTATTGCCTGCAGGGGCTATAAAATTGGGATCGGCATTGCCGCTGGCCATTTCCAGGCCCGTGGCTCCCTTGTAGGCTGCAAAAGTAGCCTGGTCAAGTGCATTGAAATAACCAAACACCCCGCCGGTTCCGTTGGCAATGATGAGGTTGTAATTGCTTTTTACACCCAGGGGTGCATAGGTTGTTCCTGCAACTTTAATCCCGTAATGCTCGCCGGTTGAACCTCCTGAACGGGCATTGTAGAAAATATTGTCGAGGCATACCCTTGGGGTGGACAGTGAAGGCGTAATTACGCTGTTGAAGGCATAAGTACTCCCTGTTGTTCCTGCTGCGGGCGCTCCGCCTATATAGACACTGTTGTTGAGCACACTGTCGACCGTTGCTCCGCCTTCATAAATACCATCAATAACGCAGTCGGAGGTATTGGCTGAACCATCGGGATTGATACCCAGTTGGATCATGTTGTTTTTCACGGTTACATAAGATCCTCCATTGTTCATGTACAAACCGGTCACCTGGGCCGTTGCAATGCTTGTGGAAAGACCTATGTTATGGATGAAATTTTTCTCGATCAGCAGGTTTCCTGCTGTATGAGCTGTGTAGATACCATGGATTCCCACTGAGGCTGCGGCAGTTGTGTTGGTGAGGTTATAAATGCTATTGGAACGGATAATGGATCCCGGCACTGCATTTAAGGAGTATATCCCGACCAATGAAGCAATTCCCGCGATGGTTGTATTTGTTGAAGTGGTGGTAAGGTCACGGATTGTATTCCCGTTGAGCACATTGGGAAGACCTGTACCTGCAGCATAAATACCTACGATATGTGAACCATTGTATGAACTCAGGTTGCTGAGGTTGGCCACCGTGTTGTTGGCCACCGACATGGTTCCTGCTCCTGTGGAGGAGATGAAAAATGCCTGGATCTGTACAGGAGGATTGGTCATAGCCGGAGTTTGAATGCTGTTGGCCGTGGTAAGGCTTCCCACCAGGTTGCCGCTTACGACATCGGTACCGTTCTGAACGGTAGGTGTTACTGAGATCGGCCTTAAGGTTAAAGTGTAGGTTGAGGTTGAACCGGCAGCACCGGTAAGGGTAACTGAACCAAAAGTATTATTGGTGACATTTCCGTACATTCCCCTGAAATCGAAGCCTTCAAACGTTGATGCATAAGCTCCGTTACCCACCGAAATCGTTATGGATCCCGTACCGGTTGCAGAACCGATCACATTGTTGCTTATGTTTTGAATTCCGACTACCGAAAGTAAGCCTGTAAAGGAGATGGAGGCAGCAGTAGGGTTGGTATACAGCATAATATTGGAAATGGTGTTTCCCTGTAAGGTGCTTGGATTTGCCGTGAGTGCACCGGTCTGGAACCTGAGAGCATAAATAAAATTGGCAATGGTTGGAGGGGTGCCGCTCCCGTTAAGGGTCCATGGGGTGCCACCGCAACTTGGGGCAGAACCGCCAATATAATTGTTAAGAATATTATACCCGTCGCCTGCGGCTATGAAAATAACATTATATCCGTTGGCTACGGTCGGACTCTGTACATTAACCATGTAGAAACTGTTCCCACTGATTGTCCAGGCGGTTGAACCTCCGAACATACCGATACCGATCGGGTTGCCCCCTGCCGGTGCATAGAAATCATGGATATTGCAATTGGATACAGTATTGCTGCTGTTAAAGGCAGAGGGAACCGTGGAACCCGAGGAATAAATGGCATACAATGGGTTGGAAACTCCGTCCCTTATTTCGCAGTAATTGATCAGGTTATTGCTGTTACCTGCACTGCCTGTTGTTCCAGCGAAGGTGAGCGTACCGTTGGCGCCCGAAGTGCCGGCGCCTTTCGTTATACAATACTGAAGGGCGTTATAGGAAGCTCCGTTCACGAATTGAATCGCATAACCTGTGGTGGATGTGTTTTCAATGACCAGGCTGTTGGTTGAGCCTGCTTTATTAACACGGCCGTCGAAGATTACATAACTTACTCCGTTCAGGTTGATTGTGCCTGTTGTATTGGCGCTGGTGATCGAAAGTCCGGTTACGCTTGGATAAACCGTGATGGTATTGGTTGAACTTGCACCGGGTATTATTGTAGCGGGAATCGGGAATGCAGGTTCAACAGAGCTTACATACGTTGACTGTAGAACAAGATTTAAAGGGCCGTTTACCCCGTTTGAATTAAGATATGCAAATGCCGCGGTCAGGGTAAAGAAATCCCCTGTGGGCCCCACGGTTTTGGTACCGTTTATGGGAAATAAAGCTAAAGTGGTTGTATTGCCTGTGAGTGGAGCTGTAGTTTTATACAAAGGCCCGCCTAAACAGGTTGCATCATTTGCCGAGAAGATATAATAATAATAAAGTGTACCTGGTGTAAGACCTATTGACACATAAGTGTTTAATGTGCTGTAATAATCAACGACGCCACCTCCAAAGGATGAACCTACGGTATAGGTTGTGCCGTTAACGGGAGTTGCCGAAAGCGTATTGCTTAAACTGCGGATTACCAGATAGTCGTCTGTTGCGGGTGCAGCTGTAAATGCAACATTTACTGATACGGTGCTGGGGGTGAGAACCAATGCAGTGGGAGATGCTGAAGGAGCAACACAGGGAGGAGGAGGAGCAAATTTATAGGTTGTTCCGCTTGCAGGTTGATAATCGGTAGCCATTGTTGAGGCCGAAGAATTGGTTACGAGAGGAGCCGTCCATGTTGTGGATCCGGTGCCCGAAAGAGCCTTGATCTGGGTCGTAGCTGTTGAAGTTCCCCTTAGGCCAACCTGGCAGGTGTAACCTGCAGTCCATGTTCCGAAAGTTCCATAATGGATTTCAATATTATTGCTTGTTTCATACAGCCAAACCTGGGCCTGGCCGGTCTCGGTAGAATAACCATACCGGTAAAAATTAAGAGCTTCTATTTTAAAAATACGGTTTGGCGTTGTACCGGTAGTTAAATAACTGTAAACAGCAGGACCTACGGTATTATCCAAATCCCTGTTGAGAAATGCAATCACATTATTATCAGAACCGCCTAAGGAGGAATAATTTGTGATGGATGTCGTTGTTCCGAATAAAAGCCATCCATTGGTATTGACAACAATTGAAGTTTGTGCAACACCGCCAAAAGTAAATGTAAACGGCAGGGTAATAGGCAATGAATACCCATCATCCAGGGTACCGCCTCCACCATTGGCAACAAAGCTCGTTGCTCCTGAAAGAGGTGTATAAGCAAGTGTGCTTTGAGTAAAAACATAATTGCCTATCGGCTGTGCCTGGATACCCTTCACAAACAGAACGAGTAACAGGACTACCATTAAAAACGTAAAAAACTTTTTCATAAACTTTGATTTTGGTTAATGATTATTGACTTTCTGGGATTTTTTTCGTTTTGATTAATATCTATGATTTTATCGAAATTGCAAATTTTACTTTTTAATTAATTCAATATCAATCGATTAAAAAAGATATGCACAGCAAATGAGTATAATAAATGGAATGTAGCAGTAAGCAAATATAATTAATTATCAATAAAAAAATTAAAAACAATACAGGATAATTCCTGTTTTTCCATCAAATGTAAATAATTTCAGATCAAACCTCAGTAAATGGAAAAAAAAAATCACAAAAAACTTGCCGTAAAGTAAAAATTCCTATCTTTGCACTCCCAAAATTGAATATCAAACACATACTATGTACGCAATTGTTGAAATAGCCGGCCAGCAGTTCCTGGTAGAAAAGAAGGATGAGATTTTCGTGCACCGGCTTGAAGGTGAAGCAGGTTCAAAGGTAGAATTCGATGAAGTTTTGCTGCTTGACGATAAAGGCAAGGTCAATGTGGGCACACCCCATGTTGAAGGCAGCAAGGTTAGCTGCAAGATAATCGATCATGTGAGGGGCGATAAAGTTATCGTCTTCAAGAAAAAGAAAAGAAAAGGTTTTCAGAAAGAAACCGGCCACCGTCAGGATTTTACCAAAATACTCATCGAGAATATCAGTGTAAAAGGCGCTACAAAAGCAAAGAAAACCCAGGAAGGCGAAGCCGCAGAATAATATTAATAACAGATTATCAGAATAACATACTATGGCACATAAAAAAGGTGCGGGAAGTTCAAGCAACGGGCGTGAATCCCACAGCAAACGTTTGGGTATCAAGATTTACGGCGGACAGTTCGCCTCTTCAGGTGCGATCATCGTGCGCCAGCGCGGCACGGTTCACAGCCCCGGCATCAATGTCGGCATAGGCAAAGACCATACCCTGTTCGCTCTCACCGACGGCCTTGTTGAATTTAAAAGGAAACGCCAGGACCGTTCCTATGTTTCCATTGTTCCCTTAAAGGAAGAAACCGTTTAAGCGTCGCTCGTAAAACCTTGAAAGCTGTTCCCTCAAGCCGGAACAGCTTTTTTTTTGCATCCCCCATCGGCGTGTAGCGCCTTATCCCGCATCCGCGCGAAGCGCTCTTATCGGCGCGAAGCGCCTCATCCCAAATTTCTTACCTTTGCACCTAAAATCATCCCAATATGCTCCAACTATCAATCATCAGGGAAAAGACCGCCGAAGTCCTGGAAAGGCTTAAACTGAAAAACTATGATGGCGCCCAAATCATCAGCGACATCCTCAGGCTTGACGATACCCGCAGGGAATCCCAGAAAGCCCTGGATGACCTCCAGGCCCAGAGCAACATCCTGGCAAAAGAGATCGGTATCCTCTTCAAACAGGGCAAAGCTGACGAAGCCAATGCCCTCAAGGAGAAAACCGCCGATCTGAAGAGCAGGGCAAAGGAACTGGACGAAAAACTTGAATCGGCCCGCAAAGAGCTTGAGGATCTGCTGGTAAGGGTCCCTAACCTGCCGCATCAAAGCGTCCCCCCCGGCAAAACAGCCGAAGACAACGAGGTCGTTCTGCTGGAAGATGCCCTAATCCCTTCTTCGGGAGATTACCTCCCCCACTGGGAGCTTGCAGCCAAATACGACATCATAGATTTTGCCACCGGCACAAGGATTACGGGGGCGGGATTCCCCTTGTACAAAGGCAAGGGCGCCCGCCTACAGCGCGCCCTCATCAACTTCTTCCTCGACCAGGCCTTGGCCGCAGGATATACCGAGGTGCAGCCGCCCTATATGGTCAATGCCGCTTCGGCTTTCGCTACAGGGCAGCTGCCCGACAAGGACGGGCAGATGTATTACGCCCAGGTGGATGAGCTTTACCTCATCCCCACAGCCGAAGTCCCGGTGACCAATATCTACCGCGACAGCATCCTCAAAGCCCGGGACCTGCCTGTTAAAAATGTAGCCTATTCGGCCTGCTTCCGCCGCGAAGCAGGTTCTTACGGCAAGGATGTGAGGGGGCTAAACCGCCTACACCAGTTCGACAAGGTGGAAATAGTGCAGGTAACCCGGCCCGAAAACTCCTACCAAACCCTTGAAGAGATGCGCGACTATGTGGCCGGCCTACTGCGCAAGCTTGAATTGCCTTTCCGCATCGTAAAACTCTGCGGTGGCGACATGAGTTTTACCTCGGCCCTCACTTACGATTTTGAAGTATGGTCGGCCGGACAAAAACGCTGGCTTGAAGTAAGCTCGGTCTCCAATTTCGAGGCCTTCCAGTCGAACCGCCTCAAACTCAGGTATAAGGACGAGGCAGGAAAGATCCATACGGCTCATACCCTCAACGGCAGCGCCCTGGCTCTTCCCAGGATCGTCGCGGCCCTGCTCGAACTCAATCAGGTGAACGATGGGATCAGCATCCCTACCATCCTCAGGCCATATTGCTCATTTAAGATAATTAATTAACAGCCTTAAGCTTCTCGCATAAATTATCGTATATTTATCGCTGTTTTAAACCTCTGAAAAGGATGAGAAAGTTTACAATTGTAACTCTTTTCATGCTGATCTCCGCCTTTACCTTTGCCGGGATTACATTTGGCATCAAAGCAGGATATAACGCGAACAAGCTTTCGGCAAACATCGATTCCATCAGCTCCCAGTTCAAATCGGGCATGCAGGTCGGGGTGTTTTTAAGGGTCGGTAAACGGTTTTTTGTCCAGCCCGAATTATATTACACGGTCCAGGGAGCACAGTACGTTTTCAACGATCCCAGCCATACCGGGGCCTGGGACCAGAAAGTCACCATAGGGTCCATAGATGTCCCCGTTTTGCTGGGTTTCAATATCGTCAACGGAAAAACAATAAAATTCAGGGTCGATTTGGGCCCTGCGGTTTCGTTTGTCACTAACAAAACGGTGAAGGACATGAATCCCGACTGGCTTGGTCCGCTAACAAAAAGCAGCATCAATTCCCTCAACTGGTACATCCAGGCGGGTTTCGGCCTCGACTTTTGGCTTTTAACCCTTGACCTGAGGTACCAGGGCGGCCTTAACGAGATGATCAGGACGGTGCAGCAGGGCAGCCAGAACTGGAATTTCAGCAG
Source organism: uncultured Bacteroidales bacterium (assembly GCA_903877385.1). Taxonomy (GTDB): domain Bacteria; phylum Bacteroidota; class Bacteroidia; order Bacteroidales; family FEN-979; genus CAIRDP01. The sequence goes on from CAIRDP010000020.1 coordinate 118,606, forward strand.
TAAAAACAATATATTCCAGCTCAGCCTCGGGTTTAAGATCCTGTAATAAAAATGTATGCAGATGAACGATACGGTTAATAACGGCAGATGGCATTTGATTTACACCAGCCTTTGCGCGATGGCGGTAGTTTGTTTACTGACACTGTCCTGCGCCAAGCACAGCAGTGACACACCGGTCCAGACCTGGGAGGACAACGGAGCGGATTCAGCAAGGCTCAACATCCTCCTTCAGACGCCCCAGGGACTCATCCTCATGGGCCAGTATATCAGCCTGGCCCTCAGCAGCGACAGCCTCAGCAAAAGCCAGCTTTTGCGCAAAACGGCAACCGGCGCGGGGGGGGTGGCTATCTTCCGCAAGCTTTATCCCAGGCGAATATTCTACAACTGTATAGCCGTGACCAACGGCCAGACGTTCTTCGGCTCAGGTAATGTAAGGCTCAAAGCCGCTTCAACAAAGGATACTATTTTAATAGTCCATTGAAATTGAAGGTCGGGGGCAAACAATACCGCACCGTATGGATGGAAGATTCTTCCGTTTTCTTCATTGAACAAAACCTCCTTCCTTTTGAATTCCGCATTCAGCAATCGCTGAATTATCGCGAGTCCTGTCAGGCCATCAGGAGCATGCAGGTGAGAGGCGCCGGCGCTATAGGCGCTCTTGCAGGTTTTACCATGGCCCAGGCTTTTCTCGAAGCCGAAAACATAGCCGATCCCGGCCTGGCCGCAAAAGCCAGGGAGGAGATCGAAGCCACCCGCCCCACCGCCAGGAACCTCTTCCATGCCGTTGAAAAAGTATGGGAAGCCGGTCTCATCTCAGCCACTTATGCCCTTTCCGCGGCCCTGGCTCTTGCCGATAAGGACAGCGAAGACTGCAAAAAGATAGGGGAATACGGGAACAGCCTGATCAGGGATGGCTTCAGGATAGAGACCCATTGCAATGCCGGCTGGCTGGCATTTGTCGACTACGGCTCTGCCCTTTCGCCCGTTTACCTGGCCCATTCCAAAGGAAAAAATATTTTTGTGTATGTGGATGAGACCCGTCCAAGGAGCCAGGGCGCCAGGCTCACCGCCTGGGAACTCCATGAAGAAGGCATCCCCCATACCATCATTCCCGACAACGCAGGGGCCTGGCTGATGTTCGGGGGCAAGGTCGACATGATGATCTGCGGGGCCGACCGCATTGCCGCCAACGGCGATACGGCCAACAAGATAGGCACGTTTGAAAAAGCCCTTTCGGCCAAAGCCGCGGGCATCCCCTTTTATATCGCGGCTCCCTTGTCAACGGTCGACCTTAACTGCAAAACAGGCAAAGATATTCTTATTGAAGAACGCAGCGAGGATGAGTTGCTGTATGCCGAAGGGCCTGACGAGGAAGGGATTATACGTAAAATCCGTACGGCATCCCCCGGCTCCGGGGCTTACAACCCCGCCTTTGACGTGACTCCTGCCGAGCTGATCAGCGGGATCATCACCGAGAAGGGGATTGTAAGAGCTTCGGGAGAGGGGATAAAAGAGGCGCTGCGCGCCGATGAGGGATACGAGACATTAAAATTAAACATACTATGAAAAAACACACACTACTAAGCAGTCTGGTCGCCGTTGTGATCATACTGGGAATTCTGACCACGGGCTTTGCGCAGGACGCGAAGAAGGCCGAAAAACCGGCCAAACCCGATAAGGAAAAGAAAGAGGACAAAGAAAAAAAGAAGGAGGATACGGTATACAATTCCGGCCTGGTCTCGGGACTGAAATGGAGGAGCATAGGTCCTGCATTCACCTCGGGCCGCATCGCCGACTTCGCCGTCAACCCCAAAAACCATAGCGAATGGTTCGTTGCGGTTGCTTCGGGCCACCTCTGGAAGACAGTAAATAACGGCACGACCTTTGACCCGGTGTTTGACAATAACGGGGCGTATTCCATGGGCTGCATCATCTATGATCCCAACAACACCAATGTATTATGGCTTGGAACGGGCGAACATAACCACCAGCGTTCGCTAGGATACGGCAACGGCGTTTATAAAAGCCTCGACGGGGGCAAAAGCTGGAAAAACATGGGCCTTAAAGATTCAAGGCAGATAGGCAATATCCTTGTTGATCCGCGCAATTCTGATGTGGTGTTCGTGGCAGCCGAAGGTTCAGTTTGGGGGCCGGGAGGCGACAGGGGCTTGTACAAAACCACCGACGGTGGCAAGACCTGGAAAAAAGTTATAGAGATCAGCGAAAACACGGGGGTGAACAATGTTTTGATGGACCCCAGGAACCCTGATGTGATGTATGCTTCGTCGGAGCAGCGCCGCCGCCACGTTTTCACCAAGATAGGCGGGGGGCCCGAAACGGCTTTGTATAAATCGACGAACGGGGGCGAAACCTGGGACAAGATGAGCGGAGGCTTGCCTTCGGCCGATATGGGAGGCATTGGTCTCGCCATATCCCCAATCAATCCCGATATCGTTTATGCCATCATCGAATCCACCCCGGATGCTTCGGGGGTTTACCGTTCGGCCGACCGCGGTGCTTCCTGGGCCAAAATGAGCAACCACGTAGCCCAGGGACAGTATTACAACATCCTCTTCACCGACCCCAAAGTCCTGGATAAGATCTATTCGGTTGAAACTGTTTCTCAGGTGAGCGAGGACGGCGGAAAGACCTGGAAACCGGTCGGGAACAACAAGCGCCATGTCGATGACCATGCCATGTGGATTGACCCTGACGATTCAAAACATTTTTTCATAGGGGGAGATGGCGGGATTTATGAAACTTTCGACGCCGGCAAGGAATATATTTTCAAGTCGAACCTTCCCGTGACCCAGTTTTACCGTGTACAGGTGGATAACTCCACTCCTTTCTATTACGTTTACGGGGGCACCCAGGACAACAACAGTTTCGGGGGGCCTTCGAGGAGCATACGCAGCACCGGCGTCCTGGCCGATGACTGGATTGTTACCCAGGGTGGAGATGGCTTTTGGACTGCCATAGACCCTGTGGATCCCAACATCGTTTATTCCGAATCACAGTACGGCGGGATGGTCCGCTACGACAGGAAAAGCGAGGAAGGCGTCGACATCAGGCCTGAACCCCGCAAGGGCCAAGACTCCTACAAATGGAACTGGAATGCCCCGCTGATCCTTAGTCCGCATTCCCATACCCGCCTGTATACTTCGGCCAACAAGGTTTTCCGCAGCGATGACCGGGGGCAGACCTGGCAGGTGATCAGCGAAGACTTAACCCGGAAAATTGACAGGAACCAATGGCCCGTAATGGGAAAATACTGGAGTATAGATGCTGTTCAGAAAGATATCTCCACCTCGCTTTACGGTACCATCATTTCACTGGACGAATCTCCTGTAAAGGAAGACCTCTTGTATGCCGGTACCGACGACGGCCTTATCCAGGTTACCCAGGATGCAGGTAAAAACTGGACCAGGATTGATAAATTCCCGGGGGTTCCCGAGTACACTTACGTGAGCGACATCATGGCATCGTGTTTCGACGAGAACGTGGTGTTTGCTTCATTCGACAATATCCTCAGGGATGATTTCAAACCCTATATCCTCAAAAGCAGCGATAAAGGAAAGACCTGGGTTTCCATGGCCGGCAACCTGCCCGAAAACGGAACGGTGCATTGCATACAGCAGGATTTCGTGAACCCTGAACTCATTTTTGCAGGCACCGAATTCGGTGTGTACTTCACCATAGATGAGGGGAAAAACTGGATCCGCCTTAAATCGGGTATTCCCGATGTACAGATCCGCGATCTGGCCATACAGAAACGCGAGAACGACCTTGTTGCCGCTTCCTTCGGTCGCGGTTTCTTTATCCTGGATGATTACACCCCCCTGAGGCTGCTCAAAAAAGACAATCTCGACAGGGACGGGTATATTTTCCCGGTAAAAGACGCCCTGATGTACCTGCAGAGTGATTCCAAGTACGGACAGGGATCAACGGTGTTTGCCGCGAAAAATCCCGATTTCGGAGCTTGCTTTACCTATTATATAAAGGATGTACCGAAGACGAAAAAGGACATCCGCCAGGAAAAAGAAAAGGAACTCTTCAAAAAAGGGGAACCCATTCCTCAACCCAGCGATGCCGACATGAGGGCCGAAAAACAGGAGATTGAACCCTTCCTCACTTTCACCATCACCGACGATAAGGGAAATCCAGTGCGCATCATTCATAAAAGCCCTTCAAAAGGGATAAACCGCGTTTCGTGGGATTTCAGGTACCAGTCGGCCAGGGCTGTGAATGCCGATAAGTATGATCCGCTTGCGGATAACGGTAGCGGGATACTCTGCATGCCCGCTAAATACAAGGTGAGCATGAGCCTGACGGCCAAAGGAGAAACCAGTCTGCTCTCAGGCCCTGTGGAATTCACCACCCGGCCTCTCGAAAACCTCAGCCTCCCGCCTGCAAACAGGCAGGCTGTGGTGGAATTCCACCAGAAGGTTTCGGATCTTACCCGGGTGATGCAGGGGACCGAAGATTATACCGAAAATCTTAATAAGCGGGTTATCAGCATGCTACAGGCCATGAACAGCACTCCTTCAATTCCGGCCGACCTTCTGAAGAAAGCCAGGGATCTGCAGGCCCAGCTGGATGAGATCCTGAACCAGAAGTTCAACCGCCAGAGCTCCAGGCCCAGCGAGGAGGAAAATCCCCCGGCCCCGGTGACCCTGAACCAGAGGCTGGGAAAGCTTAGCTGGATCAGCTTCGGAAGCACGGGTGATCCCACCAGGACCCAGCTCGATGCATATAACATCCTGCTCGATGAATTCCCCCCGGTTTACAAACAGGTGAAACAGATAGGCGAAGTGGACGTTCCCCAGCTCGAGAAAGCCATGGAATCCATAGGCGCCCCAATAACTCCGGGCAGGCTGCCCGAATGGAAGAAATAATCCGTCGGATGGTATTGCCAAACAGATCAGGAGGGCATCCCAAAAGGCTGCCCTCTTTTTTTGCGCTCAAGCTCAGCGGCCTGGGCGAAAAATGTCAGAGACTGATTTTTACCCCGAAATTCAACGCGAAATTATTGAACGGATAGGAATTCTTCAGCTGCTGGTCCGGGGAATTCGGATCGGCCACAAACCCCGAAATATCCTTCACAAACTTGGTTTCCTTGTCCTGGGTCGAGAGGTCGCCGAGCTTGTCAGCCCCGTTCTCGGTATATTTTACAAGCTTCCCTTTGGTGGGTGCATAGGCCATGGCGTCGTAAGAGAGCTCCACGTAAAGCGAGAGCATATCCGTTATGTCGATATCGCATCCGAGGGCGGCCGACCCGCCAACGGCTACTCCTCCTGTATACCTGAGGGTTCCAACCCTCTCGGTACCGGCCCTCGTTACATCGAAATTGCATGTGATGCTTGGAAGTACCCCTATCAGCACGCCTACCCTGGCATAAGGCGAAACACTGCCAAGATCAAAATCGGGCTGTATCACCACAGCCGGGACCAGCTGCAGCATATTGCCTTTGAATTTATCCCATCCCGAAGAGGTGGATGTTGCGACGTTAACTTTTGTGTTAATGCCCATGCGGTAAACAACTCCAAGCTCAACAGCTATAAAGTCGTTGAGGAAAACGCCAGCCCTGATGGCAGGTCCGAAACTTTTTCCGAGGCCTACAGGATGAACTTTATCTCCGTCCTGGTAAAGATCATACGTACGAGCGGTGTTAATGCCAGCTCCTATGCCAAGAGAAACATAAAATGAATTCTGGGCGTAGGTCATCGCCATGCCTAACAGGCAAACAGAAAGTAAAATTGCTCTTTTCATAACGTTGGGGTTTAAGTTTGATTTGGTTCACTGAATGCAAATTACTAAAAAAAGAATAATCCGGTTTCACAATCTTGCTAATTTTGTTCACTGGAAAATACCTCAAGCCTCAAGAAACCTTGGCCCGTAAATCGTATTTCAGAGACATACTTTCAGTTTTTGGCAGCAATTTATCCGTTACCATAAGCAACCTTGTTATAGGGGTCATCCTCTCGCGGGTGCTTGGCGCTGCCGGTTTCGGGCTGTATTCGTCCATCATCGTCGTACCCGTGATCGTGATCGGTTTTACCCAGCTCGGGATCCGCCGCTCCACCATCTACCATATCGGCCGTAAGGACATCGATGAGAACAACCTGGCCTCGGCCCTCATACTGCTGTGGTTTTACACATCCTTCCTCAGCATCATGATCTGCGGAATGGTTTTCTTTTTTTCGTACAGCCAGCCCTACGATCCGCTGATGGTTGTGCTGGTTTTGCTCACCATCCCCCTCCTCCTTATGAACCTGTTTGCGGGGGGGATCTTTCTAGGCAAGGAGGAGATCCTGAGGGCCAATATCATTAACGCCGGACCTACCCTGCTTACCCTGGTGCTGACCATCCTCTTTGTTTGGTTTATGAAACTTTCGGTGCTTGGGGCATTCATGGGGATTTTCGTAGCGAATTTCCTGATGTTCTTTTTTGTATACCGCACCATCATAGGCGAATACCGTTACAAGATCACCTGGAAATACCATGAACCCCTCATGAAAAGCATGGTTAAACTGGGCCTGGTCAATGCGGTCGCCATCTTCGTGATGCAGCTGAATTACAGGATGGACGTGCTCATGCTGAAAAAACTGTCGACCCTTGAACAGGTGGGGTTTTATTCCGTAGCAATACAAATCGCCGAGCAGGTATGGCATATCCCCTATGCCATCGAAACCATCATCCTCAGCCGCAGCGCCAACACCGACGACGATGAGGGGGTCACCCGCATCGTTTCCTCCATCTTCAGGCTTTCAATGCTGGCCAGCCTGGCTGCCTCGGTCCTGATCTTTTATATAGCTCCCTTCCTCATCCCCCTGATTTTCGGAAAGGATTTCATGCCGAGCGTACCCATGATACAGGCCGTTTTGCCGGGTGTGCTCATCCTGGTAGGCTTCAGGATCCTCAACAGCCGTCTTACAGGAAAAGGCAAACCCGAAGTTGCCATATATACCTTTGTGCCGGCCCTGGTCGTCAATTTCATTGCCAACCTCTTCATGATCCCGAAATTCGGGGGAATGGGGGCCGTATGGTCGACCAACATCAGCTACACCCTGGGGTCCATCGCCTTCCTTATCGTTTACTCGAGGAAAATCAAAATGCCAATCTCTGAGATCCTCTTGTTCAAAAAAAGCGATTTTACTTTTTTCCGGAAGATTTCCATCCGAGATCGTAATAATACAGCGAAGTATTGACGTCGCCCAGGTCGCTGTAAATCTCGCCTATGGCAAAATATGCCTGCGGATTTCCCGGCTCCAGCACCAGCACTTTCTGGTAGCATTCAAGGGCCCTTGGGTATTCTCCCAGCTGTCGGTACGTCATGCCTAAATTGCTCCAACCCGGGATCAGCGCGGGATCCACGGCTACGGCCTTCTGGAAACAATATAAAGCCGAATCGTACCGCTTATCGATCTGCAAAAAAACCCGGCCCATATCGTTCAGGGTGTTATACCCCCCGGGATAAACCTTGAGTGAAAGGTAAAGATGCTTTTTTATGTTTTCCCTCAGCGCCTGGTCTGCCGATCCGTACTTCAGGAATTCCTCGTCGTCGTTGAGCGTCGAGATCAGGTAGCCTGCATACTGGTAATTGGCCTTGGCCGATTTCTGCAGATGCGGGATGTCCTTTGTGAATAAGCTCATGATGTTCCTCCAGTCGGTGTTCCGGTTCACGGTATGAATTACATATGGAACCAGGATGACCAGCACCAGGCCGATGATCTTGAACCTCGATTCAAATTCAATGGTCAGGCTCCCGGGCTCGGTTTTAAACAGCCTGAAGATGAGGAACACCAGGGCCATGACAAAACCCAGGGATGCTAGGAATACGAAGCGTTCCGCAACGACCCCCACCACCGGAAGCAACAGGTTCGAATACATGAATATCGAAACCAGGTACCAGAGTATGGCAAATGCCAGGAATTTTTTTCTGCGGATGTTGATTCCCGCGTAAACCAGCAGTACGGTATAAACCAGGGCCGAAAGCTGGGCCAGAGGGCTCCAGAGGCTGGCCAGGGGGATCATGTTATAGCCGTAATAGTACAGCAGGGGATGAGGGTAAAATAGTATCCTGAGGTAGAAAAGCAAGGACATCATCGCCGTTCCCAGCCTCAGCCAGAGTTTCTTTTCGAAATACAGGGCATTTTCGAAGTAAAAACTGCTGCGGGGAGCATGGGGAATAATGAAACCCGGGATAAGGAAGGCCGCCCCTGCAGCCAGGAAGATAAAAAAACCCAGCCTCATGATGGTTCCGGTTTTGAGATTGCCGAAAAAATAAAGCACGAGGATGTATAATCCCGCAAAAGGCAGGGCCGACTGCTTGCTGATGCAGGCGATCATGAACCAGGCGCAGGTATAAACTACAAAGCGGATCTTCCGTGTACTGATGTACGAAAGCAGGTTATACATTCCCGCCATCCCGAAAAGGTATGCCAGGATCTCATCCCGGTTTCTCAGGCTTGCCACGACTTCGGTATGCACGGGATGGGCCATGAATAAAACCGTGATCAGTACGGGGAAGAGGATGTTGAAGTTGATGAGCAGCCTGCGCAATACGTAAAACGTGATCAGCGAAGCGATAAAATAAAGGAAAACGCTGACCAGGTGGCTTCTCCCTGGTTTTTCTCCCCATAGTGAGTATTCAATGGCATAGCTTGCCTTGGCAACCGGCCGGTAATCATTGGTTTGTCCCCCGGTGTACTTGTCTTCATCCAGCAGGTAGGATGAGAAAATGGCCGGGATAGCCTTAACGCCCTGCCTCACCATATCGTTTTCGGTAAGCAGGCTGTCGTCGATGGCATAAGAGTTCCTGAGGGTGTTTCCGTACAGCAGTAAGGCCCAGGCAAAGAGGAAGCCGATGATGATCAGGTTGGCCTTCCGGGGCAACGATTGGGTATAAGCCGTTACCGCCTCCCTGGTCCTGGCCCAGGACAAAGCTTTTTTAGTGCTTGGCTTTTTACCGGGATTCTTTTTCATCGCTGGATCTTTTGCCTATCTCAAGGGTCAAAAGTATGAAATCATCCACACTTAGTTGCTCGGCCCGGGTTTTGAGAAAAGGCAATCCGCCCTCATCACTTATATCGGCAGTAATGGGCTTCAAGGCGTTATGCAGGGTTTTACGCCTCTGGTTGAAAGCGGTTTTCACCACCCTGAAAAACAGGGCTTCGTCGCATCCCAGGTTTTCCCTGCTGTTCCGTGTAAGCCTGATCACCGCCGATCTCACCTTTGGAGGGGGCCTGAAAACCGTGGGGTTCACAGTGAACATGTATTCGGCATTATAAAATGCCTGGACGACCACGCTCAGTATCCCGTAGGTTTTGGTGCCGGGCTTTTCAATGATTCGGTCGGCCACTTCTTTCTGGAACATTCCCACTACCGACCTCACCCTTTGCCTCTGGTTTACCGCCTTGAATAAGATCTGAGAAGAGATGTTATAAGGGAAATTCCCCAGCAGGCTCAGGAGTTCGGTATTTCGTTCGGGGCTGGGAAAAGAATCCAGCTCATAGTCCAGGAAATCAGCCTCGATGAGTCGCCCGGCAATGGAAGGGAATTTTTTGGGCAAATAGGCGGCCGACTCCCTGTCCACCTCTATATAATAGGTATCATGCTCAGTATCCACCAGCAGGTATTTCGACAAAACCCCTGTGCCGGGACCTATTTCAATAACAAGCCGGGGCTCTTTGGGCAGGGAATCGAGGATCTTTACTGCAATGTTTTCATCATGCAGGAAATGCTGGCCCAGGTGTTTTTTCGGTCTTAACATCTTATCGAATCTTATCGCTGCTTAGGTTATTCTGCCACGGCTGTTTTTCCGGTCCAAACATTTTATTGGATTGTATCTCCCCTCAGGGTTCTGTATCGCTTTCTTGCCTCCGGCACGAACAGGCTGCCGGGATAAGTATTCAGAAGCTCCTGGTACAAAGCCATGGCCCCCTGTTTATCGGCCAGCTGGGTTTCATGGATCAGAGCTCTGTTCATAATAGCCTCATCGGTGATGATATCCACGGCCCGGTTCCTGCTCACTATGGCATACATCGAATCGGCCATGGCATACTGGCCCGTCTTTTCATAGATCTCCCCTTTGCGGTAGACCACGTTGTCGAGAATGGGATGCTGGGCAAAGCGCATGGGGATTGAATCAAGGGTTTGCAAAGCCAGGTCCTCCCTGTTCCTGAAATCGGCGAGCTCGGCCCTGGAATAGATCCCGAGCGCAACGGTATTGCTGTCGGTATCGTATTTATTGCTGATGAGCATCGAGAGTTGCATGGCGTCGTTGGCAATAAATTTCGAAGTTGCCGCCTTGAGGATGTCAAGCTGGGCTTTGGCCCAGTCGAATTCGCCCATGTAGTACGAAAGACGGGCATTCCTGAACTTGGCTTCCTGCCCTATGGCATCGTTTTTAAAATCCCCGTAGATCTGCTGGTACAACACCGTAGCCGTCCACAGATCCCCCCTGAAAAGATGGATATCGGCCAGTTCCATTTTAACCGAAGCCCTTTCTTTTGCATTCAGCCCGTTCCAGGCCATAACGAGGTCGAGCAGGTCAAGGGCCGCATCGGCATTTCCAAGGTAAAAAGCATCCAGGTGCGCAAGGTCCAGCACCAGCCGCAAGGCATCCGGATTATTATCCCAGCGCCTGAGTTCGGCAAGCATGGCTTTCTGCAATTCCCCGTAATCGGCTGCCCGGGAACCGGGCTTTTCGTTCAGCCTGAGGTACCTGGTGTGAAGCTGTTCCCTGCGGGCTGCCTCGTACCATGCATGCGAAGAACCTTTCGAAACCACGTATTTATAGGCCTGCTCCGCCACCTCGTAGTTCCCGTTCGAAACAGCCAGGCTGGCAAGGTCCATGATGCGGCTGCCGTCCTCCCTGAGGCGTCGGTCCAGGGCTTTGGCCTGGACCAGGGCAAGTTCAAAATCCTTTTCCTGTATCGAATACCACCATAAAAGCTCCGAATAATAAGCCTGGTCGGGCTGCTTCTGTATCCTTTCCAGCAGTATGCTCCTGAACGCGGTATGTTTCGAATTATCGTCATCCTGCGCCAGCAGCGACTGCAGATGGTCCTTTACAGTGGCCTCATAATTCATGTCAAGGGTGAGGAAGTTGAGATATTCGCCTATGGCCGCGTCGAAATTCCCCATCCTTTCGTATGCCGATGCCAGTTCAAACCCTATGGTATTCATTTCGGGCAGGAGTTCCCTGCCTTTTTTATACGTGCTCACCACATACTCCATTTCACCCTTCGAATAAAAGGCGTTGGCAAGCTCGTTAAGCTGGGTCGCATCGGCCGGCAAACGCTTCAAAGCATCATCGTAAATCTTCTTTGATTTTGCAATATTTCCCTCCCTGAAATACACGTAACCAAGATCGACCTGGTATTTGAGGGCATTCTGGTCGATTTTCTGTTGACTGCGGATGAGTTTTTTCGCTTCCTCATAATCCAGGGTCTCGACAAGGCAGAACAGATAGTAGGTATAATTATAATATGAAGGATTTTTCGGGTAGATCCTCGAATACAGCTCCCCGGCCTTCTCGAAATTCCTGGCCTGGAAGAACTGCATCGCCATCTGGTCCTCGTTATTCGCGGTAACCGCATCCTGCTGGAACGGAAGCACATTGCTCCCCGCCCGATGGTCCTGGGCCCTTGAAATCAGCGGAGATTGCAGTAAGAGGGAAATAAAAATAAAGATGAATAATCGAATCACTCCCGGGAAATTCTTCGCCCCTCTGGGGCAAAACCCCGGTCCAGGGTTCTGCCCTGGGGTTAATACCGATTTATTAGTCGAATACCCGGATAAAGGAATTATGAACCGCTTAACAATTCGACATTCAAAATTCGTTGATCGATATTCGATATTCATCTTTTACCCATTAAGTAAGCGCAACGCCATCCACGCCATCAGCCCCATTCCCGTTTTGATGGCTGATTCATCGACATCAAACCCTGCGGTATGAAGATTCGGGCCGATGCCAATGGCAGGATCGGCAATGCCCAGCCCGTAAAAACACGAAGGCGCCAGCTGGGCGAAATAAGAGAAATCCTCGGCCCCCATCTTCTGTTCCATGGGTTTAACGTTGTTTTCGCCCAGATAATCTGCTGCAAGCACCGAAAGCTTTTGGGTAAGTTCCTCGTTGTTGAACAGGTAGGGATATCCCCTGTCGATAGTGATGTCGCAGCTCCCCCCCATGGCCCCGGCCGTTCCTCCCGCGATGGTCCTGATGAGTTCGTGCACCCTGGCCCTCCATTCTTCGTCGAATGTCCTCACCGTGCCTTCAAGCCTTACCGTTTCGGGGATCACATTCGTCCTCCCCTCCCCCAGGAACTTTCCAACAGTGACCACCGTTGAAACAAGGGGATTCGCATTCCTGCTTACGATCTGCTGAAGCGCTACCACGATATGCGAAGCTATCAGTATGGGGTCGACGGTGGTCTGGGGCATGGCTCCGTGACCGCCTTTTCCTTTAACTGTAATGAAGAATTCATCCGTTGAAGCCATGAACATGCCCGGCCTGAACCCTGCCTCCCCCGCGCTGAGGAAGGGGAATACATGCTGACCTATCACGAAATCGGGTTTCGGATTTTCCATGGCGCCCTCCTCTATCATCCTGATGGCTCCACCGGGGTAGGTCTCCTCAGAAGGCTGGAAAAAGAGTTTGATGGTTCCCCTGAAACTGTCCTTAAGTCCGTTCAGTATCTTCGCCGCCCCCAGCAGGCAGGCTATATGCACATCATGTCCGCAGGCATGCATCACCCCCGGGTTTTCCGAACGGTAGGCTACCTCGTTGGTTTCCTTGATGGGAAGGGCGTCCGTATCGGCCCTGAGCGCAAGACATGCGGCTTGCGGCTCGCGGCCCTCGATGATCCCGACGATCCCATATCCGCCAACATAATCAGTAAAATGAATACCGTTTTCCCTGAGCTTTGACCCGATCAACTCCATGGTGTTTTTTTCCTGCTTCGACAGCTCCGGGTGCTGGTGAATATGACGGCGGATCCCTTTCATCTCGGGATGGTATTCTTCGGCCTTAAGGCGGATGAGGTTTGCGATATCAGCCATGTCTCTTGAATTTAAAGTTCAAAGGTACAGAAATTCGCGATGTTATGATGTTGTGGCGTACGCGCAGGTATTTTCATCGAAGCATCCCGCCTCTGCAACGCGAAGCGTTGCCCATCCCGCCTCTCCCTTTCCCCTGCTCCCTCAGCTACGGAACTGCTGCGACCCACCATCGGCTTGCTTCCTAAGCCAGGTCAGCCGTTCGGTACGGCATGTTATATTGTATAAATATTGTTTGCTGAATCCGTACCTCACTTCTCCACCTGGCTTTACGGAAGCTTCGCCAGGTGGGGACCCCGCATCAGTTCCTGATGCTTTGGGATACAGGGAAAAGGCCTCAGCGATTAGCACTATCTCCCTTGGTATTTGAAGCGAAGCAAATGCATAAGCTGCCCTGGCTTCAAGGAGCGAACATGTGAAAAGATTCTAATCTGGGAATTGGAGGCGTGAGCGACGCAGAAGGCGCAGCAGCGGTGCAAGGTGGCGAGCGACTATAGCGGAATATTCCCGTGCTTCTTCGGCGGATTCTGCTTGCTCTTATGCTGCGTCAGCTCCAGCGCCTGGATCAGCTTCATCCTCGTCTGCTTCGGCAGTATGATCTCATCAACATAACCCAGCTCAGCCGCCTTGTACGGATTCGCAAACGTCTTGCGGTAGTTGTCCACCGCCTCGGCCCTTTCAGCCTCGCCAAGCTTGCCCTTATGAATGATATTTACTGCTCCCTCGGGACCCATCACCGCGATTTCGGCAGTGGGATACGCAAAATTCACGTCACCGCCTATATGCTTGCTCGACATCACGCAGTATGCGCCCCCGTATGCTTTTCTGGTGATCACAGTGATCTTGGGAACAGTGGCCTCGCAGAAGGCATACAGGAGTTTGGCTCCGTGTTTGATGATGCCTCCGAACTCCTGGTTGGTCCCGGGAAGGAAGCCCGGCACGTCTTCAAAGGTGATGAGCGGTATGTTGAACGCATCGCAGAACCTTACGAACCTGGCGCCCTTCACCGATGAGTTGATATCGAGCACCCCGGCCAGGTAAGCCGGCTGGTTTGCGACAATGCCAACGGGTTTTCCGCCGAGGCGGGCAAATCCTATGATGATATTGCCAGCATAATGCGGCATCACTTCAAAGAAATTATTGTTGTCGACAACCGTGGTTATGATGTCCTTTATATCGTAAGGCTTGTTGGGATCGGCCGGGACTATTTCCTGGAGCTTCTCATCCTGCCTCATGATATCATCGGTACACGGACGTGTAGGCGGATCAGCCATGTTGTTCGAAGGCAGAAAACCGAGCAGCTCCCTTATCATCATGATGAGCTGTTCATCGTTTTCGGCGGCAAAATGGGCTACCCCGCTCTTTGAATTATGGGTCATGGCCCCTCCGAGCTCATCCATGGTCACTTCTTCATGGGTAACGGTCTTGATGACCTCAGGTCCCGTGACAAACATATAACTGCTTTCCTTGACCATGAAAATGAAATCGGTCATGGCGGGGGAATATACTGCCCCCCCTGCACAGGGACCAAGGATGGCCGAGATCTGGGGAATTACACCCGAAGCCTGTACGTTTCGGTAAAAAATATCGGCATAACCTGCAAGACTTTCAACACCTTCCTGTATGCGGGCCCCGCCTGAATCGTTCAGCCCGATCACGGGAGCACCCATGCTCATGGCCATATCCATGATCTTCACGACCTTTTCGGCATTTGCCCGGCTCATGGTCCCTCCGAAAACAGTAAAATCCTGGGCAAAAACAAAGGTAAGCCGCCCGTCGACCTTGCCGTAACCGGTTACCATTCCGTCGCCGGGGATCTTGTTCTTTGCCATGCCGAAATCATGGCAGCGGTGGGTCACCAGCTTATCGGTCTCAACAAAGGTATTCGGGTCGAGAAGCAATCCTACCCTTTCACGGGCTGTCAAACGGCCCTGCTTATGCAGTTTTTCGATTTTCTCAACACCCCCGCCCAACTCTGCGGCTTTATTCCGGCTCTCGAAATCATGTAACTTTTCTTCCAATGAAATCATATATTAATGATTAGTTGATTAATAATGAGTGATGAGTTTACTCATGCCTCATGCCTCATGGTTAATTTATTCCAGTTTCATCATGAGCTGATGAGCATTTACGGTATCTCCTTCTTTCACGAGAACTTCGAGTACGGTCTTATCGTGGCTTGCCTTGAATTCGCTTTGCATCTTCATCGCCTCCACCACGATCAGCGTTTGGCCCGCAAGAACCTGGTCCCCGGCTTTTACCGGGATCTTCACAACTTTCCCGGGCATGGGCGAAGCTACCAGGTTTTCTTCTTCCTGCTGCATGCCCTGGCTGCGGCTGCTGATATATTTTGATTCGGCATCCACAACCTCCACGTTGAACGTCTTGGCAAATGTGTTTACAATGTACTTTTTGCTGTTGTCGCTTTCGATAAGCTCAACGTTGTATGAATGCCCGTTATACAGTATGGAATAAACACCCTGCTCCACCATTGCAATATCAACATCGTACTTATGCCCGTCGATATCAAGCAGTACCTTGTTTCCGTTTCTGCTCAGCACATCCACCTTTGCGGTGCGTTGCCCCAGGTTGACTTCGTATGCCATAGTTTGAATTACTCTTACAATTAAAAAAATTATTACGGTCTGCAGATGTGATTTTACAGTCGCAAAACATTGCGTTTTCTTCCGAAATCCTTCCAGCCCGATCCCAGGGTATCGGTATAATGTGGCGGCTGGATGCGTTCCATTTTCGTGAGGTAGTCGATAAAGGCCGCCATGATGGCTATGTCCTCGCATTCGGTGCCGCAGGGACGCGATTTATGCAGCACTTCCTCGTTCTTCTCTATAAAATGGGTATTGTATTTCCCGTCCTTGAAATCCTGTGTATCCATGATCTTTTCGAGGAACTTGATATTCGTAATTACACCGGTGATCTTGTATTCGTACAAGGCGCGCTTCATACGGGCAATCGCTTCGGACCTCGTCTCCCCCCAGGCGATCAGCTTGGTGATCATGGGATCATAATAAATGGGGATCTCATATCCTTCGTAAACATAACCGTCGCAGCGAAGCCCAAGCCCGTGGGGTTCGGTGATATGCTTGATCACCCCGGGATTGGGCATGAAGTTGTTGTCGGGGTCCTCGGCATAGATCCTGCACTGTATGGCATGCCCGTGCTGTTTGAGGTCTTGCTGTGTGAACGGAAGGGGATGCCCGTTGGCGATATTGATCTGTTCCTTTACCAGGTCAACGCCCACCACCCTTTCGGTAACCGGGTGCTCGACCTGCAACCTGGTATTCATCTCCAGGAAATAGTAATCGAGGTCATCGCTTACGATGAATTCAATGGTGCCTGCGCCTTTGTAATTTACGGCTTTGGCGGCTTTCACCGCTTTTTCGCCCATCTCTCGTCTCAGTTCAGGGTTCATCAGGGGCGAGGGGGTTTCTTCAATGACCTTCTGGTGCCTTCTCTGGATGGAGCATTCCCTTTCAAAAAGGTGGACTGCATTTCCATGGTTGTCGGCAAGGATCTGGAATTCGATATGATGGGGCGACTGAATGTATTTCTCGATATATACCGCATCATTCCCAAAGGCATTCATGGCTTCGGATTTCGCCATGCGGAACATGGACCCGAGCTCTTCAATATGTTTGACCAGCCTCATCCCTTTTCCACCTCCTCCTGCCGAAGCTTTGATCATGATTGGCAAGCCGATTTCGTTAACCACCTCCAGAGCTTTCTTCTCATCGTTAATTGCTTCGGTGGTTCCCGGTACCACCGGCACTCCCGCCCTGATCATGGTCTGGCGTGCGGTGATCTTATCACCCATGGTCGTGATCGCAAAAGGATCGGGGCCCACAAAGATGATGCCCTCGTTCTGGCAGCGGGTTGCAAAGCCGGCATTCTCTGAAAGGAATCCATACCCCGGGTGAATCGCATCGGCCCCCGACAGCTTTGCTGCAGCTATGATCGCTTCTATGTTAAGATAACTTTCACGGGATGGAGCCGGACCAATATTATATGCTTCGTCGGCATACCTTACATGCATTGAATTGCGGTCGGCATCCGAAAAAACAGCAACCGACCTGATACCCATTTCCCGGCATGAACGCATCACCCTTACTGCAATCTCACCCCGGTTGGCAACCAATACTTTTTTTATCATTCGATATGTAATTAATCTTATTCCAAACTGCGAAATTACGACTAATAATCATTCGCAATCAAAACCAGGCTGCTGTAATCTATAAATTTCATTGTGAACAACTTAACAGGAAGAAAAATTTTATCAACCTAGTCTTAGAGCTAAGCAATTTTTACGATCTTTGGGGCCTGTTCCCAAAATATCCTGATGCCGGTAAAATTTAATCTCCTGGTCCTTTGTTTTTTGTTATTTTCCGCCGTTTCGTGCAGGCAGGAAACTAAAAAGACCGAAAAATCAAAACAGCAGGTTCCCATACTTTCCACCATTGAGGAGAAACGTTTCAAGCTGCTTCTTTCAGACCTGGAGGATTTAAAAACCGACGACTGCCTTAAAAACGCCTCCCTGGGATATTACATCATCGACATTACGAAGGAAAGCAACAAAACGGTTATAGCCCAGAATGAACAGACCAGGCCTATGATGCCGGCTTCAACGCTAAAACTCTTTGTAACAGCGCCGGCCCTTGAGATCTTCGGCCCCCCGGTCATAGCCGAAGTAACGGTTACCAATGAACATAGCGTGAACTGGAGGTCCTCGAAGCTGCTCCGCCGCATAGGAGGCAAAATATACAACCACAATACCAAGGAAGCGGGGATACAGGCCATCCTTGAATTCTGGAAAGCCAAGGGCCTCGATACCCGCGGGATGTATTTCGACGACGGCAACGGTTTGTCGAGGAACAATGCCATATCGCCCAAGCAGCTCGTGGATGCCCTGTTTATCATGACCAATTCGAAATACTGGCTTCCCTTTTATGAATCCCTGCCCATAGCGGGCATTACGGGCACCCTGCACAAAGCCCTGAGGGGAACGGCCGCCGAAGGCAGGGTGAGGGCCAAAACAGGAACCATAGCGGGGGTCAAGAGCTTTGCAGGTTACGTTAAAAGCGTTTCGGGCCGGGAACTGATCTTCTCAATTATTGTCAACGACTACAGCTGCCGTACCAAGCTCATTAAAAAGAAGCTCGAAGCCATCATGCTCAGGATGGCCGAGGTGTAAAACTCACTTTTTGTATTTATGGGAAGTTGTGGCGGGCTTGGAACAATCCCTGGTCTTGGTTTCCTTATCCCTGTAATAATAGCTGTATTTATGACAGGAAACCGTCAATATTGAAAGTAACAGTAGGGCTGCAAGTATGGTTGATTTTCTGCGGATCATATATGGCGGATATCCTGGAGGCCCGGTTTACAGGAAGGACTGGAGATCATACAGCTTGCGGTAAACCCCGTTGCGTTCGAGCAGTTCGGTATGCGTTCCCCTTTCAACAATCTCCCCTGCCTGGAGCACAATGATCTCGTCAGCAAACTGTATGGTCGAGAGACGGTGTGCAATGACGATGGATGTACGGTTCTTCATCAGGTTTTCCAGGGCTTGCTGAACCAGTCTTTCGCTTTCGGTATCCAGGGCCGAAGTGGCTTCGTCGAGGATCATGATAGGCGGATTTTTAAGGACAGCCCTGGCGATGCTCAGCCTTTGCTTCTGCCCGCCCGAAAGCTTCACTCCCCTGTCGCCTATGTTGGTCTGGTACCCCAGGGGCATGTTTTCGATGAATTCATGGGCATTCGCAACTTTTGCAGCAGCAATGACTTCTTCTTCAGTCGCCGTCTCCATACCAAACGCTATATTGTTAAAAACGGTATCGTTGAACAATATGGTTTCCTGGGAAACAATGCCCATAAGCCCCCTCAGGTCGTTGATGACCATGTTCTGGATCGGTATTCCGTCTATAAGTATATCTCCTTTTTTCGTATCATAAAACCTCGGCAGCAGGTCGACCATGGTGGATTTACCTCCTCCCGAAGGCCCCACCAGGGCCAGTGTTTTGCCTTTGGATATTACCAGCCTGATTTCTTTAAGCACCTCTTCTTTGACATAGGCAAAGCTTACGGCCCTGAATTCAATTTCTTTTTCGAAGGTCTTCTTGGCGACGGCATTGGGTATTTCTTCAATAACTTCAGGTTCGTTGAGCACCTGCTGTATCCTGTCGAGTGAAGCGGCTCCTTTCTGGAGGTTGTACCAGGCCTGGGTAATGGTTTTTGCCGGGTTGAGGATCTGTGAGAAGATCAACATATAGGTAAGGAAAGTAGCTGCATCGAGCAGGTTCCCGGGGGTGAACACCAGCTGTCCGCCAAACCAGAGCACTATGCTTATCACCACGGCGCCCAGGAACTCACTCAGGGGAGAAGCCAGGTCGCGCTTGCGGTACAGCCTCACCATCAGCCTGAAAAAGTGGTTGTTGGTCTTCTCAAAGCGTTTGTCGGCAAAATCAATGGCGGTAAACGCTTTTATGATCCTTAAACCCGAAAGGGTTTCTTCAATGATGGAAAGCAGTATCCCCATCTGTTTCTGTCCCTTGTCGGAAGTCCTTTTAAGGCTTTTCCCTATCTGCCCGATGATAAGGCCCGAAACAGGCAGGAGTATCAGTATGAAAATCGTGAGCTTGGGACTGATTGTAAACAATACCGCCAAAAATGACAGTATTGAAATCGGGTCGCGGAAGAACATTTCCAGGGAACTCATGATCGACCATTCCACCTCCTGAACATCGGTTGTCATGCGCGAGATGATATCGCCCTTCCTCTGCTCGTTGTAATATCCCAGGGGCAGGATCAGAGCTTTAAAATATAACTGCCTGCGGATATCCCTTACAGCCCCGTTCCTTACCGTCGCCAGAAAGAACATTGCAAGGTAACGGAATACGTTCCTCAGGAAGAACAGTATGACTATGGTGATGCTGATATAGAGCAGTATTTGTTTCTCACCGTGCTCAAAGATCATTTTCCCGAAAAAATAATTGAAATTGGCCTGGATGGAGTCAATGGTGAGCAGCTTGGTAAGCTCTCCAAAAGAATGGACATGGGTCATGTCCAGGGAGGGAGCAACGGGCTGTACTTTCACCTTCTTAAACAGCAGGTTCAGCACCGGGATGAACAGGGTGAAGGAAACCAGGGAGAACAGGGTCGACAGTATGTTGAAAAGGATATTCAAAACCGCATACAACCAGTATGGTTTTGCATATTGAAGTATCCTGAAAAGCTTTTTCATAAGAGCAAAGATAAGAAATTTATCCTATGGAATATTACCTTTGTGCAATAATCCAGCCACATGACATTTAAGGTTTCCTCCATAACAACAAAGTTGCTGCTGTTGTTCATGCTGGTCGGCCTGGCTTCGGTAGCCGTGGTTGGCATTTACTCGTTTTATGCGGCCCGGGAAGCTATCATCAAGAGGACGATGGACCAGCTGATATCGGTGAGGGCTGTAAAAAAGCAGCAAATCGAATATTTTTTTGCCGAGAAGTCGAGGAACCTTGAATTTCTTGCCCGCAGCAATGATATGAAACTCCTGGCCGGGGAACAAAGCAGCCTGGGGGAGATCGCGCGTAAGGCCGTTCCTGCAAAGAAGGCAGCGGGAGGTGAAAGCAGCCTGCCTGTGAAGAATAAAGACCGCCTGGCCCTGGCAAATGCGAGGGGGAACATGCGCTTTTACCAGGGCAGCTATGGTTTTTCTAACCTCATCATAATAAGCGGGGAAGCTGAAAATCCGGGGATTTTCTCGCTTAAGGACAGCAGTTTCACAGCCTTCACTCCCCCGGAATACAGGAAATATGTGCAGATTATCGAGTCGGTTCAGAACAGTGATTCCATTGTAATTGTCGATCTTTTCAGGAGAAGCGCGGCCGACAACCTGCCGGTTTGCCTGCTGGGCAAAGGGATAAGGGATGCCCATGGCAGTCTGCTGGGAGCTGTCGTACTCGAGGTTTCATCGGCCGAAATAAACCGTATCATGCTGCAGAACAACAGCCGCATCGGCCTCGGGCAGTCGGGCGAAGCCTATCTTGCCGGCCCCGACCTGATGATGCGTTCCGAATCCCGTTTCATTCCTCATTCGGTCTTAAGCGTAAAAGTGAATTCAATGAGCGCAAAAAAAGCCGCGCTGGATGAAACCGGGGCGATAGTGACGCCTGATTACAGGAATATTACTGTTTTCAGCGCTTACGAACCCCTGAACATCCCCGGTTTGAAATGGATCATCCTCGCCGAGATCGACTATGCCGAATCCCTGATCCCGGTCGACAGGATAAGGAACGATATCCTCCTGGTATCCCTCATCATCTCGCTGTTTATCCTTGCCATAGCCAGGCTGATCTCGAAAATGATCACCCAGCCCATCATCAGTCTTAAAAATGCAGCCCTTAAAACAGGGCAGGGTGAATTTGATTCCAGGGTCGACATCAAATCCTCCGATGAAATAGGGGCCCTGGCCGGCACTTTCAACACCATGATCGACAGGATAAGGGAGGAACGCGAAAGGAGGTTGTCGGCGATGTACGACGGACAGGAAATGGAGAGGCAGAGGGTTTCGAGGGAGCTGCACGACGGGCTGGGGCAGAAACTGGTGGGGGCAAAGCTCCAGATGGAGAACTGTGACGGCCAGGATTTTAATTGTTTGCAGAAGACATTTGGGGAGATCAAGAATGTTTTCGGCTCGCTCATAGAAGATACCCGCCAGATCTCGAACGACCTCATGCCCCCTGCCCTGAATGAGCTGGGCCTTGAAAATGCTTTGGAGAACCTCTGCAAAACGCTGGGCCGGCAGTCGAATCTTGAGATAGAGTTTTATTCACACGGGCTTGACCTCCCTCCCGACAACAAGACAACGGTTTATCTTTACCGTATTGCCCAGGAGGCGCTGAACAACGCTATCAGGCATTCCTCGGCAAATGACATCAGCATGCAGCTTATCGAAAATAAGGATAACCTTATCCTGATCCTTGAGGACAACGGCAGGGGGTTTGAAACGGAGCAGAGCGAACCGGGGGGAGGCAACGGCTTGTACAATATGCGTGAGCGGGCCAGGATACTGGGAGGGACTTTAAGCGTTGAATCAGGCCCCGGAACGGGAACTACGATACGTGTCAAAATACCGAAAAATAAATGAAAAACAAGATCAAAGTCCTGCTGGTCGACGACCACCAGATCATTCGCGACGGTCTGAGCAATATGCTTAAGGAAGCCGACGACATAGAGGTTTGCGGGGGGGCTGCCGATGTGGCAAAAGCCCTTGAGATGGTAAAGAAAACCAATCCCGATGTGGTGATCACCGATCTTTCGATGCCCGGCAAATCGGGGATTGAGCTGATACGGAAGATCAGCGAGAAACACCAGGGAATTTATGTGCTGGTGCTTTCGATGTATGTGACCGAAGATTACATTTTCAATGCGCTTAAGGCCGGTGCCAAAGGGTACCTGCCCAAGCAGGACACCACCAAGGCCGAACTTCTGAAAGCCGTAAGGACCATTGCCAGGGGTGAGGAATTCTTCAGTGATACCGTGGCCCAGGTGATCTCCAAGCTGTACTCCCATTCGGCAAAATCAACCGCCTCGCCCGATGCCCTGGCCCGCAAGGCCAACCTCACTTCCAGGGAGACCGAGATCCTCAGGCTGTATACCGAAGGGCTGTCGAATATGGAAATTGCCGACCGCCTCAATATCAGCATCAGAACCGTGGAGACGCATAAGAACAACATTATGCAGAAATACAATTTCAAAACCACGGTCGATATGGTGAAGTTTGCCATCCGCAACAACCTGGGTGAAGCCTAAACCCAGACCCCAGATCCCAGACCCCAGTACCCAGTACCCAGCCCCGGCTAGGTAAATCACTTAGCCCCAATTCAGAAAATTCTGTATTTCACAATTGACGCGGGTTTGCTTCATTTGCAACCTAACAAATGATCTGCTTCATCTAAAAGATTTTCACTGAATATCAATTAAAACTATCAATTTATGTTAGAAACTGGTTCAACCGGCTTTATGCTGCTGGCAGCCAGCCTGGTCATGTTAATGACCCCGGGCCTGGCAATGTTTTATGGCGGTCTTGCAACCAAGAGGAATATCCTGGGTATTATGATCCAGAGTTTTGTTTCGCTTGGATGGACCACCGTTTTATGGGTAATCTTCGGTTATTCCCTCTGTTTCAGCGGGGGACAGGGAGGCATTATTGGAAACCTGGATAAAGCCTTTCTGCACGGGATTACCCCGGGTACGATGTACACCAACGGGAAGATCCCCGAATTTGTGTTCATCGCCTACCAGATGATGTTCGCCATCATTACTCCTGCCCTGATCACCGGGGCTTTCGTAAACCGCGTTAATTTCAAGGCTTACTTCATTTTCCTTACCGTATGGCAGATCCTGGTTTATTATCCTTTTGTCCATATGATCTGGGGCGGCGGTCTTCTCGCAGTATGGGGAGTCCAGGATTTTGCAGGCGGCGTTGTGGTTCATGCTACGGCTGGTTTTGCGGCCCTTGCCTCGGTGTTTTATGTAGGGGCTCGTGTTGACAAGAATTCAACTCCAAACAGCATTCCCCTGGTTGCAATCGGAAGCGGTTTGCTCTGGTTCGGTTGGTACGGTTTTAATGCCGGGAGTGAAGTTGCGGTGGATACTGTGACATCCCTGGCTTTCCTCAATACCGACGTTGCAGCTTCTTTTGCCACGGTAGCCTGGCTGTTCCTCGAATGGTCCCATGCCAAGAAACCCAAGTTCGTTGGATTGCTCACGGGTTCCATAGCGGGGCTTGCGACAATAACACCCTGCGCGGGATTCGTGCCTCTTTGGGCCGCACCGATTATAGGGATAGTGGCGAGTGTGATGTGCTACATGGCTGTGCAGTTCAAGAATAAAATGAACTGGGACGACGCCCTCGATGTATGGGGAGTCCATGGTGTAGGCGGAGTGCTGGGAACTATCCTGCTCGGGATTTTCGCAGCAAAAAGCGTTAACATCAACAGCGCCGACGGTCTCTGGCTCGGGAATTCATCTTTCTTCTTCAAACAGGTCGTTGCTGCAGTCGTAGGTGCAACCTATGCTTTCGTGTTCACTTACATCATGCTGGTCATAATTAATTTCATCACTCCTGTGAAAGTGGATGAGGCTTCTGAAAAGACAGGCCTTGACTACGCCATTCACGGGGAAAAGGCTTACGACGAAGGAGCCCTCTGATAATCTTTACCTGAATCAAATTTTAATTGATCAGAGGCCGGCCCGCGAACGCGGGCCGGCCTTTCTGCATCCGGAGGAATTATATTTCATATCTTTGCAGTATGGAAAGCCTTCGACAACAGAAAATCTCCCGTATGATTCAGAAAGAGCTGGGTAATGCCTTTCTGAGAGAAGGCCGAGGCCTTTTCGGGGGAGCTATGATCACCGTCACCAAAGTCACCGTTACCAAAGACCTCTCCCTGTCGAAGATCTACCTCAGCATCTTCGGCACCAAGGATAAACAGGCCCTGATGACCTTGATAAAACAACACGGCAAAGACCTCAGGTTCCACCTCGGCAAAGGCTTGCATAACCAGCTTCGCGTAATCCCCGAACTGCAGTTTTTCGAAGACGACTCCCTGGATTATATTGAAAAAATAGACACCCTCCTGAAAACCTGAGTTTTCATGCAGTACGACCCCATAAAACGTTCCCTGGGCAGGGTTTTCAATAAAACCCCCTTTCTCCGCAAGCTGTTTTACCGATTGCTTGATATCCTCCTCCTGAGGTCGTGGCACGTAAGGAAAGAACTGAAAACATGGGCCGGGCTGAATGCAGGTCGCAAAAAACTGAACATTCTCGATGCTGGCTCGGGCTTCGGGCAGTATACCTGGTTCCTCTCGGGCCTTAAACTGGATACCGAAATCCTTGCCGTGGATGTGAAAGAGGAACAGATCGCCGACTGCAATGCCTTCTTCGGCAGGGCGAACAGGAAAACAGTGCGGTTCGAAAAAGCCGATCTTACAAGCTTCAGAAAACCTGGACTTTTTAATCTTATCCTCTCGGTGGATGTCATGGAACATATAGCCGAAGATGAGAAGGTTTTTGCGAATTTCCATGAATCACTCGCAAACCAGGGCATGCTCATCATCTCCACCCCCTCGGACCAGGGCGGTTCCGACGTCCATGATCCTGCAGAGGGAGAATCTTTTATCGATGAACATGTGCGCGATGGTTACAATATCGTCGACATACAGCAAAAACTCAGAAACGCAGGCTTCAGCCGCACCGAAGCCCGCTTCACCTATGGAAAACCCGGACAGCTGGGCTGGAAACTTTCGATGAAATACCCCATACTGATGCTGAATGCAAGCAAACTCTCATTCATCATCCTGCCGTTCTATTACCTCCTCGCTTTCCCCTTTGCCCTGTTGTTTAACTATATAGATCTGCATTCGACCCATAAGAGTGGAACGGGGTTGATAGTGAAAGCCTGGAAATAATGAACTTCCCATTTTACATAGCGCGCCGTTACCTCTTCTCGCGGAAGTCCCATAACATCATCAACATCATTTCGCTGATCTCGGCGATCGGGGTGATGATAGTGACCGCCGCCCTGGTGATCGTGCTTTCGGTGTTCAACGGCTTCGCCCGCCTCTCCGAATCCCTGTTCAACTCCTTCAACCCCGACATGACGATAACTCTCAAAAAAGGGAAAACCTTCGGGCCCGCCCAAATGGACATCCGCAGACTGAAACAAATAAAAGGAGTGAAATACGTCACCGAAGTGATCGAGGAAAATGCCATGATGAAATACCTCGACAAGCAATCCATTGTCACCCTTAAGGGCGTGAGCAGCGATTTTGAGAATATGTGTGGCATAGATACCATGATGGCTGCAGGGCATTTTATACTTGAACAGGGCGATATGAACTTCGCGGTGCTTGGTTACGGCGTTGCCGATTATCTCGGGGCCAACCTCAACGATTTCAAGAACCCCATCACGGTTTATGCCGCCCGCCGGGATGCCGATTTCTCCAATATGTTCGACAATGCCTTCAGCACGGCTTCCATTTTCCCCTCGGGGACCTTCTCGATACAATCCGATTTTGATGTGAAATATGCCATACTGCCCCTTCGCTTTATGAAACAGCTGCTGGGTTACAAGGACGAACTGACTTCCCTCGAGATCGGGCTCGACAAAAG
This sequence comes from uncultured Bacteroidales bacterium, assembly GCA_903877385.1. Lineage (GTDB taxonomy): Bacteria > Bacteroidota > Bacteroidia > Bacteroidales > FEN-979 > CAIRDP01. The sequence goes on from CAIRDP010000020.1 coordinate 144,847, forward strand.
GGCCGACCCTGCCCTGGTCCAGAAAGAGCTGCAGGCTGCCGCCGGGGATAAATTCAGGGTCAAGAACCGCTATGAGCAGCAGGAACTGATTTACAAGATATTCCGCACCGAAAAATGGGCCATAGTGATGATCCTGGCTTTTATACTGCTTATCGCCACATTCAACGTCATCGCTTCGATTTCGATGCTCATACTTGAAAAGAAAAAGGATATTGCGGTCCTTCAAAGCCTGGGGGCCGGTAAAACCCTCGTTCAGCGCATTTTCATGATTGAAGGCTTGCTGATATCGTTCTTCGGAGCCCTGGCCGGGCTGAGTCTTGGCGCAATCATCTGCTGGGCCCAGACCCGTTTCGGCCTTGTACGACTGGGCGGAATCGACAGCACTTTCGTGGTAAATACCTACCCTGTGCACATGATCCCCCAGGATTTTCTTATTATCTTTGTTATTGTGATGGGCATTGGTTTAATGGTGGGATGGTACCAGATTTATACCATCCGCAGGATTGATGCCACCATGATGCGGGCCGAATAGCCTTTGCCCTGGTATTGAACTTTTATATAAAGATAAACTATGCCTGCAAAATACTTTTTCAGGATAATCCTGCTCACGGGTTTTCTGTTGTTTGCCTCACTGCTCCAGGCGGGGAACATCATTACCAGGCAGGGGAATAATGCCGTTACTTACTCTTCGGTCCCTTTCAGTTCGCTCGATATTAAAATGGATCTGTGCAAGCTGGACTTAGGTGAGGTACAGACCAGGCTGGGACTGTTTACCGAACTTTTCACTGAAGGTTTTGGCGCCGGCAACATTGAGGGTGAACCAAAACTGCCGGTATATCATAAGCTCATACAGGTCCCCCTGGATGCAGGCTACGATATCAGCATCACTTACTCTCACTTCAGCGAGTTCAGGCTCAGCGATTACGGAGCCTTTCATGCCCTCATACCCGTGCAGGCCCCCCTGTCGAAACACATCAGCGATCCGGGCCAGGCCCCTTTTGTGATAAACCAGAGCAGCTACCGGCTGAATAAATTTACCGATGCCCCTCTTGTAAAGGTTTCCTATGTGGGCATCATGAGGGCCGTGGCCCTGGCAAGGCTCGACATTTCGGCTGTACAGTACAACCCGTTTACAGGGATCATCAGGGTGTATGACCGCATCGAGGCAAGGATTGCGTTCACTCATCCCAATATCCTGTCCACCAAAAAGCTTCTTGATAAATACTCCTCGCCCTGGTACCAGGCCTTGTACAGCAGGATGCCGAATTACACCAAATCGGCCGACTCTCTGATCACCTCTGGTCCTGCTACGTATGTTATCGTATCCGATTCTTCTTTTAAAAGCAGCCTTAAGAGGTTCATAAACTGGAAAACACGAAAAGGCTTTAAGGTCATTGCAGCCTATACCGACGATCCCTCGGTGGGAACTTCCACCTTATCCATTAAAACCTACCTGCAGGGTTTGTATAACAACCCTCCTCCGGGCTTTAATCCGCCAGGCTTCGTATTGTTTGTGGGCGATGTCGACAAGATCCCTGCCTGGAACACCGGGGGCCATCCCAGCGATATGTATTACTGCGATTACACTAACGACAACATTCCCGAGCTCACCTACGGAAGGTTTGCAGCCCAGGATACCATCCAGCTGAACGCATATATTGATAAAACCCTGGAGTATGAGCAATACACCATGCCTTCGGATGATTTCCTCGGGGAAGCCGTGATGGTGGCGGGAGCCGATCCAAACTACGGCCCTCTTTACGGGGATGGTCAGATCAATTACGGAACAAACAACTATTTCAACACGGCCCATGGCATTTTATCCCACACCTACCTTCAGCCCGAGTTGGTACCGGGCTCTTACGCCCCTGCCATCCACACCAATGTTTCAGACGGGGTGGCTTATGCAAATTATACCGCCCATGGCAGCGAAAACGGTTGGGCCAATCCTTCGTTCGGGATTTCCGACATCCAACTGCTGCAGAATGCCCATAAATACTGCCTTATGGTTGGGAATTGCTGCAAGACAGCCAATTTCAGCGTCGATTGTTTTGCAAAGGAAATAAGCCGGGCTGCAAACAAGGGAGCCCTGGGTTATATAGGTTGTTCCGATTATTCATACTGGGATGAAGATTACTGGTGGGCCTGCGGGTTCAAGGCGGTTAGCACGAACCCGGCTTATGACTCAGCCCACTTAGGATCTTACGATAAAACCTTTCATGACCATGGTGAACCTTTAAAGGATTACTTTGTAACCATGGGCCAGATGGTGCAGGCCGGCGACTATGCAGTGGAAGAATCCGGTTCATCCATAAAATTATATTACTGGGAGACTTATTGCCTTATGGGAGATCCTTCGGTTTGCGTTTATTATTCAGTTCCCCCGGCAATCCAGGCCGGCTTCCCGAACATGGTTCCTGAAAATACAACAAGTTTGAGCGTTTCAACAGAGCCCCTGGCTTATGTTGCCCTGTCGCTTAACGACAGCACCCTTCTCGATGCCCGCTCAGTGGACTCCTCAGGCATAGCCGTGTTGAATTTCAATGCCGTGCCCTCGTCCTGTTATGCCCGCCTGATCATCACCAGGCAAAACCGCAGGCCTTTGACCGACAGTGTTTACTTTCACACCCCGGCTGTGGGGATAAGCAATTCGGGCCCGGGAAGTCCTCTTGCAGTTTACCCCAATCCATCCGCCGGGAAGTTCAGCATCGATCTGAATAATACCATGGGAATGGCCCTGGTGAGCTTATACGATATCCACGGGAAACTCGTAATTTCATTAAATCAGCAAACACCAGGTATCATCACTGTTGATGGCAGCAAACTGGAAGCAGGAGTTTACTCCTGCAGGATACAGTCGGCCGCCCGCACCGAGACCAGGAAAGTGGTCCTCTGTAAATAAGCTTAAGGCTTCAGGCCCTGCATCCTGCTTTTTTTGGCCGATATAATAACTTTCACCTTGTTCACTCCGACGACCTGGCCCTTGGGGGTTGCTGATGGGTCAAGTACTGCAGTGATCAGCGAAAGCTGGGTAGAATCATGTATTACACCCGATATTTTGGCAGTTTTGGAAAAGGAATAGGTCCTCGTGGTATCCACGCTTGAGGTTAGCTGTTCACCGTAATTCCCATTCATCGATCCTATGAAAGTTTCATTAAAATAATATGGGTTGATATCGGGAGTTGGACCTGCGGCAGTGTCCTTGTTGGCCTGTATCCCAACGATGCTGTCTTCGACAATGTAAAGGCAGATGTTTGCCCCGGCAGTAAGCTTTTGTTTGAACCAGGTTGTGACGGTAGCCGTGAACTCGTGATTGTCGTCATTGTATGTAGCAGTTGCTTTTATTTTCGCCACTACCGGCTTTTTCATCTGGGTTTCTACTGCTGCCGCCCATTGATCGCCACTCACAGGGAAAGCCGAGCCGAAGGTCGCACGGTCAATCAAACCCATGGGCACATAAGGAATGGCAAAATCGGTGATCCACTGGTTGCCTTCGGGAGTCCTCAGGTCAAGAGAGTATTTTACATCAGGGTCGGCCAGGTATGTGCCATGCACTTCCATAAGGATCAGCTTGCCCTTGTAATAATCCACCAGCTTCCTGGCTTTCTGGGATGCAAGGGGGCAGTTGATGCACTTATGCCCGGTAAATTCTTCGAGCAGCACATAGGGTTTGCCGGTACTGTCGAATTCGTTTTTAATGGTCGCATAAGGGGCGCTCAGCTTATCACAGGAGGTCATCATCCAGCCGGCGATTAATATAAGAGGGATTAAAACTCTGAATATTTTCATGTCTCTTCTGATTATCATTCAATTAAAAACTGGAAGTGAGTGTCAGGGTAAACCCGCTTGACTGAGGCACAAAACGGCAAACGCCTCCCACGCATACGATCCCCTCGCGCTGGCGGCCGTAGGCAATCTGGATGCGGGTTGTATTGTACACAAAGCCTGCGGCCACGTTGTAATAATGAAGCTGCTTGCTGGCATCTGAATTACCGTAATTCCACTGGTCCTGCAATGAGAAGAACCATTTTGGTGAGATCGTGACTTCCATCAGGCCTGCCGCCCAGTTCCGGTTATCCTGCATGGTCCATAGTCCCTGGACTTCCCAGCGAAGCGATAACTTCTTGTTCACATTATATGTTAAATCGGCAATACCGATCTGAGAATAAATGATGGGATCGTCGGGATGACCCTGTACCACTGCTTTATTGTACGTCTGGTAGAGGTAATCGAAAATACCCTTCACCTGTTTCCCGAATTTCTTGCTGATCTCAACCTGGGTTTCCTGCCAGTAAACCTGGTTCCCGACCGAATAGAACTTTGTATTATATCCCAAAGTCCCGGTCTGGCCTACAGGAGTGGTATCATTGATAGGGGTTTCGCGTATGGAATTAACCTGTGAAAAATCCACGGCTATCGAAAGCCCGGTCTTACCTCCAAGTTTTGTATTCTTGGGGATGGAATACAATATGCCTGCAGCAAGCCCTACTTCACCGGTCGTTTGTGTTGCATACGGGTACATGGATGAAAGGGCGTAGGTATGCTCCTTGTTGATAGCGGGGAGGTAATTGATGTCAAGCCCGTTAATGGTATAGCTCCTGTTCGATTTATAACTGAAGTTGTCGATCCATTTCGATTTGATTTCCACACCGAGATTCTTCTTTGAATAGGAAAGGTCAAGGAGGATGGCATCGCCGGGTTTGTAAATGTAAAGGTTCATCTGCGAAGGGTCGTTGATCTTGTGCGCGTATTCCGTATAAAAATTAACCCCGGCATAGTTCAGGTTCAGCCTTCCCCCGTAACAGGCTACATTTTCTGGAAGAGTCAGGGAATAAATCTTATCTCCGATTGGGTAAGTCATGGTTTTACCGGCCTGGTAGTCGCTTACATAACTTCCACCCAGCGTGATCTTGAATTTTGCATTAGCCAATGCATTAAAAATATCATTCAGGTTGAAATCAGCATCAATGCCTTTAACGATACCCCTGTTGTTGTTCTGGTAAGGGATCCAGAATATTCTCTGGAAACCCCAGACCCCGGTAATGGTGATCCCCTTTGAAGGCATGAATTTAACCCTGAGTCCTCTCATCGAATTATCATACCCCAGGGTCCAGTCCTGGTAAGTCCTGAAGGTCATTCCCTGGCCGAATTGCTCGTAAAAATTACCGGCTGTGACTTCCAGGAGGTCGTTCTTGTATTTGGCATACCAGTATGGAACTCCCGCTCCCTGGTAATTCGGGTCATAACCCAGCAGGGGAGGGAGGTAGGCTTCAAACCGCATGCCTGCGGTGATGTTTTTGTATTCATAATTAAATTCAGTGAAGCCGTTCATGCGTATGGGTTGCCCGTTCAGCGACTGGCTTGTGATCCCCATGGCCGCATCAGTCTGGTATAATGCGGCATCGGCCTGGAAAGATCCGGTGATCTGGGCATTCTTCAGGAAATCCTGTGCCTGCAAACGGCCCGGCAGCATCCCGATAAATACAATTCCAATACAAAGCAGGATAACTTTTTTCAATGATTGAAGATTTTAATTAGAACTGATTACTTGATTTCTTCTCCTTTTGCAAGTTTCCTTAGAACTTCGATGATCTCATTCTCATTCCCTTCGGCATAGGTGGTATGGGTCCATACGATCTGGCCTTTGCCGTTAAGGATAAAGGTTTGCGGTATCGGGCCTACGCCCATGGCACGCTTCAGGTCTGAGTTCTGGTCGATAAGGATGGTATAATTCCACCCTTTGCCGTCAACGAATGGTTTTACCTGCGACATGGACCTGGCATCGTCAACCGAAACTGCATAAAGCTTAACCCCTGTTTCCTTTACCCAGTCGTCGTAAACATCGGAGATGGCGCTCAATTCGCGAACGCAGGGTTTGCACCAGGTTGCCCAGAAATCGATAATAATTGGTTTCCCGTCATTCTCAATCTTGGTGGTACTGAACACGTTCCCGTAAATATCCTTGATGTTGACATCGGGGACGGTCTTACGTTTTGCTGATGCATCCTCGCTCTGGGCGAAGCTCAGGATAAAGGCTGATAAAAAGATAAGGAGCAGGCTTGTTTTTTTCATGAGGTGTTGTGATTAAATTAACATGATGCAAAAATACGATTTATATCATACATTGTAGACTTCAAGAATTTTGCAGTCGGGGCGCGGGAAAAGAGTGATCTTGTCAAGGATTGCAGGGATCAGCAAGACTTCCCCGGCAGAGATGCTTTCTTTTCCTGATCCGACTGACAGTTCAGCATTGCCCCCTGTACAGATATAAATAATGCAGGAATCCAGTTCGGAATAATCCTTGGCAATAGGAAGGTTGAAGTCGAGGATATTGGTATGGAAATAAGGGCTCTCAACCAGGTTCACGCTATGGTTTTTAATCCTGGTATATTCGCTGCGGTACGAGAGGGGGACATTGAAATCAATCGCATCCAGGGCGAGGGCGGTATGCAGCTCCCTTGAATTTCCCTGTTCGTCAAGCCTGTCCCAGTCGTAAATGCGGTAGGTCGTATCGGAAGTCTGCTGTATCTCGGTCAGGAGGATACCGGGCCCTAGCGCATGTACCCTGCCTGCGGGCATGTAAAAGACATCGCCTTTTTTAACCGGTTCATAATTCAGGATATTTTTCAGGGTTTTCTCCTTCAGGTTCTTCATGTAGAACTCCCTGCTGATCTTGCGGTTGAATCCCGAAATCAGTTCGGCTCCATCCTTTGCATCCAACACATACCACATTTCGGTCTTGCCGCCCTCAAGTTTTCGCCTGGCTGCAAGGGCATCATCAGGATGCACCTGCACCGAGAGCCAGTCATTGGCATCAAGGAACTTGATAAGGACCGGGAACTGCTCCTTATTCCTGGTAAACGCCTTCTCCCCCACCAGCTCATCCATATAAACTTCCAGGAGTTCGTTCAGTTCGTTGCCCTTCAGAAACCCGTTGCTTACTTTGGTCTGTGAACCGGGCACTCCCGACAGCATCCAGGCCTCGCCTATATCCTTTCCGGGAGCAAAATCAAACCCTAAGGAAGATTTCATCTTTTGCCCGCCCCAAATTTTCTCACGGAACAAGGGCTTGAATTTCAATGGGTACAATGTATTCATAAAAAATGTATTAGGATGAGCCGAGAGGTCGAAACTTCTTGTAACTTTGAATCCTGCCTGCAGGCAAAATTACTATTTTCGGGTAATATGAAGGACTTTATCGAACATGCGTATGCTTTGTATTGGAATTACAGGAACCATCGGAGCCGGTAAGGGTACGGTGGTTGAATATCTTGAGAAATCACGGGGTTTCAGGCATTATTCCGTTCGGGGCTTCCTTCTGGAGTATATCAGGCAGGAGGGCATGCCCGAGAACCGCGACAGCATGTTTTTGCTCGGGAACCGCCTGAGAACGGAATTCGGGGCCTCCTATATCGTGGATTACTTATATGATATGGCGATGGACAGTGATGATAACTGCATCATCGAGAGTATCCGCACCCCGGGCGAAGCAACGTCATTGCGCTCCAGGGGTAATTTTTACCTCCTGGCCGTAGATGCAGATCCAGGGCTGAGGTATAAAAGGATACGGCTGAGAAAATCAGAGACCGATACAGTTTCTTTTGCTACTTTCACCGAAAATGAAGAAAGGGAAATGACATCCGCAGATCCTGACTGTCAGAATATCAGGGAATGTATCCGTATGGCTGATTTCGTAATGAGCAATAACGGCAGCAGGGAGGAATTGTATGAACAGCTGGAAACTATTTTAATAAAGATCCTAAATGGAAGAACAAGCATATAAGAGACCCTCCTGGGACGAGTATTTCATGGAAATTGCCAATACGGTGGCTACCCGTGCCACCTGTGACAGGGGCAGAAGCGGGTGCGTGATCGCCCGCAACAAACAGATACTGGTGACCGGCTATGTTGGTAGTCCGCGAGGCTTGCAGCATTGCGACGAGATCGGCCACCTGATGAAAAAAGTATACCATGAGGACGGCCGTATTACGCAGCATTGCATGCGCACCGTGCATGCCGAACAGAATGCCATATGCCAGGCCGCAAGGCTGGGGATCCCCCTGCAGGGAGCAACTATCTACTGCCGAATGACACCCTGCCGCACCTGCGCCATGCTCATCATCAACTGCGGCATCGAGCGGGTGGTCTGCGAAAGGAAGTACCACGACAGCCAGGAGAGCGAAACTATGTTCCTGCAATCAGGGGTAAGCCTCGAATATGTGTATAACGAAGTACAGGAGTATAAAGACCAGCAGGGCTGATGAAAGTAAACCTGTACGAAACACAAGGAGAACTTAGTTAAATGCACCCAGAGCACGGATTGTCCAGGTCCCAGTTTGAAGCCTTGTTCCGCAGCGAATATAAGGGCATGCTGTATTTTGCCATCCGCTATGTAAAAGAAGAAGAAGCTGCCAAGGAGATCGTGCAGGAAGCTTTTATCAACCTTTGGGAGAAGAGGGAATCCATAGATCCGTTAAGGGAAGTGAAATCCTATCTTTCGGCTTCGGTAAGGAACCGCTGTCTAAACCATCTCCGCGACAACAAACGGTTTAACGGCAAACTGCTCAGCCTGGGAGGCCTGCTGCCCATGCCCAGCAACGACGAACACAACCAGATGGAATTCAGGGAGTTAAGTCTGCAGATAAAGCATGCTATTGATGAACTTCCCGAAAAATGCAGGGAGGTGTTCAGGCTGAACCGTTTCGAACAGATGAAATACCAGCAGATTGCCGACCACCTGCAGATTTCAATAAAAACCGTGGAGACACAAATGTCGAAAGCTCTCGCCCATATGAGGAGCAGGATAAAACAAACCTGAAATTTATTTATAATGAGGTATAAGGGTAAAGCCCGCTTAAGGTGTATAATTATTGATCATGAAAAAAGATTCCGCATATTTTGAAGAGCTCACGGCCAGGTATTTCAGCGGGGAAGCAAGCCCTGCCGAGATTTCCGAACTTTCGGCCTGGGTTGCCGTGAGCGACGAAAATAAAACGGTCTTCAGGGAGTCGCAGTACGCCTGGATGGCCGTTGAAGAGTCACGCGTGGTTGATGCAGTGGATCTTGATGAGGAATGGGCTTCGTTTGAAAAACAGCTTGGAATCCATGAGAAGAGTAGTGATGTTCTACTTCATAATTCAAAATTCGTTAATCAATATTCAATATTCAAATCCCCCCCATCTTCAAACCATCTCAGCATTTCCCGTTTTCTTCTACGGCTCGCAGCCGTAATGCTTATTTTGGCCAGCCCTGCATACCTTCTTTACCGTTACCTCCACCAGCCTGCCATCAAAGAACTTGCAGCCATTACCCACCGCATCGACACCCTTCTCCCCGATGGTTCCAGGGTTACCCTGAATACCGGGGCAAAAATCAAATATCCCGAAAAGTTCAAAGGAAAGAAAAGGGCAGTAAGCCTTGAAGGCGAAGCTTACTTTGATGTGGCCCATAACGCTTCCCAACCTTTCATCATCGCTGCGGGAGGGATCAGGGTTGAAGTGAAAGGCACCTCGTTTTACATCAACACACGTTCATGGAACGGTGATTTTGAGCTGGTGCTGACGACCGGCAAAGTCGAACTTTACCTTGAAAACGATTCAGGCCCGGCCCGGGTGCTGAACCCCGGTGAAAAAGCTGTAATCCACGGGAACCAAATCATCATCAGCCCTAACGGGGATGCCAATTACATGGCCTGGAAAACACTCAGGATCTCGTTCAGCAACGAACCCCTCAATTCTGTTGTTGCCACTTTAAGCAAGGTCTACCAATCCAGTGTTTGTCTTGGCAATCCAGCCCTTGCCCAATGCCGGCTCACCGCAACTTTCGATAATCAATCCCTTGAATCTGTACTAAACGTAATTAAAGCTACGTTGGATGTAGATATCAGGAATTCCGGATCTTTGGTGGAAATATCCGGTAAAGGATGCAGATAAAACGAAGCAGCAGTATTGTGTCAAAAGCCAGGTCTCTTCTTGTGATCGGGACTCTGCTGCTCATTTTATTCCCTGCATCCCCACTCAATGCCCAGTTACTGGACAAGCTCATCAGCATACATATAAAAAACCAGCCGCTCAGCACTGCCCTTACCGGTATCTCCGATGAAGGGAATATCAATTTCTCCTACAATCCCCAGAACATACCCCGTGATAAAACCGTAAGTATCAGCTGCAGCAATAAACCTTTGAGGGAAGTCCTGGATATTATCCTCAAACCCTTGGGCATCACTTATTTTGAACTTGAGAACCAGGTGGTGCTCAGGATGCCTGCCCCGGGTCCCCGGCCCCGGCAGGATGAAGCGGCCAGGCCCCCCAGGCATTTTACCATCAGCGGGTTTATCAGGGAAAAAAGCAGCGGCGAGGTGCTCATAGGCGCGAATGTCTTTGCCAGGGGCACGAACTTCGGAACGAGTTCAAACGCCTACGGGTTCTACTCTCTTACCCTGCCCGAAGGCCGGTATGTGCTGGATTATTCCTTTCTTGGCTTCGGGGAGATCCAGGATGAGACCGATGTGAATTCCGATCAGCGTATCAGCAAGGAGATGGAGGAAGTCAAACTCGATATGAAAGAAGTAGTGGTAAAGCCCGGGGAGAAGGGCTCCGACATCAGGCGAAGCCAGTTAAGTGATTTTAATTTTTCAAATAAAACCCTGTCCAGCCTGCCTGGTTTTGCAGGGACTCCCGATATCCTTAAAGCCCTGCAGGCGGTTCCTGGCGTCCATTCCTATGGCGACGGCTCTTCCCTGTTTTATGTTCGGGGAGGGAACAGCGACCAGAATCTCCTTCTCCTCGATGAAGCGCCAATTTACAATGCATCGCATCTCTTCGGATTTTTTTCGGCCCTTTCGCCCGATGCCGTCAACGACATCCAGGTTTACAAAGGGGATTTCCCGCCGGGCTACGGGGGCAGGCTCAGCTCGGTGGTGGATGTTAAAGCCAGGGAGGGGAATATGAAACGTTTTGGCTTCAGCGGAAACCTGGGTCCTTATGCTTCAAACATCTCCGTCGAAGGACCGATCTGGAAAGACCATGCATCATTTTTCGTTTCGGGCCGGCTTTCAACCCTCAACTGGCTGAATTATTTCCTGAACAACCAGCCCGGTTTCAACATACTGTTCTATGACCTCAATGCCAAGCTTAACCTGATTGCCAACGACAACAACAGGTTCTACCTCACTTTTTATACAGGCCGTGACGACTTTTCAAGGCTCAATGCATCGGCTTACCGCATATACGGGATCAGCTGGAACAATATCCTCGGGACAGCCCGCTGGAACCATGTTTTTAACGAGAAGCTGTTTTCAAACACCACCCTTAACTACAGCCGTTACGATTATTACCTCTATACCACCGAAAGCCGCAAAGGCTTCTGGACTTCATCCATTGCGAACCTTACGTTCAAATCGGATTATACCTGGTTCATTAATTCGGCCAATACGGTAAAGGCGGGCCTGGAGATTACCAACTACCATTCAAACCCCGGGAATATCAAAACGGACCCGGATGCCGCTTCCACAGGCCAGCTGCCGGCAGTCTCAAAATACCAGTGCATGGAATATGACCTATACCTGGGCAACGAGCAGAAACTCGGAACCCAAATCATCCTGAAATATGGCCTGCGCCTTCCTCTATGGCAGGATTTCGGGTCCTCCACGGTTTACTTCTTCGATGCCAACTACCAGCTCATCGATTCGGCCTCGTACAATAAAAATATTTCTTACTTCAACTACTTAAGCCCTGAACCCAGGCTGAGCGTCACCTATAATCCCGGCAGCAGCACCTCCCTTAAATTCAGTTACAGCAGGAACACCCAGTTCCTCCAGCAGCTTTCGAATTCTACAGGCCCGTTTACCTCCCTTGAAGTATGGGCTCCCAGCGGGCCTAACATCCCCGCCCAGAAAGCCGACCAGTGGGCCCTGGGCTGTTATCAGAAATTTTCACACGACCGCCTGCTTGCAAGCGCCGAAGTTTTTTATAAAGCCTACCTTGACCACCTGGATTATAAAGACCATGCCAACCTGCTGTACAATCCCCTGATCGAAGGCGAACTTCGTTTTGGCAAGGCCTGGGCCTACGGAATTGAGATGATGCTCAGGAAACCCGATGGCAGGCTTACAGGCTGGATCTCCTATACCTGGTCAAAGTCGCTTGTGCAGACCGATGGGGTGAACAACTCTGAAACCTATCCCTCGAATTTTGACAGCCCGAACGATGTGTGCATCAACGTATCCTACGACAACCACCGGCACTGGGCTTTTTCGGCAGTGTGGTATTACCGTACAGGCAGCCCGGTAACCACGCCTATAGGGTTTTATTACAATACCGGCTATTCAGTCCCGGTTTACGGCTCAAGGAACAACAGCCGACTGCCCGATTACCACCGCCTCGACCTCTCGGTAACCTACCGCATCAGCAATCCCGGGAAACGTTTTCAGCAAAACATCATCCTCACATTATATAATGCATACGGTCGCTACAACCCTTTTTCTCTGAGTTTCAACCGTACCATCGACAGCAACGGCAATCTCGTGGTTCCTGCAAACACACAGGCTGGCTACCAGCTTGTTCCCACCACCCTCTCGGTGGCAGGGATCATCCCATCAGTAAACTATCAATTCAAATTCTGATGAAGAGGTTCTTTACATATGTTGTTTTTTGTATGCTGATGGCATCCTGCGTGAAGCAGGTGAACTGGGATGTTCCGGGCGGAGCATCGAACCTGGTCGCGGTGGACGGCATACTTACCAATGAACGGACCACCCAGACGATAGTGATCAACCACCCGGTGAACAAGCTGAACGACACCGCCCTCCCTGTGAGCGGGGCCACGGTGATCATCCATACCTCCGATTCAACCTGGAGCCTCACCGAAAACCCATCGGGGAGCGGGAAGTATCAAACCCCTTCGACCTTTATGGCTTTGATGAACAAAACCTACACCCTGAATATCTATAGCGGGAGTTCGGTGTATTCGGCCAAAGCCTCGATGGTGGCAGGCATGACGTTCACCCAGCTCACCTACGCACAAAACGATAAGGATACTTTATTCCATATTGATTTTGTTGCCAGCGCTTTCAGCAGCACCCAGCCCACCATGTGGGAAGTGCTTCTCAACTGGAGCAAGGTCCCGGCTTACCTTCATGCCGATTCATCCAAATGTAAAGCAAGGCTGCTGTTCTATACCCTGCCGACCCTGGATGTGAGTGAAATTTTCGCACCGGTGGTGGAACAGGTCTCATTTCCCGCGGGAACCATGATTACCGAACGAAGGTATTCGCTTGCGCCCCCTCATGCCGAATTTATCAGGGAGATGCTTCTCGAAACCAGCTGGCAGGGGGGATTGTTCCCGACTTCGGCAGCCAATGTTTCCACGAACCTGAGTTCAGGCGCTGTGGGATTTTTCGGGGTTTGTGCGGTAAATCAATTATCGCTGGTTGTGAAGTAAAGGGCCTCTCTGAAACGCCGGTATGGCAACCGGATTTTACGCCCGCTAAAAAAAATTCAGCATCTCTTCATTTTTTTTCATTTCCGCCTCAGGGTACAAACCACCGCCCGTGTATAATTAGAAAACAAGCGAAATTAATCTCAAACCACAGAAAATGAAAACGACAAAAATTTTCAAACTCAGCCTCGGTCTTGCAGTCCTTATCGTTTTTGGGCTTACATCCTGCCAGAAGGATAAGACCACCTCGGCCAGCAGCACCGATAACAACACCGCTTCCATTCAGAACCTTGCTAATGACGACAACCAGGCCACTGCAGCCTCTGATGAGGCTCTTAACGATATCAACGTTGTGCTTGCAGGCGCCAGCGGGCTTAAATCAAGCCTGGTCCTTCCCTGCCATGCAACAATCGATTCCACGGCCATAGCAAACGATACCATGACCTATTATGTAACCTATAACGGGACCAACTGCCGGGGGAACCTCAGCCGTACAGGCCAGGTCGAAATCAGCAAGCATATCGGTACCAGGTGGGGGCAGGTTGGGGCAACCATAACCTATAAATACATCGGTTTCCATGTAACCCATGTGAAATCAGGTAAATCCATCACCCTCAACGGCCGCAAGACCTATATTAACGTTACCGGCGGCCTCATCTTTATGATCCCCCAGCTTGTCAGCTCGGTAACCCATAAAGACTCAGGTTACATGAATGTGACCTTTGATGACAACACCACGAAATTCTGGAATGTCCGCCGCCAGATCACCTATACGAAAGTCAACGGCAGCTTCGTGATGACGATCGACGGTTTCGGCTCAACCGACGGTTACAACAACCTGGTTCTTTGGGGACTTAACAGGAACGGCGAACAGTTCTACACCCAGATCCTTCAGTCGGTGATACACAGGGAGGTTTGTTCCTATGATCCCTGCTCAGGCCAGAAAAAAATGACAATCCCTTCACAGAATAAAGGCGCCACACTCACTTTCGGTTACGACAGCAACGACCAGCCCATTTCGGGCGATGCATGCCCAAGCAAATACAAGGTCGACTGGTACAAAGGGAGCAACAGCGGAACTATCTATCTTTTCCTACCCTAATACTATAATTTCTGATTCGATAAAGCCGGGCCGTGATGCGGTCCGGTTTTTTTTATGCTAATAGATCAGGACTTCAGCTGCACTACCGGCCGAAACCTTTCCCCTGAACATGGCATTGGTGCTGAATGGCATGGCAACGTTCCCGTCCTTATCAACTGCAATAAGCCCGCCATCACCCCCTTTGGCTTTGAGGATGTCGAAAATCACAAAATGTGCGGCTTCCTCCAGCGGCCTGCTGGCATATAACATCTGGACAGCTACAGTGTAAGCGGCGCAGTTCCTCATGAAATACTCACCATAGCCTGTGCATGAAACAGCGCAGGAGTTGTTGTCGGCCCAGGTCCCGGCGCCTATGATCGGGCTGTCGCCCACCCTTCCCCTCATCTTCATCATCATTCCCCCGGTGGAAGTCCCGGCGGCCAGGTTGCCGTATGAATCAAGAGCGACACAACCAACAGTACCTTTCTTTTCTTTTTCTGCGGATGGAGGAGCGGGTTGCCCTGTACGGGTTTTCTGCTTTTCAGCTTTCCAGGCTTCCAGCCGCTCGGGCGTTATAAAATACGAGGGATCTGCGATCTGCAGACCCTGGGCTTTGGCAAAGGCATCAGCCCCCGGGCCGATCAGCATCACATGCTGGGTTTTATCCATCACTGCCCTGGCCGCGGTAATCGGGTTCTTAACGATGGTAACTCCGGCGACAGCTCCTGCCTTCCCTGTTTTTCCATCCATAATGGATGCATCCAGTTCGGCTTTGCCATCCTCATCGAGCACAGCCCCCTTACCGGCATTGAACAAGGGGCAATCCTCCATAAACCTGATCACTGCTTCCACGGCATCCACACTGCTGCCCCCGGCCGAAAGAATACGGCTGCCTATTTGTAAAGCCCTGGTAATGGAATCGGTATACTGCTTTTCCTTCTCAGGTTTCATACTTCCCCTTTCGGGTCCGCCGGCACCACCATGGATGGCAAGAACCCAGCGTTTGCCTCCATCAAGTCCAACCGCAGCCACCGCATTTAAGTCCTGGGCCGAAAGCAATCCGCCAGAAAGGAAAAAAGAAAGGAAAAAAACGATTTTCATGGTTTTCATGTGATCTGTTTTATAAAATGTTTTTAAGCAAATGTGTAAAGTTTATTAAACCGCTGATTTGTAAAACGGTCAGGATGATGGACAAAATAATGACTGCCCTGATGAAACCCGCTCCTTTTTTAACGGCGAAATACGAGGCGATGAGAGCCCCCACCACGCTGCCAACCGAAAGAAGGAGTCCGTACATATAATGTACCTGCCCATTGATCATGAATACGGCCAGTGCGAAGATGGCATAAAAGAAAACGATGAGGTTCTTTACGGCATTGGCTTTTACAAGATCATAACCGGTTCCGAGGACAAGCGCCATAAGCAGGAAATAGCCAACCCCGACCTGGATGAAACCTCCGTAAAAACCTACAGCGAAAAAGATGGCAAACTGCCACCACCTGAGTTTTTTTTGCAATAAGGCGGGGTTTTCCTTAAGCCAGCGGTCGGGTTTATAGAAAAGGAAAAAAGCCATGAGAATCATAGCCAGGATCATGGCTTTTTCTATTACTTTTTCGTGTACATCGATGGCAAGGTATGCTCCCATCACTGAACCTATGGTTGCCGGGATACCAAGCCATACAGGCCTGAAGTTGGTGAACATCTTCTGTTTTGTGAAGCTTCCCACCGACGAAAGGGTCTGGAAAAATATGCTGATGCGGTTGGTCCCGTTGGCGATCCCGGCAGGAAGGCCCAGGATGATGAGCAGCGAAAGGCTGATCACCGATCCTCCTCCCGACAGGGTGTTGATGAACCCGACAAAAATGCCGGCGACGATGATTACGATGATTCCGGTGATGGTCATAAGGATGGGTCTTTGGATCCTGTATCCTGCATCCTGCATCCTGCATCCGGGTGCCGCAACCGGCTGTGTTTTCTCGAATACATCACGTAAATGATCATTCCAATGGCAAGCCATACCAGGAATCTCATCCAGTTGGTGAAGCCGAGGTGGACCATGAGAAAAAGGCTTGAAAGCAGCCCCAGGACAGGGATCAGAGAAAGTTTTTTCATGATGCTCATCACGGTCAGGACCAGGGCGGCGATGATAAAAATGAACAAGGGCCAATCATCCCGGTCAAAGTCCAGGGTGATGAGGCGGCTTAGGGCGGTGAGCTCAGGCGGTTTCCAGAAATACAGCAGTATCGCGATCCCGGCCCATACCAGGGGCAGGCCGTAACGGGAGTTGATATAGGGCACATGGAAGCCTTTGGCCGTGATGTCGGCTTGTTTTGTTGATGGGGGATGCGGGATGCGGGATGTGGGAGAACCTGTATCCTGCATCCTGTATCTTGCATCAGAGCTATCAGGTGCATCACCTGTATACCGAACTTCACGGGCAAAACGTTCATCACGATCTCTTCGTCCATACGGGTTCAGAATGAGCACTCCCCCGCTCACAAGCACAAACGCGAACAATGTGCCTATGCTGGTCAGATCCGTGACTTCGGTGAAATTCATGAACAGTGAGGGGATTGCTACAAGAAGCCCGGCGACGACCGTTGAAAAGGAAGGGGTGCGGAAGCGGGGATGAATCCTCGAAAAAGCCTTTGGCAACAGCCTGTCGCGGCTCATGCTCATCCATATGCGGGGCTGGCCTACCTGGAAGACCAGGATCACGCTGGCCATGGCAATTACTGCAGCCAGTGAAACAAAGCCTGCAAAACGCGTCATATGGAGGCGTTCGAACACATAGGCCAGGGGATCGCCAATGGCCAGTTCCGAATAGTTTACCATTCCCGTAAGCACAAGGCTGATCATAACATAGAGCAGGGTTGTAATGATAAGGGAGTAAATGATCGCTCTTGGAAGGTCCCGCCTTGTATTCCTGCATTCTTCGGCGGTGGTTGAGATGGCATCGAAACCGATATAGGCAAAGAACACGCCCGATACTCCTTTCAGCACACCGCTGAGGCCGTGGGGTGCAAAGGGGGTCCAGTTGACGGGTTTGATATAAAAAGATCCTACGGTAATGACCAGCAGCAAAACCGCTACTTTCAGGATCACCATGGCGTTGCCGACCATCTTGGTTTCATAGATGCCGATATAGACCAGGACTGAGATCAGGGCAACTATAGAGAAAGCGGGAATATTTACAATAAAGTGCACCCCTCCTATTACGGGTGAACTGGTCCAGGCCAGGTAGCATTTCTGGACAGCCGGTGCCAGATGGGCCAGGCTGCTTCCGTGGGCAATGGAGGCAGCTCCTTCATAATAGCCCCTCAAGGCCGTTACGTAATCGGTCGAAAGATACCCCGGGATATGCAGGCCCATTCCATCCATAAGCCCGGTAAAATAATCGGACCAGGATATCGCCACCGCGATATTCCCTATAGCATATTCAATGATGAGGTCCCAGCCTATGATCCATGCGAAAAGCTCGCCAAAGCTGGCATAGGCATAAGTGTAAGCGCTTCCGCTCAGGGGGATCACCGAGGCGAATTCGGCATAACATAAGGCTGAAAAACCGCAGGCTACCGCGGTGAAAACAAACAGCAAAGCGACGGCAGGACCGCCTGAAGCTGCAGCGCTTCCAATGGTGGCGAAGATACCTGAGCCCACGATTGCTGCGATACCCAGGGCGGTTAGGTCGAATACCGTGAGACTGCGCCTGAGTCCCCCCGATTCCCGCTCATACCCGGCTGCATCGCTGAGGATCAAGCTTATAGGCTTCTTCCTGAAAAGGTCTGAAAATGACAAAGTAATTTTTGGATAAAAGTAGAAAGATTTTCTTTCGCCAGAATACCGCAGGTATAGTTTCCTTCGGCCAGCGGATCAAATTTTGTACCTTTGCAACTCTAAAGCTAACCCATGAAGATAGCAGTATTTGGCGCAAGCGGAAGGACCGGGCTTATGCTTACATTCCAGGCCCTTAACCAGGGTCATGAAGTAACAGCCTTCACACGCAGTCCGCATAAAGTCTCCATAACCCATAAAAATATTCGGATCATACAGGGGGAGCTTGACGATTATGAGAAGATCAAAGAGGCTGTGAATACGCAGGACGTGGTTATGTGCAACCTGGGGATCGACAAAAACAAGCCATCTTCAATGCTGTCAGATGCCACCAGGCTGATCCTGAAGGCAATGGAGGAATGTAACGTTAAAAGGTTCATCTGCATGTCATCAGCCGGTGTACTGGGCAACGACGCCGGGTTCTGGTTTGGAAAGATCATCATGCCTTTGTTCCTGAAACATGTGTTCGCCGATAAAAAACGCCAGATAGAGGTTATAAGGCAAAGCAGGGCTGAATGGGTTATTGTTCGCCCGGTAGGGCTTACCGATTCGCCAAAGACCGGCAGGTATAAGATCAGCGAAGGGATCCCCACTTCAAGGACCATCCCCCGGGCCGATGTTGCAGACTTCATGCTTAAGCTGATGACCGAAAAGAAATACGATTTTACAATACCGGCGATTTCCAGTACTTAATTTTTACATTATGGACCTGAAATTCAGAAATCACTTCCTTAATCAATGGGCAAAATATTTCGGTAATGCCGAACTTCCCATTACCTTTTTCTACACCGAAGACCCCGGCCAGGTTGCCAAAGCGGCAATTCCCAAAGGATGGAGCTGCATAGTAAGCGAACTTGCCTTGGTTAGGAACGGCAGATCCCTGGCCTGGAACGTTAACTCGCTTTCCTGTGGAGGCTCTCAAAGGTATTTTGGGTATAACGAAAAGATGCGCCCGAATTTCGAGTATTTCCTTTCGTATGGCATTGAGGATAAAATGGAAGGCGAAAGGTATATACGCACCCCCGAAATGGTGAAGGAGATGATGGGGAATATGCGTTGCATCCCTGCAAAAGGGAAATACATAGTCTTCAAGCGTTTTGATAATCTCACCCCCGAAGACGAGCCCGTCGCCGTAATTTTCTTTGCTACCCAGGATGTGCTTTCGGGATTGTTTACCCTGGCAAATTTCGACCAGGCCGACGGGCTTGGGGTAACTGCACCTTTCGGTTCAGGCTGTTCTTCCATAGTCCATCATCCGTATTTTGAAAATGAAAAGGAAAATCCCAGGGCGGTACTGGGTATGTTTGACGTATCGGCCAGGCCCTGCGTGCCTAAAGACAGGCTCACTATATCCATCCCCATGAAAAAATTCAAAAAAATGGCAGGTTATATGGATGAGAGCTTCCTTATCACAGCATCATGGACCAAAGTCAGGGACAGAATAAACAAGGAAATTTAAATTAATACTGTAATTATGAAATCGGTATTTCTTCTTCATTGGGCGCCAAGGGTGCTGGCTATGCTGGCTATCCTTTTCATAAGCATGTTTTCCCTGGATGCCTTTCATCCAGGCATTCCTCTAAAGGAGCAGATCCTCGACTGGCTGATGCATATGCTGCCATCCTTTGTGCTGATCATAGTGCTTGTGATTGCCTGGAAATGGGAAAACATAGGAGGTATTATTTTTCTCTCGGTCGGGCTGGCGTTCTCTCCCTATGTTTTCTGGGGGAATTACACACACAACCATTCCATCTGGCTGAGCTTTTTCATCATCCTTACCATCACATTCCCCTTTATGCTTACAGGCTTTTTATTCATGTTAAGCTATTATACCAAAAAGAAGGCTAAGGAGATGATGAAGACTCTGGAGAAAAATAAGTAAAGGATGATGCATCAGGCAGGATATCCTGCATTAAGACATCAGGTTAATTACGGTTTTCATAATACCCTCCGCATCGTACCCGCACTCGTGGTGCAGTTCTTCGTTCTTCCCCTGTTCAATG
This sequence comes from uncultured Bacteroidales bacterium, assembly GCA_903877385.1. Lineage (GTDB taxonomy): Bacteria > Bacteroidota > Bacteroidia > Bacteroidales > FEN-979 > CAIRDP01. Next base: position 165,202 of record CAIRDP010000020.1, read on the forward strand.
AATTTATCGGGAACCCCGAGGCGTTTCAGTCGGGCTTCATAGCCATGATCGCTCATGAATTCAAGGATGGCGCTTCCGAAGCCTCCCAAAACAGTGCCGTCTTCAACCGTTATGATCCTTTTGAAGGTTTTGAAAACCTCATGAAGTATTTCTTCATCCAGGGGTTTTACAAAAGGCAGGTGGTAATGCGCAGGCTGCAGTCCTTCTTTCTCCAGTTGAAGGCAGGCCTCTTTCACAAAGTTGCCGGGATGCCCGGTGCTGAGGATTGCAACATCCTTTCCATCCCTGATTTTCAGACCTTTGCCCACGATCATTTCCTTCATCGGGGTTTTCCATTCGGCAATGACTCCCCTCCCTTTGGGATAGCGGATTGCAAAGGGGCCTTTCCCGGGAAGCTGGGCTGTAAACATTAGGTTTCTCAGTTCCTCTTCGTTCATTGGGGCCGAAATTGTCATATTGGGGATGCAGCGCAAAAAGGCAAGATCGAAGGCCCCATGGTGGGTTGCCCCATCTTCGCCGACAAGCCCGCCCCTGTCGAGGCAGAAAACCACAGGCAGGTTTTGCAAGGCCACATCATGGATGATCTGGTCATAGCCCCTCTGAAGAAAAGTTGAATAGATGTTGCAGAAGGGGATCATGCCCGAAGCTGCAAGCCCCGCACTGAAAGTTACCGCATGCTGCTCGGCTATGCCCACATCGAAGGTACGATCGGGCATTTTATTCATCATGATGTTCAGGGAACAGCCCGTTGCCATAGCCGGTGTGATCCCCACGATCTTAGGGTTCTGTTCGGCCAGCTCAATGATGGTCCTGCCGAAGACAGTCTGGTATTTTGGTGGCTGGCCGTGGCATTTATCCTCCTTGATCTTCCCTGTTTGTTTGTCGAACACACCCGGTGCATGAAAAACAGTCTGGTCCTGCTCGGCCTTTTCAAAACCCTTGCCCTTCACTGTATGAATATGAAGCAGCCTGGGGCCTTTGATTTCCTTGATGTCGCGAAGGATGTTAACCAAACGGATGATATCATTGCCGTCGACCAGCCCGAAATACCTGAAATTGAATGCCTCGAACAAGCCGCTGGGCTTTAGCAGGGTCCCTTTCAGGGCATTCCCGAGCTGCTTTACGATGGCCCTTGAATTCTTACCGTAACGGGTTCCCCCGCCCATCATCAGCCAGGTAAAATCGCGGAATTTATTATAGGTTTTTGAAGTAACGATATCGGCCAGGTAATCCTTGATAGCCCCAACATTTTTATCTATTGCAATCTGGTTGTCATTGAGGATGACCAGGAGGTTTGCATTGGACACACCCGCATTGTTCAGGGCCTCCATGGCCATGCCACCTGTCATTGCCCCGTCACCGATGATGGCTACGTGCTGGCGGTTTGTCTCACCCTGGAGTTTTGATGCCACTCCCATTCCAAGCGCTGCAGAGATGCTCGTCGAAGAATGGCCTGTGCCGAAAGTGTCGTATTTGCTTTCCGACATCTTGGGAAAACCGCTGATGCCCTTGAATGTACGCAGGGTATGGAAGGACTCCTTGCGGCCGGTAAGTATTTTATGGGCGTAGGCCTGGTGCCCCACATCCCAGATCACCTTATCGTTGGGTGTGTCGAAAACATAATGAACGGCAACCGAAAGTTCAACAGCTCCAAGGCTGGCGCCCAGGTGGCCCGGGTTTACCGAGATCACGTCGATGATGAACTGCCTGATTTCAGCGCATAGCTGGGGCAGCTGGTCCACCCTGAGTTTTCTCAGTTCTTCAGGATTATCTACAAGTGCGAGTAATGGTCCGGTGCCGGGAGTCATAAGCGTCTTTAAAAACCGGGTGCAAAGGTATGGAAAAAGATCGTGAAGAAGGACGTTAGGAAAATCGTGAAGAAGTACGTTTCAGATCAGCCCTAACTCAACTTTTGCCTCATCTGTCAGGTTCTCCATATCCCACGGGGGTTCAAAGGTAAGTTCAACCCTGACCTTCCCGACTCCTTCAACCCGGCTCACTTCTTCCTGCACAATACCCGGCATATCCTCCGCTATAGGGCAGTTCGGCGTTGTTAGCGTCATCAGGATTTCAACATTATGCTGCTCATCCGTTTTTAGGTTATAGATAAGCCCCAGATCGTAGATATTGATCGGTATTTCGGGGTCAAACACCCTCCTTAAGGCATCTATAACGGATTGTTCGAAAGGGTTATATGGTATATTGTTCGGGGTTTCCATGAAAATAAAATTAGAAAATATTGATATCAGGATTTCATTTTAAACACCATCGCGTAAAGTTTCATTTGCTTTACCATGGAGGCCAGTCCGTTGGAACGGGTGGGTGAAAGATGTTCCTTTAAACCTATACGGTCAATAAAATTCAAGTCTGCGGATTGTATCGCGTCGGGGGCCTGGCCTGAAAGAACGCTGATAAGCATGCTCACAATGCCTTTGGTGATGATGGCGTCGCTGTCGGCCGTGAAATACACTTTACCGTCGCGGTACTCGGCAAACAGCCAAACCTTGCTCTGGCAACCTGAAATCAGGTATTGGTCGGTCTTGTATTTCGGATCTATGGGAGGAAGTGATTTCCCCATGTCGAGGATAAGGTCGTATTTGTCGAGCCAGTCATCGAAGGCCGCAAATTCATCGACAAGCTGATTTTCAATTTCCTGGATAGTCATATGATTCAAAATTCGGGTATTCGATTATTCTATTATTCGAGTATTCAATTCTTCAAACTTCAATATTCGATTTTCATGCAAACATCCTCTTCACCCTGCTCACCGCCTCTGTCAACCGATCGATCTCATCTGCAGTATTATAAAAAGCAAATGAAGCACGCACAGTCCCCGGAATCCCGAAATGATCGATCAGGGGCTGGGCGCAGTGATGGCCTGTTCTTACGGCGATCCCCATCTTATCAATGATGGTCCCGGCATCAAAGGGATGGATATCCCCGATCAAAAATGAGACCAAGCTTGCTTTTTCAGGGGCAGTTCCATAAAACCGCATATCACTGATCGACGAAAGCCCCTCGACAGCCCGCTTCAATAAACGGTCTTCATACAAGCTGATCTCCTCCATTCCAATGTTTTTCAGGTATTGCACGGCGGCCCTCAGCCCGGTGACACCTTCCACATTGGGTGTTCCGGCTTCAAATTTGAAAGGAAGCTCGTTAAAAGTGGTTCTTTCGATGCGAACATCTTTGACCATTTCACCCCCGCTCTGGTAAGGCGGCAGCTCTTCAAGCCATTTTTCCTTCCCGTAAAGGACTCCAATGCCCATGGGTCCGTACATTTTATGCCCCGAAAAGCAGTAAAAATCGCAATCGAGATCGCTTACGTCAACTTTTGCATGGGCAACACCCTGTGCGCCGTCGACCAGCACGGGAACGCCCATTCGATGCGCATGGGCAATAATTTCTTTCAGCGGGTTTATCGTGCCCAAAACATTGGAAACATGCGTAAGCGCAATGATCTTTGTTTTTTCGCTGATGAGTGAATACAAATGCCGGGTATCCAGGTCCCCGTCTGCCAGGATGTTGGCGACCCTGAGCACAGCTCCCTTCTCCTCGCAGATGATCTGCCAGGGAACGAAATTGGAATGGTGTTCCATGATGGTCGTGACAACCTCGTCGCCGGGTTTCAGGAATTTCTTTCCAAACGAAGCCGCTACCAGGTTGAGCGATTCGGATGCCCCCTTGGTGAACACCACTTCATGCGTGGAGGGGGCATTGATGAATTCCCTGATCTCCTTGCGGGCTTCTTCAAAAGCCTCGGTAGCCTTCATGCTCAGGTAATGAACACCCCTGTGGATATTGCAGTTGTCATTTTCGTAATAATCGCTGATGGCTTTTATCACCTGCAGCGGTTTCTGGGTTGTGGCTGCGTTGTCGAAATAGATCAGCGGCCTCTTGTAAACAGTGTGGGAGAGGATGGGGAAGTCGGCGCGTACCTTTTGGATATCAATTGGCATGCTGGTCGCAATTAAGAATGTACAATGTACGTCGTTTTTTATATTTTCGTCATATCTATCACAAATTCCAAGGGCTGCTCAGGAGTGTTGCAGTGAAGCACGCAGGCTTCGCAGATCTGCAGCTCGCCCTGCAGACGTTTCTTCACCATATCCTCGATACGGTACCTCAGCGGGTCAATGGATATTTTACTGATCACCTCATCAGCATACGCATACATTAAAAGCATTCTTGCACTGTCTTCGCCAATCCCTCTCTGCCTCAGGTAATACATGGCATCAGGGTCAAGCTGCCCTGTGGAAGAGCCGTGAGAACATTTCACATCGTCATTGTAAATTTCAAGGAAGGGCTTGGAATTCACTTTCGCGGTTTCAGTAAGAAGGATGTTCCTGTTGCTCTGGTAGGCGTTGGTGCGCCGGGCATCCCGTTCGACCAGCACATGGCCGTTGAACACCCCGCTGGAGTGCTCGTCGAGTATCCCCTTGAACAGCTCCCCGCTGGTACAATCTGGGACTGCATGGTCAACGAACACCTGGTTGTCGATATGCTGCTTGCGGTCCATCAGGTATAGCCCGTATATATTGGCATTGGCATGAGGACCGTTAAAGCGGATGCGGATATTGTTCCTTAGCAGTCCTCCGTTCAGTGAAATATAATGCGAGTCAAGTTTTGCCGAAGCTTCCATGGCGAAATACACCGAGCTGACCAGGGTTGAACTGTTATTCAGGTTCTGAAGCTTGTAATGATCCAGGGAAGCATTTTCGCCGATGTGAATTTCGGTAAGAATATTCGAAAAAGAAGGCTGGTGGTTATAGGAATCATCGCAGTGGACCATCGAAAGCCGGCTGTTTTTTCCTAAAACAATAAGGTTGCGCGACTGCATGAAAAGGTTTTCATCATCGTGGATCACGTTGATGATTTGCACAGGCCTTGGGCTTTTCACATTATCGGGAACGAAAATAAACACCCCGTCCTGAAAGAAGGCCGTATTTAAAGACGTGAAGGAATCCGTGAGGGAGTCCGCGTATTTGCCAAGATGAGCCTCAACAAGCTCAGGATATTTTTTCAAAGCCTCGGCCAGGCTTCCCATAATGATCCCGTTCCCCAGTTCCATCAGGGGCACATCCTTTGAAACATACCAGCCGTTAAGCTGCCCCATGATAGCCGTATCCAGGTGGGGGATGTTGCAGCGGAATACTTTCTGAACATCCACTCCCTGCCGGGGCTTCAGAACAATATTATATTCCCTTGAAAGACTTTCCTTCAGATCGGTATTCTTCCATGTTTCCAGCCGGGTGGTCGGAAATCCTAATTCTTCAAATCTGCGGATGGCATTATCCCTTTGAGCCGTGAGCGCAGGGTAGTCATTGACCGAAATGGTTTTACGGCATTCCCCATAAAGCCCCGACATCACTTCCTTTGTAATATGTTGTCCTACTCTATCCAGCATCTTGCATCTTGTATCCTATATTCTTTATCCACTCACCCAGTAACCCTGTACCCAGTACCCAGTAACCCAGTAACCCAGTACCCGGTACCAAGTCATCCCTCCTGCTCTTTCCTGATCCAGTCGTATCCTTTTTCCTCAAGTTCAAGTGCCAGTTCCCTGCTTCCCGATTTCACTATCCTGCCCTCAAACAGCACATGTACGAAATCGGGGACGATATAATCGAGAAGCCTCTGGTAATGGGTTATCACCAGGAAGGAGTTTTCTTTTGTGCGCAGCTTGTTCACACCGTTGGCAACAACCCTCAGGGCATCAATATCAAGGCCCGAATCGGTCTCGTCAAGGATTGCCAGGGTAGGTTCCAGCATGGCCATCTGGAAAATTTCGTTCTTTTTCTTTTCTCCACCCGAAAAGCCCTCGTTTACCGAGCGGTTGGCCAGGTTGGAAGTAAGTTCGACCAGCTTTTTCTTTTCTTCCATAAGTTTAAGAAAAACGCCCCCGCTGAGGGCATCAAGGCCTTTGTATTTCCTCAGCTCGTTAACAGCCGTGCGCATGAAGTTGGTGATGCTCACGCCCGGTATCTCAACGGGATACTGGAAACCCAGGAAGATACCTTCCCTGGCCCGCTCTTCCACAGCCAGCTTCAGCAGGTTCTTCCCTTTATAAATGATTTCGCCCGCGGTAACGTCAAACACTTCCCGTCCGGCGATCACCGAAGCCAGGGTGCTCTTCCCGGTTCCGTTAGGACCCATGATGGCATGAACTTCCCCCTGGTTCACATCCAGGTTAATGCCTTTCAGAATTTCCTTCCCGTTGATGGAAGCATGCAGATTTTTGATTGATAACAGCATTTATTAGTAGTTTATATTACATACTTTCTTTATGATAACTGGGAGCCTAGGTACTAGTTACTGGGTGCTGGGTATCAGGATTTCCAGTACCCGGCACCCAGCACCCAAGCTACCCTACACTCCCTTCCAAACTGATGGAAAGCAGCTTCTGCGCTTCCACTGCAAATTCCATGGGCAGCTGCTTCAGCACCTCTTTGGCATAACCGTTTACGATAAGGCCTATGGCACTTTCGGCATTCATCCCCCTCTGCTGGCAGTAAAACAGCTGGTCCTCGCTGATCTTCGAAGTGGTTGCTTCATGCTCAACGATACTCGATTTATTCTCCACCTGTATATAAGGCCAGGTATGCGCCCCGCAGCTTGATCCCAGCAGAAGAGAATCGCATTGGCTGTAATTCCTTGAATTGGTCGCATTTTTCGATATCCTCACCAGCCCCCGGTATGAATTGTTGCTTTTTCCCGCCGATATCCCTTTGGATATTATAGTGCTTTTGGTATTCTTTCCAAGATGCATCATCTTGGTGCCTGTATCGGCCTGCTGGAAGTTATTCGTCACGGCAACGGAATAAAATTCCCCTACACTGTTATCGCCCAGAAGAATGCAGGACGGGTATTTCCATGTGACTGCCGATCCTGTTTCCACCTGGGTCCATGATATCTTCGAATTATTACCCTTGCAAATCCCCCTCTTGGTCACAAAATTGTAAATTCCGCCTTTCCCGTTCTTATCGCCGGGATACCAGTTTTGCACGGTTGAATATTTAACCTGGGCGTCTTTCATGGCCACGATCTCAACAACGGCTGCATGTAGCTGGTTCTCGTCGCGCTGGGGGGCGGTACAACCCTCCATATAGCTTACGTAGGCTCCTTCATCGGCCACGATCAGCGTTCGTTCAAACTGCCCGGTATTGGCTGCGTTGATCCTGAAATATGTCGATAATTCCACAGGAGAGCGAACCCCCTTGGGGATATAGCAGAACGAACCGTCGCTGAAGACAGCCGAATTCAGGGATGCATAATAATTATCGGTATAGGGGACCACCGATCCCAGGTACTGCTTCAGCAAGTCGGGGTGGTTTTGGATTGCCTCGCTCATCGAACAAAAGATGATCCCGTACTTCGACAGTGTTTCCGAAAAAGTAGTTTTAACCGAGACACTGTCAATAACCGCATCCACAGCCACACCTGATAGTTTTTTCTGCTCTTCCAGCGAGATCCCGAGTTTGTCAAATGTGGCAAGTAATTCGGGGTCTACCTGGTCAAGGCTTTCGTATTGCTTTTTCTTTTTGGGGGCGGCGTAAAAATAGATGTCCTGGAAATCGATGGGTGGAATCTCGAGATGAGCCCAGTTGGGCAGTTTCATTGTAAGCCAGTGCCTGAAAGCCTTGAGGCGGAATTCAAGCATGAATGCAGGCTCATTCTTCTTCGCCGAAATATAGCGCACTGTATCTTCGCTCAAACCCTTGGGGGCATACTCTGTCTCTATCTCTGTTACAAAGCCGTACTTGTAATCGCTCTGAGTGACTTCGCCAATGATTTTATTAGGATCGGATTCCATGATGATAATTGTCAATGCAAAGATAAATCATTTAGGTATTCAAGTACCTGTTTCAACAGCAAGTTTATTTGTAATTTTACCCGGTAATTCAAAACCTATGCCAGATCAAAACCCGGATCAAAACAATAACGACTACCCCTCCAACCTCACCCCCCTGTATGTCTTAGGCGAATTCGGGCTTATCGACAGGCTTACGTCGGATATTAAATTATATCATAAGGAAACTCTCAAAGGTGTAGGCGACGATGCGGCCGTGATAGATGCCGGCGAGAAAGTAATGCTGCTTTCAACCGACCTCCTGGTCGAAGGAATACATTTCGACATGGTCTACACCCCCCTGAAACATCTTGGCTACAAGGCAGCCGTGGTTAACATTTCCGATATAGCCGCCATGAACGGTATCCCGAAACAGCTCACGGTTTCGGTGGCAGCATCCAGCAGGTTCTCGGTTGAAGCCCTGGATGAACTCTACAGAGGCATCAAACTGGCTTGCGAGCGGTACAAGGTGGATCTTGTGGGAGGTGACACATCGTCCAGCAACAAAGGACTTATAATTTCGGTCAGCATTCTGGGTGAAGCTGAAAAAGAAGAAGTTGTTTACAGGAGCGGGGCCAGGCCCAACGACCTGATCTGTGTAAGCGGAGACCTGGGCAGCGCTTATATGGGGCTTCTGCTGCTCGAAAGGGAAAAGAAAGTCTTCCAGGTTAACCCTGATATGCAGCCCGAGCTGGAGGGATTCGATTACCAGGTGGGCCGGCAGCTTAAACCCGAAGCCAGAACCGATATCCGTGAAACTTTGAAAAAACTGGGTATTAAACCCACTTCAATGATCGATATCTCCGATGGTCTGGCCTCCGAAACCCTTCATCTTTGCAAGCAGTCGGGAACGGGTTGCAGGCTTTACGAAGACAAGATCCCGATCAATCCCGAAACCAGGGAGTTGTCGATGGAATTCAAGATCATTCCTTCGGTGGCGGCCCTTTCGGGAGGTGAGGATTATGAACTGTTGTTTACGGTCTCACAAAACGATTATGAAAAGATAAAAGGTGCTGAAGGCATCAGTATCATAGGCCATATGACCGATGCTTCGGAAGGCAAGGCCATGGTCACGGCCGACAATAAAGAGATAGCACTTACCGCCCAGGGCTGGGACGGGATGAAAAATGATGAACCCGGCAGGCTGTGAACAATACGGTAACAGGGATAAATACAGATACTGCCCCCTGATGAAACAGAAACAAAGGGTTTACAGCCTGGATTCGCTCAGGGCGGTCGCTGCACTTACGGTGCTTATCGGGCATATCGAACTGATCAAATCCAGCCTTGGGCTTCCCAACGTTTCATCAGCCCCTTTCTTCGATGAAGCCGGCCATAACGGGGTGCTTCTTTTCTTCGTCATCAGCGGGTATATCATCACCCGCCTGCTGCTCGGCGAACAGGCTCAAACCGGCAGCATCAGCATCCGCAGGTTTTATATGAGGCGCATACTCAGGATATGGCCCCTGTATTTTTTCATTCTGCTCAGCACTATGCTGGTATACAGTTACAATCCGGGCTGGACAACAGGTATCCTTTGCTTTACAATCCTTGCCAATGTTGCCCACGCCCTGGGACAGGGGTGGATGGTAAGTCCGCAGATCTGGTCCATAGGTGCCGAAGAACAGTTCTACCTTTTCTGGCCCTCCCTCATGAAATACATGAAATCACGTTTGTTCACGGTTTTGCTGATCATCATCACCGGATATACCGCGCTTCCGCATATCCTTCGCTTTTTTATTACTGTAGGCGGATGTGCAAATCCCGTAAACCTGAAGTTCATCGATGTGTTTTTCTACGGGACGAAGTTCAATCTTCTGGCCATGGGCGGGCTGCTTGCATACTGCCAGGAGCAGGATTACAGATTCCTCCGATGGTTTCACAATGGCCGTTTTTCCCTTATTTTTGTCATCCTTCCGTTCGCATTATGGTTCAGCGGATGGCACCCTCCCCTGTTTGCAGATGTCGCCCTTGGCATACTATTCACCCTGATGCTGGCCAATGTAACCGTGAATAGTTATCCTGCATTTAACAATAAACTGATGGACTACCTTGGCAGGATCTCTTACGGGATTTATATGTTTCACTGGGTGGTCATTACCTTTCTCGTCACCCTTCTTTCGGCCCGGCTTAAAGCAAATTATATACCCTGGGATATTGCCCTTTATTTTTCTTCAGTACTGTTCACCATACTGGTTTCGGCAGCATCGTATCACAACATGGAAAAATATTTTCTTAACCTCAAACGGAAATTCGGGGTTGGCCTTGGCCCTATAAATAAAATATAAAGATTTGCATGATAATTGACTAATTTTGATCCCTGCGGATGTTGTTTTGCAATATTTAAAACAATACCCGTTTATTTGTTAAACCAAAAACCATGAACAGAAAACAATTCTTTAAGACTACTGCTGTTGCAATTGCTGGCATTGCGGTCGGGGGCAGCTTTGTTGAAAGCTGCAAAAAAAGCTCGAACGGTCCCCAAGGCCCGACCGTGAATTTCACAATCGACCTGAACAGTTCCACTTATTCACCCCTGAGCGTTACAGGTGGCTATGTTTACGTGCAGGGAGTTATTATTGCAAGGATCAGCAGTTTGCTTGACGGATTTATTGCCGTGGCGCAGACCTGTACCCATAACGGGTGTACTGTTACTTTCGCTGCAGGGTCCCAGTCTTTTGTATGTCCATGTCATGGAGGCACTTACGACCTCAACGGGAATGTTATCGCAGGTCCCCCGCCTTATCCTATTAAACGTTACACCGTTACAAGGAACGGGAACATCCTGACCGTGGCAGGTTGATCATAACCGCGTTCAAATCCTATGTACCAGAAAAAATCATACGGCGGGCAATCCGGGGCAGAAAGGCCCCGGATAAGGCCTGAAAAAGAGCCGTTGGATATTTTGCTTGAAATTGCAGGCCTGTTGGTGGTCATGGCCATGGTGGTTATCACTGCAAAGGCTTATGCAGGACTGCCTTACAGGATTCCGACGCATTTCAACGGCTCCGGCCAGGCCGATGGCTATGGCGGCAAAGGCATGATATGGCTGCTGCCTGCAATCACCATTGCCATGTATACCGGCCTCAGCCTGATCAACCTTTTTCCCTACAACTTCAACTTCCCGGTAAACATCACTCCTGAGAATGCCCCCCGCCTCTACCGGCATGCGATGAGAAGCATGAGAATACTGAACCTGCTCCTTGTCATCATGTTTTTTTACCTGACCTGGCAAACAATAGCCCTTGCGGGAGGGAAATCTGACGGACTTGGTTTTTTATTTCTCCCGGTCGCCATTTTTGCAATTATTATCTTTATCCTGTACATGATAGTGAGGATGTATAAGCTAAAATAGTTGAGCGCCCTCAATAAATACTTCTCCCAGCTTGAGCCCATTATCAGGTCCCTGCCTGATAAACCGGGGGTGTACCAGTATTTTGACGATAAAAACCGCATCATATACGTAGGCAAGGCAAAGAACTTGAAGAAGCGGGTCAGTTCTTATTTTGTCAAGATCACATCGATCAGCGGAAAAGTCCAGATGCTGGTCAGAAAAATCGCCGACATCAAATATATTGTCGTAGCCACCGAACAGGATGCCCTGCTTCTCGAAAATAACCTTATCAAGAAATACCGTCCTCATTATAATGTAAGCCTCAAGGACGATAAAACCTTTCCCTGGATCTGCATTAAAAATGAACCCTTCCCCCGGGTTTTCAGCACACGCACGGTGATCCGCGACGGGAGCCAGTATTTCGGCCCTTATGCGAACGTAAGGCTTATGCATACCCTTTTGGACCTGACCCGCCAGCTTTATCCCATACGGAACTGCAATCTGAAGCTTACCGGGAAGAATATTTCGGGAGGAAAATTCAGGGTCTGCCTTGAGTTTCATATAGGTAACTGCAAGGGGCCGTGTGAGAACAAGCAAAGCCCCGGAGAATATGACCAGAGCATTGCTGCAATCAAGGATATCATCAAGGGTAATATTTCATCGGTCGCCCGCCAGCTCAAAGAGCTGATGATGAAGTATGCCGATGAACTGGAGTTTGAGAAGGCGCATATTGTCAAGGAAAAACTTGAACTGCTCGATAAATATCAAAGCAAATCAACGATCGTGAACCCCTCGATCAACGACGTGGATGTATTTTCAATCATAGCCGACGGCCTTACTGCCTATGTGAATTACCTGAAAGTCATGAACGGGGCTATTATCCAGGTGCATACCATAGAGTTGCAGAAGAAACTGGATGAAACGCCAGAGGAACTCCTTTCTATCGCAATTACTGATATCAGGCAGAGATTTGAGAGCAATTCACCCGAGATTATCCTCCCCTTCATGCCTGATTTTGAGATGCCGGGGATATCCTATGTTATCCCGAAGATCGGTGATAAACGCAAGCTGCTGGACCTCTCGGAAAGGAATGTCAGATACTACCAGCTTGAAAAGGAAAGGCAGAAGGACCTTGTAGATCCCGAACATAAGAGCAAACGGGTACTCGACACCATGATGAAGGACCTCAGGATGCCGGAACTCCCCGTGCATATTGAGTGTTTCGACAATTCAAACATCCAGGGCTCTTTCCCTGTTGCAGCCATGGTCTGTTTTAAAAATGTGAAACCCGATAAAAGCGAATACCGGCATTTCAACATTAAAACCGTGGAGGGTCCCGATGATTTTGCTTCCATGGAAGAGATCATTTACAGGCGTTATAAACGCCTGCTTGACGATGAAAAACCATTGCCCCAGCTCATTGTGGTCGACGGGGGTAAGGGCCAGCTGAGCTCCGCCCTGACCAGCCTCGAGAAGCTTGGGCTTAAGGGTAAGATCACGATTATAGGCATTGCAAAAAAACTTGAAGAGATCTATTATCCCAACGATCCTCTTCCGATGTACCTGGATAAAAAATCCGAGACCCTGCGTGTGATCCAGCAGCTGCGCGATGAAGCCCACCGTTTTGGGATTACCCACCACCGGAAGCAGAGGGAAAAGGCGACCCTGGCTCCCCAGCTGATGGAAATAGATGGTATCGGATATACTCTGAACCAGAAACTGCTCTGGAAGTTCAAGTCGGTTAAAAACATCCGTACCGCTTCACTGCCTGAACTGCAGGAAACGATAGGCAACGCTAAAGGGCAGGTGGTTTGGGAGCATTTCCATCCGAAAGATGCAACTGGGTGATGTTTATTCGCTGAGCAGGAACCTGTGCGCCCCGAGGGCCGCCACTACTCCCAGGGTCCCGGCGGAATCAGCAAAAAAATCATACCAGTCGGCTGTTCTGAGTGGGATTACCCAACCCTGAAGCAGTTCAGTTGAACCGCCTATAAACAAACCGATGAGAATAGCCCAAAGCAGGGCATATTTCTGCACGGTGGCAGGGCTATCCTTCTTACGAAAACCCTGTATCAGCAGGAAAGCAAAAACAGCGAAAATAAACAGGTGGACAAATTTATCGGGGTGCAATTTGTCAATCCATGACGGAACCCTGGGGATCATGGTCCCTGGCATAAGCAGAAGAATAAGTATGAAGAAACCCCAGAGTATGCTCCAGCGGTTATTTCGGAGAAATGCAGTCACTGAAATTTTATGTATTTCAGCCCTGGATCTGGGCCTGGTAAAGTTCGGGGCTCAGTAATTCCCCAACTTCCTTATCATTGCTGATTTTGATCTTCACCACCCAGCCTTCAACATAAGGATCTTTGTTGATGATCTCGGGATTGGTGGTCAGGGCTTCATTGAATTCAAGGATCTCCCCGCCAACCGGCATATATATATCGGAAACTGTTTTTACAGCTTCGATGGTTCCAAATGACTCATGCTTCTCAAGTATCTCACCAACAGTTTCAACTTCGATAAAAACGATATCTCCAAGTTCATGCTGGGCAAAATCGGTAATTCCGATATAAGCATGTTCTCCATCAATTTTCAGCCATTCATGGTCCTTAGTGTACTTTAAATTAGCGGGAACGTTCATATACTTTTTATTTTAAGTTTTTTCAAAATTACAATTTTTTCTTCTATCCAAAATGCCCGGAATAAGAAATTATTGTTAACAGTTCAAGGGGGATCAGGAGGAAATTCAGGATAAAACCGGAACAATGGAAGGGATACAGCAGGCATTTCCCCTGATTCCTCTCATTCACCTATTGTTTCAGGGCATTCACCGATTTCGTTACTGCAATACACCGGGGAAGGGTAATTTTGCAGTATTCAAACAATTTTCTCATAACCGTTGAGTCTTGTTTGTCCCGGGGAAAGATGGAAGGGATTACCATCAGGCTTAAATAAATGAACACAGCCGCTTCCCCGGTTTTTTTATTCGTACCGGAGTGCATCGATAGGATCGAGGCGGGAAGCTTTGCGGGCAGGATACCATCCGAAGAAAGTACCGATCATTGAACAGAAAAGGAAGGCAAGCAGCACGGCCTGGGGCAGGATTACAACCGGCCAGTGCAGGGAGTAAGCAATAATTTCCGAAACGGCGATTCCAAGGATGATCCCGATCACACCACCAATGGCGCTGATGAGGACTGACTCGGTAAGGAACTGAATCATGATCGATTTACGCTTGGCGCCCAGCGACATTCTCAGCCCGATCTCTTTTGTGCGTTCCGTCACCGATACGTACATGATGTTCATGATCCCTATCCCGCCCACTACCAGCGAGATTCCGGCAATAGCACCCAGGAGTATAGTGAGCATGTCGCTGATCGAGCTGAAGGTTTTAATGAGTTCCTCCTGGGTGCGTATGTCGAAATCATTTTCAGTATCCCCTTTGAGCTTATGCCTGAAGCGGAGTAGCCGTTCTATTTCTTTTTCTGCAATGGGTGATTCTTTCTCTGAAACAGCCGATGCATAAATTCCCTGTAAATGCTGTATAGCCAGCATGCGTTTCTGTACCGTCGTATAGGGTGCCACCAGCAGGTCGTCCTGGTCCTGCCCGAAAGTATTCTGTCCCTTGGGGCTCAGAACTCCTATTATTTTTAAGGGAATATTGTTAAAGCGGATGACGGAGCCGATGGGATAAACATTATCCCCGAAAAGATTTTTGATCACGGTTTTCCCCACAAGGCAAACCTTTGCAGCCGACCTGATCTCCTTCTCAGTGAATACCCGGCCTTTCAGGATGGACAGTTTTTTAATCCCAAGGTATTGTTCATTGACCCCGTAAATATCGGTCGGCGTATTATTATGTGCGTAAATACATTGCCCGCTGTTCCTTACCTCGGGCGAAAGCAGGGCGATTGACTTGCAGTTTGCGGCAATGGCTGAGGCATCTTCCAGGCTCAGGCTGCGGCTGTTCGTTTTTCCTAACTGCACTCCTCCCCTGGATTGCATGGCAGGCATGATGATGATAAGGTTTGACCCCATGTCGGATACCTGCTTTTCGATGCTGCGCTTGGAACCCTGTCCTATCGCCAGCATATCGATCACCGATGCCACTCCGATAATGATCCCCAGCATGGTTAACAGGGTCCGTGTTTTATTTCTAAGCAGGGCATCGAAGGCAATCTGGAGAAAGCTTAGGATTGACATTGAGAATTCGTTAAGTAGCGAAAAAGTGAAATAGCGAAATTATTTTTGAATACGATACGAGTGTTATCCTGGTGGCGGAGGCGGGCCGCTGTTCTTGCCTTTGCTTTTGGGTGGTTTCGGCATGAACGGACTGCTTTCGGCTGTATCTTTTTTTGCTTGGGATGTATCGGTTGACACCCCCCCTGTTGAAGAGATCACAACTTCATCACCTTCCTTCAGCCCCGATATGATCTGTACATTCAGGTCATCGTCTAGCCCTGTTTCGATGAATACAGGTTTAATACTTTTGCCGTTTTTTACCCAGACTTCTTTTTTAAGCCCTTCCCTCGGGCCTCCGGGTACTCCGGCCGGTCCTGCTGCCCGTCCTTCGGGCTTGTACCGTAGGACCTGGCTGGAGACTATAAGCACAGCATTTGCTTCTTTAACGTAGGCAGTGATGCTCGCGGTCATCCCCGGCATGAGTTTCAGTTCCTTGTTAGGGGCCTGGATGATGACGGTGTAGGTTACCACGTTGGATGTGGTTACAGGCTGAAGCCTGATCTGGGTGACTTCACCCGTAAACTGGTCGTCGGGATAGGCATCCACCGTAAAACTGACCCTCTGGCCCTGCTTCACATAACCGATATCCGCCTCATCCACCGAAGCCTCCACCTGCATCTGTGTGAGGTCGTGGGCTATGGTAAACAAGGTGGGGGTGCTGTAAGAGGCCGCCACGGTCTGCCCCTCGGTCACTGCCCGGTCCAGCACAACACCATCGATGGGAGAATAGATGAAAGCATATTCAAGATTGATCTTCGACTGGTCAAAATTCAACTGGGCCGTTTTAATCTGGATCCTTGCCTTCTGATAATTGTAAAAAGCTTCGTCATAAGCGCTTTCGGCAATGAGTTTCTTCTCAAACAAAGCTTTGGTGCGGTTGTATGTGGCAGTCTGGTATGTAAGCACAGCATTTGCATCATCCAGCGAAGCCTGTGAGATCGTAAGCTGGGTTTCCAGGGGTTTGCGGTCAAGTTCGGCAAGCAGCTGCCCTGCTTTGACCCGGGTATTGTAGTCGGAGTAGATCTTACTGATCTTACCCGATACCTGGGTCCCGACCTTCACGGTTTGAATAGCCTGGATCGTACCCGTCGCTGTCACAGTGATTCGTACCGAACCCTTCGTAACCCTGGCGGTTTCATAGTCAAGCCCGCTCACCGAGCTGCCGCATGACCTGGAAAGTATGATGGCGAGCAATCCAAATACCAGTAATGACAAGGAGATTACAAGAACCTTGATTTTCATAATATCAAATTAAATAGTAATTGGAATTCCTGAATAAAAATCAAGGATCTTCCGGCTGAAAATGAGTTTGTATTTTGACTGCAGAAGAGTGCCTTCGGCAATGATAAGATTCGTTTTCTGCACAAGAAAATCCACTGAGCTTATCAGTCCCTGCCTGAACTTTTCATCGGCTACAAGGTATGATTCATAGGCAGCATCATACTGCTCAAGTGATGATTCGTATTCCCTGCAGTAAGAAACCACATCCTGGGCTCCCTGTTCTATGGATTTCCTGAGCTGGTTCCTGATATTGGTTTCGTCGAGTTCGGCATTCGTGGTATTGAGCCGGGCAATGCTTACGCTGGATTTCACCTTGTAGTTCTGGTATATGGGGATGTTGAGCGAGATCCCGACTGTAGGGCTGATCTGGTCATCGAAGGAAACCTGCTGCTGCCCTGAAGCGGCAAAATTCATTCCCAGGCCTGCGCTCAGTGATAATGAAGGATAATAATCGGCTTTGGCGATCTTCACATTCAGTTTGGCCGATTCCTTGTTGAAGGCAGCGCTTTTAACCTGGGGTTTGACGGTAAGGGCAATCTTGTATACCGAATCAGCTTTCGGATGAATGGAGAGCAAAGACCGTGGGTCGAGAACCGGGTGATAAACCAGGAGGGAGGTATCGGCCGGGAGTTCCATAAGCTGGATAAGGGTGATGCGATCCATGGCCAGGCTGCTTTCGGAGGTAGCAAAGGTTTGTTTTTCGCTGGCCAGCTGTGATTTAACCTGCAGGTAATCTGACCTGGAGGATGCACCCAGGTTCAGCCGCTCGGATGATAACTCAAGTTGCTGTTCGGTCAGTTCGACCTGTTTGCGGCTGTTTCTCACCTGTTCTTCGGCGTAGAGAACCTGCAGGTATGCGTTAAGAATATTCAGGATTATTGATTCCCTGGTTGTTTCGGCGTCATATTTAGCAGCTTCGAGGCTTACTTTCGATTGTTTCACCTGTCCGTTGATCTTAAACCCGTTAAACAAAGTTAAATTTGAGTTTACCGATATGTTTGTCCCTGCATAGCCAACCAGGTTACCGCTGGTAATGGTTACCTGCTGGTTGTTCCAGGCATAACTCTGGTTCACCCCTGCATTGAGCGAAGGGTACCTGGACGATTTCACCTGGCTTGCAGTGGCTTCGCTTATCCTGATGGTAACTCCTGCTTTTTTCACCTGGATATTGTTGCTCAGTGCATAGGCTATGCATTTTTCGAGAGTCCAGGCTGAATCGGATACTACCTGTCCTGCCTCAGACTTGGCTCCATAAGACAGTAAAAGCGATACAATCAGTATTTTGATCACTCCTGGTAAATTCCCCGTCCTCCCGGGGAGAAACCCGGGTCCGGGGTTCTGCCCCGGGCTCAATATCGGTTTATTCCCTTCCGAAAAAGTCCTTACAGGTTTACAAGGTTTCATGGCCTTGGAGCTATGGAGAATTTATGCGAGATCTTGAAGTTTTTTGACTGGGATTGGGAACCTGAATCCCGGGGAGGTTCGCCTCCGGGACCACCGCCATGGCCGCCGCCTCCGGGACCGCCGCCCATACCGCCCTGTCCGCCTCCGGGTCCTCCTCCCATTCCTCCCTGTCCGCCTCCCGGGCTTCCACCCTGACCTCCACCCTGAGCGCTGCCAATACCTCCACTCATACCGGCCTGTCCGCCTGTGCCTTCGATTTGTATTCCTCCGCTGCCCTCTGCGCCTCCTCCGCCTGGCCTGACGCCCTGGCCTTCCTGTGGCTTTCCGCTGACCGAGTTTTTAATGACAAAGCCAAGGGTAAGGTACTTAGCCGTCCTCAGATCTTCTTTGAAATAAGACAGGGGGATGGCGGTTTCAATTACGAGTGAACCTGTAGAATCGTAAGCCAGGGCTGTTTCAACACCCGGCAGAAGAGAAAGGGGGGAATAAGTTCCGTCGATCCCCTCGCAGAAACCCGAGAGACTGACATTTGCCTGGAACCTGCGGGCCCTTTGTCTTACAGTGCCTATGCCTTTGGGAGGGGCCTGGGGATTCTTTTTTTCCCGGACCTGTGCGTTCATGCTGCCCTGGTCCGGGCGATCGCCCGGACCGGCAGCAGGAGGAGCCCCATAGGGTCTTACTTCGCCAAATGGAAACTTAACTAAACAGGATTCTTTTTTCTTGCCGTTGGCTTCAATAGTAAAGCTAAAGCCATCATGGAGTATACTCAACTGCTCGTCCGGGTCAAGGACCTGTATGCAGAAATACAAACGGGATGAATCATTTGCTATGGCATAAAGCAGGTTTGCATCAGCATTATCATAGAACATCTTCGACGGCCATTCGCTCAAACTACCGTCGGCCCTGAACAATTCCTGGTAAAAACAAGGATAGGCCCCCTGGGATCTCTTCGTTTCCTGCGAACCCTTGCCGCCTGCAAAAACCCTGGGAAGACAACATCCGCAGACAATAAAAAAAGAAACCAGGGAAACGATGGCAATATCCCTGAAACAGTAAGCTTTCATAATCCTGGTGTTTATCGGTTGGAATAATTGAACCAAAACTACAGAGGACACAGGTCCCCGAAGAAATTAATAGGTGAATGCTGAAAATTTACCGGAGAACCGGAAGGATCAGAAACCCGAGAGCCATTCCTGCACAGTATCGTTGTACGTCTCGCCAACGGGGATCTTCGTATCGCCAAGCGATATAAAGCGGTTGTGGATGCTCCGGATGTTTTTCAATTGTACGATATAGCTCCTGTGAACCCTCATGAACTGACCTGCAGGAAGTTTTTCCATCATGCTTTTCAGGCTCATCAGCGAAAGCAGGGGTTTGGTCGAATTCTCAAGATGGATCTTGATGTAATCATCCAGTCCTTCGATATACCTGATGTCTTTGACGGGGATGCGGACATTCTGGTATTCTGATTTGACGAAAATGGATTCCATTTGTGGATCGGCGCTTGAGTTGCGCTGCTCAAGGGCTTTCCTGGCTTTTTCCACCGCTTTGACGAACCTGTCGAATTTCACAGGTTTTACCAGGTAATCCAGGGCTTCCAGCTCAAATCCCTTGACTGCATACTCTGAAAAAGCCGTAGTAAAAATCACCAGGGGCTTGTCCTTCAGGTTCTCGTAAAACCTGATCCCGCTGATGTCGGGCATCTGGATATCCAGGAAAATCAGGTCAACAGGGTTTAATTTCAGGTAGGCTGTCGCCTGGATGGCATCGGTGAAAGTCTCCAGCAGGTTGATCGCGGGCGTTTCAAAAGCATACTTTATAATTACCTGGAGAGCCAGCGGCTCGTCATCGATAGCAATACAGCGGATCATGAAAGCTGGATCATCAGGTTAACCATATAGATCTGCCCATTGTCGGAAATATTCAGTTCGTGGTGGTCGGGATAAGAGAGAGCAAGCCTCCGCCGGGTATTGCTTATACCCAAGCCGGGAGCCTGGTCAGCCTTGCGGTCGACAAAGATCCTGTTGGATATTTTAAGGGTAAGCAGGTTGTAGACCATGATGATTTCTATGATGACCGGCGCCGGTTCATGGTTGCTGATGCCGTATTTGAATGCATTTTCGACAAAGGGCATAAGGATAAGGGGGGCAATGCTGAAACCTGCAAAGCTGCCTGTAAGGCTCATCTGGACTTTCACATTTTCACCCAGCCTGATCTTCTGAAGTTCCACATAATGGCTGATGTACTCTAGTTCCATCTCAAGGGGAACCTGGTCGGCATGGGCTTCCTGTGTAATATACCTCATCATGTCCGACAGCTTCATCACCGCGTCGGCAGTGGCGTCACTCTTAAGCAGGGCCAGGCTGTAGATGCTGTTCAGGGTGTTGAACAGGAAATGGGGGTTGATCTGGGACCTTAAAAATGAAAGCTCCATGGTCATCCTTTCCGCTTCTATCAACTTGGCTTTTTTCTCGGCAATCATCCATTCCTGCACTATCCATATCCCGGCACTTATCGCCATGATCACAAAGAAGAGGAACATAAATTCGATACGGTCGGGCCTGAACAGGTCGAAGCCCGGCGGTGCATCCATTTCTCCCCTCCGCACAGGCATCGGCCGTGTGAAAAACAGTTCCCTCAGCAGTAAAAACAAGACAAAAAGAACCACAACCAGGGTGGCATAGAGTATGATGAATTTTTTATTAAAAAGCTTCGGTAGCATCCAGTATGCATGCACATAGAACAAGGTGATCAGGAAAACGTTGAAGAGCAGGAAACGGGCAATGAAATATGCCCTGATGGTCTCCTGCATCTCGGGGCCCATCATAGGCTTTGGCCTGAAAATATAAGGCAGGCTCAGGAAAATGGTCCAGGCGATGATGTGGGTAAAAACGGTGACAACCTTGGTTTTCATGCCCGAAATGTCGGAAGTTTGCCGGAAAGCTTACAAATTAATCGGAGTATCAGTCCTTTTTACCGGAGAACCTTCAATTAATGGCTTTTGCGCCATTCCCCTTAATGTCGCCCGAATTCTCACCACTTACTGTGACAACGTAAACCTTAGCGCCAGTCCTCCCTGGGTGTTCGAAGTGCGGTACTGGTTCGAGACATAAGGGGTGTTGATATCCTTTTTAAAATAGAACTGAACGTTAAACTTCTGGCTGAGGTTATAATCGGCTGTAAAATTGATGTTCATGACCTGCTGCCCCACCGAGATCTGGTTTATGTCCTGGTCCACCCTGCGCAGGGTTGTCCTGTTCTTTCTGATGCTGAAGTCCACTTTCAGGTTCAGGTCGCTCTTTGTCTTTGCTTTCTTGCCGCCACCCAGGACTCCCGAGAAATTAAGCTTTATCCCTTTGATCCTGTAACCCAAACCTACGATGAATTCATTGGATGAGACCTCGGTAAGCTGGTTATTCGAAAAACTGAAACTGAGGGCCCGGGAGCGCCGCATTTCAAAATTGGCAAGCAGGCTGTTGATGAACCCAAGGTCAATCCTGATGAGTGGACTGTATTGTTCGTTGATGGTCATGACCCCTATCTGCCGGGCAGGGATGAAGTTCCCCGCATCATCGAGCACGCTCGGAGATCCCATGGTCTCAGCGTATTGGATGTTTGAAACGAAATTGCTTACCGTATAGGTGCAGATATAGGCATGCGTTATGGTCAGGGTCCTCAGGAATGTCTTTATCCATGGCAGCTTGGCAAGACCATCATAAGTGATCCTCCAGTTTGGCAGGGGGATCGAGGGGAATGCTGTGAGCTTGATCTTGGCAGGGTCCCTTCCCTTGTAGGCCGCAAGGAAAGCAGTTGTTAAAACATCCTGGTCCACCGGCCCGTAACCGACAGGAAATCCCGTTGAGTCGTTGGTTCCTGTTGAATTGGGGTTCTGGGCTGCGTATCGTTCGGCGATCTGCTTCCTGATCTGTTTAAGTTTTTCAAAGGCAGGCGAGACCCCGAACTTATCCTCTTTATCGAAAGAAGTGGCAATCATGATGGTCGACATGGTAAAAGTCCCTGATTCCGAGGGCGAAAACGAGGCAAATGCCTGGGATGTGGGGGACCATTTGTAATATTCCTGCCTGGTTGAGGAAGAATTTTTCGTGGCATTGATCTCGATACGGAGATCCCTCACAGGTTCAACCGAAACGCTGATATTGAGATTTTCGGTGAATTTATTGGCATAAGCCGTATTCTGTACTGAGTCGGTGGTGATCCATCCCCTGTCGCCGGCTTTCTGCCTTATATCCTTTTGGTCACCGAATACGAATCCCAGTCCGGGAGCATTTTGCGACCAGTTGTTTCCCAATGCCTCCGGGCGGGGAAAGAAACCGGGAAGTTGCACTCCGCTGGCCTGCGTATATGTAAACTTGGCTGTCCTTACGGCCATCAATACGCGCAAAGTCCCGTCGAGAATCATCTTGCCGATATCCTTGTCGGGCTTTTTATTTTTAAGTGAATCAAGGCTGGCTGTTTTGGCATTCTTTTCGGGAGGCCTGGCCGGGCCCCTGTCTGTCGGTGATTTTTTCTGGGAGCCGGCATTGATTTTTTTCAGGTATGGTATTTTATTGTAAAGGTTGACGAAATTGAGTGAGCCGTTAAGGGCCTTGGTACTGTTATTCTCGGCCAGGTTCCCGTATGTCGACTGTATTGAGAGGGCGCTTGCCGTCCATCGGTAAGTTCCCTGGTAACCGGCAGTGAGGGAGATCCAGTCGAGTACCGGGATCTTTGAGAACGGGAGGTCCCAGGTGATGCTGAAGGCCTGGTTGTACATATTCATGGTCCCGAACGATAATATCTGGCTCCATACCTGTGAACGGTTGGAGTTGTCGATCACACCGGGCGGCTCATTCACAAAGGCCTGGGCATTGGCGACAAGGCTCACCTTCAATGATTTTGCAAGATCCCATTTCAGGTCATACACCCTGTTCCAGTTCCAGTCCTTGATATAAAAGGTTTCCATAGGGACAATGGCATCGGTCTTGTTCCTGAACTTACGCGCTTCAAAATCCCTGGTCATATCCGTCCTGAAAGAGAATGACTTTGGCAGGTAAGAGAAATTGAAATCCCGGATAAGCGAAAGGTATTTCGACCTGAGGAATTTGACCTTGGTGAAAGGGGTGACAACAACAGGAACAGCGCTGTAATTATACCCGAAGCCACCTATGTATTTTTTCTGCAGGTCGTACTCTATATCCACATCCCTGTGGAAAATTTCGGAATAGGCATAACTGATGTTGAAATTTTCAATATCATAGATCCGGGGTTTTTTCTTGATATTGGTCCTTTCCTTCCTTACGTTCATAAGGTTGAAATTTTTCCTGTAGGTATACCCTTCGGTGATCCCTCTTATGGAGTCTTTTTGTGCCTTTGTATTAAACACCTTCAGCACATCCGACAGCAGCAGGTCAGGGTTGAGAGGGTCGTACTGTGGCGTATTTTTCTGCAATGAATAATCGAAATGGAAGGGAATTCTCACCCCTGATTTTACCGGGAAGAATTTGCCGAGTTCGAGGTCGGCATCGAAACCGAACATAGTGATGGCTTCCATGGCCCTCTCGGTCTGTTTTTGTTCCAGCGATCCAAAACCCGCGCTGGAATAACTGCCGGTCAACTGCACACGGCCCAGGTCGGCCAGGTCTACTGCAAGCCTTGCCGTGGCAGCCCATCCGCCCTTCTTGTTGAAACCTGTCAAACGAAGTTCATCCACCCAGATCTCGGCACATTTTGCCTGTCCGTCATCATCCTTATTCTGCCCTCCTTTTTTCGGGTTGCGCACTCCGATCATGATGGATTTGATGTCGCTTATGGTAGGAGAACCCACGATGGTGATCTTGTTGGCCCCGTCCGTTTCCGAATAAGGATACGAAAGGCTGGTATTTGCCCCATGCTGGGCCATGACGACCAGGCGGTTGTATTTCACCTGTACCAGCCTGCTCAGGTCTATATTGAAGGCATTGGCATCAGGCCATATCGCATCAGGGTTGTTTGCGCTGGTTCCCCAGGGAGTGAATTGCAGCGGGATTTCGTATTCGTAATAATTATCGGTAAAGTCAGAACCTATCCTGATGAAAACAGTAAGGTCGCCTGTCTTGACGTCCTGGCTCTGAATCGACTTTTCGGCATGCACATACATATTCAGGAACTTGAACTGACGGAAGTCAAATTCACAGGTTTTATAGGCAGCACGTGCATCGCCGTCGACAAGACTGCATACCTTGAACGACATGGACTGTTCATTAAGCTTCTGCATATTGGTCGACCCCCAGTTGGTCTCCCTTTGTATCCCCGGGGGCATTACGTATGGGATAGGCTGTTTGCTCCCGTTCTCTTCAATGCTAACTGTGGCGATGTCGAAAGTGGTCTGGCTCTGCTGGTTGTCCGAGATATATTCTCCCGGTGAGAGCAGTGAATTGGTGTACTTCCTCCATTCACCGCGGGTAAGCTCTAGGGTTGCAAAACGGCAAACGACAGGGTTCTGGAAATTTTTAAAGAACATACGCATGAAACGGATCGATGTAAAGTCGGTAATGCTGCCGACTACCTTATCGGGGGTCCTGATTGGAATTTTGAACTGGTACCATTTTACGGCTCCCCTTTGCCCGTCGGCTAAAGGAATATTGGTTGCATAATAAACGTTATTGATGTAGTTCATACCTGCCTGCATCTGGTCCTTCTTCAGGTGGACCACATACTGGTAATAACGTTCGGCTTCACTCAGGGTGTTATCCCTGTTTATATCCTCCACATTGGGGATTGTTGTTGCAAGTGTGGGATACGATTCGGGCGACTGGGCCTGTGTAGGCGAGTTGCCGTCGGGTCCGTTGAACATCTTGTACCTTGCCAGGACACTGCTGTAAGCAGGGTCATTGTCATAGTCGGATCCCCTGAAATAATGATAGTCATCGGAGGAGGGGTCGGCATAGGCGCTTTTATACGCCTGGGAACCCTGTCCAAAAACAGTTTTGATCTTGCTCAGGTACTTTGTGTCAAAGAAAGTCCTTTCATCGGCATCCATAAGGCCGTCATAACCAACATCCTGGTATGGCCGCGATGCAGGGTCATTGTCAAATGCATCCACAAGGGCCTGCAGGCTGGGAACCCTGCCCCAGATCGTAGTATCCACATTTATAACAAGGGAGGAGGTAGGCAACCCATTTTCATAGCTTTTCCTGCCGTCCCTCAGGATATCTTCCGAAACATCCCCGAGGTTGAAGTAAAGATCCCCTGAATTATTTGAATTGGTTGAATCAGCAAAGGGATCCATCATCCAGAACTGTATGTACTGTACGTTGGCTGCATCAAAATCGGTGGTCTCTATCCTTCGCATAATGCCGCCCCATCGTGTTTCCGGAGCTGCCAGCGTACCGTCGGCGTTAAGGCCCTTAGAATACGCCGTAGCCTGAACATCGTAATTATAGGGTCCCTTTTCCTGGGGGTAATACGCCAGGTTGAAAACAGCCAGGTTGACAGGCACACCGTTCAATGGCTGCTTATTGGGGAAGACTTCGGTTTCCCACACCTGCCTTACGGCATTTTTCGAAAGTTCCTGAACCGAAACATTGGGTGGCACCAGGCTGGTGTTTTTATCATAAAACAAGGGGTCGATGATGTACCATGCCAGTTTTGCACGGTTAAATCCATAACCAAGTTCCGTGCTTGGCGCCGCCTCGGGGAACATTCCAAGGGAAGTTTGCATCTGGGGTGTGGAAGCAAGGTACCAGGTGCCGATATTCTTAAGATCAATAGTCGACTGTGCTCCTTCAAAATCATCGATGTAAGTGGTTCCGGTTTTGCCGATGGCTTTCGAATGCCCGGGGATGAAATCTGCAAATTCAGCATCCACAGCCACATTGGACGGGGCTTTTGTGGCTATGAACGGAAGGGCATCGACAAGCTTTGTGATCAGGCGAGACTGAGTGCGGTATGAAAGGTTAAAGCCCCAGATCGTGTTCGACATAGGCTCATCCCCGTAATTAACCTTCTGGGTGAGCGGGCGCTCATTCAGGTTCATGATCGTGGCACCCAGGTTGAAATCCTTGTTCAGCTTGTAATCCAGGTGGGCTCCCATAAGGCGCTTGGTCTGAATATTAAACATCTGGTTGCTTTCGAGAGTGATATTTATCGGGGTTCCCGAATTCAGCAGTCCTTCATTGATGATACGCACCCGGCCCAGGGTGTAATCCACAGTGTAGTCAACATTTTCGCTCAGTAGCACACCTCCTGCAGTGACCTTGACCGAGCCCTGGGGAACATTGAGGGCGTTGAGGGAGATCTCGGAACCTGTGGTGGATTTATAAAACCCGTCGAGGACGAATTTGTTCTTGTCGGGATATTGCCTGGCCTGGGATTTTGTAAGGGTATACAGGGAGTCGAAGCAGTATTTATTTGAAATAGCCCTGGACCCGGCTGGGTCATTGTCGTCAAGGATTGAATCTCTCAACGACTGCCCAAATGGCTCAAGAACATTAAAAAACACTCTTCCGTTGGATGCCTGTATGTTCCCTCCCATGGTCGCCGCCTGGTCGATGAAGTCGAACATTCCGTCGGGCGGGGGATTGTTCTGCATATTCAGGTTA
Source organism: uncultured Bacteroidales bacterium (assembly GCA_903877385.1). GTDB lineage: Bacteria > Bacteroidota > Bacteroidia > Bacteroidales > FEN-979 > CAIRDP01. The sequence goes on from CAIRDP010000020.1 coordinate 191,891, forward strand.
TCCCAACCCAAAACCCTCAGCAGGGGAATTCCCTTGATCCTGCCTTCGCTGATGTAAGCGGTGGGCACTCCGTTGGAGTTACCGTTGTAAAGCACGTTCAAAGTGAAATTCTGGGCCTGTACCTGGTATGCCCCCAGTGAATACACATTCTTCATCATCAGGTTCCACATCGGGATGCGGGTATTCAGCGAAGTGCTCTTTAACAGTTTAACCACAAGGCCTTTAGGTGTATTGATCCCCTGGTCCGAAAATTCCCCCACCTGGTAGATCTTGGGATTCCCTACTATCTGGTACTGGTAAGCGACAGCAAGAGTCTGATCCGAGTTGAGGTTGGTATTGAGGGAGATGAAACCTAGCCTGGCGTTGAAGGAATATTCAGTGGGCAGAAGTTTACGGGCGCTCTCAATCTTTTCGAAATCCAAACCCGAAACCAGGAAGTAAGGAGCGCCTTTAAGGTAATCGGTAACAGTATTGATATTGCGGACTTTAGCGGAGTCGGCCGAATTGGGCATCAACCTGGAGAAGAGGGTGTTCGAAGCATTATCAGGAAGTGAATTCCCGGGGTTCGGCGAAAACTGCTGCTTGTTGTAAGGATTGTATTCTCCCACGTCCTGGAATGCTACGATATTGCGGTTCTCGGTAACGGCAGCCCCAATGTTGGTGACCCAGACTTCAATTTTAAGAATATTTACAGATGAGTTGATAAGGGGAAGGGATTTCAGGGCGTTATTGTAATGATCTCTAAAATATTGGGCTATGAAGAAATGCCTGTTTTCTTCATATTCATCGGCCCTGAGCCTGAACTTGTTCGTTTGTGCATTCCCCTGAACTGTAATGCTTTTGGTCTCGCTTTTCTGCTGGGAATAAAGGGCTGTGACGGTGAGCCTTCCAAACCTGAGCTTGGTTTTTATACCAAAAAGACTTTCGGTGCCTTTGATAAGCGTTGTATTCAGGGGCATGTTAACATTCCCGCCCTCGATAAGCTGGATGATGTCATCTTCCTTCCCCTCGTACTTGAGTTTGAGGGTGTTCTCGAAATCGAAAGTGGCCTGGGTATTGTAGTTGATCTTGAATTCAATTTTATCGCCGATCTTGGCGATCACGTTCATCTGGATCTTTTCATTAAAGTCGAAATTGGTCTGCCTTCTCTGTCGTGTATTCAGCATGGGGTCATCCCTGCGGTTCGAGACGATGCCGAAATCGATCTGTGCAGATCCCTGGGGGCGGATGTCAACGGTATTGTTTCCGAAGATGGTTTCAAATAACTTTCCCGGGATCCGAATCTTCGGGATCACACCTTTGGAATTATCCATTCCTGCCGCCTCAGCCCTCTCTTTCCAATAACTCTGCAGGATGTTCTGCATATCCTGGTCCTGGTATTCGCTGAACGACATGGTGGTCGGGATCCTGTATGTTTCGTTGCCGATCTTGTAAACATTGTAGTACTGGTGGGTGGTAGGGTCGTATTCTACGACAGTCTTGATGTTTGGCGGATTTTTAAGGTAAAGCGGACTGGTTTTGCCTGCCCCCGGGAGGGTGGCATCATAACTGAAGGGAAACTTCATTGTGGTATCGGAAGACTTGCTTGTATCGGCGGCAAAAAAGAAAGCAGGGGTCCGTCCAAAGCTCTGCCCCGGCCGCCCGGAAACGGACGGTATCGCAAAACCTTGGAGAACCAGTAAGACAAGACAGTATTTTACAGCAATGTTAAAGTAGTTCACCAATTCCGTTTTCTTCCGTTAGCTGTGATAAGCGAAATCGCACAAACAAACGCTATAACATCCTTAACGCCTGTTTGATAAGCTGTTCCACCGATAAGCCGGAGCCTTCAGTTTCAATAATCTTGTTTAATACTTTCTCCGCCAGCACCTTGGGAAAACCCAAAATGCTTAATGCAGATAACGCTTCTTCCCGGTTAGTATTGTGTAAAACCCCTGATTTTTCAGAAGGAATCAGGTTCCTGGAGAGTTTGTTTTTCAAGTCAATGATAATGCGCTCTGCAGTTTTGCTTCCGATACCTTTAATTCTTTGAAGCATAGGGGCATTCCCATCCACGATAGCCTGAGTAACTTCCAGGGGATTAAGGGATGAGAGAATGATCCTTGCCGTATTCACTCCTACTCCCGAAACACTGATCAGGTGACGGAAGAGATCCCTTTCGACCAGGTCGATAAATCCAAAAAGCATGTGGGCATCCTCCCTCACTACCAGATGGGTGTATAACAGGCAGCTTTCTTCATCGCCAAGCCTGGAATAAGTATACACTGAGATGTTCAGCAAATAACCAACACCGTTGCAATCGATCACTGCAGAGGCGGGGTTTTTTTCGACAAGCCTTCCTTTAAGGTACTCGTACATAAGCTAATTAATATTCTGGTTGAGGGCCTGTTCCAGCTCCCGCCAGGTGATCGGTTTTGCAATGATTTTTTTATCCCTGTCGAGAAGGTACGTCGTGGGAGTGGCATATACGTTGTATTCATCCTCGGCCTTCCCCAAGTATCCTTTAAGTTCTGAAACATTGATCCAGTTAAGCTTCTCCTTTTTGATGAATGAGGTCCAGTCGTTTTTACTAGTATCAAGGGAAACAGCCATTACTTCCATCTTCTTTGTTTTCTGCTTATCGTACCAGGCTTTCAGCTTTGGCATCATATCGGTGCAGTGAGGGCATTGGCTGGACCAGAAAACAAGCAGGGTGTAATCGTTTTTCAAGGACAGGAGATTCACATTAATCCCTTTCATATCAGGCACTTCAATGCCCGGTGCGATCTTGCCCACCGAAAGTTTTTTAAAATTATCCAGTTTCTTTTGTAAAGCCGATTTACGAGCAGCATCTTCGCAGGAAAACGGATCCTGGAAATTGTCGGCGATATATGTTATAACATCATCGAAATGGTATTTATCGAAACCCCCAACCAGATAATCCAGCATGAATTTGTATGTATCCGGGCTTACCGAAGCCGCACCCAGGGCAATTGTGACCGCCTTGATAAATTCGGTTTCAAGCTGCTTCTGGTTAAGGTGGCTGTTCTGGTAAATAGCAAGGTATGAGATTATCTTATCGGCAAATACGTTACTCCTGAGAAGGGCGGTATCCCTGAAATCCACCTTATCCCAGTAATGCTGCTTAAGGTATTCCATGCGTGAATCCGTTGATAGCCGGGCCGAGAGAAAAGGGGTTTGTAAAGCCTTTTCCATCCTCATTGCATAAAAACCAGGATGTTTTTGAAACATGGAATCAAGGAATGCAAGCTGAACCATCTGTATGGTCTCAAACTCAGCAGCTACTTTTTTGTACAGTTCATCCTTCACGGGATAAAAATCCACAACGGGCATCAGGAGTTCCAGCTTTGACTGGTTGGTCCTTGTCATGGCGGCAAAGGATTGCAATATCATATTTTCCTCAGATGAAATTATCTTCAGCGAATCCTCCGGTGCACTGGTATAAGTCTCAAAATTAACATTCTCACGATTGAGGATAAGGTTTACAAATCCTGTTTTAGTCCAGCCCAGCCGGTACAGTCCGGCAGGGATTCCCGGGGGCAGGTTAAAGTGCAGCCGCCCGAGGGAATCACTCAGGGTGGAATCGACCAGCCTGGTCCTTTCACCATAAATGCTTAGCAGGTAAATCTTTGCCTTCCCGAGATTTTGAACCCTTGCGTCTATTGAGTTCTGTGCAAAACAACTTACCGACGTAAAAAACAATGCTAGGAGAAAAATCTTTCTGATCATGATGAGCAAATTAAAGCCTGGAAATTAGAGATAAAGCCGCCGCCGGGATAAAATTATCCCGGCGGCGGCTTTACAGGATTATTTTTACTTCTTTCCTTTTTTTGCAACGGCTTTCTTTTCGGCAGCCGGAGGCCCGAGCAATTCCATGAGCTTTTTATTCAGGTCTTCGCCTCTAAGGTTGCGGCCGATGATCTTAAGATCCTTGTCGAGCAGCACATTAGCGGGGATCGACATGATGCCGTATTGTTTTCCGGCAGCATTGCCCCAACCCTGGAGATCCGAAACGTGGTTCCAGGTGAGACCGTCATCTTTAATGGCTTTAACCCATTTTGCATGGTCTTTGTCGAATGAAACGCCAAGGACGTCAAAGCCCTTTTTATTGTATCCCTTATAAGCCTTTACCACATTGGGGTTTTCACCCCTGCAGGGGCCGCACCATGATGCCCAGAAATCAACCAGCAGGAGTTTTCCCTTGAGTGAAGATAGGGTGAACGCTTTCCCGGTTGTGTCGTTCATGGTGAAATCCGGAGCAACCTGGCCTATCTGTACGGCTTTCAAAACATCAATTCTTTTCCTGATCGTCTCAACATAGGTTGATTTGTTCAGGCTGGTATCGAATGAAGCTGAAGCTTCCTGGAGCTCGGGCAATTCAAACTGGTAGGCCGATCGCATGATAAGGTAAGGACCAACCACGCTTTTGGGATTAGTCTTTGCGAAAGAAACAATATTTGCTTTCACCGCTTTATCAAGCAGGTCGGAAGCTGAATCAGCCTTCTTCATTTTCAAAGTATCATTTGCATCCTTGGCTGCCTTGTATTCCTGGTAACAGGCCTCCATCAGCTTATTGATACTGTCATTCTGCTTTTTGTACAGTTTAAACATGTCGTGGGTTGCAGAACCTGTGATGGTCGATTTGTCAACGCTGTCGGCATAGACTTCAACGCTGATCTTTGAATTTTCAATAAAAACAGGCAAAAACAGCTTGCTTTTATCAGTGATAAACCACATCTCGGGTAAACCAATCTTGCCTTTGAACGTAAATGAACCTTTTTCAAGTTTAGCCGAATCAATCTTGACCCAATCCGACACCTCAAATTTTTGAAGGTAAACAGTCCCGCTGTCGGAGCCTATAATTTTACCGACAATCGTGTAGCTGTCCTTCTTCCCTGCACACGATGCCAGGATGACACCGATAAGCAAAATCAAGCCTAATTTTTTCATGAAACACCCTCCTTTTATTAGTGTGGGCAAAGGTATGGATTTCCTGAATAAAAAATTGTCTATTTTTACAAAAGGATTTATGGAAACCGACAGGGATTCCCCGTATTTTACCTATTTTTGGGTCCAAGCAGGGCAACCTGGAGGTCAAAGCAAGCAATCAAGCACTTATGAAATATTCAGCCATTCTTTTAATTTTCCTTTTCATCCTGTGTGAAAAGGCAATGTCACAACCGGAAGTAAAAAAAACCACTCCAAGGTACGACCTCAATACCGACCCGGTGTTATATACCGTAGGATACGCCCACCTGGATACCCAATGGAGATGGGACTACGAGGAAACCATAAATAAATTCATCAAAGCCACGATGGACGACAACTTCGCATTATTTGAAAAGTTCAAATCCTATGTATTCACTTTTACCGGTGCAAGACGTTATAAAATGATGAAGGAATATTATCCCGAACGTTATGAAAAATTAAAAAAATACATCAACCAGGGAAGGTGGTTTGTGGGAGGATCATCCGTTGATGAATGCGATGCAAATATCCCTTCGCCTGAATCAATAATCCGGCAGGTTTTATACGGGAATAATTATTTCCGCTCCGAATTCGGGAAAGAGAGTGTGGATTTCCTTCTCCCCGACTGCTTCGGGTTCCAGGCACACCTGCCATCGGCTCTGGCCCATGCAGGAATAAAAGGTTTTTCGACTCAAAAGCTGGTATGGGGCTCTGCCGTAGGGATTCCTTTTAACATCGGCAACTGGAGAGGCACCGATGGCAGGGGAGTGGTTGCTGCGCTGAATGCCACCGACTATGGAGGTGATGTTGAATTCCGCTGCGATACCGTTAAGAAATGGGTTGACCGTGTTCTTGAGAACGGGCGCAAATATGGTGTTTATGCCGACTACAGGTATTATGGAACCGGGGATATTGGTGGTTCTCCTTCAACGGAGGCTGTAAAAAATGCTGTTGGTTCGCTTAACAACCCCGACAGCAAAATAAAACTCTACCTCTGTTCATCCGACCAGCTTTTCAGGGACCTTACCGAGGTCCAGGCCGCTAAACTGCCCACTTACTCAGGAGATCTTCTTCTAACCCAGCATTCGGCGGGTTCCATCACCTCACAGGCTTACATGAAACGCTGGAACAGGAAGAATGAGCAACTGGCAATGGCTGCTGAGCCGCTTGCCGTATTTGCAGACCTGGCCGGAGGAGTCAGATATCCGCAGTCGCAGTTAAATTCAGCATGGTGGCTTGTACTTGGAAGCCAGATGCACGACATACTGCCGGGAACCTGCATTCCAAAAGCATACGAATACGCATGGAACGATGAAGTCCTGAGCCTTAACCTGTTTTCCGGGGCCCTGCTCTCATCCGCCGCCTCGGTGATCCACGGCATGGATACCCGTGTTACCGGGCAGGCAGTGGCTGTTTACAACCCGCTTGCCATAGCCCGAAAATCCATTGTTGACGTGGAACTCAATTATCCCGATGCGCCTCCGGAGTTTGTGAAAGTTCTTGGGCCTGACGATAAAGAGGTTCCTGTTCAGATCCAATACCGTACGAAGCATTCCATACGCATTATTTTCCTCGCTTCCCTGCCCCCGGTGGGGATCTCGGTGTTTGACGTTCAGCCTTCAGCAAAACAGTCGGAAGTGAAAACTGCGCTTAAAGCCGGCAGGAATACCATGGAAAACGAATTCCTTAAAGTGAGCGTCAATGATAACGGGGATATCAGCAGTATCTTCGATAAACGCCAGAACAGGGAAATGCTCTCTGCCCCGGCCCGGCTGCAGTTTTTGCATGAGTATCCCGAATACTGGCCGGCATGGAACATGGACTGGCGTGACCGTAAGAATCCGCCCATCGATTACGTAAAGGGCCCTGCAAAGATCAGCCTGGTATACGACGGCAAGCTTTGCGATATTATTAAAATCGAGCGTAAAGGGAGGAATTCCGATTTCACGCAGTACATTTCCCTCGCGGCTGGCGACGAAATCATCGTCGTACGCAACGAAGTTGCCTGGCAGTCAACAGGGGTGAGCCTCAAGGCTTCTTTCCCGCTCACTGCATCAAACGTCAACGCAACCTACAACCTTGGCCTGGGCAGTATCGAACGCTCCACAAACAATGAAAAGAAATACGAAGTGCCATCCCGTGAATGGTTTGACCTGACCGATAAATCTGGAAATTTCGGTGTGAGCATTCTCGAAGACTGCAAATTTGGTTCCGACAAGCCCGACGATAAAACCTTACGCCTCACCCTGTTGTACACCCCCCATGCCAATACTTACCATGAACAGGCCTGCCAGGATTTCGGCAACCATGATTTCATTTATGCCATCTATCCGCATAAGGGTGACTGGAGGACCGCACTCACCGAATGGCAGGGCAGGATGCTGAACCAGCCTGTGAGGGCTTTCGTGGTGCCACCTCACCAGGGAGCTCTCGGCAAATCTGTCTCTTTTGTCAAAGTATCCACTCCCCAGCTTGACGTCAGGGCCATAAAAAAAGCCGAGAACAATAATGATATCATTATCCGCGTACAGGAACTGCTCGGGAAAACAACCGAAAATGCAGAGATCAGCTTCTTCTCGAAGGTTGTGAAGGCGTGGGAAGTTGACGGACAGGAGCGCACTGTAGCCGACATACAGCCTGTAAACGGGAAACTGATCATCAGCATGGATAAATTTGCAATCCGTAGTTTCAGGCTGCAGTTGGAGAAACCGGCCGAGAAGCTGTTCAATCCCACCAGCATCACCCTGCCCCTGGCTTTTGAGGAGAATGTCCTCAGCAGCAGCAGCTATAAAAAGAATGGTAAATTTGATGCCAGCGGGGTAAGCATACCTGCCGAATTGTTTCCTTCTTCAATTTCTGTGGATGGCATTGACTTTACCCTCGGTGTGAAGGCCGATGGCAAGAACAATGCCATCGCCTGCAAAGGCCAGAAAGTACTGCTTCCAACGGCAGGCAACTATAACAGGTTGTACATCCTGGCTGCAGCAAGCAGTGACACCAATGGGGTTTTCAAAGCCGGAAACACTAAGCTCTCGCTGCGCATCCAGGCATTTACAGGGAAGATCGGGCAGTATGACAAGCGGGTTTTTGATAAATTTGGCCGTTTGAAAGGCCTCGAAAAAGCTTATATCAAGCGTGATGAAGTGGCCTGGTTTGCCACCCATGTGCGCAAAGACACAGCGAATATACCATACAGTTATGCTTATTTGTTCAAGTACAGCATACCCGTAAGTTCTTCCACCGGCTTTGTTCAGCTTCCCCAGAATGATGCGATCAGGATCTTTGCCATGACCGTGGCAGACGAACCTTCGGACCAGATCGTTCCGGCAATACCACTCTATGATGATTTTTCATGGAAGAGCCCGGTATCCCTTAATCTTACAAAATCGTACGTGGATGAAAATGCTCCTGCCCTAGCCAGCTGCAGTGTAAGCAGCAACCGCGACCTGAATGCCCTGCCGGGTAAGGTCACCAGGAACGATTATGCCGACCTGCACATGCCTAACGGGGTAACCGTGAAATATTATTATACCACACCCGATACCACGGTAAAGAAAAAACCGGCACAGGGCATGAATCTTTCGACCCTGGTCGACGGGATGTACGATCTCCTGCCATATGATTCTGTAAACGATGTGTGGTTTGACGAAGGCGAAAGTCGTGTTTGGATGGATCTTCAGAAGGAAATCGAGATCGACAGCCTGCATGTTTTTGCCAACCTGAACAATCACAGGGGATCTGAATTTTTCTCCCTCTGGGGCTCAAATTCTCCTTCGCCTCCCGATGTCAACGGCGATCCAAAGTCTTCGGGATGGACTTATATGATGAGCGTCCCCAACTGCGAGGTCTGGGGCAACTCTAAAGCCCTTTACACGATTTTACCAAACAAGGGAAAAACCTGGCGTTACCTGATGTGGGTGAGCGAAGGTTCGGGCCACGGGCCTTATTACTTCAGGGAGATTGATGTGTTTGAAAGGCAGAAGTAAGTAGCGAAGTAGCGAAATAGTTTCACTAGCTCGCTTGTATTTTCCGCTATCGTTTATCAACGATCAGTTCATCAACAAAGATCCAGGATTTTCCTCCATGGCCGATATGCCAATCGGGGCAGGTTTTAAGTGCCCTGGCATAAAATTTCACATACCTGGCTTGTGTCAGATCAATTTTTTTTCCTGCCTCGCGTATAAAAAGTTTCTTCGCCGGATCAACGGCTTGATCGAATACGGCGGTTTCGCTCCAGGCTTTGCCATCCGCAGACACAGAAATAGCAATATGTTCCGGGTAAAAGATCCACGAATTCAGGTCCTGCAGGAATTCGGCGCTGACATAGTTGAAGGTTGTGGTCTTTCCAAGGTCTGCCACTGCTTCAAAATCCTCTCCTTCCCAACCCTGCCAGAGAACGTAATAATTGGTGGATCCCCGCTTGCCATCGGTGAGAGAACCCTGCCCGTCGGCTGAGTACCTGGCGGCAGGAGGCGTAAGGGTGGTGTATGATTTTCCCACGCCCAGGTGATTGGTAAAAGCCACACTAAAAAAACGCCTGGCTTCCGTTGCATAATCATCCACAGACAAACCTCCTTCGGTGACTGACTTCACCCTGTATTGTTTTGCCTGTATTGTAAAGATCTCCAGCTGGTCTCTGATTTCAGGCCTAAGCTGATATGATCCATCTTTCTGTTCAAGAAACCCATCCGGCCCGAGTATGTTTTTTTTCGCAATTTCGAGAACCGCGTACCTCAGGGGCAGGCGTGCTTTGCAAACCCTGGCCAAAAGGGCTGAATCTCCTCTCACAGCCTGCTCTGCCTTGTCGAAATCCTCATTGTACTTTTTGAGCAGTTCAGGGCTTAGAAAAGTGTTTGTTTCCTGCTGGGGTGAGGAATAAATCCATAATGCCTTGTCGGTATTGGCAGCCGCCTGGTTAATTTCAGCCACATACTTCCTGATGAAAACGCCGGCATTACCGTAATACCCTCCGGTAAAATCATCAATAATGGAATCCACATTATATTCAGGGTTCCATTCAAGGCGTGACAGTATCCAGGCCCGCATTTCCTGCATGTCGGAATAGGTTCCGTGGCATCCTTGTTCGAAGATCCTGCCGGTTCCGTATTTTTTGAACATCCGAAGGTTGGGCTGCAGCACATTGAAATTCGGGAAAGGCGCAATCATATTCGTAAACTGGATGACGTAATCCCAGATAAGGATATCCGGTGCAATCTTTGACCAGCCCTGCAGGTCCCTAAGGAAGGACCCGGCCGAGGTATCCTGTTCAATAGGCAGGCGGCGGTCGCACTCTATGGTGCAAAGCATGATGTTCACGTTGGCCGCCGGTTTTACATGCAGGGGAGGTTTACGTGTAAACTGATAAGCCAGGGTCGAGATCACCTTATCGGGAAAAGCGGCTGCCACCTTGTTCACGAATTCGAGGAAGGAACCTGAAGGGGACCCTTCCCGTTTATTCACTTCGGAGCATGCATCGCATTCGCAATTTCCAAAGGTGTCCATCTGGGAAACAGACCAGAATTTTGCATCGGGATTGGCCTGCATCATCTTTTTCAGAGTATCGATGGTGATTCTGAGCACGTCGGGATTGCTCAGGCAGAGCTGGGTTTTGCGGCGTTCACCTCCGAACATTGCATAGTATTCAGGATGTGGCTTGAAATACTTATCAGGCGGGACCAGCCTGAACATGGTATGCACCCAAAGTCCCCAGTTCCTGCTGTTTCCCCAGGCCATAAGGTCGCAGCGGCTCTTGTCAAGAAAGTCAGGGTCCTCCATTACAGTGTAATATACTTCCCTGTCTTTGAATGCCGGATGACCACTGAAGTCAAGCGCCGGCAGGCTGATCTCTGTCTGAACAGGTATGGTTTCAGCATCCGGTGCATAAAACCTGCATCCGAGGTATTTTTCAAGAAAGGAATATACTGCGTACAAAGTACCTTTTTGGGAACCTCCGCTGAGAATTATCTTCGTCCCTGAATTTTTGATCACAAAACCGTCGGGCTCCATTGCTGAAACATTGATCGATTCGGGTATACGTTGTGAGCGCCCGATCACAAACTCACAGGTCTTCATTTTCGAGGCGTCGTCGGTGATGCTGATCCTGAGCCCGCTGATCTTTTCAAGGTATTTCTGAAGCTCGGATGCGGCTTTTATCTCAACAGGGTTGGGATTTACAGGGGTAACGATCCGGAACAAACCCAATGAGGATTTCATCCCTCCGACCGAAAGTGTAGCAACCTGGCCTTTCACAACGGGAAATGCCATCAGCATACATAAGAATACAATATATTTATTCTCAGGGTGTTGTTTGAACATAAATTTGCTATTACCTTTACAAAAGTATATGAAGCAACTGAGATATTATGCGTTCAATTTTCACTTCCGGCCTCTTATTGTTGTTAAGCCAGGTAACAGCGCAGAACTGGGCTCCCGTCAATCGGAGTGAGAAGTTCAATTTCAGCCTGGCAGGATTGAACTATATCTCCAATACCATCTGGGTTGATTCTGCCGTTTCTACAGGGCAGGATTCGGTATTTTACCTTAACAGGATCGTAACGGATTGTGATACCTGTATGGCTGGTTACAAGCTCTGCAACCAGGCCGGGTTCCTGAAGAAGCAATTGTTTAAACATGCCGGGGGCATCTATGAATTCAGGCTTCCCGGCTCCCTGGTTTTCCAAACACTTGCTGCAATTGGCCATCAATGGCTATACGATACCGCCAATTCAGTGACAGCCACCATGAGTTCCAAAAGCTTCTCAGCTGTTTTCGGCATCAACGATTCAATAGAGCGTATCAACCTCTCAAACGGAGGCGTAATTTATTTGTCAAAGAACCATGGGATTCTGCAGTTTACCGGCATGCCCGTAAGCAATATCTATAATTTAATGGGGATTGAAGGACGCAACCTGGGGGCTCTGGTTCCAAAGTTCGCGCAAATCTATAATTTCCAGGTTGGGGATGTGCTGCAGTATTATCATTACGACATGAATTACGGTGTTGGGTATGGTCATGAGAACCTTACCAAGATCACAGTTCTTTCGAGGGATTCAACACAGGGATCATATACATATTATATCAGAAAGATCAGCTGCAGTTGGGAGACTGATATAATCGGCCACCATGGCGACACTACCCATACCTATGAAATGGCTACAATGAGTTTTCAGGATTCACTGACCCTTCCTGCAAACTGTTATCCGAAACAGATCTATGAAAATCCCGTTCCCACAAACCTGGCAGGCCAGAACACTTCTTTTACAATGGTCGAAACCGACTCGATGGGACTATACTGTAAAAATTTCGGAAACTTTAATTACGGGGATGACGCTCCCCTGTATGTACACGGGAACAGTTTAAACCCTCCTCAGTCCTATGAGATTCTTGCGCCTTTAACTTTCGTCCAGGCGTATGAAAGCACATATAAAACCGGGCTTGGCAATACCTATACCTATCTTTGGATATTTGAGGGCGGAGAGTTAGATGAGCTTATCGGTTATGTGAGAAACGGGGATACTGTGGGGACAGTCTACGGGGATGATTTTATTCTTGCAGGGGTTCATGGTTTGAGCCCTGCCTCAGGCTTTAAAATTTATCCCGATCCCTGTACAGATCAACTGCATATCACAGGAATCACACCAGGCCAGTCCTGTTATATGCTTATTAAAGATATTGCGGGCAGGGATATTCTTACTTTGACAGGCGGTTCCATTATTGATGTTTCTGCATTGAAACCCGGGATTTATTTCCTGTTTCTCAGCGATGATCAGGGACATAATTCATGGAGAACCAGGTTTATAAAAAGATGATCTTATTATTAACAGATTCATCCCGAGAACTGCGGATTTGCTTATCTTAGCAATACCAAACATCCGGTTCCATTAATTTTTACCCATGGCCATCCAACAGTACGTTGACCGTATCAATCCCCGGTTTAAAACCGGGATATCCACTGAGCATAGTTACCGTGAAGACCTGAAAATCCTGCTTTAAGCATTCGATATAATATATAGCCCTGATATCCATAGCAATGCAAAAGAATAAAAAATTCCCTGGTTGATTGAAAGACGAAAATGTTTTTGATATCATGCGGGAGTAAGCATCAATATTTTTGTAAAAAAACGAAATTGACATGACTATTGAATTGATCAATCAATCTGTTTTCGAGAAGTTAAAGCATGTTGATGAAAACGGGAATGAGTTCTGGTCGGCAAGAGACATGGCCAGAATATTGGAATATTCTGAATACAGACACTTTCGGGGTGTTATAGAAAAAGCGAAAGAAGCCTGCAATAACAGTAGTTTCCGCATTGAAGATCATTTCGAGGATATGCTCGGTATGATAACAATAGGGAAAGGAGGGCAACGCCAGGTTGAAGATGTAATATTATCCAGGTATGCTTGTTATCTGATCGTTCAAAACGCTGATCCTTCCAAGGAGATTGTGGCAACCGGGCAAACTTATTTTGCTGTTCAGACTCGCTTACAGGAAATAAGTAAGATGCAGGAATTCACCTGCCTGACAACTGAAAATGAAAAGCGTTTGTTCCTTCGCTATGAGATGAAAAAACATAACCTTCAATTAGCCGAAGCGGCCAAAGATGCAGGCGTGATTGAGCCTAAGGACTATGCGATCTTTCAGGATCACGGATACATGGGACTTTACGGAGGACTTGATGCAAAAGCCATCCATAAGAAGAAAAACCTTAAGAAAAGCCAGAATATTCTGGATCATATGGGAAGTTCGGAGCTTGCAGCCAACCTGTTTCGTGCAACCCAAACCTAGGAGAAGATACGCCTGGAAGAGATCGGGGGAAGGAAAAAGCCAATAAAACCCATTATGAAGTTGGAAAGAAAGTGCGAAAAACCTTAGAGGAATTGGGAGGAACCATGCCCGAGAACCTTCCGGTTGAAGAGAACATCAAACGATTTGAAAAGAGTAAACAGAAGAGACTTCCTAACCCGAAAAAGTAAAGAGAGATGTCATCCACAAGAAGAAATAAAATTTCCAATAGCATAAAAAACCTCAGGTTTCAGGCCTGAGGTTACTCAACCAATCGAGAGGTATCAGTTCAGGACAAACTTAACAGGGAGTGTGAGAAGCACCCTCACGGCCTGCCCGTTCTGTTTACCCGGGTTCCATTTGGGCATGGAAGCAACCACTCTTGCGGCTTCTTCGTCACATCCGCTTCCGATTCCTCTTTTCACGGTGACATGGGAAACCGAACCGTCGGGTTCTACCACGAATTCAACATATACCCTTCCCTGGATACCAAGTTCCCTGGCTTCCTGAGGGTATTTTAGATTGAACGCAAGATACTTGTACATCTCTGCTTCCCCACCAGTAAAGACCGGCATCTCAGGTACGAAAACCAGAGGAGGCTGTTCGGCAGGAGTTTCAATGACCTTAGGAGCCGGGGTAGTTCCGGCAGGCCCTTCTTCAGTGACCGTGGCAGGGACTTCAGTGTTTGACTGATTCCCAAGTTCCTCCTGGGTGATCAGGCCTGATTCAATGTTCTCATCAACCACCACAGGCGGTCTGAGTTTCAACCTCAGGTCGGGAATCGCAGGTTCCGTGGCCGGGGGTTTCGGAATTTCAGGTTTGACGGAATTATCAATCGTTACGCTGATATCCGTCTTTTCATGAGTTACGACAGTCCTGCTTTTGTAGCTTGCAAGAATCGGGTAGGCGAATGCCGAAGCAAGGAGGAAGATTGCAAGGAGTAAGGAAATGAAAATAACATTTGTGTACTCCCGTCTGAGAACATAGGCGCCATAGGCCTTGTTTCTTTTCTCGAATACGATGTCGGTTAGCGTTTCCATATATTACGCCTTAGTGGCATAGCAAATATAATGATTTTAGATATAAAAAGCAAGAAAATGCCCTGAAAAATTCACAATCAGGTTAAATTATTGATTTCCATAATTTAATCTCTCCCGGTAACTTCCCCGTACCTTGCTGCATAACCTGAAGCCGGGGCTTGTTCCTGGGTTCATACCATTGATGGTTGACAGGGATAATTGTCATCACTGATTTTTCGTGGATGGATTTTTATGAATAAAGCCAAATGCTTATCTTTAACCTTGAAAGTTTAAGAATAAAAATGGCATTCCGAAACAGGAACATCAGGCAGGGAACCAAATCTTCAGACCCTGATCTTATTCTGGAAAAGATCCGCTATTTCTGCAGTTACAGGGAACGCAGCGAAACAGAAGTCTGGCAAAAACTCAGGGCAATGCAGCTGCCGGCGGCAAAAATCTGCAATATTCTCGGGCAGCTGAAGGAAGAAGGTTTTATCAGTGATGAGCGTTTTGCAAGGGCATTTGTCAGGGGAAAGTGGAGGGTGAACCATTGGGGACGGGTTAAGATAACTTTCGGCCTGAGGGGCATGAGGATACCCGAAAAGCTTATAGTCTTTGCACTGGAAGAGATTGATGATAATGCCTACCGGAATATCCTGGAAGAACTGATCAGAAAAAAGTCGGCAAAACTCAGGCCCAAACAGGGAGAAAAAAATAATTCAGGAAAAACCTTGAATTTCAGGGATAAATTGTTCAATTTTGCATTAGGGAAAGGTTATGAATATGACCTTATCCGTGAAATACTTGATGAATTAAAAATCTGATATGGTTAGCCACGAACAATTGAAAGATCTTCAGACAAGGCTTGATGCCTTGAGGAGGTATCTTTGACGTCGATACGAAACTGAAACTAATCGAAGAAGAAGAGCAGCTTACACAGGCGCCCGAATTCTGGAATAATTCAAAAGCGGCGGAGTCGGTTTTAAAATCAATAAGGGATAAAAAAATCTGGACCGAAGCTTATAAGAATGGCCAGGCAAGTTACGAGGAGCTGATGATCCTCTGGGATTTTTATATCCAGGGCGAGGGCAGTGAAGAGGACCTTGAAGGGAGTTATAAAAGTGCCCTTACGCTGATCGAAAACCTTGAATTTCGCAACATGCTCAGCGGTGAAGAAGACAGGCTGAGCGCCATTGTCCAGATCAACTCAGGCGCCGGCGGTACCGAGAGCCAGGACTGGGCCCAGATGCTGATGCGGATGTATATCCGCTATGCCGAACGCAATAAATACAAGGTTAAGGAACTGGACTTCCAGGAAGGTGATGTGGCCGGCATTAAGCAGGTCACCCTGGAAATCGAAGGGGATTATGCTTATGGTTATCTTAAAGGGGAGAACGGGGTACACCGCCTCGTAAGGCTTTCGCCTTTTGATTCAAACCACAAGAGGCATACTTCCTTTGCCTCGGTTTATGCTTATCCAATTATCGATGATGATATCGTAATTGAGATCAACCCGGCGGATATTTCATGGGATACATTCCGCAGCAGCGGTCCGGGAGGACAGAATGTGAATAAGGTTGAAACGGCGGTGAGGCTGAAACACGAACCCACCGGCATCATTATTGAATGCCAGGAAACCCGCTCACAGGGTCAAAACCGGGAAAAAGCGCTGAAGATGTTAAAATCACAGCTATACGAAATCGAACTCAGGAAGCAAAGAGAAAAGATCGCTGTTATTGAAAGCGGTAAAAAGCGTATTGAGTGGGGATCACAGATACGTTCTTATGTGCTCCATCCTTATAAAATGGTAAAAGATCTAAGGACGACATACGAAACATCCAATACCCAGGAAGTTCTGGACGGTGATTTGACGGAGTTTATCAAAGCTTACCTGATGGAGTATGGAAACTCATAAGAAATGAATATCGAATATTGAACATTGAATGTTGATCGGATTAAGTAATTCGAAATTCAAAGTTTGTTGATCAATATTCGAAATTCTATTTTAATTAAATCGTAAATATATGATCAGAATCTACCACAACCCCCAATGCAAAAAATCCAGGGCGGGACTGGAATACCTGAAAGGGAAAGGGAAAGAGTTCGGGATCGTGGAATACCTGAAAGAACCGCTTACTGAAAAGGAACTGGAAATGCTTCTGATGAAGCTGAATTCCAAACCCGAAGAGATAGTGCGTACCCAGGAAGAGTATTATAAAAAGAACCTGAAAGGAAAGAAATTCAACCAGCATGAATGGATCAGGATCATAGTACAGAACCCGAAACTGCTTAAAAGGCCTATTGTTGAAGCCCAATACAGGGCTGTCGTGGGGGACCCTGTAGAGAATATTGATAGCGTGGTAAAGGGATGAAGGAAGATGAATATCGAACATTGAACAACGAATGTTGAATAATGAATTGTTCATGGCTCATCGCTAATCCCTTGCTGAATAACATATACACCCCGACTGTACCCGAAACCAAAAAACCAGATAAATTCAAAAAAACCGGAAATGAAAACACGCATTGAAACTGACACCATGGGGCCCATCGAGGTTGCCATGGACAAATACTGGGGAGCCCAAACCCAGAGGTCAATGACAAACTTTAAAATCGGAGAACCCGCATCCATGCCCAAACAGGTGATCAGGGCCATGGCTGTACTTAAGAAGGCGGCAGCCATGGTCAACTCCGATCTGAAAGTGCTGGCGGAAGAGAAAATGAAGCTTATAGTAGCTGTTTGCGACGAGATCCTTGACGGGAAACTCGACGAGCAGTTCCCCCTGGTCATCTGGCAAACCGGTTCGGGCACCCAGACCAATATGAATGTGAACGAAGTGGTCGCCAACCGGGCTCATGTGCTAAACGGGGGAAAACTGGGCGAAGGCAAAACAGTCATCCACCCGAATGATGATGTAAATAAATCACAGTCATCGAATGACACTTTCCCGGCTGCGATGAGCATTGCCGCTTATGAGATGGTTGTTCGCACCACTCTCCCGGGAGTGGAATTGCTCAGGAATACACTGGCAAAGAAATCCGAAGAGTTTAAAGATCTTGTTAAAACCGGGCGCACCCACCTCATGGATGCAACCCCACTTACCCTCGGACAGGAATTTTCGGGTTATGTTTCCCAGCTCGATCACGGGATCCGGGCCCTGAAAAACACCCTCCCCCATCTTTCAGAACTTGCGCTGGGCGGGACTGCTGTGGGTACTGGACTTAATGCACCCAAAGGGTATGACGACCTTGTCGCAAAAAAAATTGCGGGGCTTACCGGGCTTCCTTTTATAACAGCCCCTAACAAATTCGAATCACTTTCGGCTCATGATGCCTGCGTGGAAACATCGGGTGCGCTTAAAACCCTTGCTGTAAGCCTGATGCACATAGCAAGCAACATTCGTCTTTCAGCATCCGGGCCCCGCTGCGGCATCTGTGAGCTCATGCTTCCCGAAAATGAACCCGGTTCCAGCATTATGCCGGGAAAGGTCAATCCAACCCAGCCCGAAGCCATGACTATGATCTGCGCCCAGGTTCTGGGTAACGATGTGGCCATAAACATTGGCGGTATCAGCGGGCATTTCCAGCTGAATGTGTTCAAGCCCCTCATCATTTCCAACCTGCTCATGTCGGCCCGCCTGATAGGCGACGCCTGCATTTCGTTCAACGACAACTGCGCCGTGGGGATCCAGCCCAATCTTGCTGCCATCAGCAGGAATCTTGAAAACTCACTCATGCTGGTAACGGCCCTTAACCCCCATATCGGCTATGACAACTCGGCCAAAATAGCTAAAAAAGCGCATAAGGAAAATAAAACGCTAAGGGAAGCCACCCTTGAACTGGGTCTTCTGAGTGATGAAGATTTCACTAAAATCGTTGATCCCAAAAAGATGACAGGCCCTAAATAAAGGCCTCTACGGGTTCTACCTCCCGTCATCTTTCAGAATCTGGATCTCTTTAATGGAGTCTTTTTTCTTATCGGTTTTGATATCCATCAGGTCCTTGTGGTCTTCGGTCATCTTTTTGGCTTCCTGCTGAATCATATCGGTCAAAGGAATTCCTTTGTCCCTGGCCCGTTTCTGGAGTATCTGCATCCAATCGGGGTTATTCCTGATCTGCCTGATAAAAAATGCCAGGGTGTCAATTTTAGTGACATGGGTTGTAGTGTCATGGGGAATGAAGATCAGGTCCTGTTTGAGGTTGACCAGCTTGTAAACATACGCCTTTCGAATGGTATCGCGTCCCCGCATGATAGTGATGGTATCAGGGGGAAGTATCAACTCAAACAGCTTGCCAAAAAGGCCTACCGGATCTTCATAATCATCGCTTAAGGCAATGTAATAAGCATCCTCATCCTTCTTCATGCTTCCCCTGATGCGGTTTATCCACTGGTACTTATGAATACGCTCGAGGCTGCCTATGGCATATACCTTCCGCCCCATTGGCCTTGCGACATAATAGTCGAAGTTGGCCGCTGGGAACCAGCGGAAAGTGAAAATCGGGGAATTCCTGTCCATGATGGAGTGTTGTTCATCCCAGGCTGCAAGGGGAGCGAATTTTTCACCCAGCTGTTTCCATCCGCAGAGGTCAGCCGAAACATCATCCACCTTCCATTTTTTCAGGGGGACCCATCCGTACCGGATCTGTGTTCCGGCCAGGGAGATCACGGCAAGCATGAAACCCATGGATATCGCCAAAGGCCACGGAACAAGCCTAAGCCTGCCGGTCTTTGATGAAGGGGTTGCAAGCCAGGCTGCAGCAATCAGTATAAAACCGATATAGGCTGGGCCTGTCCAGTGGGGCAGTGTTGAACGGAAAAGTGAAAAGGAAAGGAACACCACCCATAGGGGCAGGCTTACCCACAAGATAAGGCGGAGGTATGATTTTTCGAGGATTTCCTTTCCCCTGAAAAGCGCAATAAAGGCCAGGATGATAATGATGATATTGACCGGGTTGTTGTAGAAGAACTGCCCTACTATTTCGGTAAGGAGATACTGGAGTTGTATACCCGATTGGGTGATTCCGACCCGGCTTTCATGAAATGTGAAACTGATATAGTTGTTATTGGCGTTCCAGAAAACAACAGGCATGAACAGCAGGACCGCCATCAGTAAGGCTATCCAGCTTTCCTTAGCCAGCAGCCATTTCCTGTTATGGAACAGAATATACATCCCGGCCCCGAAAAGCAAAAACACCGTGTGATATTTCGAAAGCAGTGCAAGACCAATGGTGATCCCGGCAAAGAAAAGACGAGTCCTGCTTTGACTGGAAACCGACTCATCAGGCAGGGAACAGATCAAAAGGTACATGCTCACTAACCAGAAAAAGACCTGGGGAGTATCGGGGAGAATGAAGGTTCCTACAAGGATAAAGCCATAAAAGGAAGCAGTGAACAGGAAGGCTGCGTATAAGCCGGCAGCCGGGTTTTTGATCTTTTTCCCGATCAGGAAGATCACCCAGGTTGAAGCAGTTCCAAGCACCACCGAGCCCAGGCGGAGAAAAATTTCACTGTCGTACCTCAGGTTGAGCGTAAAAAGCTGAATCAGCAAACCAACCATAGGCGGGTGGTCGAAATGACTCATGTCGGGGAACCTGGCATACGTCCAGTAATACACCTCGTCGTTGCCCAGCTCAATGGAACCGGCAACCAAAGCCCTGATGGCTGCCGATAAAACCAGCAGTATCCCTAATGCCCAATATATCTTACGGTTCGATGGCATCCTTGCCCGGCTTTGATTTTTTATTTCTTCTTAAACTCCAGACAGCCCAAAAAATTGCAATGAGGGCCCCGAAACTAATGAACCTGAATATCCATGTCCTCGGCCAGTTAATTTCGGCTTTCAGATCATTCACCGCCAGCTCGCCGCTGTAACGGAAAACCGGGTTCAGATAAATGATATCCCCCAAACCAATGGTAGGATGGGCATGGTGGGCTATGAAAGTTATCTGGGTGCGTATATACGTATCTTCAGAGGTAAATCGGTACCAGAGACCGGAAGGGCCGTAAACGGATTTCCTGATCCGGCCATCCTGGCCGATAAACATGACCTTGAAAACCTCTCCGCTTACCGAAACCTTAAGGGTATCCCCTGCCATCTTAACATATCTCAGTCGGGGGATCCTTTTGGCAAGGCCGGCTTTCTGCTTAAACGTCCATTTGTTTCCCATATAGATCTCAACACCGTAGGACCTGCCGCTTTTTAGCGACTTTATTATGGAATCCCTCTGGATAACAGTCGAGTGAACATAGGTGGCGCAACGCTGGATCTGGTAGGGATCCTCTATATTATGGGCATCGTCATCGGCCAGTATCCATACAACATGGCCCGACGAAAGGGCTGCATCCCACTGGGGAATTGACCTCCAGTTATTATCAAGAACTTCAACCAGGTCATAATTTGAAAGATATTTCATATCCTTCAGGGTATATCCTCCTTCCCAGTCGGGATGAGCGATAGCAACGACTTCATTCTGCGGCCTCAGCAGGTCAAGGATATGCTGCTTGTGGTTCAGGTTCTGAACTATTGAATAATCCATCCAAAGGACCTCTTTTGCCCCTATCAGCATCTGGTGCTTCTTCCTTACTCCATAACCATGTTCATAGGCCGGGATATAAAATGCCGAATCCTTAAACTCCTTCGAGATACTCTGGTAATTCGAAATCTGCGGAAGATCGTACTTCAGCATCTGCCTGTAAACCTTGTACAGCTCCTGTGCCGTATTCTTACGGCCTGAGGTAAGCCCCCACCACTCCTTTACATGAAAGTGGAAATTGCTTTTTCTCCAGCAGCTGCTGTCAAGCCCCTCGTAAGGGTTAAAGAATTTATTACCTGAAAAGACCTGAGGTTCCGGGAAATCATACACAGGAGCCCAGAAATACAGTACGGCCTCAAATCCCATCAGCAGCAAAACGAAATAAACGAGTAAGCGGAATACCCTTCCAGCGATCTTCTTCATTCTGCAAAGTTAAAATAAACTGATGAGCAGCCGAATATTCAGATACGTCACTATGGCAGCAATGAACAGCAACAATGCAGTAGTCCGCTTTTTATTCACATGCACGCCCATGACCTGGGCCGATGAAGTGAGGCGGATCTGCATTAAAATGGTAAAAGGCAGCTGAATACTCAGTACCATCTGCGAGATGATAAGTCCCTGGTATGGATTCCTGATAAGGAAGATGATGAGCACCGCCAGCACCAGTGAAAGCATCACTCCAAGCCTGGAATGGCTGTCTTTGATATCGTAAGGCTCCCCGTAAATTCCAGCAAGTATGGAACCTCCCGCCATACCCGATGTGATGGTCGAAGCTAGTCCCGAAAACAGCAGGGCCACGGCAAACACCACGCCTGCGTGGCCGCCGAGCAAAGGCTTGAGAATGCTTACAGCCTGCTGAAGCTCCTCCACCGGGGTTTTACTCATGAAAAACGTTGCTGCCGCCAATATGATGATCGCGCTGTTTATAGCCCAGCCAATGATCATAGAAAACAATGTGTCGTAAAATTCAAACTTTAACTGTCGGCGGATGACTGCCTCGTTTTCGAGATTCCACTGCCGGCTTTGAATTATTTCGGAATGTAAAAAGAGGTTGTGGGGCATCACCACTGCGCCAAGCACGCTCATCACAATGATCATCGAACCTTCGGGGATGGAAGGATTGACCCAGCCAATCCCTGCTGCCGCCCAGTCGACCTTCACCAGGCTTAGCTCATAAAGGAACGATAGCCCGATGATGGAAACAAAAGCAATGATGAATTTTTCAATTTTCCTGTATGAATTGGTGAACAGCATGATCATTACGAAAGCCAGTGTAAGAATTGCGCCTGCAGGTACCGGGATCCTGAACATCATGTTAAGGGCGATGGCCGCACCCAGGATTTCGGCCAGGGAAGTGGAGACTGATGCCCCCATTGCCGTCCAGAGAACCGACTTTGAGATCCATGGCCTGGTATACATGGTGGCCGCTTCCGAAAGGCAGAGGCCTGTAGCAATTCCCAGGTGGGCGACATTATGCTGGAGAATGATCAGCATAATCGTTGAAAGGCTGACCATCCAAAGCAGGGTATAACCATACTCCGATCCCGCAGCAATATTCGAGGCCCAGTTGCCGGGATCGATAAACCCAACGGTTACCAGCAAACCCGGACCAATATAGCGGAGAATGTCGAGCCCGCCAAAACCGGGTTTGTGATCCCGACTCCTAAGATCTTTGAGAAATTTATTCAGCATACTTTAGAGAGCCAAGTTACGAATATTGAATTATTTTTAAGAACTTCGTACTTTATTCAACTATATGACTGTTCCGAAAAACCTGACAGCTCTTTTCGAAGCCAGCATCCGCGATAACTGGGATAACCGGGCATTATCCGATTACGGCGGATCGGCTTTTACATATAAGGATGTTGCTGCAAGGATACTGGCTATCCACGGGATATTCAGGGAAAACGGGATTAAAAAAGGCGACAAGGTCGTGCTCCTTGGGAAAAACTCGGCAAACTGGGGGATCGTTTATATAGCCACAGTGGCTTTCGGTGCCGTGGTTGTGCCTATACTTCCCGACTTCAAGCCCGACGATGTTCATTATATCAGCACACATTCCGATGCCTGCCTGATGTTCGTTGAAGAGTTCATCTTTAAGGAACTTAAAGTCACCGAGATGCCCCTGATCAGGGTTGCTTACAGGATACAAAACAATGAGGTGCTGTATTGCAAAGAAGATGGATATCGAATATCGAATAACGAACA
This sequence comes from uncultured Bacteroidales bacterium, assembly GCA_903877385.1. GTDB lineage: Bacteria > Bacteroidota > Bacteroidia > Bacteroidales > FEN-979 > CAIRDP01. The sequence goes on from CAIRDP010000020.1 coordinate 215,405, forward strand.
ACGGATATTGAACGAAGGGGATGCTGAAATCACAGAGGAAATGATACGGTTTGATGAATTTTCACCAGAAGACATTGCCGTTATCAGCTATACCTCCGGAACAACAGGCTTTTCGAAGGGAGTGGTGCTTCAGCATAAAAGCCTTTACGGCAATATCCTTTATGCCCACAGGAATATGCCTCTCAAGGCCAAGGACAGGATCCTTTCGTTCCTGCCCCTCGCCCACACTTATGGTTGCGCTTTCGAATTTCTTTTCCCTTTCACCCTGGGATGCGACATCACTTTCCTCACAAAAACCCCTTCGCCCAAAATTATCATGCAGGCCTTCCAGGAAATAAAGCCCGCTCTTATCCTGAGCGTTCCCCTGGTCATCGAAAAGATCTACAAGACCCAGATCCTTCCCCTGTTTCGCAAGCCCGCACTGAAAATCCTGCTGGCGATACCGGGCATCAACATCCTCATTCATAATAAAATAAGGAAAAAATTGTATGATGTCTTTGGAGGTAATTTCAAAGAACTGGTCATTGGAGGAGCTGCGTTCAATATGGAGGCAGAAAGGTTTTTCAGGAAAATAAAATTCCCGTTCACCGTTGGATATGGCATGACCGAATGCGGGCCTTTGATGTCGTATGCGTCGTGGAAAACAACCCGGCTCGGGGCATCAGGAAGGGTCGTGGACGAACTGGAACTTAAAATTGACTCTCCCAATCCTTATCATATTACAGGCGAGATACTTGTAAAAGGATCGCATGTGATGCTGGGGTATTATAAAAACGATGAAGCCACGAAACAGGTTATTGATGCTGGCGGATGGCTTCATTCGGGAGACTTGGGAGTGATAGACAGGCAAGGGAATATCTACATCAAGGGCCGCAGCAAGAGCATGATCCTGGGGCCTTCGGGGAAGAACATATATCCCGAAGAGCTGGAATCCCACCTGAACAACCGTTTCATGGTGATGGAATCCCTTGTTCTTGAACGTGACGAAAAACTCATTGCCCTGATTTTCCCCGACTATGATGCCGTTGAGAAGGCCGGGCATACGAAAGAAGAGCTCGACAAGGTCTTCAAAGGATACATCCACGATCTGAATCATCATGTGCCCAAATACATGATGGTATCGGGTTTCGAGATTCACACCTCGGAATTCGAAAAAACGCCCAAACGGAGTATTAAACGTTTCCTTTACAAATAATGAAAAAACAATTTACTATACTGATTACGGCCTTTCTCATCCTGGCCGTGCATACGGTATTCGCCCAGAAAGGCAATGCCGGCAAAACCGAGGTCATCATCCTCCATATTAACGATATGCATGCCAAGATCGATGGTTTTGCAAAGCTTAAGCACCTTGCCGACAGCTTAAGGCACCGCCATCCTTATGTTTTTATCGTGGCGGCGGGAGATAACTTTACCGGTAATCCTTATGTTGATATGGTGGCCGATAAAGGGGCCCCGATGATCGACCTGATGAACCAGGCGGGTTTTTGCCTGAGTTGTTTTGGCAACCATGAATTTGACCTTGGGCAGGTCTTTCTTCAAAAAAGGATTGACCAGGCCAGGTTCCCTTTCATCTGCGCCAATATGAAGACAGGCTCATCGGGTCTGAAACAGCCCCCGGCTTATGATGTCCTCAAAGCCGGCAGCCTGCAGATCCCCGTGCTGGGCCTAATCGAAATAAACGGCAACGGCATACCCGATACCCATCCATCCAAAGTCACAGGCCTCACTTTCAGCGATCCGCTGAAGACGGCCGGGGAGTATGTTGAATTGAAGAAGAAGTACGGCAGCCTGATCGCTCTTACCCACCTGGGAGTGGAAACTGATGAGAAACTGGCCAGGGAATACCCACAATTCGATGTGATCATCGGCGGTCATTCTCATACAATATTGAAAAACGCTCTTACCGAAAACGGGGTGATGATAGTGCAGACCGGTTCTTACCAGCGTTTCATCGGCAAACTCACCCTTGTGTTCAGGGGGAACATAATTGAAGAAAAATCCGATACCCTGATTGCCATGGAGTCACTTAACGGTTCAGACCCTGCCCTGGAATCGGCAACAGGAAAATATGAAAACAACCCTGAATTCGAGAAAGTTGTGGGTATTGCCATAAGCCCGGTAAGCGGCAAGCAGGACCTGGGAGCCCTGTTTACCGATGCAGTAGCCTGGGCGGCTAAAACCAATTTCGCTTTTCAGAACAAGGGAGGGATCAGGATACAAAGCCTTAACGAGGGTGAAATAAAAGTAAAAGACATTTACCGGCTCGATCCTTTCGGGAACCAGGTTGTGGTTTATTCATTAAGCGGGAAACAGATCGGCTCGCTTATTCTTAATTCCTATAAAAAAGAAAGGGAAATTGACCTTATACCTTCGGGAATGACCTATATGATAATCAAGGGGGAAAACGGGAAGCCGGCAGAGCTTAAAATGTATAATCAATCGGGCAAACCACTTGATCCCGACAAAAAATATACCGTTGCCCTGAACTCTTATATTTCGGCTGCCTATACGTTTGAGAACAGCGATCACGGGACCATACGGGATATTACAACCGAAGAATGCCTTATCAGCTTCCTGCTTTACAGGCACAAGGTACAATACAAGGATGCCCAAAGGGCAAAACTCAGGGACAAGAAATAATAAAACCGGGTTTTTATATAGCCCGGGGCAATTCCGGTTGAGTCTCAGTTTCAAATTACGGTCAACTGAGATTATCCCCCTTTCGTCTGCTGTTTTCGGTGATTCGTCGAAATTAACTATACAGCCTTGCCGCCGGGATGTATATTTGCCTAAAATTCAGAATTTATGGAAGCCATTCACTCTTTCTTTGCCGCCTTCGACATCTTCGGTATAATTTTCCAGTATTTTCTTGACAGCTTTACACGTTTCGCTGCAATATTCGAACGTTCATTCAGCTTTATAACCATACCCATCGGAAGGCTCATCAGTTCCCATCCGTCATTCTATTATAGCCTCATCATGGCCGGGACGCTTTTCGGCTTATACTTTGTTGCCACCACTGTTCTTGAATCCAGGGCCAGGGCACGCAAGATCAAAAAGTAACAGGTTTTCCCCACATCATGAATATAAGCTGGGGAATCACCGTGTTATCAAGATAACGGCCTCTCACAGGATCAGTCTGACCCGCCAATACATTGTACATTTCAGCCCCTTTTCCTTTAGCCCAAACCCCGACCAGAGCATTGGTGTGATCCCTGCTGTTGTATTTTAAGCCAGGCATTTTATTTTTCCCGTTATCAGATACGGGGGTGAATACAGGGCCTCCCCAGAGGTTGCCGCATTCATGGTCTGCAGTGATGATCAGCAGGGTCTCATTCCAGCTGGAATTTTTATTTACCCAGGCAATCACCGTATCTATGGCGTCGCTGAAGCCCTTCATCTCCTCCAGCATCCTTCCCTTTTGGTTGTCGTGGTTAGCCCAGTCGACCGCCCCTCCCTCGATCATGACAAAAAAACCATTGGGATTATTGTCAAGTACGTTAAGCCCTCCCCTTACCATTTCGGCCAAAGTTGGTAGGTTTGGGTTAAAAGGAGTGGTAAACGGAGGGGAATCTTTCGTCTCATTTTTACCGAAATCCCTGCTTTGCTGAAGCGTGGAATGTACTTCGGGCACTCCAAGAACCCGCTTCGGGGTCTTGCCATACATGAGTTTTCGAAAATCCTTCTCTGAAGTGATCAAAGTCCATGGATCAGGTATTTTATCACCGTTTACATCTGTAACCTGGTATATCTTATTATTTATAATGAAGGAGGTCTGAATCCCGCTGCCCGACTTGAGTGAAAGCCAGAGGTTGCTGTCGGCCACGAATTTTGCGCTTGCCCATTTCGGCCCGGTATTTTTCCCGTTTTCGTCGAATTCGGGATTTCCGCAACCCATGATCAGGTCACAGCGGCTCCTGAACAGCATATAGGTTGCAAGTTCCTCGTAATGCTGCCTTGTCCGGTTATGGGCAACAAACCCTGCAGGGGTGGCATGGCTGAACGGGACCGAGGTGATAACACCTGCCGATTTACCAATGCTTTTCGCAAGTTCACACAGATTCAACAGGGTGTCGTATGTTACCGAAAGCCCGATCACATTATTATAGGACTTCCGGCCTGTTGCCAGTGCAGTAGCTGCAGCCGCCGATTCTGTAAAATCCTTTTTAAGGTAGAGCGAATCCTTCCATGCCAGGGCGGGATTATAACCAACCGACCAGCTGAGTTTCGTCGTATCTTTCTCTTTATATTCACCTGATTTTGCAGGATACGTGGCAGCTGAGAGTTTAACCGGGAAAGACTCTATCTGCATGGGGCCGAAAAAATAATCTGCTGCTTTAACACAGTTATAACCCATACCATCGCCTATCATTATGATGACGTTTTTAGGTTTGGGGAAGGAGGATTGGGACATGGCTTTCTGAGCCAGGGATGTTCCCCCGGTCGATGAGATTAAAAGCAGGGCCAGGATCAAAAAAGCATAATTCCGTTCATATTTCATTTTATTCCTTTCGTTAGTTGTTCCAATACCATTTCAGGAGCGATGCTCCTGATGCAGTGACAATTGCCGGAATGCCGGCAATCGCTGCAATTCCTGTCAAGAACAAGAAAGCAGGCTTTATCGCCGAGGGGTGCCCAGCGCTGGGGGAAGATAGGCCGCATGGGTGCATACAGGCCAATTGCGAGAATGCCAAAAGCTGCGGCAAGATGAAGCGGCCCGGTGCTGGCCGCAACCAGCCCATCGCAGGATGCAATAAATTCAAGCAGTTCTGAAAGGGATAGCCGCCCGGTCATGTCGTTGATCCTTCCTTTATGAGAAAGCAGGAAATCCCGCATCAGTTCCCCCTCTTCACTGGTCCCGGTGACAGTGATGCTGAATTTTTCCGGCGGAAGAAGATCAATCAGCTTCCCGAAATTTTCAAGCCCCCATTCACGGGCGCTGCCTTTTGACTTAGGGTGAAGGATTAGCCTGAATTTCGGCTTACTGTCGCCTTCCCGCAACACCGGCAATTGCCCCTTCAGACCGTAATATTGAGGTATTTCGGCAAGGCCGAATTCCCTTTTAATCCCTAAAGGTCCAAGTAATTTCAGGCTTAGCTGGACCTCGTGAAGGTTCGAATTCTTACGCGAAAAATGAAGCAGTTGGTTGCAGGTATACCAGGTAAATGCCCGGTGAGAAGTTGCAATCCTTTGCGGAATCATTGCGGCCCTGGCTGCTTTGCATATTTCCTTCACCGGAAAAACATGAATTATCACATCCGCTTTGAGCTCAGCGAGTGCCCCTGCAAGCATTCCGGGTTTTGAAATTTCGTCAAGGTCGACAAACCGGTCTACGAACCGGCATGCTTCGATGACAGGGCGGGTATAGTTTCGCCCGAGGAAAATGATGGTACATTCGGGAAATGTTTCTTTCAGAACACCGGTCATTGGGAGCGTAAGCACCACATCCCCAATGCTGTCGGTCCTGCTAAGAATGATTCTCATGATTTCAGTATGGCTTTTGGTCATTATTACCGGGCAAATTTAGAATTTTTGGTTCCATCTATAATATTTTTAATTTTACTTCATTGTATCCGGGAGTAATATTTTACGGGAATTTGTTGTAAATTGTGTGTAAAATTCATCATTATGGAAGATTTTGAAAAAATCCTGGTCCTTGACAATGAATTCGAGGCGGAACTTATGGAGGAAGTACTTATGGATAAGCAGATCCCATATGGGATCATAATACGTGAGGATTCCGCTTTAGGCGGTATCGTTGACCTTGAAGAAGGATGGGGTTACCTGGAAGCACCCGCCCGCTGCAGGGAAGAGATCATGAAGATTTATCAGGAGATCCAGGATACATCAACTGATCCGGGAGAAGAGGAAGCGTGATGGGCTGGAAACGTTTTCTTGAGAATTTTCCCTGGTTTGAAGGGGAAGGCGGGTTTCCGCTGCCTGCATATTCGGAGTTTATGCCGCCCATGCATATCGGCTTCAGGCCCCATGACGGGCAGGTTTATCCCTGGCATTTCAAAGAGGATGACCTGTATGGCTTTTATTTAAGCGAAGCGGAAGAGTTTCTGCATCTGAGGCCCGGAATGCAAAACATAGGGTTGCAATGCATGGAGCATATGATACAACTGGGTAAAGGAAAACTTCCGCCAAGTATCGCCGGTCGTCATAACCGCAACCTGAAGGATAATCCATTCTGGCCGGATGAGCTTGCCTCAAAAGCAGGAAACCTTGATTACGAGAGGTATGTTTTGCTGGCTCCCCTGGCTTTATCCAAAACCAAGGACGATAAAGGCAGGTCGAGGTGGACCTTGTTCGGGAGCAGTGAGCAAGGTCCTGAAAAAGCATTCTGGAAATCGTTTTTCAAAGGAGAAAATGAAGAATATCCCGAATCCTTTTTCCTTAGATTCATGGGCAGGATCTTCCATCATGCCTATGACCGTAAAATCCATACTTCCGAGGCCATGCTTGAGGCAGGTTTCCGCATACTTCCCTCTTCAGGGAAATTGCCCGCCAAACACTGGAACGAGGCGGCACTGCCTTCATGGACTTCAAAATACCTTGTTTCGGAGAGCGACGATTTTGCAGATGCTGTGTACCTGCTTACCTTCCAGCCTTTCGGTTGCCTTCCCGGGCTGGTCAAACAAAAATATTTCTCAGGTGACTTAGCCCTGATCCCCTTCCCGGGCAGCCTTTCGCCATGGGGGAACAAGGAATACATCAGCCTGTCGGACAAGCTTTATAATGCGATACAGTTTCCCATGCTGAGGCTGGTCTCCCGAAATGAAGATAATTACGGGATCAGGGTTCCCCAGTCGGGCTGGTTTCACGAACCCTCGCCGGGGAATGAGAAACCCGACATCCTCGAGGAACTCCTGCTAAATACCTATGTACGCACAAGCCGCTGGGACCGGGCTGATAAAACCGCTAACCCCCTGGTTGGCAGTAAGGAGATCGACCCTGTCGCTCAAACTCTATTTAACACCACGCTTGCGGCCCTTGACTTGTATAACAAACCCATGGCCAGGAATGTGCAGCTTCTGAACGAACATATAGAACTTCTGCTTGACGGCCCGAGGGCAGGGAAGAAGGAAATAGAACATGCCGCTAAAGTCGTACTCTCAGGAGGGCTTTTCCGTTACCGTTTTTATTTTCCGCCCATGCAGGCCGGGAAGCATGAGATCTTCTGGCACAGACCGCTTGTGGCATGCATTGATACGGCGACTGCAGCTCCCATCGTTTTCCCCGATCTCCTTCACGGGTACCTCACCGCTTATGATACGGCAGGTCCGGATCCCTCAAGAGCGATCGAGCTATGGCCCAGGATGATGGAAAGGCAGCCCCATACCTCCATCCTGAAACATTTTATCTCGGAGCATGACCACAGCAAGCACCTGACCGCTTTCAACCTGATGACCTTAATGGATGTTTGCGAATTGCTTGAATTGCCATCCCTCGAAAAAGACTTTGCCCGCCACCTGATCAGGATTAAAAAAGATGCAGGCCTTGAAGACTGGCTGGGGATTCTGCATGAACGGACATACCAGCCTGGGCTGGCCCACAGGTCAAGGGTGTTCATAGAAAACATTGTAAGGGATAACGATACCTCGCTGCAGCCCCTGACGTTCGGCCATACAGCTACAAGAAAATACGAAGAGGATTTTTGGAACAGGATATGCTTCCTTGCCTGCGGCGATTATATCAACAAGGACAATGCCGATGTGGTCCAGGACCATCCCACCCTGAGTAAAACGAGGCATAAGGAAAGGGACCTTCACAGGCTGGGCGATTACCTGCTCAGCAGCCACCGAAAGGCCATTGCAGACGCCGGTATGCAAGGGATGGCCGAAGCAGGTGAGTTACCCTTCAAATGGGAGACCGATTTTGATTTTACACAGTTTGGTGGCTGGAAAGCCAACCTGGAGGGTACCGAATATGAAAGGAACATCCTTGTTATCATACCTGGGAAGAACAGGAAAGAAGCCGTGATCATGGGCGACCATTACGACACGGCTTATATGGAAGATGTGTATGACAAGTCGGAAGGCGGAACCGGGGCAAGGCTTTCAGCTGCCGGGGCCGACGACAATCATTCTGCGACTTCCACCCTGCTTCTTGCCGCTACTGCGTTTTTGAAGCTTTCAAAGGAAGGCAAACTTGAAAGAGATATCTGGCTCATCCATCTTACCGGGGAGGAATTCCCTTCGGACTGCATGGGAGCCAGGGATTTCTGCCGGAACTATGTACAAAAAACCCTTAAGATGCGCAGGGAGGACAACAGCTATAAAGACCTCAGTGATGTGGAAGTTAAAGGGGTTTTTGTGATGGATATGATTGCGCACAACCGCGATAATGCAAAGGACATCTTCCAGATATCCCCGGGGCGAACCCTTGAATCGGTAAACCTCGGGTATAAGGCCCACCTGGTCAACCGGACCTGGAATAAACTCGCCTTGGAGCAGAATTCGGGACCGGAGAGGGCCGGTTGCAAAAGAGGGGAAAGGATTAAAATGCAGGATGCTGGATCAGGGATAAAGGATGCAGGATACAGTATGCAGGATACAGTATCAGGGGTTCAGGATTCGGGATGCAGGATTCCCGAAAAGGCATTGTTCCTGCCCCTTGAAGGGGAAGTTCGTACTTGGGAAGATGCTACCAGTTCATTATACAATACCGATGTGATGATATTTTCCGACATCGGGATCCCCTGTGTTCTTTTCATGGAAAATTATGACATCCATCGCCAGGGATATCATGACACCCATGACACCATGGAAAACATTGACCTGGATTATGGTTCGGCATTGTCGGCGATTGCTATTGAAACCGTTGCCCAGGTTGCGGCAGGGAAATGAAGCGAGAAAATATTCATGAGATAAGCCAGCAGGATAAACCCTACACCAAAGATGCCGGCGATATCTGCAGTTGTCAGCTAGGATGATTCCCTGTTCTGCGGAACAAGAATTTGAGCAGGATCTGGTCGAAGAGTACTATGAAAATGCCCACCCCTATCAGTCCCGTTACCATAAAACGGTTCCTTGCAATCCAGTTAATCCAGGGCAAAGGATCAGTTTTGGCAGGAAAAACAAGGCAGGTCACCATAATAATGAGCGCTGCTATTACCAGGCCGGCCTTCAGGCCGAATTCCGAAAGAAGTTCTTTCCAGGCCAGCTGTTTCTCCAGCTTTTTTACCAGAAGGGAGGTAAATGTGTCGGGAATGATAAAATCGGGGGGCTGACGAAGGGCATCGTCGATCAGGCCATCCAGGTTTTCGTTAAATTCTTTCATTTCCATGACTGCAAATTTAAAATTATTCTGCCTCAAAAAGCACCTGCTGCATATCGGGGACCAGTTCCGTCATTTTCTGCCTGATGATCTCCCGGCCCCGGCTAAGGTAACTTTTAACAGTGCCCTCGGGCATTCCCGTGATCTCTTCAATTTCCCTGTATGAAAATTCTTCCAGGTGAAACAAAGTGACAACGGTTCTGTACTGTAAAGGCATTTTTTCAATGATCTGGTGGACGAGTTTTTTCATGGTATTCCTGTCGATATTGTTCAGCAAGGGCGACACATCCGATGTCGCCAGGCTCACAGGCCCCAGGGAAGATGCATCGGAAAGCACTTCACGCTTGCTTTTCCTCACATGGTCAACGCAGGCATTATAAGCAATGGACCCTATCCAGGTCGAGAGTTTGGAATCCCCCCTGAACTTATCTATCTGCTTAAATACCCTGATAAATACTTCCTGGCAAAGATCCTCCGCATCCTCCTGGCGGTTCGTCATCCGCAGTACCATATGCCATACCAAGTTCCGGTGTTTATCGACCAGGAACCTGAATGCATTTGTATTTCCTGCTTTCAGGGCGTTGACCAGTGCAACATCATCCATTGTATTATACGTCGCTCAGTTTTATAAAAGGTTGCAGTTAAATGTAATAAATTAATCAAGCGAGATACACCATGTACAATGTACAATGTACCAGTACCCAGTACCAAGTACCCAGTACCAAGTACCAAGTGCCAGACAAATAAAAGGCATTATGCAGGAGCCGGGATCACTTGATAAAAAAATCTCCTGTTTCTGCAACCTTTTCATCAGGGCTTCGACTTATTAAGCAAATGTTAAATTTTAAAACCCTTGCCATATGAGTGAACAAATTGGAGCCGCAATCGTAACTGCGGTAGTATTCTTCGGATTATATTCCTTATTGAAAGTGCTGACCGACTACCTGTTACGTCGCAAGATAGTCAACAGCGGACATATTGAGAAAGCCGGGATCATGGAAAACATCAGCAGCGAAACCAACAAATATCCAACCCTGAAATGGGGCCTGGTAAGCCTTTTTGCCGGTGCAGGCATGATACTCATCCAGATCCTTTCCAGGGCTGGGCGCCTTAACTGGGACCAGGGCGCCGATGCGTTTCTTCCCGTAGGGATTGAACTGATATTTATTGCCGCAGGTTTCCTGTTGTTTTTCTTCATTGCCACGTCAAAAAAGTCGTGATTTGTGAGCCGTGTCCGACGATTCTAAAGGAACACGTAAATGAAATAAACAATTGTTCCGAATAACCGTGAACCGGATTTAGAGTCAGGGTTCACGGTTTCCGGCTTTCAACAGGTACCCGCCGGCCATTCCACCTTCGGGGCCTAATTCAATAATAAAATCAGCCTCGGCAACGATCTGCCGGTCATGTTCAATGATGATAAGAGTATTTCCCTGGCCGGCCAGGCCGTTGAAAAGCTTTAAGAGGTTTTCAATATCGCTGAAATGAAGTCCCGTTGAAGGCTCATCGAATAGGAAAAGAGATGCGGGATGCGGGATGCGGCGTGTAATTTGGTTCAATAATTCCTTTGACAGGTTTAACCGCTGGGCCTCGCCTCCCGAAAGGGTATTCAAAGGCTGTCCCAGCTTAAGGTAACCCAGGCCGGCCAGTTCAAGATTCAGAAGGATTGAACTAAGGTTCTTATTCCCCATGAAGAAAGCTGATGCTCCGGCCAGGCTCAATTCGAGTACTTCTGCAATATTTGCTCCCTGGTACCTCACTTCCAGTATACCGGGCCTGTATCTTTTTCCAAGGCAACCCTCGCATTCCCTGTAAATATCGGGCATGAAATCCATGCTGATCCTGGTCCTGCCTGTGCCCTCGCAGGCAGGGCATTGAGATTGTTTGCCAAGGAAAGAAAAATGGTTCTTGCCGAAGCCCTTTTTCTTTGCATCTTCCGTTGATGCAAACAGCGTCCTTACCAGGTCGAAAACCCCTGAATAGGTTGCAACAACGGCAAGCGGGGAGCTGAATTCCTCCCTCTGTTCCACAGTGACAATCCGGCTGAAGTTTTCAAAACCGCTTATTCCGCTGCAACCGACAGCTCTTCCCTCCTGCCAGGAGGCATGGAGAAGATCAAAAACCAGGCTGGATTTCCCGCTTCCCGATACCCCGGTAACACAGATGATGCCTCCCGAAGGAATTTCCAGGTCGAAATTTTTCAGGTTATGGATGAAGGCATTGTTTATTCTGAGTCCGGATGACATCGCCCTGGGAGCATGTTTTACAGGGTTCAGCAAGGTTCGCAGGTATTTCCCCGTTATCGAATTCACCGATCCCATGATCTCTTTGGGACTGCCTTCGGCAACGATCTCACCACCCAGGGATCCGGCGCCGGGACCCATATCGATGATATGATCGGCCCCTAGAATCAACTCCCGTTCATGTTCAACGGTAATCACTGTATTTGACGAAGCGATTAGCTGCCTTATATGTGTGAGCAACCTTGAAATATCCCGGGAATGCAATCCTGCCGTAGGTTCATCAAGTACGTAGATCATCCCCGACAGTCCCGAACCGGTCTGTCCGGCCAGTTGCAGGCGCCGGGTTTCACCATGGGAGAGGGAACCTACGCTCCGCGAAATCGTCAGGTACGAAAGGCCGAGGGTTTCCAGGATAGCCAGCCTGCGGAGGATCTCAGCAATCAAGGGTGTACTTATCACGGTAATGTCAGCTTGTTCAGGCCTGCTTAAAAACTCAATGCAGCCGGCAATGCTGAGCTCCGATATTTCCTTTATGTTCTTATGGCGGATGAGCCATGACAAAGCCCCGGCATTTAATCTGCTTCCAAGGCAATCCGGGCATTCCAGGCTGCTCATCACATGGATCATATTCTCGCCCCGGTGGTCGGCATGCTTGCGGGTATATTCTTCATTGACCAATTTAAGAAAGCCCTGCCAGCGGCCTTTGAACTGATGCACTCCGCTTCGCTTGTTCCTGAGGAATTCCCAGCTTACATCATAAGTCTCGTCCCCGCAACCTTCGAGGGCAAGTTCTTTTGCTACGTCCGAAAGTTCGTTCCATGGCCTGCTGTAATCAATTCCATGCTTCTCCCCTACGGCCCTGAGGCTTGCAGTATACTGCCCGTAAGGATCCCCATAAAACCTGCCTGTTTTGCTGCCGTCCATCGCCCCCTGCAGTATGGATAGTCCGGGATTGCTTATAAGTTTTGCAGGATCGCAAAGTGTAAGCATTCCAAGCCCGTCACATGCGGGGCAGGCGCCCTGGATGTGGTTGAAAGAGAACAGGCTTGAGAGCGGCCTTTCGCCCGGGCCTTCGCCTGCCTTTGAAAACAGCAGGCGGAGGAGGTCGTAAATCCCGGTATAAGTCCCTACGGTAGAGCGGGGATTGGTTTGCAGGCCCGACTGTTCAACGGCAAACGAGGGTCGCAAGCCTTGAATCTCATCAAAATCCGGTTTATCCTTCATCCCTATCCGGGATCTTGCATAGGCCGAAAAATTGCCCAGGAAGCGGTTCCGGGCCTCGGCATGAATGGTATCGAAAGCCAGGGAAGATTTGCCGCTGCCCGAAACACCGGTGATGACGGTAAGAAGGCCGTGGGGGATAGTTACATTGATTCCCTTGAGGTTGTTCGTAGTTACGTTTTTCAGAGTTAAGGATGCGGGATGAGGTGCTTCGCACCGATACGGGACGGGGTGCTTCACAACGAAGGGGGATGTGGCGCTTTGCGCTGATGCGGGATGCGGGATGGGGTGCTTCGCATTGATGCGGGATGCATCCTGAAAATATTCCTCTCCACTGCCAAAAAACACAATTCGCCCTCCCTCTTCCCCGCTTCCGGGGCCAAGCTCTGTCACATGGTCTGCTGATTTTATCAAGGCCGGATGATGTTCAATGCAGATCATGGTATGGCCGTGGTTTGCAAGGCCGTTCAGGCAGGTCAACAATTTTTTCACATCATCATTATGCAGCCCGGTCGTTGGCTCATCCAGTATGTACAGTGTATGCACCGACGGCGGTTTCGCAAGTTCCGTTGCCAGTTTTACCCTCTGGGCTTCTCCCCCGCTGAGAGTCGAGGAACGCTGCCCCAGTGTGAGGTACCCGAGCCCGAGTTCGTCCATGGTTTGCAGGTAACGCAATATTCTTTTCTCTCCTTCAAAGAAAGAAAGGGCCCCGGAGACCTGCATTTCAAGAACCTCGTAAATATTTTTACCTTTAAAAAGCACCTTCAGGGTTTCATTGTCGAAACGCCTGCCATTGCAGCTTTCGCAAAGTGTTTCAACGTTTCCCATAAAATGCATGCCTGTTTGCCTGTAGCCGGCTCCCTCGCAGTCCTCGCAACGGCCGCCGCTGGTATTGAATGAAAAACGGCTTTTCCCGAACCCCTTCTCAAGGGATGCTGGCAGTGATGCAAACAGGTCGCGGATATGATCGAAAAGGCCGGTATAGGTGGCGGGATTGCTCCGGGGGGTACGGCCTATGGGCGACTGGTCGATTTCGGTAAGGCGTTTAATGGCTTCCCAACCTTCAATGGAACTGAACTCCCCCCCCTCTTCATTGCTGCCGTTCAGTTTCCTCCTGAAAAAACTTCCCAGAGTCTGGTGCACAAGGCTTGCTTTTCCTGAACCTGAAACACCAGTCACGACATTCAGCGCCTGTAACATGAATGAAACATCAATTTTTTTCAGGTTATGATGAACAGCCCCCGAGATCTTCAGCTCAGCCTTGTTTTCCCGAACAAGGGCAGGAAAATCCACGCGTTCACGTCCCCATAAATAAGCCAAAGTCCTGCTTCCTGCAATAATTTCTTCGGGAAGCTTGTGCAATTCCTGTACGGCACAGTTAACAAGTACTTTCCCACCCAAAATCCCGGGTCCCGGCCCAATATCGATCAATTGGTCGGCATGCCTGATGAATTCCTCGTCATGTTCAACCACAATTATACTGTTCCCCTGGTCGCGGAGCTGTTTCAGCAATGCGATGAGCGACAGGATCTCGGCAGTATGCAATCCTATGGATGGTTCATCAAAAACATAGATCATCCCGCTGAGGCCCGAACCCATCTGGGTTGCAAGCTTCAGTCTGCGTGATTCCCCTGCCGATAAGCTTCCCGATTCCCTGTCAACCGAAAGATGACCCAGCCCCAGCTGTTTCATACTGCCGACCAGGGTTGTTATGCCATGTATGATCTCCTGTGAGGCTTCTTTCAGCCCCGGAAGAAATTCCACGGCAGCAATCGATTCGGCCATCACGGTCACGGGCAGGGCCGACAATGCCGCCAGGTCCCAACCCCCGACCTTCACCGAAAGGGCCTTTTCATTCAGCCTCTTACCTTTACATGCTGAGCAGGAGGTGGTTCTCACAAACCTGAGTATATTCTTATTCCTGTCCCGCTTCAGGATCTCTTCCATGACAGGGATGATGCCTTTATAAACCCCCATTTCACGGGGTTTTGCAGTGATCCCGCTCCATTTCATCCTGGATTCCAGTGGATGTTTCCCAAACGGAACTTCGATCTTGCTGCTACCGTATAATATCACCCGCTTATTTTCGGGGGTAAGGTCTTTCCAGGGTATGTCGATAGTAAAGCCTTCGGCCCTGCATACCTGGTCCAGCACCTCCAGGGTCACCTGTGAATACATTATATACCCGTTGGGGGTGGTTATGGCCATGCATCTCTGGCGGATGGACTTTGCCGCATCCTCAACCAGGAGGTCGGGATCAAGGCGGTCTTCAACGCCAAGTCCTTTGCAATGCGGGCAGGCCCCATCGGCCGAATTAAAAGAAAATAAACTGCGGTTGATCAGAAAATCCGGAGCCCGGAGCCCAGAGCCCGGAGCCCAGAGCCCAGAGCCCGGTGCCTCATCCCAGGCCTTACCGGTTCGGGCAAACAAAAGCCGCAGGTGATCGTAGATCCCGCTGATAGTCCCGACGGTGGACCTGGGGTTGTTGATCGCCGATCGCTGGTCCACGGCCACCGCCGGGGACAGGCCTTCGATGCGTTCAACTTCAGACCGTTTCATTTTCCCGAGAAACATTCGTGCATAAGCCGAAAAAGACCCGAAATACCTGAACTCAGCTTCACGGAAGAGCACATCGAAGACCAGGGAGGATTTTCCTGAGCCGGAAACACCGGTAACCACGACAAAGCTGTTCCTGGGAATGTCCAGGGTAACCGACTTCAGATTGTTCTCGGAAGCATTGACTATCCTTATCACTTCATTTTCATCCACAGGCCTTAATCTACAACTTAAAAACCCCGGATCTCATCCGCAGACTATAAATAAAATAATCAGACGAGTCCCCGTATCCCCGAACTTCAGGCAGGAGGAGTGAAATTCAAGGGAGGGTTTCATAAAAGCAAAAATAATTCATTTAAATATTGACAAGGGCTTATTTCTTCTCCATCTTTGTATTATGAAAACAAAAACCTGGGCATGGATCCTGGGTGGCCTGGTGGCGGCCCTGATCCTTATCGTAGCGGGAGTGATGCTATATATCCGCTTTGCTTTACCGAATGTTCCCTTGCAGAATATCTCCCTGCAGATCACGCCTGAACGGGTCGAACGCGGCAAATACCTCGCGAACCATGTTACGGTATGCATGGATTGCCATTCGGGCAGGGACTGGGAGAGATTTTCGGGACCTCCGATCCCTGGTACTCTTGGAAAAGGCGGGGAGGTATTTGACCAGAAGATGGGATTCCCCGGGGCTTTTTCATCACCGAATATCACGCCTTTCAATCTCAGCGGATGGACGGATGCTGAGATCTACAGGGCTATTACCAGCGGGGAGACCAAAGACGGCAGCGCCATGTTTCCTATCATGCCTTACTTCGCCTATGCCACTATGGACAGTGAGGATATTTATGCCATCATTGCTTACATCCGTTCAATACCTTCGGTTCGTTACACTGCACCCCCTTCCAATCCCGCATTCCCTATGAACCTGGTGCTGCGTACCTTTCCAAAAAATCCCCGGCCGGTTCCCCGTCCTCCCGAGAGTGACACCATTAAATACGGTGAATACCTTGTGAGGGCTTCGGGTTGTATCGAATGCCATACCACTGCAAAGCACGGGCAGATTGTGAAATCGCTGGCATTTTCAGGAGGTAGGGAATTTATCATGCCGGGCGGGGTTCTTAGTTCTCCGAATATAACTCCCGACGAGGAAACCGGCAGCGGAAGGATGAGCAGGCAGGATTTTATCAGCCGTTTCAAGGCTTATGACCCTGCAAGTTATAATGCACCCAAACTTAGCCGTAAGGACATGCCTACCATCATGCCCTGGACCATGTATGCAGGAATGGAAGTAAAGGACCTTTCGGCAATTTATGCTTACCTGCATTCTCTGCCGGCAAAGAAAAATCTGGTTATAAAGTGGAAGCCCTTGCAATAAGGTTTAATGCGTTGCCCCGAAAACCATCCCGCTGATCATGGGGATGAGCCAGACGATCCAAACAAACAGGCTGAATTTGTGAAAGCTTGCGATTTGCTTTTCATTTTTCCTGAGAAGCACTATCGTCGCCCAAACTGCGTGGAACAGCATCAGCAGAACGGCAATATTTCCGGTGATCCCGTGAAACGTAGCCCTGAAGAGGCTCCCGCTTATAATGCTCATGGCGGTTGTCCCTGTGGTATCTGCAACAAGCCCTCCCCAGAAGAAAGCCAGGTGCCACCATTTCAGGCGTTGCTGTATCCTTTCGGCCCATACGCCAACGGTGTAGAGGAGGCAGGCGATATTGATAAATACGATGGCAATGATCAGCGCATGGCTCATGAGGCAAAAATAGAATTTTTTATTCTGATTTAAACTCTTTGTTCAGAAATACGGCAAACATCTATATTTGTATTAACCAATCACAATCATTTATCCTATGCAAACTATCTTAGGCAGCGGGGGCGCTATCAGCCGGGAACTGTTACCCGAACTGGTAAAATATACCGACCGCATCCGTCTTGCAGCTCGCAATCCAGGGACTTATTCAGGGAAAGAAGAGCTTTTTAAAGTTGACCTGCTTGATGCAGACAGGACGGCAATGGCCGTTGAGGGCTCCGATGTGGTTTATCTTCTTGCGGGTCTTCAGTATGATATCCGTGTTTGGAAAGTATCCTGGCCCCGGATCATGGACAATGTGATCGAAGCCTGCAAGAAACATAATTCAAAGCTCGTTTTCCTGGATAATGTTTATATGTATGGACTGGTTAAGGGGTGGATGACTGAAAAAACTCCATACAGGCCTTGCAGCCGTAAAGGCGAGGTGAGGGCCGCCATCGCAAGCAGGCTCATGGATGAGTCCGGCAAGGGGAACCTGCATGCAATGATCGCCCGTTCGGCTGATTTTTTGGGTCCTGCGGCCACAAACACCTTCATGCATCCCATGATCTTTTTGAAACTGAAGGAAAAGAAGAAAGCAAGCTGGCTTTGCAACGACAGGCTCATGCATTCTTTCACATTCACTCCCGATTCGGGTAAAGCATTAGCCCTGTTGGGCAATACCCCCGATGCCTTTGACCAGGTATGGCATCTGCCCACTGACCATTCCCCATTGAACGGCAGGGAATTCATCGGCCATGCAGCTTTTAATATGAAGGCAAAAGCCGAATATTCGGTCATGAAGACCTGGATGATGAGGATGGGAGGGCTGTTCAGCCGTCTTGCGCTGGAAAGCCTTGAAATGGCCTACCAGTATGAGAATGAATACCTTTTTGACAGCTCTAAATTTGAAAGCAGGTTTTTCAAGGCAACGAGATCGGTGATGGCGGTGGAAATCACTGCAGCATCATACAAAACTTAAGTCGAGAAAAGCTATAATTCGCAGTCGCCTTGAATTATTCCTTCGAAACTGCCCGGGAGATGACCACCCTCTGAATCTCAGATGTGCCCTCGTAAATCTGGGTAAGCTTGGCTTCACGCATAAGGCGTTCAACATGGTATTCCTTTACGTATCCATAGCCTCCATGTATCTGCACCGCTTCGGTGGTCACCCACATGGCGGTATCGGCGGCAAACAGCTTGGCCATGGCGCTTTCCGTTCCATAGGGCATATGGTTGTCCTTAAGCCAGGCTGCTTTATACACAAGATTCCTTGCTGCTTCAATACGGGTGGCCATATCCGCAATTTTAAAGGCAATGGCTTGATGATTTATAATCTCAGTACCGAAGGCCTTGCGTTCTTTTGAGTATTTCAGGGCCCTTTCATAGGCTCCTTCGGCAATTCCCAAAGCCTGGGCTGCAATGCCTGTGCGGCCGCCTTCAAGCAGTTTCATTGCAAATTTAAAACCGAAGCCATCCTCACAGATCCTGTTTTCCCTGGGGATGACAACATCGGTAAACATCACCGAATGCGTATCGGAACTGCGCATCCCCATTTTATCTTCATGCGGGCCGAGGGTGATCCCGGGGGTGTTCCTTTCGACTATGAAAGCATTGATCCCCTTGGTTTTGATCCCCGGATTTGTCTGGGCAATGACCAGGTAAACGGAACCTTTATCGGCACTGGTGATCCAGTTCTTGACCCCGTTAAGCAGGTAATGATCGCCTTTATTGATTGCCGTTGTTCGCTGTGAAGAGGCGTCGGAACCCGCCTCTGGCTCCGAAAGAAGAAAGGCCCCGATTTGTTCACCGGTAGCCAGGGGGCGAAGGTACTTTGCCTTCTGCTCTTCCGTACCGAAACGTTCAATGCCGTAACAGGCGAGGGAGTTATGGACTGCCAGGATCACCGCTACCGAAGCGTCGCATTTGGAAATTTCCTCTATGGCCAGGGCATAGGAGATGGCGTCCATTCCACCTCCTCCCCATTCGGG
The DNA here is from genome assembly GCA_903877385.1 of uncultured Bacteroidales bacterium. Classification (GTDB taxonomy): domain Bacteria; phylum Bacteroidota; class Bacteroidia; order Bacteroidales; family FEN-979; genus CAIRDP01. Next base: position 234,496 of record CAIRDP010000020.1, read on the forward strand.
TGATACATTCATGCCAAGAAAGCCGAGTTCGGCAAGACGGCGGACATGCTTAGTCGGGTAGATACTGTTGGCATCGCGTTCGAGCACATCAGTAAGGAGTTCGCGCTGGGCAAATTCCCTTGCCGAGTCGCGGATCATTTTCTGTTCTTCAGTTAGTTCGAAATTCATGGCAATTTTATTAGAACGGTAAGAAATTCGTAAGGAAGACGTGAAGTAGAACGTGAAGAAGAACGAAGAGATTAGTCACTCAATATTCAACTTCCCTTTTTACTTCTTAAACACTATAGACACCAGCGTTTTATCATCTCCTCCCATATTCGCCATAAGGCCGTACTGACGGTCAGCGGGAATGTTCACCTGCGATGCACCGGCTTTGCCTTTCAGTTGTTCCCATAAGGTCACAGCCATATGAACCCCGGTGCCCCCGGTGGGATGACCCCATCCAATGAGTCCGCCGGTGGTATTGATCGGGAAATTCCCGTCGCGGGCAGTGTTCCCTGCAATAACATACTCCGGACCCTTCCCCTGAGGAGCCAATCCGAGGGCCTCTACCGCCATGATCCCTGCCACTGTAAAACAGTCGTGGATCTCGGCTGTGGCAACCTGCTGAATCGATATCCCTGCACACTCCAGGGCATTTGAAACAGCCGTCTTCATGGTAGTCAAAGCTGTCATTTCGGGAGGGGGCTTTGTGATATCTTCTTCAACCTGCCCGTACCCGACTACTTCAACCGCATCCGAAACCGGGATCCCGCAACGCTTCAGTCCTTCCTCGCTCATGATGGCGATTGCCGAAGCCCCGTCCGACACCTTGGAACAATCCAGGGCTGTTAGATTCTCAAGAAAAGTTTTAGGGTTAGGTTCCGCCATGGCCGCTGCTTCAAGGTCCTTCGTTGTATTATGATATTCCTGTGCAGTCGGGCAAAGCCTCGCGTTTTCTATAGCATTCCTGTACCAGCGGGCGAAGCCCTTCCGGGTCATCTCCCTGCCAAACTTGTTAAAATATGCTCCCGCCCTGTCGCTGAACTGCCCAGGGAAGAAATAAGCATGCCCGTCCTTGCGGTTTGCAGCCCATCCTGCCGGTGCGAGAAAGTCGGCGCAATATATTGCTTTCACCGTATTCTGTACCTCAAAACCTACGGCCAGGACCACTTCGGCTGTTTCGGCGAGAATGCTTTTAATCCCGCTCATCAGCGCCAGGCCACCGGTCCCGCAAGCCCCTTCTACACGGATCGCCGGCTTGTAACGAAGGCCTTCGTCGATAAAAGGAAAAAATGCAGCCAGGTTGGCCTGCCTGTTGAAACGAGAAGCCATGAAATTTCCTATCACACATTCATCCACATTCTTCGCTCCTCCGATGAGTTTCAGGGTCCCCTGGCCGGCTTCCTTTATATAATCCTCCAAACCCGGGCGCTCTTTCTTCGGATTGAATTCCTTACGGCCGCTTCCCATGGAAATGGTATTGTACCCGGCCACCATATATACTTTTCTTCTCAGTTTTTTCATTTCAAAATGTTTTTAAACAAATAACACTTTTAACCCCATCCTGCATCCTGCATCCTGCATCCCGCATCCTCTTCAGAGCAGTACAACAGCCTTGATGCCCTGCCGGCATGATCAATCCATGTAATCGTTGATCGGTCCGTAAGCATGGAAAAACCCTGTGAGCAGAACCGTGTTCACATCGGCATCGTTAAATGCAACCCCGCCCGAAACAAGGTGTTTGCCAATCTCCCTGGACTTCTTCACGTAATTTCGGGCGATCTCTGCACCCACCGATTCAGCCGACTTCAGCTGGGAAAAATATGGTTTCAGCAGATCGTCCTTGGCCTTATTGCCTACAACAGCTTTCCAGGCAGGAGGAGCCGGCATGGCACCCAGTTTTGCTTCCACGGCAGCCTGCATCAGGCTCACCGGCACATATTCGCTTTTCAGGGGATCGTACACAGCTACGATCTTTCCTTTTTCGTATTTCATTACCCCGTCTTTCTGCGAACCGTCGGAATACTGTCCGCCCCTGATTCCCTGTTCCAGCAACTTGTCGAGGAGCTTGGTGTGGATCTCCTCATCTTTGGTATACGGGTTCATCACGAACATGATGAAACTGCAAACATCAACACCAACATAGTCAATAAGCTGGAAAATACCCATAGGCCTTACCAGGTATTCCTGGCTGATCCTGTTGGTCGCATATATAGCTTCAGATATTGACATGCCCTTATCCATGAGAGTATGGATCACCTCCACGGCGTAAAGGATGTCGCGCATGAAATGCCCGTTACCGATGAAGCCAGCAATATCATGGGCAGGCACCACAACTTTCCTGAGGTTCTTTGCATAAGCCAGGGCAAATTCACCCACTTCCTTAAGTGTATGTTTACTGTGGATGAGTTCCACCAGTTTCTGGACTGCAGGGGGATTGTAAAAATGGAAACCTATGATGCGGCCTCCGAGACCCGCCCCCTCATCAATCACCGTGATGGGGATTGACGATGTGTTGGTAAAGAACCAGGGTTGCTTGGGATTGTTCTGGTTTATCTGTGAGAATATTTTGATTTTCAGTGCCGAATCTTCCTTGATTGCCTCAAAGATCATCGTTGAATCATAGGCTGCTTCCAGACGCGTTGTTGGCCTTACCACGTTCATCACATCGAAGATGTACTGGGCTATGATCTCATCATTGTCGACCAGCTCACGCCGTTCGGCATAAACAGCCCTTAAACCGACTACCTTCTTTTCGGCAATTTTCAGGATCTGGGCCCTTAGGTAGCGCATTACGCCCGAGAGGGCCTCATCCGAAACGTCTATTGCATTCAGTACAAAGGTCCTGCCTTTGTTCCCGGGCTTCAGGCTCAGGTCGGCCATCTCAACCGCCGTGAGCAGCAGTAGGCCGCTTCCCATTTTACCTGCGGCACCCAGCACCGACACATGCTGTAATCTTTCTTCGTAAGTCATTGGTTTGATAGTTTGGTTTTTGGATTTACTTCAATAATTTGAATATCGAATATTGATCAACGAACTTTGAATTTCGATTTAGTCAATTCAACATTCATCATTCAATGTTCAATGTTCCTTACCATTGGGGCTTGCGTTTCTCCATAAACGCCTTCATCCCTTCTTTGGTAGCTGCTTCCCCGAAAAGCTGAGCAAAGGCTTTGGCCTCAAGAATGCTGCCTTCGTCAAACGAAAGCGAAATCCCTTCGCGGATAAGCTTCTTGATGGCCGGTATGGCGCCGGACCCGTTGGAAGCGATCTTTGAAGCAAGCTTCATCACCTCTTCCACCAGGGTTTCGGGTTCGCAAAGCTTCTGAACAAGGCCGATCCTCAACGCATCTTCAGCCGTGATGGTATCAGCCGTAAGGATAAGGTACAAGGCATTGCCCAGGCCCGAAATCCTCGATAAGCGCTGGGTGCCGGCATAACCGGGGGTGAGCCCCAGGTTCATTTCCGGTTGCCCGAATTTGGCAAGCTTGCTGGCAAACCTGAAATCACAGGCCATGGCCAGTTCACAGCCACCGCCCAGTGCATACCCGTTAACGGCTGCAATTACAGGGATGCGCATCTGCTCCAAAAGGGCAAAAACTTCCTGCCCCACCCTTGAGAAATTAAACGCTTCGGGCGGAGTCATCCCTGACATCTCGGCGATATCGGCCCCTGCAGCAAATGCTTTGCCCTCGCCGGTCACAACCAAAACCCTCACATCATCCCTGGCTTCGAGATCCTGGAGAAAATGTTTCATCTCGGTGAAAAATGCCGTGTTGAGGGCATTAAGTACAGCCGGCCGGCTGATTGTTACCGTGGCAATGCGGTCGGCAATAGAAACTTTAAGAATTTTATATTCCATTGTTAATCAATTAACAATTAAACGTTTTAGAGGACTTAAATTTACTAATAATAGGTAACGAAAAATAATTTTGAAAAAAAATGTTAGGTTTACATCCGCATTCGGAAACAATCAGCATGACGGTAAATCCTTTACAGTTTATATGAAAAAACGTATATTTTTAATCAGTATTGTTCTGCATGGGTTATTGTTCCTCCCGCTTCATTCTTCTTCCCAGGCTTCCTTTCACACCGATGAACTGAAACTTGATCTGGGGAAACAGGGGCAGCTCAAATCGCTCAGCAGTCTTGCCCTGAATAAGGATTACCTGTACAAAGGTTCTGAATCATTCCTAATAAAGATAAGAACTGAAGGCGGATGGGAATCTCCCGGCAGCCTTACTGCCATGAAAGAGCAAGGCATGATCAGGCTCAGCTATCCTGCAAGCAAAGTGAGCCTTGAAATCAGGGTAAGCGAAAAACCGGCATACCTGGTATTCGAAATCATCAATGCTGAGCCGGTTGGCAAGGTGGATCTCATAAACTGGGGGCCGGTTCCCCTGGCCATCAGCAGAACCGTTGCAGAGATCATCGGCGTGAGCAGCAACGACTCCATAGCCATCGGGCTCATGCCCCTGAACGTAAAAACCCTTGGAGGTTTTCCGCTGAACGACGAAGGCTCGGATCCCTCGAGAAGCAGCTCAGCTCAAAAAACTGATTTTGGCTCGGTGGTACAGGCATACTGCCTGGACCGTTCACGACCCCGCATGGTTGACGGCTGGTGGGGACAGTTTCCCGGCATGCCGGTTGAACCCATCCCCGGGGAAACTGTCAGGGGATCGAAGATCGCCCTGTTTGCCTGCAGGCCAGGGATGATGCTTAACAGGATTGAAACTATAGAACTGGCCGAAGGCCTCCCCCACCCGATGATTGAAGGCAGCTGGTCGAAACGCTCCCGGCTTTCGGGCAGGTCTTATCTTATTGCCGATTACTCGGAAGAAACCATTGACGAACTGCTTGAGTACACCAAAAGGGCAAACCTGCAAACCCTCTACCATATGAATGCCTGGGCCTCCTGGGGGCATTATGAATTGAACACCGGCTTCTTTCCCCACGGTCTGCCGGGCCTGAAAACATGCATGGATAAAGCGAAAAGCAAAGGCATACTGCTAGGTGCCCATACCCTTACCAATTTCATCAACACCAATGATGCCTATGTGAGCCCGGTTCCCGACCACCGGCTTGCAGTTACCGGGAGCAGCAAACTAACGACCGCTCTCGGTGAAACCGATTCAACCATCAACCTGGAATCAACGAAGTACTTCATCAACGAAAAGGCAAACTGGCTGCATGCGGTTCGCATCGACGACGAGCTGATCATATACAGGGCCGCCACATCCGCCAGCCCATTCCAGCTGAAAGGATGTAAACGCGGGGCTTTCGGGACAAAGCCATCGGCACACAAAAGAGAAAAAGAGGTAAATAAATTACTCGATCAGCCCTATATGGTTTTTTTTCCCAACCTGGAACTTCAGCAGGAAATCGCATTGAACCTGGCCAAACGCTTCAATGAGACCGGTTTTTCGCAGATGGACTTCGACGGTTTCGAAGGCTGTCTTGCTTCGGGGCAGGGCGATTATGCCCAGGAACTTTTTGCCAAAACCTTTTACGAGAACCTGGACCATACGGTTCTTAACGGAACCAGCATGTCGAAACCGTTTTACTGGCATATCAACACTTACTGCAACTGGGGGGAGCCCTGGAACGGGGGATTTACCGAGAGCATGCAGCAATATCGCATCGACAACCAGGGGCTGTTCGACCGCAACCTGATGCCGCATATGCTGGGATGGTATCTTCTTACCGACAGCACAACCCTACCCGAAATGGAATGGATGCTGGCCCGTGCTGCGGGTTATAACGCGGGTTTCGGCATGGCAACCAGCCTGAAAGCTTTAAGGAATAACCCGCTTACGCCCGAACTCCTGGATGCCATACGTGAATGGGAGATCTGCCGCAGTAACAAGGTATTTCCCAGGGAACTTATCGACGATCTGAAAGACCCTTCAAAAGAATTCCACCTCGAAAAGGTCTCGGCCGTGGTATGGGATCTTTATCCCATGGTCAGAACCGGAATGGTAAATGGAAAACCCCGGTACGAACGCGGTAAACCCGTGAGGATAAAAGTGTATGTGGAATAAAGCCGTCACTGATCGACAATCGCTGGTCAGAAGGCCTCGTTGATATTAAGGAAAAGGCCTCTTGAGCCATTCATGCCAAATCCCATATCTATGGTAAGGTTTGAGAGGGATTTTTTATTCAGCATCACGCGGAGGCCAGCCCCGCAACCGGGAGCAATATACTCGAAGAGATGCTGAGTCTTATCATCGTTATCACAAGTGGTGGCATTGCAAAATAAAACCCCGCCCAGTATCCCTGTATGCTGGCTTATAGGGAACCTGTATTCAGCTTCCCCATAAAGATAGTCCACACCCCTCATCCTTCCCTGCACATAGCCCCTGCCGCTCCTTCCGTATGTGTCCCAACCAATGGCGGGCAGATCGAGGTAAGGCAGGTGTCCGTATAAGAGAAACCCTCCGCTGTACCAGAACGCTATAAGATGGGATGGGTTTCGCGGGGACAAACGGACGTACGTCCTGAATTCGGTGTATACGGTCATTGAATTTTGTGAGCTCCCGATCCAGCTCAGGTTGAACTTGGGCATAATGCTGGCATAATAGCCTTTTGTGGGGCGGCAGGAATTGTCGCGGCTGTCGTACAGCAGGGATAACACCAATCCCGAAACGCAGTATGATTCAGGGTTGAAGCCGTATTTTGTGGAATAAAGATAATGCTGGGTCAAAAACAGGTGGGCAGGATCAAGATCCAGTTTTGAGTCGACAATGTCGCACTGGTAATCCAGCTGGTAACCCCCGCCAATGTAAAACCTTCCTGTTACCCGCTTGTTCACGGTCTCGTAGAACCTGAAAAAGTCATATTTCATTGGTTCCGCCTCACTGCTGGCCGAAGCTGCAACATCCCCGTTAGGCATGATCCAGCTGGTGGAGTCAACTCCCCTGATATTTGAGCCCAGTCCGTAAGTCGGCTGGTAATAAATAAAAAAGCGCCAGTCGCCTTTGAAAATGAGGTTCGCATGGCTGGTGAATATGCTGGACCGTAGTGAAATCAGCAACTGATGCTTGGAAGTCACCTGCAGGTTGGTTGCAAAAGCCGAGATCGGGGTGTTTTTGGGGTCACCGAAAAAGATTGCAGGGTTAAACGTGGCTCCCACCACTATCCCCAGGGCAGGGTTATACCCAATAACAGGGAAAGCCGAGATATAGAGCTTGTTTGGCTTTATTACAACGGTATCGGTAAGACGCGCCTTTTCCTTTTTTATGGACCTGAGCACATCAAATATATCCAGTTGCTCGAATTTCGTTTCCTGCTTCTCCTGGGCAAAGCAAGAAAAGGGGAGCCAAAGGGCGGCAAAAAAAAGAATCACTATGATCTTCTTTTTCATTCTTTTTTCAGGTTCACTCCAAATGCCGGCTGGGTGTATTCTTTGGGGATATGGTCGTCGGGAATGGCAATTTTATTCCCTTCACGCAAGGCCCGGTAATGAGGCGACATGATCTCCACACCTGAATTATTAAAGCTTTCCTGGATATTCCTGTGAAGATCAGAAAGGGTTTGGGCGATTTTTGAAGCATCCCGGGTATACGCGTTGACCTGGTAGGAAACATAAAAATCGTCGAGGCTGGTCTGCAATACAAAAGGCAAGGGTGACTGTATAATATTTGAAGTCGCTTTTGCCGCATCGATCAGAAGCTGGTGCACCTGTCTCCAGGGAGCATCATAGCCGATGGTTACCGTGGTATGAAGTATCAGACCTGCCTCCAGGGCAAGAGTGGTGTAATTTATTACTTCCGAAGCGCTGATCTTGCTGTTGGGTATAGTGATGATCTCGTTTTTAATGGTGCGGATCTTGGTCACAGCCATGGTCTTTTCAACCACATCCCCTACATTATCGCCAACCTTGATCCTGTCGCCAAGCTGGAAAGCCCTTGTGAAAGTGAGTGAGAAACCTGCCACCAGGTTGCCTAAGATGCTGGCGGATGTGAGTGAGAAAAGCAGGCCGATGAAAACAGAAACGCCCTGGAAAATCCTTGAATCCGAGCCCGGCAGATAGGGATATATCATGATGATCGAAAAAGCCCAGATCAGGAACCTGATAATATTGAAGACCGGCAGGGCCCATTCGGGGTAAAAACCTCCCAACTTAATAGCCCCTTTTTCGATTTCTGTTTTCAGGAACCTGAATAACCTGATAACCATGGTTGTTATGAAAACGATGACCATTATAGTCAGCAGGTTGGGAATGAACTGCCATAAGGCATCTAAAAAATTCCGTATCGGTGTAAGTATAAACCTGAGGAATATCAGGGAATAAACCTTGGTCCAGGGCAGGAGATAACTCGTAAGCCAGAGGGCCGTAAAAAACATCAGTACGATCAGTACATACTTGGCTGCAACATTCAGAATATGGAGGAACCGCATCTGTCGCTGGACCGGGATGACCTGGTAATCCCTGATTTTAATTTTTGACAGCAGTCCCGACTTTGCCTCAAGTATCTTTTTGTCGAAAAACTTATGCAGCTTATTGACCAGGAAGATGAATATGATCAGTAATACCAATATGATGCCCGAGTAAATGACGCTTTTAAACAAGCCTGCCTCGGAGTTCTGTTCAATATGTTGCTGCAGTGCCCCGGAAATTTGTTTATGCCTTTCAAAGGCAATGAGATCGGCCGGTTTGCTCTCGGCTTTTGAATCGGCCGGGGTGACCGATGTTATAACCTGGCTGCCAAAAACAATATTAATATCGCCTTCTTCATGAATGATGAGCAGGGAATCTGTTTTAAAAAACGGGTCTGCAGCCAGCGCCCTTATGATTTCCGTGATGGTTTTGGCCCGGTTTTCGGCTGAATAAGGGCCTATCCTGGCTTTTATACTGAATAAAGTCCTGCCAAAGGGATTTACCGGGTATCCGTTGAATTCAGCCTTGATTGAATCAGTCCGGACCTTGCTATCCTGGGCAACTGACAGGGAAGGGAACAGTGTGATGGCTAAAAGGGTCATCGAGAATATTCTGATCTTAATGCCTGTGGTTTTCTGCATATGCCCTTGCTTGCATTGTAAATTACTTTACGAATTTAAAACAATTTATCATGACACAAAGCGTATTAAACAGGGGGTGAATATTTTTCCTATTTTTGTGCCCCTGTTATTTTATTTAGTTTAAATACAAATAGTATATGAATATCATGAAATTTGGCGGCACTTCGGTAGGATCGGCCGAAAGGATAAAAGATGTCGTCAGGCTTACATTCTCATACCCGGGGCGGAAAATGGCGGTACTTTCAGCCATGTCGGGCACTACCAACAATTTGCTGGAGATCTCCGACTACCTTACAAAAAGGAATACCGATGCGGCTAATGACAAGATCAACCTGCTCGAGAAAAAGTATAAACAGCTGGCCGATAAATTATTTTTTTCGGAGGATATCCGAAACAGGAGTTACAGCCTGCTCAGGGAACATTTTACCTATATCCGCTCATTCACACAGGACCTCTTCACTGTAAACGAGATGAAATGTGTGGTAGCGCAGGGAGAATTGCTTTCAACTGCCCTGTTTGAGCTGTATTGCCGTGAGAGTGGCTTTAACGCAGTGCTGCTGCCTGCCCTGAATTTCATGCGCATCGACAGGGAACAGGAACCCGACCAGTTTTATATCAAGGAGAACCTGAACCGGGAAATGGATAAATACCCTGAGGCTTCGTTTTTTATCACCCAGGGGTTTATCTGCCGCAATGCCTTTGGCGAGATTGACAACCTGAAGCGGGGAGGCAGCGATTATACCGCTTCACTCGTAGGAGTTGCTTTGAATGCTTCCTCTATCCAGATCTGGACCGATATTGACGGCTTCCATGACAATGACCCCAGGTTTGTCGAAAACACTCATGCCATTGCCGAGCTGTCGTTCGACGAAGCAGCTGAGCTGGCCTATTTCGGGGCCAAGATATTGCATCCCTCGACCATATTGCCGGCCAAGGTGGCAGGCATCCCGGTCATCATTAAAAACACCCTAAACCCTGCTGCGGCCGGGTCAACCATTACCGACAAGGCATCGGGCAAAGGCATAAAAGCCATTGCCGCCAAAGACGGTATCACCGCTATCCGCGTGAAATCAGGAAGGATGCTCCTGGCCTATGGTTTTATGCGAAAGGTGTTCGAGATCTTCGAAATTTACAAGACTCCTATCGACATGATCACCACTTCGGAAATCAGTGTTTCCTTGACGATAGACGATACCAGCAGGCTTAGCCGGATTATCGCTGATCTTAAGCATTACGGTACGGTTGAAACAGACAATGAACAGACTATTATTTCGGCGGTGGGTGAAGGCATTTCCGACGACAGTGAGGCCGCCCGGCTTGTATTCACAGCCCTTGCAGGCATCCCTGTAAGGATGATCTCTTACGGGGGAAGCCGGCATAATATTTCCATACTGATCCCTTCCTCATTTAAGAGCCGTGCCCTGAACGCGCTCAGCTCAATATTATTCAATCACTGACATCCGCATACATGTTCAGAACGGAGATCATAGAAAAATTCGGCCAGGTTCCAACCCCACTGTATTATTATGACCTGGACCTGCTGAATGCCACGATCAGCAGGTGTTTGCTGGAAGCCGGGAGGTACGGGTTCCATCTGCATTACGCACTCAAGGCAAATTCCAACCCTAAAATCCTGCAGATCATCAGCGCCAACGGCATGGGGGCCGATTGCGTCAGCGGCAATGAAGTCAGGGCCGCGCTCGAAAACGGGTTCCCTGCCGACCAGATCGTGTTTGCCGGAGTCGGGAAAACCGACGACGAACTGCGGCTTGCGCTGAAGCATGGCATTCAAAGCATCAATGTGGAATCTATCCAGGAGATGGAAGTCATCAACGGATTGTGTGAAAGCATGGGCCTGAAATCCCCGATCTCGCTTAGGCTGATCCCCAATGTGGATGCGCATACCCACAGATACATCACTACCGGTCTCGAGGAGAATAAATTCGGTATTCTGCCCTGGCAGTTTGACTCAGTTCTTGAGAAACTCCGTTCCCTGGAAAAGCTTGAGCTTAAAGGGCTGCATTTTCATATCGGCTCCCAGATCACCGACCTGGATGTGTTCAAAAGCCTCTGCGAAAGGGTGAACGAGATCAATGCCTGGTTTATCGAACAGGGGTATCTTACGGATATCATTAATGTGGGGGGCGGACTGGGTGTGGATTATGGCAAGCCCGACAAATGCAGCATCCCTGATTTCGAGTCCTATTTCAGGATTTTCGGCGATCTGATTGAACTCCAGGGCCGCCAACAGCTTCACTTTGAACCGGGCAGGGCTGTCGTGGCCCAGTGCGGCAGCCTGATCACCCGGGTGCTCTTTGTAAAAGAAGCCGTGAACACCCGTTTTGCGATTGTCGATGCTGGAATGAACGACCTCATCAGGCCGGCGCTTTACCAGAGTTATCATAAAATAGAGAACCTGACATCCACAGGTGAAAAAAGAAAATACGACGTGGTAGGCCCTGTATGCGAATCATCCGATTGCTTCGGGAAGTCGGTGGTCATGCCCGAAACCCTGCGTGGCGACCTTTTAGCGATACGCTCAACCGGCGCTTACGGGCAGACCATGGCCTCACGTTATAACCTCAGGGACCTGGCCGCGGAACTGTATTCGGATGAGATATGAGATCATTGTCATCGCCCGTACAGCGGAAAGACCGGCATGTCCAGTACTTTAAGCTTCCATTTTAACCCGATTTTAAACCTTTCCCTCGACAGGGAAAGGCTTAGTATTCCTGCACCAAGAAATGGAAGGGTATAATACGCCATATCAGGAGTAAAAACCTGCTCATTGTTTGCCAGGTGGTCAATGGTGATAACTCCGAACACTATTCCCGAAAAAATGATACAGGAAAATCCAAACTTCCTGGGGAACTTATACTTTTGATATATAAACCTGATATTGTCGTACTGAACGGTAACCGGCACATAGGTTTGCAGGGTCATGTATTTTTCGCCTATTTCCCAGAGATGCCCGGCCATAAAGGTATCGGGCTTCACGGTCCTGAGAATGAATTTATCTTCGGTATGAAAAAAGAATTTCCGCTTTGACCCTACTTTCTCAAGAAGAAGGGTTTTCTGGGGCAGGACATCCGTGCAAAAAAATAACAGTACACTCAGAAAAACAATGCGCTTCAGTAGATTACCCGCTGATGGTCCTGCATTTTGCATTTTATTCCCCGAATTTACAACTGAACCCAAGGTTAAGGATCGACAGGGCACCTTTGCCGAATTCACCGCAGAATGAACCTATCCCGTATGAACAATACAGTTCATTGAAAACGTCGGCATGACCTTTTTTCTCAGTTGCAAGGGTTTGCTGGGTTTGAGCGTTGGCAATCCCTGACAAGAGCAGGATAAAAAGCACGGATAATAATAGGTTTTTCATGGCGTTTATCTGTGAGGTTTCTAAAGTTTGGCTTCAGGAATGAGCTGTTATCACAAAGTTACATTAATAATGATTAAATTTGATCAGGTATTTGAAATTAATTTCCGTATTATGCACTATCCCCTGGTATACAAAACAATACTATCGGTAAAGGACTGCCGTTTCCTGAAAATTCCGGTTCTTTTGTTCTTTTTTATTATCCTTTCATTCCCTTCCGTCGCCCAGTTTCCCTTAAGCGTCATGACGTTCAACATCCGTTATAATAACCCTGCCGACAGCATTTATAACTGGGATCACCGCAAAGGCATGGTATATGATGTATTTCTGAAGTACAAACCCGACCTTGCAGGCCTGCAGGAAGTCCTTTACAGCCAGCTTACTGATCTCAGTGATACTCTTAAAGGATATTCACATTTCGGAGCCGGGCGCGACGACGGGGATAAAGCCGGTGAATTTGCCTGTATTTTTTATAAAACTTCCAGGTTTACCCGGGTGGACCAGGCAAACTTCTGGCTTTCAAAAACCCCGGATATCCCGGGCTCGAAGTCCTGGCACACCGCCTGCACCAGGATGGTGAGCTGGATGATGCTGAGGGACAGGCAAAGCGGCCAGCTTTTTTTCATCTTCAACACCCATTTTGACCATGCCAGCGAAGAAGCCAGGATTGAAAGCGCCAAACTGCTCAGGAAACAGATCGATGAGATCACTTCGGGCAGGCCGGTAATCGTTTGCGGTGATTTTAACTCAACCGCCTCCGATTCGGCCTACAAGATCCTTACCCGAAAATCAGTTCCGGGGTTTCTCACCGACACCAGGGCCTCACTTAACGATTCTGTAAAACAGCCCTCCTATTCCTTCGTTGGCTTTCCGTTCCATCCCGAAGAAGGAAACCTCATCGATTTCATCTTCACAAGGAATGCCCCTGTTTTTAAAGTAAAGACGTATCAAATCATCACCGATAACCGCAACGGGCTATACCCATCAGACCATCTGCCCGTAATAACCGAATTTTCGGTCAAAGGCTTAAAATAAAAAGACCATACCTTAAGTCTTTTTAACACCTTCGTACGTCATTATACTGAAACCCTGAAATCTCATGGACAGCAGTATTCAGCACTTTCCACAGTCAAACGAAGAATTCGGCTGCTTTGTAGACCAGCACCTCGACCGCTTTGTAAGGCATGCTGTTTCCTGCCTCGGCAACATCCACGACGCCGAGGACATTGTCCAGGAAGTCATCCTCAAAGCTTTCCGTAACAGGCTGGAACTCTCGGCTGTTAGTAAGCCTCAGAACTATATCCACCGGATGATCTCGAATTCCTGCCTTGACCATTTACGAAGGAACGGTTGCAGGGAAGCTTACATCCGGCGTAGCCTCAACGATAAGGAAGAAGAACATGCAGAACCTTATGAAGCTTTACTGATCCGCCGGGAGGAAAACCTGGAGGTTCAGATGATGCTCGACAGGCTTCCGCCCGAACAGGCCGAAGTGATCCGTTTAAGGTTTGCCGCAGAATTGAGCTTCGGCGATATTGCCGAAATCATGTCGGCTCCTCTTACCACGGTAAAATCGAGGTTTTCATACGGGATGAACAAACTGAGATCGGGGTTTCTCTCAAAAAAGGAGGTGTACGATGAGTTGTGAATTTATCAATGAAAGGATCTCTGATCTTTTTGACGATACCCTTGCCGCTTCGGAAAGGGAAGAACTGATGGCCCATATTAAAAGTTGTGATGACTGCGGAAGGCATTTCGGGGAAGTTTCAGAGCTTGCTGCCGTGATCAGGGCAAACAGCCAGCTTGCTGCCAGCACAGGGTTTCGTGAAAGCCTGATGAAAAAGATCGGGGAAGAAGCCATGCCACGAAAAGAAAAACAGGGCAAAGTCGTGAAGCCGTTTGCATTTAAAAAGGCCCTCAGGATCGCCGCTTCAGTACTGCTGCTTATTGGTGTGATCATCGCCATAGTGGTGATGACAACTTCACGTAACCCGGCCGTGGCGGCGGGAAAGCTCATTGACCGTTCCCTGCTGGCGATGATGGAAATGAAATCGGTGCAGATGAAGTTCAGGATCAGGACCCTGGGGACTGAGGGTTTCGATTTTGTAGATCCATCGGGCGGTTTCATGGGTTGCCGCTTGTGGAAAACCTTTGGGGATCCCCCGAAATGGAGGATGGAAAAAGAAGGGCGAATAGTGATCATGGACGGGAAGGACCAGTACCTCCTGCTTGCAGGATCAGGGTTTACCTTGAAAGGCAGCCCTCAATGCGGGTTCGTGGAATGGATGAGAATTTTCCTGGATCCTGCAAAACTGCTTGAGTCGGAAAAAGAATTCGCCAGGGCCCACCATTCTTACTGCAAAATTGAGGAGAAAGGCCAGCACATCATCCTTACCATCAGGGCAAAGGCTTTGGGGAATTTTCAAAACAGCTTTGCCCTGAACAGTTCGGTACAGGAATCGAACAACACCAGGGTATACACTTTTAACAAAGCCAGCATGCTGCCCGAATCCCTTGAAGTTACCATAGAAAACGGGCCGCACAGCATCCCGGTGATAGAACTTGACAGCATCACGTATAACCAGCCGGTGCCGGATTCCCTGCTCAGCTTTAAACCCCTCAAGGGCTTCCCGGTAATCTCCCTTGATGCCCTCGACAGCATAAACCGCGGGGGGATATCCGGGGTGAACAGCAGCTCAGCCGCCCGAATTTTTTTTGAGGCCCTTAACAAAAATGACAATGTGCAGATGAAACGCCTTTATCCCCTGGGCATACTGGCAGGAGGCAATTCATTCAGGGACCTGCAGAAACGCTATGCCGGCCTTGAGCTGGTATGGTTGGGAAAACCATTCAAATCGGGCCTTTACATAGGCGACTTCATTCCTTATATGATCAGGCTGAAAAGCGGCGACACCATACGGGGAACTCTTGCCCTGAGAAAGGATAATCCTTCACATGCATGGAATATCGACGGAGGGTTTTAACATGAAAAAGATACTTTTTATACTGATCACAGCCTGGCTTTCTACCGGAGCTTCGGCCCAGGATACCATTATAAACCAGGCCGAGGACCTCTGGGGAAACCCCATACCGTTCAACCACCTCATTCAGTCGCCCTTAACTTTATTGATTCAGCCCTTCTCTTCGGCCAACTGCGGGTATTGCATGATCGATGGGTACTTCGTTGAAAAGAACTATTTTGAGAACAACCGCAATAAAGGAGGGATTAATTTCACCCAATGCCTTTTCAACCCCCAGCTGGATGTTTATACCTTCAACAAACATTACAGGGACAGCCTTACTCCTGTTCTTACTTACCCGCCCCGCCTGCATCAGTATCACCTGGACGGCTACCCCTCAATTCTCGCTTTCAGGAAAGGGAAACAGATCGTAATGATCCCCGAAGGGATTATTTCGCCTTATGATTCCATGTTCGACCTGCTTAAAATGAAACTTTGGAACGATTCCACCATAAAATTCAAACCCGTTTCGGAAATGCATTTTGCCACCCGCCAGCTTTATGAGAATGAGCATTACCGGGCTGTATGCATTATCCCCGACGGGGATGAGAGCCGTCATTCCAGGGAGCTTGAATTTGCAAACAGGGCTAAGTGCTACACCGTACACTATATTTCAGGGGTTTCAAAAACCGAACTGCTTAAGCACGTTTACCTTGCCGGACAATTTAAGCAGGGGTTTAACGGCATCCTGGATAACGTAAGCTCCCCGTTCAGGATACAGGGAGACTCCCTACTGCTGATCGGGAAATACAGCTTCCTGCTCGACACCATTGCTTTTTCGGCCTGTTTGCCCAATCCCTCCAATCCCGAAAAATACCTCATGCTCAATATCAGGGGGAAGAACTGCCCTAAAGGTTTCTTCGACAACAGCGTTGACTTCAGTATTTCGAGCTGCAGCAGGGACCTTATGAAACCCCGGCTGCTGCTCCAGGGTTTTTTCAGCAAAACCGACCCTTATCACTGGACCTTTTCAGATTCACTGTGTATTTCATTCATGGGGAAATCACCTGAATGCATTGGCATCTGCAGGATCCCGGCCGGGAAGTCCCTGCCTGAGCACCAGCACTTGATAAATAGGCCCGCAAAACAGAATTTCGGCTACGGAACTGAATTCACACTGGGAGGCCGGGCCTGCAGGTTCCCTTCCATAGCTGTGGATCATGAAGGCAACAACTGGGTGTGCTGGGAAGAGAACGGCGACATCCTGCTTTCGTCATTCGGTGCGAAAAAGACGATCGGTATGGCAATAGAATGTGACAAAACGGGGAGCTATGATCCCCTGCTTACCATATGCAGCAACAAGGTATGGGTTTTTTACCTCAATAACCGCGACGGGTTTTACCGTCTGTACGGCAGGTCCTGGGACGGGCTCAGGTTGTCGGAACCAATCCTGGTATCGGAAGTCTTACCCTGCGATGCCGTCACTCCCTCGGTGGTGAGCGGTAATAATACGATTGCCCTGGCCTGGACGAACTGGAAGGCAAATTTCAGGTACCCTGTTTACCGGACATTAAGGGAAGGCATCCTCGACAGCATAAGGCCTGTGAACACATTGCAAAGCGCCCAGCAGAAGGAGTACATCAATGCCTGGTGGATCAGTCTTGCCACTGACCGTTCAGGGAATTTCTGGGGAGCCTGGAACCAGCATTATCCTGCCACCCTAGGGGTTTGTGCAGGCGACCTGGCAGGAAGTCCATCCGCAGTCACCACAATAAAAGATAATATCGATGACAGCGAGAACGGGGGTTATCCCTTCGCTCTTACCGACAACACCAATAAACGCTGGGTTTTCAGGGAATCCTTTGGCTGGGATGTGCTCGAAGGAAAAATCCAGAAGATCTTTGCCTCAGGTTTCGACAGCGTTTCAAAAACCTGGTCCCTGCCTTCGGAGCTTACCGCAGGTATGACCACTGATCTTAACCAGACCCCCTGTGCCGCACTTGATGAAAGCGGGAGGATCTGGGTCGTCTGGAGCGGGAGGAACATCCACGATAACGGCAACTGGGCTCTCTACCTGGTTTGCAAAGAAGGCGACGCCTGGAGCGCACCCCTGAGGATCACCAGCGGGAATGAACCCGCCAGGGCTCCCCGAATGATCGCCGGAAAAAAAGGCGAGCTGCTGATCTGCTGCCATTACGGAAGCAGTGATTCCATGAAAGTGAAAGTGTTCAGGGTCGAAACGGGGAAGGTCAGGCGCAATAAGAAATAATCAGGAAATTTCAGGCCTTTCTACCCCGGCGATATTTCGCTGTACATAGTGATTTTCGGCCCCCTTTCATTATATTTGCCCTGACCCAGAACCTTGAGCTATGAAAAAATTCCTGAAAATCCTCGGCATCAGCCTTGGTATCGTGCTGCTGCTTTTAATTCTTATGCTTGTAAGTCCCCTGATTTTCAAGAATAAATTTGCCGGCATCGTTAAAACCACCGCGAACAAAACCCTCAAAACCGAATTGAATTTTTCGGGAATGGACGTTTCGTTCTTCACCTATTTCCCAAACCTCACCATCACCCTCAGCGATTTCACCCTGAGATCCTCGGCCCCGTTTAACAAGGATACCCTCATCAAAGCAAAAGACATCTCGTTTGGCGTCAACCTCATGAGCGTTATCAAAGGACCATTGAAGATCACCAGGGTCTTTTTGAATAAAGCAACCGTGATCGTTCAGTATAACGAAAAAGGCGCTTCAAACTTCGACGTCTATGCTTCATCAGCCGATACCCTTCAGAAACAGGCCGCTCCCTCATCCGGCGAAGCCGAAATAAAAATAGAAGCCATTGCATTGATCAAAAGCAAATTCATTTATTCCGATGCCTCGATCCCCCTTAAAATCACTGCCCATGGCATTAACTACAGAGGAAAAAGCAATCTGAGCAAGGATATCCTTAAGCTGGCCTCGGATGTAAGGATCGACTCGCTGGACCTTGAATACAATCATATTAAACTACTGAAATCCAAGCCGGTTAAGGCAAAACTTGTGACCTCGATCAATATCAATTCCCTCAATATGAAGTTCGAGAAGAACGACCTCACCCTGAAAAACATTCCTTTTGAGTTCAGGGGAGAGTTCGGTTTCAGGAAAGACGGGTATGAGCTTTTTCTTTCGCTTTTTTCGATGTACAACGATGAATACATAAGTGGTTCACTGCGGATGATCAGCACCAAAAAACTATGGATTGCCGCAAAGGCCGATGTAAACATGAATCTCAGGGACTGGGGACTGGGGTTTGGGATCAGGGATTTTGACCTGAAAGGGATTTATTCCCTCAAACTGGACGCCCAGGGAGATTATTATTCGGGCAAGGATCCCCACAGCAAAAAACAGGATACCGTGATCCTGAGCATCCCGAATTTCACACTGACTT
Organism: uncultured Bacteroidales bacterium; assembly: GCA_903877385.1. Classification (GTDB taxonomy): domain Bacteria; phylum Bacteroidota; class Bacteroidia; order Bacteroidales; family FEN-979; genus CAIRDP01. Next base: position 253,267 of record CAIRDP010000020.1, read on the forward strand.
CAAAACTCAGGGAAGGTTATATCCGGTATAAGCAATATCCCCAGGCCCTGAGCGACGTATCCGTCAACCTAAGCGCTTCCTGCAAGGACCATGATTACCGTTCGGTCAGTCTCAGCCTCGACAACATCAAGGCAGGCTTTTTGAAGAATAAGATTGAAGGTTTTTTCAGGCTGAACGGGCTGCAGGACCTTCCTGTTGAAGCAAAACTGACCACAAGCCTCAACCTGGCCGAGCTGCGGCAGATTGTCCCTACCGACAGTCTCGATCTTTCGGGGGTCCTCGACCTGAGCCTGGATGTGAAAGGGAAATATGCCCCTTCCAAAAAACTCTTTCCCAATACGGCAATTAACCTGAAGATCAGCAATGGAGAGGTTCATACAAAATACTATCCTCACCCGCTGGACCATATCAATATGACGGTTACGGTGAACAATACGACAGGAAAGCTGGCCGATACCAGGGTAAAGCTTGATCCCTTCTCCTTCAGTTTTGAAGGAAAGCCTTTTGAAGTCAATGCCTCCCTGAGCAACCCCGATAACATCAGCTATGATATTGTTTCGAAAGGATCGGTTGACCTGGGCAAAGTGTACAAGGTATTTTCACGTAAAGGCATGGCCCTGGACGGGTTTATAGAGACCGATGTGAAGCTGAAAGGCTGCCAGGCCGATGCCATGGCGGGAAAGATTGACAGGCTTATGAATTCGGGCCGTCTTACCCTTCGCAATATTGCCTTTACTTCGGAATACCTTCCAAAGCCCTTTGTTATAAAATCGGGAGTGTTCCGCTTCGAGCAGGACAAGGTGTGGTTTGAAAAATTCGACGGGCGTTACGGGGCATCCGACATCTTGATGGACGGGCACCTTGCCAATGTGATCAATTACGTACTTGTCCCCGCTCAGAAACTCAAAGGCAGTTTTAATTTCAATTCCGATTATTTGCTGGTGGATGAGTTTATCCCGGGAACCCCGCCTTCAGCCGCTTCAGCGAATAAACAGCAAGCCGCGAATAATAAGCAGGGTGTGATCATAATCCCCGAAAACCTTGAGATCGGCTTAAAAGCCAACCTCAAAAAAGTCGGTTATCAGAAGCTTGACATCCACGACCTGGCTGCGGCAGTTGAGGTAAAACAGGGCATGCTGTTACTAAAGAACATGAATTTCGAACTCATAGGCTGCAAGGTGGCCATGGATGCGACCTACGGAAGCCTGGATTCATCAAAGGCGTTTTTCGATTTTCATATTGTCGCCACTGATTTCGACATTAAAAGGGCTTATAACGAAGTTGAAATGTTCAGGAACTTGTCCACTTCGGCCGGTAAATGCGAGGGCCTTGTTTCCCTTGATTACAACTTAAAGGGCAAGCTCGACGCAGGCATGAACCCAGTTTATCCTTCGCTGGAAGGAGGCGGTGTTCTGAGCCTGAAGAGAATAAAAGTCATGGGGCTTAAGCTCTTTACCGACATGAGCAAGAACCTCGGCAAGGAAAAGATCAAGAACCCCGATCTTGCGAAAATTGAGCTGAAGACAACGATAAAAAATAATGTGATCAGCCTGGAGAAGACCAGGATGAAGATCTCGGGCTTCAGGCTAAGGATTGCAGGTGAATCCAATTTTAACGGCAGCATCAGCGCCAAGGCTCGCCTCGGGCTTCCTCCCCTTGGAATTGTCGGGATCAACATGAGGATGCTCGGCAGCATGGATAACCTGAAATTCAAATACGGGAAAGGAAGTGGCGACGAGGATGTTGACGAAACCCAGTACAGCGACGAGATCCCCAAAGACATGCTTGACAAGATCAAAAATGCCAAAGAGGAGGATCTCAAGGACGAGTCAAAGTGATTACTGGCTTTTAGCCAGGCCGATCACCCCGCATGCGATTCGGGGACCTGCATTTCCCGTAGGCTGTGTTTTCATGTCATCCTGCTTGGCGTGAACAATCACCGACCTTCCGAGGATGGATTCCGTGCCTTCGAAGCTCATATGAGAATCTACATATTCCAAATGGGCTTTCCCGCTGGCATCGGCTTCGATATTCCCCATGTCGCCTTCATGCCGGCTCATATCCATCGGGGACCCGTGGGTTGAGCCTGAAGGATTAAAATGCCCTCCGGCCGATGTGCCGTCAGGAGAACTGCAGTCGCCGAATTCGTGGATATGGAACCCGTGTTTGCCGGGAGTAAGCCCGCTGAGGTCGGCTACGACTTTTACACCTTCGCTTACCCTGGTAAAAGTCACCGTTCCGCTTACCGAATTACCCTGGGTTGCGTATAAAACACAGATCGCTTTAATATTCTGATTTACTTTTACGGGAGGCATGCTCATATGCTGGTGGTCCTGGGCAAGGGCTGTATTGAAGCCAAATGCCAGTACCATGCTGATTGCTGATAATAATGTTCTTGTTTTCATAAAATAAAATTTAGACATCAAAGATAGTCAGTAAAAAACCCCGGGTCAAATTTTGGCCCGGGGTTTTTCCCTTATACCGGGATATATCCCGGAATCTATATATAATCTTTAGTAAACCACCAGCTTGGTCCTGGCAGTACCTGTGCTGCTCTTCATCGAAACCAGGTAGATCCCTGCAGGCAGACCCGAAATATCAAGGCTCGAAAGTGAGTCCGAAATGGTCTTTAATGCCAGGGGGATAGCATTCCCCAGCTGGTCGTAAAGCGTTATTTGCGGGTTCAATCCGGATGTTTGAACTGTAACCTTCCCATGAGCCGGGTTGGGATAGATCATCAGACCTGGCTGTTCGCCTGTACGGGCAATTCCAACAGCAACATCCACTGTTTTGCAGCTGCCCTGTGATTCGCCGAGATTGTAATGGGCTGTAACGCAGTATACATACTGTCCGCTTTCAATACCCATGTCGGTATAAGACAGACCTGTGATCAGGGCGGTGTTGATCTTTATACCGTTCCTGATCATATTATAGCCCTGGAGGGTCATCAATGAGGGGTCATAGGATGGAATTTCCCATGTAACAGTAACCTCATGGCTGATGGGAGTGGCCTGCACGTTCTGGGGGGATGGCAAGGGGATCTGGAGCAGGCCGATAAATTTGTATGCCCCGTCTTCGGTGGTATTTGTATTCTCTCCTCCCGACCATCCGCAGTGATTGTTAACCCAGGCCATCTGGTGATACAATGCTCCGGTGGTCCCGATAAAATCGCTCCAGCTGTGCCCGCCGTCGAAAGAGTAGGCGCAACCCATGCTGCCGGTATAACCCGAGCGCACCCAAGTGTTGGCAGTACCCGGAACATAGGCAATGTCGCCATAGTAATTTGATCCTGAATAACTCACCTGGGTCCAGGTGGCTCCGCCGTCGAATGATTCGCAAAGCAATCCCTGCCCTGAACTCTGATCCTGAAGCAATCCGTGAGTCCCGTTCTGGAAAACCGGTTTAACATAAGCAGCATTCATACCCGGAGCCGAAGAAACGGTCCAGGTAGTGCCCTTATCAACCGATTTATATACCCTTCCATTGCTTGTTCCAAACCAGATTGTATCATGAACCGCGCAATAATAGCCTGTTACTCCGGCTTCCCCGCTCTGGGGCGAAGGGTTTCCGGAGCCCGGGATCAGGGTCCAGTTTGTACCGCCGTTGGTGGTGGTATAGATCTCGAACTTCCCGTTGATTGGGTCGCCGATACAAACTCCGTCGGTGGTATTGAAGAAATGAACAACATCGGGGAAAGAGGCGGAATTGCTGAACGAAGCGGTAGTCTGCCGGGTCCAGGTAGCTCCTCCATCCGCAGTCATATAAATACCCATAGGCTTTGAGCCCGACACCTTGAACATGGCATCATAAGCCGTGGTGGTGTCGAAGGCGAATATCATGGAAGATGCGAGGCCGGTGGTATTGGCAATCGTACCGGGAGTCCATTTGGTTCCTCCGTTGACGGTTTTTGCAAAATCGGAGCAGGCGCCTGCCAGGTTATTCCCGTCGGATGCTGTGGCCCATACCGTATTGCTGTCGACGGCATACATATAACTGAGGGCGCGCGAAGGAGTAGGGAACCCGGTGGGTTGTGAGATCCATTCAGCCACATTTACCTGTATTTTATAGTACACGGTATCCGTTGCATTGATCGCGTAAGCCTTTACCGTATGCGAGCCGAGATCTGCTGCTGAAGTGTTCCATGTATAGGTGATGGAGTCGCCGCTCACCGAAAACTTTTCAACACTGTCGATAAAGATTTTCATCGTAAGGGCAGTCCCCCTGACAACACCGGCTTTGAGGTCGACGCTGTAACCAACGCCAACCACGGCTTTGTCGACCGGGTGGGAGATCCTCACGATGAGGTTGGGGTTATAAGGATGCACATGCAACACAACAGTATTGTTCAGGTTGAAAGTATAACCTCCGGGGTTAAGGTTGCCTATGGCATAATATCCGTTTGAAGCGCCGGACCATCCCCAGTTAAAATGGAATTTGCCGTCGCTCAAGCGGTAACCGTCGCAAACCCAGGCATGGCCTTCGGTAGGGTCGGAACCGCTGTAGTAGATCGGGCGGGCCAGGTCAAGATCGGCCCTCAGCAAGGCCTTGAAGTCTTCAACATTGGTATAATTATCCTTGTACTTGATGTCGATATCGGGGCTGTAATTGAAATAATTAAGAAGGGCGGGGGGCACATTCTCGCTGAAAGCGCCCGAACCGCTGGTTCCGTAAGACATATCCACGGAAACGCCGGCATGATACATGAGTGTGGCAACGGCAGTGTTGTTCCCGGTAACCTGGTTAGGCATGGATGTCCAGTTATATATGGTGTTTCCGAAATCTGCCGACTGGTTGCCGTAGGTGGGATCGGTATAGGAATGCTGGCCAACTCCCTGGGGGGGGTAATTATGGTACTTCATCAACTGCGACATGGCGGTTGCAACGCAGCCTGTCCAAACGTGCCCGCACTGTCCGCCGGAAGCGGCAGGACATAGAGTGTTGTAATAGCAACCCTGGTCCCATAAAGTTGTAAGAAGGGGAGCTACATCATACGAGGGAGCCATGGGCTCATTATTCTGTATGCTGTTCCATTGTTTCAGGGTTTCAGTATTGTCAATTTTATTGGTGACGAGAAAAGTGATCTCCTTGCTGTAATCGTCGAGCCATTCTTTTGTTGCCGGATTGTCGATCACTTCGGGGATGTCATTTTCGAAAGAATAGCCCAGTACGGGGATGGATGCATCGTCGGCAGCTATCATGATAAAGCCTCCCGATATGAACCTGAAAATGTAGATGGTGGGAGTATTATTCCAGGTTCTTACAGTCTGGGTCAGAAGCTGGGGATTGGTGATGCCCATAGGGTTGTTCAGGCGGTAAAAGCTCAGCGCTACTTTAGCGGCATCCTGTTGGGGAACATGCTTAGCCCAGGCTGCCGGGATTAAAAGAACCAGGCAGAGAATCGTAAAAAGTTTTTTCATTTAGGTAAGATTTTGGAGGTCACGAAAATACAAAAATTATTCAATCGCCTTGCGACGATCTTTGAAGAAAAGAATATAAAACCAGAGATTATAAAGCAGGAGATAAAGGAAGAGGTTTGCCGTCATTACCATGAGGAAACCCCAGCCATAAATGAAAACCAGGCAAAAAATGAGCAGAGCGGTAAGCGAATATAAAGAATATATAAAGGATTTTGTGCGTATGGCCCAGATCTCTTCCGTTTCTGTTTTGAATCTTGAAAATGCCAGGAAGAAAAGGCCCAAAATCAGTGTTACGCCGCAGATCTCTTCACTGATATTGTTGGTGATCACCCTGAATTCAGAGGTCTGAAGGTAGGCAGCATAAACAACAAACACCTTGCATTCAAGAAAATCGGGTTTGATGTCATACCCGAAACGGATGACCGACATAACAATACCTGCAAGTGTAAGGACAATCCCGATATAGCGGAAATATCGCGGCAGCAGTATTTTAGAACTGTTCATAGTAGGAAGGATTTTGAAGAAGAATCGATTTCATCGACAGCTAAATTACTGAAAATTTGACTTTAACATTGATTTTTCTTATATTTACTCCTTAATTTCATTACCATGAAAGCCTGTTGCGCATCCCGGCAAGTGGCGATGCTTTCTAAAGCAGCCGCCATGCTGCTGATTGCCGGGGTCGTTTACCACAGCAGCGAAAAACTTTTTGCACAAACTTCAAAGTATAAATTCCAGGAGACTATAAACCTGGTGGGCCTGGTCAACGATGCTGCCTCAGAGATCAGCCAGAAGGGAGAGAATGCCTTCAAAGAGTTTATGACCACCGGCAGCCGCTGGAGGAACGGGGACACCTATATTTTTGTGTGCGGTCTTAAAGGGGAGATCTATGTGCACGAAGATGCCTCACTGGTTGGGAAGAACGATTACGATCGGAAGGATGTCCACGGGAAACCCATTGTACAGTGGTTTATCCGTAAAGCTCTCGGTATCGGGCAATGCGGCTGGACACATTATGAATGGGTGAAACCGGGTAAGACATCCCCTTCGTGGAAATCCACATATGTGAAGCTTGCCAGGGCGCCTTCAGGATCGATTTACATTGTAGGATCCGGCTTGTACGACATGAAAATGGAAAAGGAATTTGCGGTAGATGCCGTGAATGATGCACTAAGCCTCATCAGGACCATGGGGAAAGACGCATTTCCAACCCTGAGGGACACTGCATCGGAGTTCGTTTACAAGGACACTTACGTTTTCGTCCTCGACACTTTGTACAACACCCTGGTAAACCCCGCCGATCCTTCCCTGGAAGGGAAAAACCAGAAAGAGATGAAGGATGCTGCAGGGAAGCTGTTCATCCAGGACATTGTAAGGGTCGCGATGGACAATGGGCAGGGCTGGGTTGATTACCTCTGGCCCAAACCCGGGACAACAAAAGCGATCCGCAAATCCTCCTATGTAAAAAGGATCATAGTGAAAGGCGAGATTTTCGTTGTAGGCACCGGTGTATACCTTGACTAGCCGATTAAAACAGCCCTGTCGTCGATTTGTTTAGGCTATTTGATCATGTTAAGGTATTTTTGAATTTCAATTTACCTTAACATGAAAAACTACAGTTTACTTATCTGCCTCAGTCTTTGCCTGGGACTGTCGGCTGTTGTGCGCGGTCAGGAAGTTTTACAATGGAGGGGAGCTGACCGAAGTGGGGCCTATCCCGGGACCAACCTCCTGAAAAGCTGGCCTGTAGCCGGGCCTGTTATGTTGTGGGAGTTTGACGGCCTGGGTAACGGCTATGGTTCACCGGTGATCACATCAACAAACATTTTCATAAATGGCGAGATTGACACCATCAACTATCTTTTTGCCCTTGATCTTTCTGGTAAATTTCTCTGGAAAACAGCGATCGGCAGGGAATGGACTCTGAATTATCCCGGCGACCGTACAACACCTACCATCGCAGGCGGGCTAATCTATGTGGCTGCCGGCCTTGGAACCCTTGCCTGTATTGAGATGCAGACCGGGAAGACCAGGTGGTCGGTGGATCTGATCAAAGACCTTCATGGCAGGCTGAATCATTTTGGCCTGGCCGAATCGGTGCTGGTTGAAGGTGATAAGGTATTTTGCATGCCGGGCGGGCTTGATACGAATGTTGTTGCCCTGGACCGCCTCAGCGGGAAGATAGCCTGGATTTGCAAGGGATTGAGCCAGATCCCTGCCTATTGCTCTCCCCAGATTGTAAGGCTTCAGCAAAGAAGCATAATGGTAACTTTCTCCAGGAACGCCTTGCTGGGCATCGACATCAAAGACGGAACGCTCTTGTGGTCGCATAAACAGGATGGAGAAGGCGATGTGCACGTAAACACACCCATGTTTGAAAATGGTTTTTTGTACTATATCACCGGGGACGGGAACGGCTCGGTAAAACTTAAGCTCAACGATGATGGCAGCGGGATCACCGAAGTCTGGAGAAACCAGGCCTGCGACAACACCATGGGCGGGTTCATCAAGATCAATGATTACCTCTACACCGCGAGTTACGGGAACCGTTGCTGGTACTCTGAGGAAACAAATACGGGAAAGATCATGGATTCACTGAAGTTCGACAAGGGGGTCACGAACTATGCCGACGGGATGCTGTACCTTTACAATGAGAAAGGTCAGCTGGGGCTGGTAAGACCCGAGGGTCCGAAGATGGAACTCGTAAGCTCGTTTAAAATCAGCAGGGGAAGCAAGGCGCATTATGCCCACCCGGTTATCAACAAGGGAATACTATATGTAAGGCATGGGAAATCGCTGCTTGCCTATGATATTAACAGGAAAGACTAACACCCGTATAATTGCCCACCTATGAGAAAGCTATTCACTCTGCTTGGCTTGCTGTTCATTCTGCCATCCGCAGTCAAAACACAGGAGTTAAAACTTGAAGAGGTTTTGTCAAACTATTATAAAGCAAGCGCTTTTGACAAATTCCAGAAGGTAATTACCGTTGTCTCGGCCGGTACCCTGGTGCAGCAGGACCGTATGCCTATAAAGACCATCAGGCTGAGACCCGATAAATTCCTCCAGGTTTATGATGTTGCCGATATTACCTGTTATTCGGCTTATGACGGCACAACAGCCTGGATGCAGGTTCCGTATACCGGTAACCCGAGGCCGCAGCCGATGACCGAAGACCAGGCGAAAGACGTAAAGGTGAAGGCCGATTTTGACGGATTGCTGTACAACTGGAAAGACAAGGTGCAGATGATGGAGCTCGCAGGCAATGACACTATTGACAATGCTTTGGCATACAGGATCAAAGTCGTGCGAAAGGATGGAGGAATTGAATTTTATTCCATTGGCAAGGGTAGTTTTTTGTTGCTGAAAAGGCAGTATACGCGGATTGTCAGGGGCAAGGAGATGAAAATGGAAGTGTTCTACCGGGCTTATAAAAATGTGGAAGGCATTCCCTTTGCCTTTACTGTCGATAACCGCCTGGGCGGACAGGATTTAAACTCGGTACAGCTTGATTCCATTATACTCAACGGTCCCGTTGATAAAAAGGTGTTTGCCATGCCTTCACGCTGATTTCTGCCGGCTACCCGATTGCATTAAACCGGAATTAACCCATGAGCCCCGTCCCCCGATTCCTCAACCAACTGAGGGGAATTGAGCGGAAGAGATTAAATTTGCAGTCAAACTGAACAGAAGGGGTTCCCGACTTTATGAATAAATTGCTGACGACTGCTTTACTCATCTTCCTTATCTCTGGTTTTTTTCCTGTTGTATCCATTGCCCAAGAGGCAGGGCATTATACCTGTTACCGGGCCTCCTCCCCCATCGTAACCGACGGAATTCTTAATGAGCCGGATTGGGCCAGGGCTGAATGGTCTCATGATTTTGTGGATATCACGGGAGATCCGAAGCTGAAACCAGGTTTGCAGACCAGGATTAAACTCCTGTGGGACGATGAGAACATTTATATAGCCGCTGAGCTTAAAGAGCCGCATGTGTGGGCAAAGGTCCAAAAGAAGGATGATGTGGTCTTCCAGGATAATGATTTCGAGATTTTTCTTGATCCCGACGGGAATGGTACCAATTATTATGAGATAGAGGTCAATGCCCTGGGGACAATCTGGGACCTGATGCTTACCAGGTCGTATAAGAATGGAGGCAAGCCATTATCGGACTGGGACCTGAAGGGGCTGAAAACGGGGATTCATATCAGGGGTTCCTTCAACGATGCATCCAAACCCGATACTTCCTGGACGGTTGAGATGGCCCTTCCGATTGCCGGGCTGATGGAAGGAAAGAAAGCAGGGAGCAAGCCGGCCGAAGGGGTGCAATGGAAGGTGAATTTTTCAAGGGTTGAGTGGCAGATTGATGTTGACAATTCATCCTGCATTAAAAAGCCAGATCCCCTTACCGGGAAGCCACTGCCCGAGCAAAACTGGGTTTGGTCTCCCATGGGCGAGGTCAATATGCATATTCCTTCGCGCTGGGGCAGGCTTGAATTCTCATCCGAAGCCGTAAATGCCGAAGCCTTGAAGTTCAAAAACGAGAAACAGAGGCAGGTCTTCCAGGTATGGTTCTGGATGGGGGCTCATGCCGATTGGACTTCAAAGGAATGGGATTCTGTTCTGAATGGGTTTCAATCGGCCGGGGTTCACGGCATACTAACCCAGGCTGATCCCTCAACACTCAGGAAACTCATCCCCATAGCACAAAAACACGGGATCGTTGTGGAGAAGTGGTTCGTAGCCATGATGAATAACGACAAAGACCTGATCAAATCCCATCCGGAATGGTTTGTAATAAGCCGTGAGGGGAAGTCATGCATAAGCGATCCTGCCTATGTTGGCTACTACCGTTTCCTTTGTCCTTCAAACCCTGAAGTCATCAAATACATTAAAAAAAGGCTTGATGAATACCTGGATATCGCGGGCCTTGAGGGGATTCATCTTGATTATATCAGGTACCCGGATGTCATTCTCCCAAAGGCATTGCAGCCTGTGTATGGGATCGTACAGGACAGGGAATACCCGGCTTACGATTATTGCTATTGCAAGGTGTGCAGGGATAATTTCCAATTGCTTACAGGACGGGATCCGGTCAGCATGGGACATCCCGAAAATGACACTGCCTGGAGGAATTTCAGGTACAGGCAGCTGAATTCATTTATTCAGGAACTTTCGGTATACTGTCATCAGGAAAAGAAAAGTCTTTCGGCAGCGGTATTCCCGGGTCCTTCCCTGTCGAAGCAGCTTGTACGGCAGGAATGGGACCAATGGCCCCTGGATGCTTTCATGCCTATGCTTTACCGGAATTTCTACTTCGGGAACCTCGACTGGATCAGGGCTGAGACAGCCGAAGGAGTGAAAGCACTTCATGCCGGGAATTTTCTTTACAGCGGGCTGTATGTTCCTTCCCTTACTCCTCGTGAACTGCGAACGGCAATAAACAAAAGCCTTGAGGGGGGTGCAAACGGCATCTGCCTGTTCAATTACGAAGCCATGAGCGTAGACCACTGGAAAGCTCTGGAAGAATGCCTGGGAAGCAGCCGGAAATAAACCCTGGTTTACTCAGGCCCCTTTATCGCCCACGAACTGGTCTTCCTTATTCTTGAAAAGCACGTTGAAGGTCGTAAGGCTGCCGTAAACCCTGGTGATATACTGCTGAAGCTCCACTTTTTCCTCATCGGTAAGGGCGCTGGTGTTGATCTTCTGTTCGAGAACCCGAAGGCGGTCGCGCACCATCACGATTTTATGGAAAAACACCTCTATTGGGACTTCCTTTTCCTTCAGGCTCTTATCGCCGGGGAACATCACAAGCTTGCCGCCTGACCATTTGCCCCCTATGGGAACCGTTTCCTGCACATCGCTGAACTGCCTGAGCACCCTGATAAGGCTTTTTTCCAGCTTTTCATAGGTTGTGAGGTCCGAAGGAGTTTCAACCGCTTCGATGATCTCCAACCCCTCGAAATCCCGGTTGATGATGCGGATGCCGATCTCAATGAATGAGATCTCATAGGCATCGGAGCGTATCTGCACAATCACTCCTTTCCCAAACTGTGGGTGCTTGATTCTTGAACCGACTCCCGGTAATATTTCCGACATAACTACTGTTTTAAGATGAAATATTCCTGCTTTGACTAATCTTACAGCAAAAATAAAACTTCGTTGATTGCTGCCGATTTTATTTAGAAGGTTTTGAAAAAAGCCTTGTAAATGTTTAATTTACAAGGCTTAACATTATTTTTGCGTGACCCCGAAAGGATCATATATGGCATTTTGAGAATCAAGTCAATACGTTTGTAATGCCCGTCATTGCTACATAATATTAAATCATTTTTACAGACGTTTACCGGTGGTTAACCGCTTTTACTGACATATTTGTACAAGAAGTTGACAGTTCGTATCTTTGAACTGACAAAAACAATAGTTCAAATTATGGCATCAGTAATCTTCTATCCAGACAAAGAAAAAAACGGGAAAGCTCTTTTACTTATCTCCTTCACCTTTAATCATAAGCGTTTGAGGCTCTCGTCCGGAGTTCATGTCACTGTAAGCAAGTGGGATCAGGAAGCTCAGAAAGTAAAACCGGTAAAAGAATTCGTTGAAGAAAATAAAAGGCTTCGTGAAACTGTCAACTTTTTTCTTGATAAATATGATGCACTTTTCCCCAAAGGAATTAAGCTATCTGAAGAAGAAGTCAGCAGAAAAGCATCAGAAATGAATGACGCTTTCAAGGTGTTTACCGGAAGGAAAAAGGCAAGCATTGTACAAAAAATAACTCTCTACACCTATTTCGATATTTTCAAGGAACGGTATAAGAATAAGATCAGCAAAGAACATTTGGACCACTATAGTGGTCTTAAGAACCATCTTGAAGAGTTTGAGAAAAAGAATTCATTCCGGATCGACTTTGATACCATCGGAAAAGACTTTTATATCCAATTTACCGATTATTTGAAGGCAAAAAGCTATAAGCCAAACACCATTGGAAGCCACATTAAGCGGATCAAACGATTGATGAATGAAGCGAATCAGGATAACCTTACTTCAAACCGTGATCACCAGAAAAGGGATTTCAAAGTCCTTAAAGAGGATGCAGATACAATTTTCCTGAATGAGACTGAAATCAGAACGCTTTATGAGATGCCCATCGAGTTTCCGGGATACAGGAGAATCCGTGACATTTTTGTCCTGAACTGTTATACCGGGCTTCGGCATTCTGACTGGTCAAAAGTTTTAAAGGAAAAAATACAAGACGGAAAATTATTTATCAAAACGCAAAAAACAAATGAACCAGTCATCATTCCGGTAAAACCACTGGTGTTGGAAATTTTGGAAAAATACGACACCATCTACATCCCATCCAATCAAAAGACGAATGATTCTTTAAGATGGATAGGTCAGAAAGCTCATGAGAAAAAACTTGGTACCGGTAATTTTCAAAAATGGCTTGAAATCAGAACCCATACAGCTAGGAGATCCTTCGCTACCAATGCTTACCTGGCGGGAATTCCAATGCGCGATATTATGCAAATCACCGGTCACAGGACAACAGGTTCATTTCTTACCTATATAAGGGTCACAAAGATTGAAACCGCTGAAAAACTTAAAGATCACCCCTTCTTCAGCTAGGGAAATTATTATTAATTTGGTATTTTAAGATTATCAACCAGCCTTGGCGCTGAATTCTGAAGTCTCCCCTGGGCGTTCAGGACATATCCCATATTTTCCAGGGATCCCACAGCTCCATCGATGCCCAGGACCTGCTTGGTCAAAGAAATCTTGAAATAATCTTCTTCTGCCGCTTCAAACTCCGCCCTGGTGGGATGCGGAAGCTTTTGCCAAAAGGAATATAGCAGTTCCACTTCATGAATTGCATCAATGAGAAGCTTTTCATTATCCCGTTGCTGAGAAATCTTCTGCTCATAATCAATCTCCATCCTTCTTCGGGTAAACTTATCGGTGGCCGGATCACCAATCTTTTCCTGCAATTCATCAAGGTCCACCTTGAATTTCAATTGATTGTAATACGCTTCATTCAGCGTTAATATTTTATCTCGCAATGAAAGACAGACTGCGCGGAATGCACGCTGCGGAGTTTGGGCACCGTTTACAATGAAATTGGCAATCTGAAAATCGGAATTGCCGAAAGGAATACTTAAAAATGAATCCTGGATCTCGCTTAAAAGAGTTTTGAACTTTGTTAAATCTTGCATAAGTTTTAAGTTTTGGTTGTTGTTATTTAATTCCTGTCCAATAATTTAGAGCAATGGAATAAGCCATTGATTGATAAACATTTTGACCAATTCCATAAACAGTTTCATTGGAAAACGCAAATGCCGAAATACCATTGGTATAATTTCCACCCATCCAATAGCCTTTTGTAAGTGAGCTTCCGCTTCCCTGGCCATATAATCCACCTGTTGCAGTAAGCAGTGCAACGGTTTCGGCTGAAAAGTTCAAAGCATCAATTCGGCTATTGGTCGGGCTTCCCCCATTCCAATATCCCTTATTGGACGAAAACACGCTTCCTGCACAATACCTTGCCATTGTAAGGACTGCCGAAAGGTTGAACAAGGTATCACTGGCAAATGTTACCCCTTCAATATTATTGGTTGCCCCACCGGTTGTATATCCCCCACTCTCATATCCCCTGGTACTGCTGTGAACTCCGTTTGAATGGCTCTTGCCGATACTCAATGTTCCGGATATATTGGCCACATATTCCCCTGCAAAGGTCATTCCGCGGACCACATTCATCCTGTTTGCTCCATCATAACCGCCCATGGCATACCCTTTATACACTGAACTCGCCCCTGCGGCGGTCCAGGTATTTGTTGGCAATGTTGCTGATATATTTGAACAGGTTTCCGTGGAATACTGAAGCCGGTCAATGGCATTGATCAGTACATTTCCGCTGATCTGGCCACCCATCAAATACCCGTAATTGCTGTTATAAGCCGGTGCCATGTACTGCCTTCCGGAAGACAGGGTTGCGCTGATAGTGGAAATCGTTTCCGTTGAAAAAACAAGCCTTTGAATGACATTCAGCCAGGATGGAGAATTATAATAGCCACCGCAATTATACGTATTGACCGGTGAAGGACCGGATGCCGCCCAGGCATCCTTCCATACGGATGATACTTGAACCTTCAGGGCATTCACTGTTTTCCATTGGCCGCCTACAAATACCTGAATGGATGAAACAGACCGCCAGTATCCACCGACATAAATCTGTACTGCCATGATTTATGAATATTGAATGTAAACACAACCTTCACAGGGATTAGAAGGCGGTGTTGCCGATGTTCCATAAGCTACATTTACAATTTCCCAATTGGTAGCCGTTCCATGGGCATAAGCAACCAGAGCGCCGGACATGGATGCCCCTGCCCTATTCACCTTGGCATCCAGGGATGTTTGAAGATTCGTAACATCTGATATTGCGTGTGAATGGCTTGCGGATGCTTTTCCATCAAGAGTTGATTGCAAAGCTGTAATATCGGAAATCACATGGCCATGCCCCTTGTCAGATTTTACATCAATGGCACTTTGAAGTCCGGAAACATCCCCGATCACATGGGCATGAGAATAAGCAGCCTTGGAATCAAGTGAATTTTGAAGGCCTGAAACATCGGAAATCGAATGACCATGATAATAAGATGCCTTGGCATCAAGGGCCGATTGCAATCCGGTGATATCGGATATCGGATGGGTGTGATTGGCCAGAGCCAACTCCCCTTCCCAATCGAGGATGTCACTTAAATAATGAGTATGCCCATAAGGCGTTTTGTTATCCAGGGCATTCTGCAGGCCGGTAATATCGGATATCAAGTGAAGGTGACTTGCAAGACCGCATGGAATCCAGGTGGATCCTGCATACACATAAATCATCTGCTTACCTGTATCATAATAATACTGCCCTTCAAGGGGTGAAGATGGTGAAGTTGCAGACTTATGGGCCACGGCATTAAGCAATTGATTCTGCAAAAAATCGGTATTCCCTCTTACTCGCATTGCTTGGATTTATAGAGCAAGGCTGATCCTTTCGGACCAACCTTGCTGAAGTTTTACAATTAACCGACAATTACAATCTGACCGGAAATGGTGGCACTGGTGGTCCAGGTAACATCCCCTGAAGCATTCAGCACGATATCGCATTCAACCTGGTTCAAATTGGTGGAAACCGTTTCATACACGGCCACGATGCAAAGTGTTCCGCAACCATGGGTAGCGGCGCCAATGGTGCCTGTACTTGCGGCACTGATGGCGGCGGTATATTTCTTTGACTTTGCCCCTGCGGCATTATCAGCATAATTCTTTACTGCCAGGGCGGTTGGAATCTGCGAGTTGGTAGGCGAAGAAATGGCAGTCTGAATCACTCCGGAACCAAAGTTACCGGTGCCGAGGCCGGAGATGGTATTATTACCGGCATCGATGGTCTTGTTGGTCAACGTCTGAGAAGCGGCAAGCTTCACCAGGTCGGCCGATTCAGTATTGTCAATGGCATCGAACATTGCGGCCGTGGGCGAAGCGCTGGTCTGATTGGCAATAACCTGATCCCCTAACCCAAGATCACCGCTTGAAGGCGTGGTGATGCCTGTGGCGGAACCGGCCACTGCAACTTTCCAGTACTGGCCTTTGGTGATCGAAGTGATTCCATTAGCGGCAAGAGTTTTACTTCCGTCAATCGTACCGGCGTACACAAGCATTCCGGAGATCTGCGTATTGATCGCGGCAACCTTTCCGTCAACATACGACTTGACGGCCTTCTGAGAAGCAACCTTGGAATCCGAATTGTTTGCCAGGGCCGTATCGGTATCAAGATACGACAAGGGCAACTGCTGAATGTTATCGACATTGCCCAGGGAAACCTGTGCCTTGGTGGTGGAATGAGGATTCGAAGTATTGGAAATATGGTTGTTCATCGTGGTCTGGTTGGCTCCCACGGTGGTATTGATGCCCGAAATGGTGGTGTTCAGGGTTGAAACCTGGCCATCCATATACGTTTTGGTGGCTTTCTGAGAAGCAACCTTGGCATCCGAATTGGCTGTAAAAGCGCCATCGGTATCAAGGTATGACATAGGAAGCTGCTGAACATTGTCCACATTACCCAGGGAAACCTGTGCCTTGGTGGTGGCATGAGGATTCGAAGTATTGGAAATATGGTTGTTCATCGTGGTTGCATTCGCGCTGATCGTGGTATTCTGCGAACCGTTCTGAGCATCCACATAGGTCTTAACGGCTTTCTGCGAAGCAACCTTCACATCGGAATTGGCCGTTAATGACGTATCAGTATCAAGATACGACATTGGAAGCTGCTGAACATTATCCACACTGCCAAGGCCGACCTGTGTTTTGGTGGTGCTGTGGGGGTTGGAAGAATTGCCCAGGTGGGAATCAATTGCGGCATGGTTGTTCGAACCGGCACCGGACAAGGTCTGATGATCAATATTGGCGGGAACAATGTCAAGATCCACGGTATTATTGGCCGTGTTATCTGTAACCGTTACTTTGGTCGAAGCGGCTTTAACACTCTTGAATTCATTGTTATTGCCGTTACGTTGTTTGAAAAGTCCAACGCCGCCGGTGCCAATATTCACATCGGTCGGAATGGTAGGAATGGTTGCCTGCGCTTCAAGTTTAACCCACACCGATCCGTTATAATAATACTCACAATTGTCTGTGGTATTGAAGTACTTCTGACCGGCGGTTGGCGAAGCGGGTGCTGTGGCCAGGTTCTG
The DNA here is from genome assembly GCA_903877385.1 of uncultured Bacteroidales bacterium. Classification (GTDB taxonomy): domain Bacteria; phylum Bacteroidota; class Bacteroidia; order Bacteroidales; family FEN-979; genus CAIRDP01. The sequence continues at coordinate 270,424 of CAIRDP010000020.1, forward strand.
AATCACAAGGTTCAGAAGCGCGGTCTTCAGCAGATCCAATTGTACATACACTTTTTTTGCCATGATAAATAAATATTAATTAAGAATGATTTTTCCTGTAATTTCCTGATTGAATGTGACTACGCAACGATTAACGGAAACATGGTCAACATCACCCATGATTTCTTCTTCCATTTCATCGACAATCGTAACCGAAGGGATCTTGCCGAAGAAATGATCCATCACAACCACACTCGTATTGGTGAAATAAAATACGCGGTTCTTATCCGTTGAGGATGCGCTGATGCACTTCCACATGGCTTCCCCGCAAGCATTATGGGAACACTTGTACACAGCATATGTTTCCGTGTTGGTCCATTCATCCCCTATGTTGTAACCGGCCATGTTATCATCGTTTTCATTGGGATTTCGTGAAAACTGATACACATTGAATGGCACCAGGTCAAAATTCATCGTGAAGGGGTTGAATACTTTTTTCATCTCTTTAAGAATTCAGAAAAGCATACACCAGGTTTTCGCAGTTGCTCATTTGGTTATCGTAATTCAGATTGCCATCGGCCCACTTGACAATGTGCTTGGTTTTCCCATTGACCACGGTTTTCTGAATTCTCTTGATTCTCCAGGTGTCTTCGGTTTCGGCTGATGTTCCATTTTGCGGATAACCGAAGAAGGTGGTATCATCCGAATACTCATAGATCACTCCTACCCCCTGGGTAAGATCATCGTTGTTAATCATATTGATGGATTTGAATTGACCACTGAAATACTGATCATTATAGGCCCTGTCATACTCTACCTGGAGATTGTACAGATACACTCCATCGGTGGCAAACGGGCTGATTTTAACAGATTTAAGGACAATCGGGAAAAGCAATCCCTGAACCACTTCATAAGCTTCGGTCGTGATCAGAAATTCCCTCAGATAATCCCTCATTTGCTGAGAAACAAAACCGCTGTCTGCTTTAAATGACTGGGTTTCCCAGGTTTCAAAGTTTTTGGAAGGCCCATTGAAGCAGGTGATTACTTCATCGGAAACAACATCGCCAGCATTGCGTTCATAAGCCATGGTTGTTTCACCGGTTCCCAAAAAGCGGATGGTATCATAGCGGCCAAAGGAATTGCGCAGCAAAAAAGTACGTTCATGCTCATAAGCATCCGTATCCAGGATGAATTTCCTGACTTCGGAAATGAAACTGCCCAACCTGTCTTCAAGCCATACTTCCCAACTTTCCACATCCCTTGTTACATCCAGAGAAGAGAGGCCAAGATGATCATATCCAACCATGATTTCAAGCAAGGTCGGTGTTGAACTTTGATCGTAGTCCGAACCATAATAGGAAGAATAGCTTCCATCCGAAAATTTCACTCGGATGGCAAGCCGGTATGAATACGGATGGTTATCGCCGCAAAGGAAAAAGGAAAGTTTTTCCATCTGGGTTTTACCGGTGGTTTTTACAACCGGTGCCCAGGTCAGGAATCGTTTCAGATTATCTGAAAGCGAAAAATAATCCGCTGCCTGGTCATTATAAACACAAAGCAATTCCCTTGAAAGGCCACCTGCTATTGCATATCGGATGGTATCAAAAACAAGCATCCTTGTGGCATTGGAATACCTTTCAGCGAATGATACATAATAAGGCAGTACCAGGTTTTTCCATACTGCTAAATTTTGGGTTGCAACTTCAGGATAGGTAAACAACTGCGGTCCTTCAAGATTTGTCTTGATAAAGGATCTGAGATATTCCGAGATATCGAAAATCGCTTTGCCATCCGTATCAACTGATTTCAGATCTTCTGCAATCTTATGAAGCTGTGGCTGAATTACACCGGTTGGATGAGGGGCGTTCCCCCCCTGGATGTTTACTGTCTGATCAATCCAAACTGAACAAACAATGCCAAAATTATCCCTTTCGATTTCATCTGTTCCCCCCTGGTTTAAATCCATGGTCAGACCGGAAACAGTATTATTTCCGAAAGCGAGTGTCCATTTTGAGCCTTTTTCCTTTGCAATAAGTGTAATGCGCCTTTCACCCGTGGTAACATCACCCAGGATGAAATCATAATTGGAACGAAGGGTATAATTCAGTTTTAAACATTCGCAAATAGCATAAACATACTCAGGCAGGTTATTATTGATCAATGGAATTGTCAAGCCACTATCATCCGGAAACATCAACTGATTGAATGTAAGGACTTCGTTATTGACGGTAAGGCTGAAATGATGGCCGGTCACAACTTCCATGGCCGTAAACTTCAGGATCATCTGCGCCTTGCTTCCCACTGAGGATAACAAGGATCCCGAAAGAACCTCATAACGGATGGGATTACCGGAAAATGAGTTCAAGGCCGGCTTGTCTGAAATTTGAATCATGGGGCAAGTTTAAGCCCGGGAAGGAAAAAAATAAAGGACAAGGATCAAAGGCAGCAGTACGCTTTGATCACGGCCGGTTTTAAGCAGTCCATATTCAATGTTACCTGGACTTCACTTAAAAGGTAATTAACCCCGTTAATCCGGTATTTGCTTCCGAAATCAAGCACTTTCAATTCCAAATACTCAATCTGTTTTGTTATCTGAACAAACTTGCGTGTATTGAACACCCAATCATACCAATCTTTATGAAATTTATTGAAAAGGCCGTTTGTGCCGTACCATATCAGGCGGAAATCATCGGAATAAGGATAGCAACTAACCTTCATTTGATGAGAATAATTCTCACGCAAACTTGCAAAAGCAAGCTTGGGAACGATTTTTGCATAATCGGTTCCAAGATTTCCAACCCGGCCACAAACTTCATCCTGGGGGCAAACCATACAAATACCGATTTCAGTTTTGCTGTTTTCAAGCGGCTGACCATACATGAAATTGATATAAAGAAATTCACTGGGGGAAACCTGAAGCCAGGTATTTGCTCCCCCATTACCGAACTGATACCATTTATTTTCATCGATCACATAGCGGAGATCAAACAAGCTTGTTATCGGCCGGCCAGGAAGATCCTCAAACCTCTGAACCGATCCTTTAAGATGATCGAAGAAATCAGCTTCAGCGGCGGTAAGGTCCCCATACACCTTATCCCCGTTATCCGGTGTCATGGAAAGCTGAACGCCCAGGACCTTATCGGAAATCTGATTTGAAATTGAAATCACCTTGGATGAAAATTCCTTATACGACAATGCTTTCAGCCGGTCCTGGTTTCCGACAATCCGGACCACCTTAAGATGATCATCCACAAGGAAAGTGCAATTGAAGAATTTCTGAATATCGGTGAAAAACTTTCCGATTTTCACATGAGGCATATGGACTTGGTAATACAGGTCTTTGATCGTCCAATACAATTCATTGACCGAAAAGGAATTGTATATGACCAATGTTGAAAGATCCTTTCCCTGAGAAAAAAAATCATCTTCAACTGAGTATCCCATAAGGCTGATCACCTTACCAA
>CAIRDP010000021.1 GCA_903877385.1 uncultured Bacteroidales bacterium
GGACATCCCGCAGCGACCTTCGCGAAATGGCTGTGGTTGCCGGTCAGCTTGGCATTGCTCAGAAAGATATCCTTCCGTTTGTCGATTCAATAGATAAACTTAATGTCGCTCTTGGTGCAGAAATTCAGGGAGGGGCCAGTGAAGTCGCAACTCAAATGGGAACCCTCAGAAATGTTCTGACGGACATGAAGACCTCTGCGGTTTCTGATGATATGCTCCGTTTGGGCAATGCGATCAATGTTCTGGGAGCAGACGGATTCGCCACGGCGCCGGTACTGGTCGATCTTTCAAACAGAATTGGAGGGGTAGGCATGTCACTTGGATTATCCTCTGCTGAAGTGATGGGCATTTCTGCCACACTCCAGGAGCTTGCAGTTTCCACCGAAAGAGGCGGGACAGCAATGACAAAGATCCTCATGAAGATGACTTACAACACCGCCGACTTCGCCAAGGTGGCCGGAATTCCATTACAGGAATTTACCACACTGGTAAATACCGATCTCTATGGCGCTTTTGTGAAAGTTGTTGAAGGTTCAAAAAGAGGTGGTGAAGGTGCAACAATATTGGGGAAGCTGATCCGGGAACTGGAAATTTCGGGGGCCGGTGCCTCTGAAGTCTTTGCCAAGCTGGGGAACAATACCGACATGCTCCAGCAGAAAGTCCTCCTGGCGGGAAAATCATTACAGAACACCGATGAAATTCTAAGGCAGTTCAACGACAAGAACACAACCCTTGGCGCCACCCTGGATAAACTTGGGAAAGAGTTTTATCGGTTGATCACCATGCCGGGAGTTACAGAGTTCTTGAAATCAATGGTTGGTGCAGTGGTCAACCTGGTGGCATGGCTGAAAGCACTTCCCGAATGGATCGACAAATACCGTATCGGACTTATCGCACTCACCGGTGCCATTGGGGTTTACATTGTAGCCCAGACAAGATCAATCCAGGTTGCAATTTTGAACAATCTGACTTTAAAGGAAGGCATCTTTCTGAAAATGAAAGATGCCGTGGTTCTAGAATATCTGATCGTCAAAGAGCAGTTGCTTGCCATTTGGAAAGGAAACGGCACGATCGCCACCAAGCTGGCAACCACTGCCCAATGGCTTTGGAATGCTGCCATGGCAGCGAACCCGATAGGACTGGTCATTGCCGCTATTACTGCTTTGGTTGCCGGGATCAAAACATACGAAACGTACAATAGCCAGGCTATTGCCCTGGAGAAATTAAAAGCTTCAACCACTGTTTTGCTGGCCGAAGCCAATAAGAAGCTTGAAGATGCATACGAAAAGGTAGCAGGCACCGTGAGAAACCTGAACCTGCTTTCTGTCCAGGAGAAAAAGGATCTTCAGGAAAAGATCGACCTGACCATAAAGCAGGCAGAAGCGGAACTCCTATTGATGCAGACAAAACAGAAATCTATTGGCGAAGCAGCAGCAAAACCGACTATTTTACAAAGGGTTTGGAACACGGTAAAAGGTGCCGCCAGCCCGGGCGGAGCTGCAATGGCCGTTGCAGATAATGCCATTGATGCCCAGGACAACCGGGTCGAGGCAACAAAACCCTATGATGAAGGAATTAAAAAGCTTCAGGATAAAATCTCCCAGTTCAAGGATGCGAAGCAATCGCTAAGCGATGTGCTCAATGCGGAAAGCATCGGGGATAAAATCGTCGGGGAATCGCTCGATAACCTGGAAGCAAAACTTTCAAAGTACCAGATTGCCCTGAAAGCCTCCGTGGCCGGTTCGGAGGATTTTATCCGGGTTCAGGGCAAGATCAAGGACCTGAACAAAAAGATTCAGTCGTTCGACAAATCTGATCCATCCACAGGAACCCCGGCTGAAGCAGAATCAAAGGCAAAGAAACAAGCTGATTACCTTCTCGACATAAAGAAGCAACTGGCACAGGCCAGGGCAGCTGTCACTCAAGGAGAAATGGACAGGGAACTGGCCATTGAGGAAGAGAAACTTGGAGAACGTCTCGACAAAATCAAGGGTAATTCAGCCGATGAAGTGGAACTCAGGCGAGTTCTTACAGATCAGCTGATCGAAAAGCAGGATGAAATTCGCCTTAAATATGCGGAAAAGGAAATTCAGTCCCAGTACAAAATCGAAAAGGAAAAAGCGGATGCAAAAATGGCATCCATGGACAAAGATTCTGATGAGTACCTGCAGGCAGTCCTTGATTCGCTTCAGCTGGAAATGGAATATACCCTGTCGGTTACCAAGGCAACCGAGCAGCAGAAACAAGCCATCAAGGATACATTCGCACAGAAAGGTGCAAATGTAGTCTCAAAGCATGTTGATAATGATGACAAAAACCTTTTCGATTACCAGGAGCAGCTAAAGAGCCTGCGCCTGAAGTCTGATATCGACCTGGCAGAAAAACAGGTCAAAATCCGCCTTGAAGTCGATGCAAAGTATCGGAAGATACTTGAAGATAACATCAAGGATGAAGCCAGGACTGCCGAGATCAAAAAACAAATGGCAGAAGAGGTTGCTGCCAAACAAATTCAGCTTTCAAAGGAGACAGCTTTACAGGTCGCTGACAATGCTATTTCTCTGGCTAAAGGAGCCATAGATGCACTAGGCTCTATCTTCTCCATGCAGAATGATTCTGAGAACCAGCAGTTAAAGCAGGATGAAGATGCAAACAACAAGAAAAAAGCAAATTTGAAGGCGCAGCTTGATGCCAAGCTCATTTCAAAATCGCAATATGATTCCATGGTTGGCAAAATGGATACCGACCTGGATAAGAAAAAGAAAAAAATTGAACATGACCAGGCTGTCCGTGCCAAGGAAATGGCCCTGTTTAATGCGATTATAAGTGTCGCTCAAGCCGTGGCATCTGCGCTGTCAGGAGGCCCGGTGATCGGCATTGTCATGAGCGTGATCACTGCTGCTCTTGGGGCAGTCCAGATCGGTTACATCCTTAGCCAGAAAGTACCGGAAGCAGCCAAAGGCCGTTATTCGGTGATCGGTCAGGATGACAATAAACTCTATAAAGATGTTCCGCTGATCAGTTCTCCTCAGACCGGGTTGTATTCAACACCCACGTTGATCAGCGAGACCGGCCAGGAGATTGTCATTGATCCCAAAACGACAAGGAACCTGATGGTGAACTACCCCCATGTTATTGATGCGATCAATTTTGCAAGGGTTCCGCAGCGGGCCGTTGGCCGGTATGTTGATACGCCGGTTCCACCTCCCACAGGAATCCCAAGTGTCGTTGATCCTGAGTTCATGGCCAGCATCAACAAACTAAATGCATTGATTGAAGGCGGTATCCCTGCTTTCATTTCATTCGAGCACCTGAGGGAAACGACAAACCGGGTCAATCAAATTGAGGCCGAAGTATCAAAATAACAGCAAAACCCTATGTTATCCATCCTGATTGCCGACCAGAGCCTTGACCTTTCCGATGATTTTTCGGTTTCATTGAACCTCAAATCCCCGATCTTCAACGATATTGGCGATTATTCCTTTCCTTTTAAAGTACCTTCAACGCCAAGGAATATGTCAATCCTTGGATGGAAAAACCGGTTGGCATCAAAGCGCAGTATTTATGAAACCTATGAAGGCAGTATCCGCTGGAACGGGATGGTCCTATACACCGGTCAGATAAAGATCAAAACAGCCAACGACAAATCATTTGAAGGAACCCTTTACATCAACAAAGGAAACTTCAACTATGAGATCAAAGACCTTCTTTTGAACCGGGTGGATTTGGGCATGAAAAGTTTCCCCAGTGATCAGGATGCCGTCAATTACTTCAACTGGTCGCTGACCCATTTTTATCCGGAAGTTGATTTTTCAGTGCCGGAGATTGGCAACCTTGACTTTTTTGATCCGCAGGCAACCAATCCGGAGCTGATGGCTTACAACCACATATTCCCGGATGGCTGGTTGCATAAAACCACCTCGGACGGGCAAAGCAGAACCATCCTGATCCCTTTTCTTTACCTGAAATACGTCCTGAATAAACTAGCAGAGAACTTTGGCTATCGGTTGCAGGATGAATTTTTCACCTCGTCTATTGAGCTTTCCCGCCTGGTGATTTACCATTCGGTGAACCTGAGTGAAGTAATATTCGGGTTGCAGCAACTATTTTACTGCCGCCTTGTGCCCAGTGTGAAGATCAGTGAATTCATCTCGGGGCTGGAGAAGTGGTTCAATTGCAGCTTTCATGTGGACTCCAGGCAACGGGTTGTAAGGATAGTGAGCAACAAAGAAGTGTTGCTTCGCTCTGAAGTTGTTGAGTTTTCTAAGAATATTCTCTCCATTACCCAGGAGATTCCGGAGCAGGTCACCGGCTTTCGGTTCCTGCTTGGTCCCGAGGGTGGGGATAAGGTTTACCAGGAGCAGCTGGATTCAGAAAAAGGGATTACAGAAATGATCAAAGGCGCGGTGGGAAGTTTTGCGGAAATTCCGCCATATCCTTTCACTTGGCTTGGAGACATCTATTATATTGTGGATACAAACACCTGGTGGCAGTTGGGAGTCAATGGCATTTCATTTCTCATTGAGTGGCAGCAATTGCCAAACGGGCCATCACTGACCGACAAGTTTTTCTACAAATGGGGGGATGATAAAAATAAGTACGAAACAATTTTCTCTTCCCTTTCCGATAAATACATCGTGGTCAATTGCGGCAACCTTGGAGCAGATAACCAGAAGATCACCCCCCGTTTGTTTTGGGTCGGGATGGCCGGAGGCTGGGGAACCCCGGTGCGGCTAAGAGGCTTTGCAAACAACAGCAATTTTTCTCTCCGGTACACAGGAGGCAATGGCTTGTTCAATCTCTACTGGAAAGACTGGGTAAACTGGATCATGGAGACCAGAAAGAGCGTCAAAATTGAAAAGCAGATGGATTTCATTGAACTAAAATCGATGGATTTCACAAAGCGTTACCGCATAAATGGGATCAATTACCTGATCAGTGAAATTACCGTCACTCTAAACAAATCCTCGATCAAATCTGCTCAGCTCAAGTGCTTCTCGGCACCCTGATACTGTCCTTTATTCCCGCGAGATCTCATGGTACTATTGCACCATGATTGACATCACCCAAACGCCCGATCTCATATCCTTTGCCGGAAATCCTGTATTATTTGAGGCCTGCTCAGATAATTACATGGTCTCCCTTGGCGATCGGGCTTACTTTGAATTGGTGGTGTCCAGTATCGATACCACCACCGGTCATTCCTTTCATCTTCAATTTGCTGGGAAAACCCTGATTTTTCAATCAGCCGGGTTCACAGGTTTTGATGGATTGCTTTTTGAAATTGCATATCTCGGTCAGACCTTCAATGACTTCGCTGCTAATATCTATCAGTGTTTTCAGGAAAATTACGACATCCAGAAATATTTCAATGTAACGCTGGACCCTCCAGGGGCGAGCCAGCGGAAAATAAAACTTGCTGCAAAGCAGTCCGGAGCCGATGGTACCGTTGTGCTGTCAAATAACGGTGTTACAGGAGTTACGCAGGCTGTGAACACTGCCGGAACGGATGATCAGTACAGGGATTACTTTGGCATCATTTGCCTGATCCGCGATACGCTGGGCAACCCGATCGGAGAGGATATCAAGCCTGCCGATTTCGTTGGTAGTGCAAGGTTCGATATATCGGATTACATCAGGGCAAAGTTTGCAGGATGGGAAATGCAACGCTTTGAATTTCCTGAGATGACTGGGAACGCAAAAGCCCATGGCTGGGATTACCTTCTTAAATACCGGGTCTCGTTTGCAGAAATCATTGCCGGCAATGTCAAAGGGCTGCAATCAACCGGGTGGAATTATGCAATTGCAGGAGGTCTTAACCATGAACTGATCACTTCGCTCAATGAAAAGTACCTGGAATATTTTTCCATTCCGGCCAACAAACTTGGGTTCCTCTCGTGGCTTCCTTTAACAAAATATTCCCGCTCCGGAGTGATGGAAAAACTGTTCTTTCTGTTCCAGGACAACCCTTCGGCAGTTCATTATCGACTTGTAGTGATCATCAATTTCACCGATGGTACACACAAATTAGTCAACGCTACCGAACAGGTGACATTTACTGCCTTTTCTGTAATGGAATTCAAGGTTGGATATGATCACCTTGACCTGGTGAATGCTGAGTACGGCAAAACTGTTCAGTCGTGGGAGGTGTTTTTGATGGACAGCAACGATGATTTCCTTTCAGAACGCCGGATATTTATTAATGATGAGCGGTTTTTTGAAAATGAGAAGGTCTTTTTTTACCGGAATTCTTTTTCTGCCTATGATACTTTCAGGTTTACCGGAAAGTCGGATATCAACCTGGAATACGAGCGCTCGATCGGATCAACCGTTCGGGAAGAAAAGGATACCTTCTTTAATGCCCCATCCAAACAGTTCAGCGCCAAAGAAACTGAAAACTGCAAAGCCAATTCCGGGTGGATTTCTCTATCAGAAAAGAATTGTCTCAGGGAACTTCTATTATCCACCGAAGCTTACGAACAGATCGGCAAAGAACTGTTCCAGATCATACTCAAATCGACAAAAGTGACCCCATTCCTCAAGGGTGGAGAATATCTCTATAACCTTGAAATTGAATATGAACGCTCTTATCAGAACGCTTTCTTCTCGGTTCACATCCCTGAAAGTTCAGCCAATACGATTTTGCTGCCTGAGCCATTGACCTGGGATAACATGGAGGTCAGTTTTGACGACATGGAAATAACATTTGATCAAATAGAATTTTAAATATGGCAAGACAAGAGATCAATCTCGGGATTGTCCCGGGTGATAAAAGGGGTGACAAGCTTCGCGTTGGTGGCAGGAAAATCAATGAGAACTTCACAGAGCTATACAATAACCAGGCTTCCGGCCAGTCTTCGCCTGTCATCGCTGCCAAGCATGTGATCACCGAAGATGAAAGCAACCGGCTGACGGATATCAATATCATTATCCCTGCACCTGGAGCAGGGAAGTTCATAGACTTGATCTCTTTGATTGCCAGGGTCACCCCGGCCTTGCCACCAAGCGGTGGGTTACAGATTTACCCCAACCAGACATTGAACGTGACCACGGATGGCGATACCGAAACGCAGGATTGGGGTTATTTCCCGGCGCTATTTCTGATGTCATCGGCTGAGACAATTCAGCGCATGACGCCGGTATTCTCAACGATACTCTTTGAAAACACGCCTGTCTATGTTTGCCTTTCCGGTGGAGAAAACCCCAAATCAGGCAGTTCAAAAATTGAGCTTTTCTATTTGTACCGGATCATTGACCCGGCAGCTTCAGGAACCCCCGGCGGTGGCAATGCAGCGATTCAGGTCGTTCAGTCTATTGTCAACCAAAGTGAGATTACTATTCAGCACAACCTTCAGAAATATCCCACGGTGGTAGTTGTTGACACCACCGGACGTGAACTCATTACAGAAATAACGCATGAATCGACCGATCAGATGGTGATCCGTCTCAACCCTGCGGCCAGTGGAAAGATAATTTACAGTTAACCATTTCTATAAACCCTTAAACATCAAATCATGGCAAAAAAAGTGTTGGTCGCGCTCGACCTGAACAAAAACGAATTGCAGAATGCTGTAATTCAAAACCTGGCATCGGCTCCGTCAAGCCCGATCAAAGGCCAGAAGTATTTCGATACGACGGACAATTATGAAAAGTACTGGAATGGTACGATCTGGGTGAAATCTACCGATCCCACCGCAATCGACCACAATTCCCTGCTCAACAGGGGAACCAATACCCATGGGGCCATTGATACCCATATTGCATCGACTTCCAATCCTCATGCCACGACCAAGTCACAGGTTGGTCTTTCAAACGTGGACGACATTAAACAGATGCCGTTGGCGTATTTGGATACCGATGCAGCTTTGACTGCTAATTCCGATGTCAAAGTGGCCAGCCAGAAAGCCACCAAGACCTACGTTGACGGTCAGGTTGCTGCAATTCAGGGGCAGATCACGGCAGGCATGGTTTACAAAGGCACTTTTGACGGTAGCCAGACCATTGTTGCCCAGGGGATCACCAACATTCAAAAAGGATGGTTCTGGAAAGTGACAGTGGCCGGTACTGTTTCCGGGGTGAATACGCCTTCAGGTCCGGGTGTGAGTGTAGGTGACATGGTCATTGCAAACGTTACCAAAGCTTCAGCCATTGTCGCTGCCGACTTCGACGGCGTTGACAATACGGAGTCTTCTGACCTGGTCCGTTTGGCTGGTGCCCAGACGCTCACTTCCAAAACCATTGATGCTGATTCCAATACGATCAGCAACCTTGAAACCGACAATTTCAAAGCCGGTGTCATTGATACCGATGGTACCCTGACCGCCAACAGTGATGCAAAGCTGGCTACCCAGAAGGCAACCAAGACGTATGTTGATGGCAAAATCACCACCCGTGCCAAAAAATACGTGGGTACAATTACTGCCTTGGCAACCCAGATCATTACCGCGGCTACTCACGGAGGTGGTACCGATGTTATCGTTGCTGTTTACGAAACAATTGCAACGGTCCGTTACGTGGTCGAAGTAGATGTTGTTGTAAACGCTGCCGGTGATGTTACCTGGACCTCTGCAACTGCAATCACCGGACAAATCGTGATCATCGGGTAACCTGGTAAACTTAAACAATCCTTATGCCTTCATTTAAGACAAACCTGGATTTACAACAAAATCAACTGCTCAATGCAGTCCTGCAAAATCAACCGGATTTACCCCAAAATCCGGTTGAAGGGCAGTTGTACTACAATGATGGAAAGCACACTGCATATCTGTATAATGGTAGTTGGTGGATGCCCTGGGGAGAATATTCGGCAGGCCCGTCACCGACGGTCAAACAGTATTTGTTGAATATTCTTAACCCGTCCATAAAATTATCGGGGGTTTTCGTCCGATTGTTTGAGAACCAAGATGTGGTAAGAATCGATTCTCACTTCAGTACTTCCGACACTGTTGATTTTATTGTTGAGTGCAGGCAGTCAGTGAATGACCCAGGCTTTTCATTGACCGACAGACCTATTCAGGCAGTCTACGCGGGAACTGAAACAACTGCTTTTGCAAATTCATATCTCCCGGCTGACTACTGGCTGTATCTTGGGATTATTCAAAAGGATGGAGCAATATTGGTTCCAGTAGAGGAACAACCATTGATTACTCCCGACCCGGAGGTGCCGCCAATTGCTCCGGTTGATGGGGAGATACTTGGTTTGTTAACGATAACGATCACCTGTGTAACCAGGTGATCGTTATTGATACATCTACCCTGGCACCTAACTGAAAAACGGGTGATCCTTTAGTTTCTGAGCTGTCTCCATCTTTGTCACTCTGATATATCTCAAAAATGATTCAGTGGTATGGTGACCGGTAATTTGCATTATGTCACGCATTGGAATGCCTGCCAGATAAGCATTTGTTGCAAAAGACCTTCTGGCAGTGTGGGTCCTGATCACCAGCCATTTTTTTAGATCCCCTTTGCTGATTTTTTCATCATGTGCTTTTTGCCCAATCAGTTTCAATGCTCCATTTGTTTGCCTGATATGAGGTACTTGGAGAGTTCCATATCTCTTAAGAATTTCCCAAACCAATGGTTTAATGGGCATAATTACAGGTTCATCGGTTTTTTGCGTACGTACATATAAATTTCCTTCGTGTATATGTTCGTTGGAAACTTTTGACCAGTCCGAATGACGAAGCCCTGTATAGCAGTTGATTACAAAAATGTCCCGGATGTTTCTGTGAACGGGCAGATCAAGGGGCATTTCATATAGTGCCTTGATTTCATTTTCATTCAGGTACACAGTATCCACATTTTCCGAAATAATCTTGAAATCCCGCTTACAGTGCTCCTGGTTTTTGGTCAGTTTATCTTCAACGGCTTCATTCATCAGCCGTTTCAATTTCTTGATATATGAACCAATGGAGTTTGGTTTTAAACCAATTTCCTTTAAATGGTCAGTGAACTGGATATAGAAATCTTTTCCTATGGTGTCAAAATCGACCCTGAATTCCTTTTTGGTTTGGAAAGATTCCAGTTGCTTCTTGAGACTCGAATACTGTTGTAAATGACCCGGACTGATTTTGTTTATATATCTTTGCTGAAAAACTGCAAAGAAAGATAAAAGAGAAACTCTGGAGGCATCAATAGCTTTGCTTCTGCCGGTAAATACTTTAAACTCATTAACCATTTCTGCCGATTTCACTTTGACTTCCTCTTTTGACAGTTTAATGCCTTTTGGAAAAAGTTCATCGTATTTATCGAGAAAAAAATTGGCAGTTTCCCGTAAACGAGTGTTGATCTCGCTATAGTCCTTCGCCGGTTTTGCCTTCTGGGCTTGCTGGTCCCAATCGTTTTTGGGAACATGCAGTCCGGTTGAAAGTCTTAAGCGTGCATGATTAAAAGTAAATGAAAGAAGTAAAAGTGATTTTTCATTCTTTTCCTTGTCTGGATAGAAGGTTATTGAAGCCATATCTGAGTGCGATTAATTTGTCAGTGCAAAGATACGGAACTGTCAATATAACTGACAAACTTGTCAGTAAAAGTTATAAACATGCTGTAACGCCATGTAACAATTATGAACAACTATTCACTGTTTAAAGGCTTTTCAGAGATATGTGCCTGATTATCAAAAGTAGCTTCCTTACCCTTGAAGAGATCAATTATCCTTAAAATATTTCTTTGAAAAAGCACCAGTAATTCAGTATTCCTTATATTACCAGTACTTATCAATAATAATTTTTGAGGACTATTTTTTAAGTAAAATGAATCTAGAAAATCAGAATCTTTTATAATCAATATCATGTCTTGTATAATTGCTAATTCTCTGAGAAAAGAGTCCTTCGTCCTTTCTTTATCAGGAAGATCATCAATATGCAGGGTATCTTACCCCTTTCCTGTTAAAAAGAAAGCAAGTTTAAATGGGAGCTGAGCATCTACGAGAAATTTCATGCAACAACTTTGTAAATGGACTTAATCTTTGTGAGTCTTGAAGCGAAAGCAAGGCATGCTTGAATATCTTTTTGCTCCAGGGTAGGATAATCATTTATAATTTCAGAGGAGGTCATGCCGGCAGAAAGCAGGTCAAGGATAAGTTCAACTGTATATCTTGATTCCTTTATCGTGGGCTTACCATGGCATATTTCAGGATTAATTGTTATACGTGACACAAGTGTTTCCATGTGTCTATGGTGATTTTGACACAAAGATAGCTAACCTTGAGTAAAAAGTGATCATCCTGAGATTGATTTAATTACAATATTATCCTAAACCGTGGTAATTTTACAGTTAAATTACAGACGAACTATTTTCTCTGAGGTTTACCAGATTCCGTCAGGCATTTTCCCACTTTACAATTTCCTTTTTCTCATCAGCTTAAGGCTAGTGAGGTCGAATCCCCGACAAACATGTAGTTTGCTGTATGTTTAGTCACCTCGGACTATAATTCTGATAATCAATCTGATTTTTTTCAAATTTGCGGAAAACCGCAATGAAAATTTGTGGAAAACCGCAATTGACAAAGGCTTTGAGATTATTTATCTTTACAGTACATTCTTGCATATCTATTTATTTTTATTATTCACCCTATAATTCTTTATGCTATGAAAACAATTTTACCAGTATTTCTTCTTGTCTTTATGGTCACCTGTAATTGTGACCTAAATGCTCAGAACATGATTTATCCGATTCCTTCTTTCAATGTTAAAGTCATCGGAACAGCAATCTTTCAGGAGAGCCGTCTTGAACAAGGTTCCCAAAATAATGCAAAAGAAAGAAGGGCTATGAACGTCAAAGGAGGTGTTTGTGGATTATTGACCGATAGTTGCTCCTACGTGGCGACTATATACAGCTTAGATGGGTTGACCAGGCTTGGGCCATTTACTGTTCAATGCGGAGAAACCTTAACCGTTGAAATCGATGATCGTGAATGGGGAGTTATAATCTTCTCCGGTTCCCAGCTTTGTGTTGATGTTTGGATAGAAGAGTTTGGAGATCCTCAGAAAAAATGTCTTGAGGACTAAAAATCCCGGACTTTTCTGGTCAAATCAAAGATGAAGATAATGCAATATCTCTTTCTCCTTCGACGGTTAATAATATTTTTCTTCAACGAAGAATTGTTGCTGGGTTTAATCATCTTATTTGATCCCCACAAAAGGCATATTAATTCTGGTATTTCTCAAGCCTCGCCAGGCAACTCCTGTATTGATTTAACACTCCAATTAATAGGGAAAAATAACATTGAGCGAACCGGAGAGCTATCCGGACCCATGGATTCCTATACTAATCATCCATGGGTTAATAAGGTTCCTCTGAGGTTAATCTGATCAGAGGGTGAAACGAAGAATAGCGCAGGAAATGTCCTGCTCTTTCTCATTATCTGTACTAATCAAAGAAGGGAATTGTAAAATTGCCTGATTTTTTATAATTTCACAGGCTTCATGTTGTAATACTTGAACTATGAAAAAACTATATGTAATCGGAATTTTGGTTTTATTGTGCTGTTTTGCTTTTAATAACCAGGTTAAGGCTTCAATCGATATAGATATATGGGTGACAATTACGGATCTTAATAATGGTCAGTGTCATACTGGTGCCTATACAGGAACTTATCATATCAAAGTAGAATTTCTTACTGATAATGTGGTTGAATGTTCGCATGACTTTTATACTACCTTAACTCATCCAGAACTTACATGGACATGTGGTGCGACTTTTGATCAGTATAAGAATCATTCTATTAGAGTAACCGTTTGCCATTGGAATGATCTCAGCGGTGATTATTGTTGCGGTAATGGCGGCAAAGGGTCTATTACCTGTTCAGATGCGGAAAGCGGTTTGATAGATATTCCCGTAACCGTCAACTAAATCATTGCATTCAAAAAAGTTACAAAGCTAAACTCCTTGTAATAACTTTGTACAAAACCAAAATTAATTCGGAAACTGTTGGTCCATGAATTCACAATAATCGGCTTTACAATTATTGAAAAGAAAATTATTGTCAAAGAGGAAATTGGTAATCCGAAGGGAATAATTTTTCAAATGAACAGTAAACCAATCCTTAGAAGATTTTGCTGCATTGTTTGTATATTATTCCCTTTACTTGTTTTTCCCCAGGGCGAATTCAACAACTGGTACTTTGGAGATCATACGGGAATAACATTTAATAACGGTGCACCGATTGCATTGACAAACTGCTCGGCTGGCTTCTACGATCAACAAGTAAGTTGTACCGTTTCCGATTCGCTGGGCAATCTGCTCTTCTATTCTGATGGATGGAATGTATATAACAGAAATCATCAAATTATGCCTAATGGTCTCCAAATAGATATGACATTTGCATCAAATCAAGGCATTTTTTGCGTGCCTTTCTTACAGGATCATAATTTATATTATCTTCTAACAGCAGGGAGAGGTTACAATAATTCACATCCTCCGGTTGGTTTAAGATATTCCATTATTGATATGCAATTAGATGGAGGTCTTGGCGATATTGAGACAGGTCAAAAGAACATACAGATACCAAGCGGTTGGGATGATTGCAATACAGTAACCGGGACAAGACACATGAATAATCATTATGCCTGGGTCGTCAGCAGAAAATGGCATAATTCCTCATATTATACCAGTTATCTTATTGATCAAAACGGAATAGATACTACAGCAGTTTTAAGTAACAGTTTAATTACTATGAATGTAACTCCGCCCTACGCGGGGCCTTCCGATTTGACATGGACAATAAAGATATCACCCGACGGCAAAAAATTGGTTACATCCTATGCAATATCCGATCAATTGGAAGTTTGTAACTTCAATTCTCAAACCGGACAGGTAACCCCTTTATTTCTATCCCATCAAACGTTAAATATCATGTTTGGATCTTTGGAATTCTCACGGGATTCAAAATATTTATATGCTGTTGAATACATGCTTTTATTACACGATTATCATATCGTTCAGTATGATGCTACCGCGGTTGATTCCGTGTCTTTTCAACAATCAAAAATCGTAATTGACAGTGTTACTGATGGTATTGGATATCAATTGGGTCCCGATGGTAAAATTTATTGCGGAGAATATTCCACCTTTCTCAATGTTATAAATAATCCCTCAACTCAAGGTTTAGGCTGTAATTATCAGAAAAATGCTGTCGATTTGCTTGGAAGATATTCTTTTTATGGCTTCCCACAGTTATTACAGCGATATTATTTATATATCCGACATAACGGACAATGTCAGGGTGAACCGATAAGTTTTTCTACTACAGTATTTCCACCGGTGGATAGTTTAAGCTGGAGTTTCGGAGATCTGGTTTCAGGATCTCTGAACTATTCTAACCTACCCACGCCCTCTCACATCTATTCTTCTGCAGGAACCTATAATGTCGAATTGATTGTACGACATAATGATAAGCGCATGGATACGGCCTGGCAGGTGGTTACTATATTACCAGGCCCGCAACCGAATCTTGGCCCTAATCTAACAATTTGTATAGGTGATTCGGTGACCTTTGATGCAGGCGCATGCACAGGATGCACTTACCTGTGGAAAAATCTTGGATCGGGAGCTACGGTAGGTACTTCACAAACCTTCAGAACCGGCCAGGCTGGAACATATACTGCTTTAGTCACCGGATCAAATGGTTGTATCGGAAGAGATACCGTACAACTCTCAACAACCCCGGTGCCAGCGGTATCCAATTCACCGCCGCTTGTAAAAACAATCTGTACCGGTGAATCAACGAATATCCCTTTGACTTCCAGTCCTCCTGGTGCAATGTTTCACTGGACCGCTTCCTTGTCGTCGGGCAATGTCACAGGATTTAGCGCCGATTCCGGACTGGTCATCAACCAGGTCCTTACCAATCCC
>CAIRDP010000022.1 GCA_903877385.1 uncultured Bacteroidales bacterium
AGCTAATCTTAAACCGAACACGATAGGATCACACATCAGGCGTATAAAGCGCCTGATGAATGAGGCCAATGAGGACAAACTGACAACAAACCAGGAACACCGGGCAAGAGGATTTAAGGTATTGAAAGAAGATGCTGACACCATCTATCTTACTGAGGATGATATACAAGCCTTGTACAAACTTAAAATTGATGATTCAAGAATGAGCCGAATCAGGGACCTGTTTGTTTTAAATTGTCACACCGGGTTAAGGCATTCCGACTGGCCAAAAGTCACCATGGGTAATATTGAAGACGGGAAACTATATGTAAAAACCCAAAAAACGAAGGAACCTGTAATCATTCCCGTTCATCCTATCATTCTTGAGATCATTAACAGACATGGATCAGAGTATCGCATCCCGACCAATCAGGAAGCAAACCGTGTATTAAGATGGGTTGGCGAATATGCAGTGACAAAAAAGATAACCAAAGGGAATCTTGATAAATGGATGCAAATTCGTACACATACAGTCAGAAGGTCATTTGCTACAAATGCCTACCTAAGTGGCGTGCCAATGCTGTCCATCATGCAGATAACCGGGCACCGAACAACTGAATCCTTCCTCAGATATATCCGTATTTCAAAATTGGAAAATGCAATGAAATTAAAAGACCATCCTTTTTTCAATACTTAACCTATGTAAAAAGGATTGCGTTATTGAGAATATTAGTTGAATTATAGTCAGAATCCCAGGTTCTTGGTATGCGAATTGGTTTTCAGGGAATCCTTGGTAATGTCTGCAAATTGAATAGTATCGAATGAAACCGCATGTCTGCTGGCAAACAAACCCACTCCGTTTGTGATGTTTGAAAACGCGGTAATGGGGCCAGCGATAAAATTAGAGTAATCTGCCACCTCCAAATATGTATCCAAGGCACCAGATCCTACAAAAAAAATGTAATCACAATTTCCCAACGACCTTTCGATATCAGGATCAGGGATGAGTTTAGATTCTAAAAATTCATAAAACAACACCCCTGGAATAGTATAGGTAATAGTTTGTCCACCATTGTCATAAAAAGATTTTACATTATTAAAGACTAACCAGTCGAGTTTGTGAAAAGTTTTCGCAGAATCACCTTTCCTGAATTCTGAATAATATATCCTGATAGTAAGTTGAAATCTTTTCCCTCCTGAAGGGGTTACCCACTGAACGTCGCTACCTCTGTTAGGAACCATTATTACTCCTGGAAGATAAGCAGGCTTTTCCAAAGGGAATTCAGTAATCATTTTCGTACTTGCCTCAATCGTTTTTGATGTTACAGTATCAATGATGGTTAGTTTGTAGTCCTTAAGTTCTGAAAGTTTTTCTTTGGAGTAAAATAACTTCTGAACAGGGAAATAGAATATCCCGCTATCTTTATTGGTTATCAGTGTATCCCTTAACATTATTTTTCTACCCGGATTTCCATTGGTATACTCATTCAGGCTGACCTTGAGGATATCAGGGTAATTGCTTGAATCCGGATTCTTGGCATATTCCAATGCATCACCTGGCCCTAAAAAAGCCTTAGTTATCTTAATATAGTGAATCGTGTCTGACTGGTTTAAAATGCCATAAACAACCGTAACATCTTTCCAGTCGGCATTCACGTCAAGACTTTTTTTGCATGACACAAGCAAAGTTGTAATAAAGAGTAAAATTAATAGATGCCTGGAAAGCTGTTGCATTATAATGGGTTACTTATGGCAAACAGTCCAACGGCATACAGACGAAACTCCATCCTCCCTTGTCATCTGAATAATATAAATGCCATTCGAATAATTTCCGGCATTCAACTGGATATAAGGAACTGATGAGAGAAAGTTTATAGTCTCCATCTCTTTACCTGTGATATCAAGAATTCGAATTATCCCTGATGATGCCGAAGAATTTGCAGAGACTTTTAATATGGCTTCTGCTGATGAGGGATTGGGATAAACCATCATGTGTGGCGTATCGCCGATGATTGTCTGAACACCAACGGGTAAGGTACCTGTATATTTGTAAATACTAGTATTATAATTACCATCTCCTGCAAGCCAACCGGATTGGTTGTTGTAGAAATTACATCCCGCGTCTGATGAAAGACCAGATTGAATGAGTGTAAGAGTATTGAAAAAATCAGGAGTATATAAAACAGATGTAGATGTATAGCCGCCGTTATCATAAGCCGCTACTAGCATTCCACCACTAACACCCGGGACTCGTGAAAAATCCCGTATAGAATACCTTGTTGCCAAGCTTTGCTGAGTCCAGGTTATACCTCCATCGGTAGTCACAAAATAATTATTATAGGAAGCGGGACTTTTTTTGAATACCGGAACAGGTTGCCAGAATACCCCCCGAAGATTGTCCACAAAACAAACATTATAGTTGTTCCCAGTACCAGTTACTTGTGCAAATGTCCAGTTCAATCCTTTATTGACTGATCGATAACAACGACCTTTGTTAGAGGCAAACCAGATATAATTTCCTACAGCACTTTAAGCTGATGAAGATCCATATTCATTAGCAAGCGGAGTGGGAATATTTGCAGAAGGAACTCTCGACCATGTATTTCCACCGTCATAAGTCAGGCAAATGTCCCAATATCCTCCATTGGGATCTCCACCGGCTACTCCAGTATCTGCAGATATAGCATGATAAAAATTCGCCCAACTTCCTACAAATTGTGTCGTGGTTTTATTAGTCCAGGAAAGTCCGCCGTTTTCGGTTTTCCATATATTCCCATTCCCATTAAATTCAACATAATAACAGGTACTTGCATTCAAAGCACAAACATTACTAATAATAACCGTGCCTGTATCAGGTATGGAAAAAAATTGCCAAGTATTGCCCCCATCGGAGGTTTTAATTGCATTAGAATATGAAGTATAACCAGCATGATTAGGAATATAATCCACTCCAACCCAAATAGTGTTAGAATCTACAACATCATTGTACCAGGTATAATAACCAGTTCCCGGAAAGGTCAATGATTGAGGGACAAACTGAGCCTTTACTTCTGTTACAATAATACCAATGAACAAAAAAAAAAAGCTTTTTCATAACTCCTGAATTTAATGGTGACATTGTTTTCATCAGTAAAAATACAACAGTACTTTCAATTTGTCAATAGGACATAAAAGAAAAAGCTTCATATGATGAAATATATAAACTTCGGGAATTAGATATCTTGATCATTCATTTGGACATTTAAATACTGAAAGTTTCAGATTATCAGTAAGTTTTGAAGTTGAATTCTGCAATCTACCCTGGGCATTCACAATATATCCCATATTTTCCAGGGATCCCACGGCTCCATCGATCCCCAGGACCTGTTTTGTCAATGAAATCTTGAAATAATCTTCTTCTGCCGCTTCAAACTCCGCCCTGGTCGGATGTGGAAGCTTCTGCCAAAAGGAATACAGCAGTTCCACTTCTTGAATTGCATCAATGAGAAGCTTTTCATTATCCCGTTGCTGGGAAATCTTCTGTTCATAATCAATTTCCATCCTTCTTCGGGCAAACTTATCGGTGGCCGGATCACCGATCTTTTCTTGCAATTCATCAAGATCCACCTGGAATTTCAATTGACCATAATACGCTTCATTAAGCGTTAATATTTTATCACGCAATGAAAGACATACCGCCCGAAAAGCACGCTCAGGAGTTTGGGCACCGTTTACAATGAAATTGGCAATCTGAAAATCGGAATTGCTAAAAGGAATGCTTAAAAATGAATCCTGAATCTCGCTTAAACGCGTTTTGTATTTTGTTAAATCTTGCATAAGTTTCAAGTTTTAAGAGTTATTATTTTATTCCTGTCCAATAATTTAGAGCAATGGAATAAGACATTGCTTGATAAACATTTTGACCAATTCCATAAACAGTTTCATTGGAAAACGCAAATGCCGAAATGCCATTGGTATAATTGCCACCCAGCCAATAGCCTTTTGTGAGTGAGCTTCCGCTTCCCTGGCCATATAATCCGCCTGTTGTAGTAAGCAGTGCAACGGTTTCCGCTGAAAAGCTCAAGGCATCTATTCTGCTATTGGTTGGGCTTCCCCCGTTCCAATATCCCTTATTGGGCGAAAACACGCTTCCTGCACAATATCTTGCCATTGTAAGGACTGCCGAAAGGCTGAACAAGGTATCACTGTCGGTGACCATTTCCACGCCCTCGGATACGGTTTGCCAGGGGACTCCGGTTTTGTTCAACGCGCATCCGGTCAATGAAGGGTTAACACCAATATACCAGTGGAAAGTGAACGGGGTGAATTCAGGTGCGAACTCATTCACCTTTTCATACACTCCTGTGAACAATGATGTGGTGAGCTGTGTGCTTACCTCTTCCTACACTGC
Organism: uncultured Bacteroidales bacterium; assembly: GCA_903877385.1. GTDB lineage: Bacteria > Bacteroidota > Bacteroidia > Bacteroidales > FEN-979 > CAIRDP01. The sequence continues at coordinate 4,370 of CAIRDP010000022.1, forward strand.
ATGCACCACCAACAACCCGGCAACAAGCAATGCCGTGACGATGACTGTGATCAATAATCTTATAGCAGTGGTATCCATTACAGCCGTTCCCAACCCATTTTGTTCGGGAAGTACAGTGAACTGCTAAGCCGTTCCCACCAATGGTGGATTTACACCTTCGTACCAGTGGAAAGTGAACGGGGTCAATGCAGGGAGCAACGCATCCACCTATTCTTTCGTTCCCCTGCAAGGGGATATCTTGCAATGCGAGATGAATTCCAGCCTGTTTTGCATCACCAATAACCCGGTAAGTTCGAATACCATTATGATGAATGCCCTGGCTGCTCCTTCGGTTTCCTTCACCCTGTGTTTTGACAGCATCACTACGTTCAATGCTGCAGCTTTCAAACTTAAAGGAGGGGTGCCAATAGGTGGAATCTATTCAGGACCGGGGGTGAATTCAGGAACCGGTGTATTTACGCCTTCTTTAGCCGGTATTGGTACAAAAACAATTACGTATTTCTATCAGAACTCTTTCTCCTGCGCTGATTCCAAATCAAAGACGATTATCGTACAGGCAGCACCTTCGTTCAACTGCGGTCAGAACCTGACCGATATCCGGGATAACAAGGTCTATTCCACGGTCCAGCTTGGAACCCAATGCTGGATGCAAAAGAACCTCAATTACGGAACCTCCCTCCAGGGTGTAACAGAACAGACCGACAATTGTATCAACGAAAAATACTGTTACAACGACAATGCTGCAAACTGTACTCTTTACGGAGGCTTGTATCAGTGGGATGAGATCATGGCTTATGATAATACACCAGGATCAAAGGGACTTTGTCCGCCGGGATGGCATATACCCGCACAAAGTGAATGGAATACCCTGTTTACGTTTTACCAGCAGCAGGCATTGGCAGGTAAACCTTTGCAGGATACCATTATTATGGGATTCCGTGCAAAGGAAAGTGGAGTGATCTACAGTAATTTTTCATGGAGCTTCCAAGGGTTCGCCACCATTTTCTGGACTTCAACACCCTCGGGAACCATCAAAGCCATGTCCCACGGCATGAATCTTATCAATTTCAGCGTATCGGACTATCCCGCCAACCGATCAAACGCTTTTGCGGTGAGATGTTTGCACGATTGAGAATCATCATTTACAATGTGAATTTACGATCATAAAAAAACGTTCCGTCTTTCGACGGAACGCTCGATTCGTAAAAAAAAGCCGAAAGTCTGAAAGTGATTTTCAGGTCATTTCTTTCTTCGGCCCAGGGGAAGGAATAACCAGCTTCTCAGGTTCAATCATAATCAGAGCTTTTTTCTATTCAGGCTTGTTTGCCTCAGGCTTCGTCTATTTTATCGACTTCTTTCTTCATCATCATAAAAATTCTCAATACATTTACATCGGGACTCCGGATTCCCGGTTCAGACTGTACTCCGTTCCCGATTCATCCATAAATCAATTCAAACTGTATGAAAAAGACATTATCCAAGATCGTGCTTATAATGGCACTGATGCTGGCATGGACGCACTTTGTTCTTGCCCAGAATTACAACCTGAAAGACATGCCCCCTCTTGATCCCAAAGTCAGGACCGGCGTTCTGCCAAACGGCATGCATTATTTCATCCGGGCCAACAACCTTCCCGAGAAGAGAGGTGAATTTTATATCGCGAATAATATAGGAGCCATACAGGAAAACGATGACCAGAACGGCCTTGCCCATTTCACCGAGCATATGTCGTTCAACGGGACAGTCCATTTTCCCAAGAAAGGCATCCTTGATTACCTGGCAACCATAGGTGTTAAATTCGGTACTAATGTCAATGCGTCAACAGGACTTGAGCAAACCGTGTTCAACCTGTCGAATGTACCGCTGTCACGTGAGAGTATTACCGACTCCTGCCTTTTGATCCTCCGCGACTGGGCACATTATGTGGCATTTGAGGATACCGAGATAGACCTCGAAAGGGGCGTTATCATGGAAGAATGGAGGATGTACGGCACGGCTTCCGAAAGGATGAACAATAAACTCGCCCCTGTGATCTACCAGGGTTCGAAATATGCCAAAAGGGATGTGATAGGTGATACTGCTGTCATCGAACATTTTAAATACCAAACCATTAAAGATTTTTACAATACCTGGTACCGTACCGGCCTCCAGGCTATTATCCTTGTGGGCGACTTTGATATAAATGCGGTGGAAGCTAAAGTCAAAGAAATCTTCGGCGTAATTCCAAAGGTGCCCAATCCAAAGGCAAAAGAGCTCTACCCTATGCCCGACAACAAAGACCCTCTCATTGCAACAGCTACCGACAAGGAAGCCACAAACACCATGGTGAGGGTTAGTTATAAGCATGATGCGGTTCCTGATGCTGATAAAAACCTGGGGTATATGAGAACCCAGCTTGTAAGGACCTTTGCCAATGTGATGCTCAGCATGAGGCTCAACGAGCTGGCCCGCAGCGAAAATCCGCCTTTCATTTTTGCCGGGAGCAATTACAACAGGTATTCAGCCACTAAGGATGCATTCAACTCCATGGCCCAGGCCTCCGACAACAATGTGCCGAAAGCGCTGAACGCTTTACTTACCGAGTTGCAGAGGATGAAATTATATGGTTTCACGCCCGGAGAATACGAACGAGCCAAAGCCGAGTTCATGCGAAGCCTTGATTCGCGTTATATGGACCGTGATAAACGCAAGAACCGCGAGCTGGTACGCCCCATCACCGGCTATTTCCTTACAAACACACCCAACCCGGGAATTGAGTATGAATATGCCTTCGATAAAGCAGAGATCCCCGGGATCAGCCTGGAGGAGATTAATACTACAGCAAAAAGCTTTGTGACCGACAACAACATGGTCATCACAGTTACCGGGCCCGAAAAAGAAGGTGTTAAACTGCCCACTGTTGCGGATCTGCAGAATGTGCTGAACACCTTTGCCCTGGCAAAGATCGGCCCGTATGTGGATAATGTTTCGGGTAAAAAACTCATTGAGAAGGACCCGGTTCCCGGAAAAGTTACTGCCACGGCATCCAATGCTGTTTTCGGGACTACCGAATGGACCCTTTCAAACGGGATGAAAGTCGTGTTCAAACCTACTGATATCAGGGAGGATGAACTTACCGTTACAGGATGGTCTGCAGGCGGAGCATCGGCATTGAAAGATGAAGAGCTCACTGCTGCTGATTTCCTTGGAGATGCACTCTCGGCCATGGGCCTGGGGAGTTTTTCACGTAATGACCTGACCAAGGTCCTTGCCGGCAAACGTGCAAATGTTTCAATGATGATATCCGACGAACAGGATCTGATTTCAGCCCGCACTTCGCCAAAGGACATTGAAACAGCACTTCAGATGATTTACCTCAGTTTTACAAATCTGCGATGGAACGAAGCCGATTACAAGACCTGGCTCGAAAAGGTGAAAGCTTCCCTGGTCAATGCCGATGCCGAACCCCGTAAAGCCTTTACCGATACCATAGAAGTAATGATGAGCAGCCACAACAAGCGTGTGCGCCCGACAACTTACAAATCCCTGGATGAAATCTCTTTTGATTTGCTGCAGAAAGTATACAGGGAAAGGTTTTCCGACCCAGGTAATTTCACCCTGCTGTTCACCGGCAAGGTCAATCCCGAGACCGTCAAACCCCTGGTTGAAAAATACCTTGCCTCTCTTCCGGTTGCATCCGGTAAGGATGTTTACGTTGACCGTGGCATCAGGCCTCCCAAGGGCCACGTCAAACGCGACTTCCACAGGACGGCCACAACACCGAGGACATCCATCTATGTCAATTATAACGGGAAGTGCGATTACAATACCGATAACCGCCTGCTGGGAGCTGCCATGAGGCATATCCTGGAGCTTCGGTATATCGAGAAGATACGCGAGGATGAAGGCGGGGCATACAGCGTGCGAGTATCGTTCATGACCATTAAATTGCCTGTCCAGGGGTTCAATTTCATCATCACTTTCGAAACGGATCCAGCCAAGGCAGACAAACTCCTCGGGATTGTACACAGCGAGATTGTGAAACTGATTAAAAACGGTCCCGATAACGCAGACCTTCAGAAATTCAAGGAATATGCCCTAAAACAAAGGCCCGAGGACATGAAAGAGAATACCTGGTGGAATGCCCAGGTGCAGGAATACTATATTAACAAACTGGATTACATTACCGGGTTTGAGGGCAAAGTTAAAGCCCTCGATACAAAAGCCGTACAGGACTTTGCTAAAAAAATGCTCAGCCAAGATAATGTTGTTGAAGTTATAATGCGGCCGTAAACATGAAAATTACAGTGCTAGGGGCCGGTGGAGGCGAAGTCACCGGCTCCGCTTATCTTGTCGAGACCGGCAATGCCCGGGTTCTGGTCGATTGCGGGATCTTCCAGGGCGGAAAGAAAGCAGAAGCCATGAACCGTTTTGATCTTAAGGATGTATCAGGCCTGGATGCTGTGCTCATAACCCACGCCCACCTGGACCATACAGGGCGTCTTCCCCTGCTCAGCAAGATGAAAGTTCCCGCACCCGTGTTCTGCACTCAGGCCACTCTTGAACTCTCCTCGCTGATCCTCAGGGATTCAGCCCACGTTCAGGAGCAGGAGACCATGCACCTGAACAAAAAACGGCAGAGGGCGGGGTTGAGCCCCGTACAGCCACTGGTATCCCATGATGACACTGAAGGCATTATCAAAAAATTTATTGCCTTGCCTTACGACAGGGACCTGCCGGTTGCCAGGGGAATGAAGGCCAGCTTTGCCGAAGCCGGGCATATGCTGGGCTCTTCGTGCATACAGTTAAGCGTAGAGGAAAACGGGCAGGTAAAAAAGATTGTCTTCTCAGGCGACCTGGGACCGAAGGGCGCTCCTATTCTCAAGGACTTCGAAGAACTGCACCAGGCCGATGCGGTGTTCATGGAAACCACTTACGGGGACCGTGACCATAAACCTCTGGATGAAACCATAAGCGAATTTATTTCAATAGTTAAGTCAGCCGTGGAAAGCAAGGGGAAGATCCTGATCCCGACATTTGCCGTTGGACGGGCCCAGCTGATGATCTCGATACTGGCCTCGATGTTCAGGTCAAAGCATATGCCTCCTTTCCCTATTTTTCTTGACAGTCCCATGGCAATCGAAGCCTCAAGGATCTATATGGGACATAAGGAACTCTATGATGATGAGCTGCTCGAGTTTATCAGGGAGAAACCATTGATGGAGGATCTTAAAACACTGAAAATCTGCCCTACAGCCGAAGATTCGATTGCCATCAACAAGGTCCCCGGCCCGGTGATGGTGCTTGCTGGCGCCGGAATGTGCAATGCGGGCCGCATACTTCACCATCTCAAATATAATCTCTGGAAACCAGAGACCCATGTGATCATTGTGGGTTACCAGGGCAATGGGACCCTTGGAAGAAGGCTGGTTGACGGCGCTAACAAGGTGAGGATATTTGGAGATGACATAGCCGTGAAAGCAAGCATTCACACGCTTGGCGGGTTCAGCGCACATGCAGGCCAGAAAGACCTGCTTAACTGGTTCTCCCACCTGGCACCCTCCAGGCCGAAACTGTTCTTAATACATGGTGAAAACGGCCCAAGGAATGCCCTCGGTTCAAAGATCAAAGAACTTTACAATACCGGGGCCAATTATCCCGGTATGAAAGAAGAGATTATTCTCTGATCACACGATAAAACCCCGGGCTAACTAAACATGTTTTATAAAAAACATTAGATTTGATCTGAAAATAAATCGGTATTAACTCCAGGGCAGAGCCCTGGACCCGGGTTCCGCCCCAAAGGGGGGGGGAATTTACCGGGAATGATTAAAAAAACCAAAGCCCTTCAACTATGAACGATTCGATACGCAGGACTAAAATTGTGGCGACCATCGGGCCCGCAAGCAATACACCTGAAATGATCCGTGAGCTTATTGGAGCTGGTATGAACGTTGCCCGCCTTAACTTCTCACACGGCAGCTATGGCGATCATGCGATGGTCATTAAATATTTAAGGGATATTTCAAATGAAATGGATACCCCTGTTACCCTTCTCCAGGACCTGCAGGGGCCTAAAATCAGGGTCGGAAAGCTCAAAGGTGATCAGCTCCTGCTTAAAAAGGGCGAAGTGTTAAGTATTATACCGATGGAGGAGTATACAGGTCAGCCCGATGTTATTCCTATCGACTATCCTCATGCTGCTGAAGAAGCTGTATGCGGGATGAGCATATTGCTCGACGACGGGCTTCTTTCGCTTACTATCACGTCTATCAAGGATCATGCCTTAATATGCATTGTCGAAGACGGCGGCATTCTGAAAAACAGGAAAGGGGTTAATTTCCCTAACCTCACACTTAAGCTGCCTTCGCTTACCGATAAGGACAAGCAGGATCTCAAATTCGGCCTGGAACAGGGAGTGGACTGGGTATCGCTGAGCTTTGTACGCTCTGCCTCAGACATCATCGAGCTTCGTGATTTCATTACCAAAGCCGGATACCGTAAACCCCTTATTGCCAAGATTGAAAAACCCCAGGCGATCGAGCACCTCGATGAAATCATCCGGGTTACCGACGGGGTGATGGTCGCGAGGGGTGACCTGGGTGTTGAAATGAGCCCCGAGAAAGTTCCCTTGCTTCAGAAGTTAATAATCGAGAAATGCAACCGGATGAGCAAACCGGTCATTACGGCAACCCAGATGCTTGAATCGATGATCCACGAACCGAGGCCCACCAGGGCTGAAGCAAATGATGTCGCAAATGCCATTATTGACGGCACGGATTGCACCATGCTTTCGGGGGAATCGGCCGTTGGAGAATACCCCGTGAAGGCTGTGGAAATGATGAACAAAATAGCCATGGAAGTGGAATCCAAGATTGAATTCAGGACCTATCCTTCGATGGAACATTCAGAGATCGGGGCCATTTGCGAGGCGGTAAACCGTATTGAAAAAGTTATAAACGTATGTGCTATCGCCGTCCTTACTTCCAGCGGAAGCAGTGCAAAATTTATTGCTTCCGGAAGACCCAAGGCGCCGATCTATGCCCTGACCGACGACAAGGTTGTATATCACGGTCTGAACCTTTTATGGGGGATACATCCTATCCTTATAAAGCATAAATGCAAGACGTTTGACGAAATGATACTCCTGGCCGAAAAGAACATCAAAGCTCACCAGCAGTCAAAAAAAGGAGATAAAATTATTGTTATCGCCGGGATCCCGCCCAACATACCGGGAGGCACCAATTGTTTAAAGATACACACAATGTAAAACACAACGGGCTGCCGGTTTCACCGGCAGCCCGTTGTGTAAAAGAGCCCGGTGATTACCTCAGCATATAGGTAAGGCCAATACTGAAATTCAGCCCCTGCATGGTGCTGAAAGTTTTGTAATCGGTAAAATTGTATGAATTGGTATTAAACCAGTACTGGGCGCTGATATTGGCTCCCCAATGCGAATACTTCCCGAATTTAATGAGAACCCCGACCTCGGGCGACATGGTAAATCCCCATTGGGTGTTATAAATGTCATACTCCTGTATCATTATATGCTCTTCCATATAATCACCACCCAAAGACAGGCCGACATAGGGGTCGGCAATGCCTGAAGGCAGGAAATAATAATAAGCACCCACCTTCCAGGGTACAAGCAGGGCATAGGTGTAATGTATACCCGTTATTGCCAGCCCATCGGGGCCATAGTAGGTGTTGCGGGGATACTTCTTGTAATAATTGTTCCATCCGAATTCAAAACCTACGGCAAATCCTTTCTTAAGGAGATAACGTCCCGCGAAATTCCCTCCTGCAGGGCTTACATTGTTGATGAAGTTATTGAAGCTTCCAAGCGGAACACTCAGGGACCAGGAAAGAGTGTAAAGTGAAGTCGGGCTGTATCCCGAGGCAGCCTGTTCCTGTGCATGAACTGTCACAGCCAGAAGCAATGCCGCTACGATTGCTATATATGTCTTTTTCATTGTCAATTCTTTATTTATGGATTAAATTCAGGTTCCTTTCAGAAAGTGGTTAGCTGTTCGTCCTGATCTGGGGCGTTTGGGCAAAACACTGGTCCACATTATCCAGCACATCCTGGGTGGTATGGTACCCCGTCATCAGCCCCCTGATTATGGCAACCCACACTACATAGATCTTGTTGTTATGGAGAGGGGCATTTTTCAGGTCCACCATATCTATAATGACTGTTCCCGTGCTGTATGAAGTTACTTCAGGAGGATAATAAGGATACCAGTATTCGTAGCTTGGATACCCCCAGTAGGCAGGGTTATAATAACCGTAATCCCAGTACCATCCCGGGTAATAGTAGGAAACGTTTGTAATCTTCACCACTCCTACGTTGATGCCGAGGTTGGGATTGCCTGTTTTGCGGTCCACTTTTGTGTACCCCCTTGACTGCATGTCGCCGACAATCTGGTTAAGGAGGGCCTGCGCCTGGGAATTGAGCACTTTGGAACTGTCGTTGTCGTAAATGACAGAAACCGAATCTACAATGGAAAAGGTTTTGAACTGGGTGAAATCAGTTTTGACATCATATTTCGTGATATCGACAAGGTCCTCCGCTAACCTGGAATCAAGTCCCGGGTAAGTAGCGCAGGACGTCATGAAAACAACTGCCGCTGCAGTTGCCAGCATTTTGATTTTTCTTTTCATAAGCTTGTTTTTAATATGAATATATTCGGGTTTCCTGATTTATTATGACCAGGGAATTCTATTCATTTTAATTTTTCTCCTTACCGGCTATACCATGCTGAACATCTGGAAAAAATGGAATCCCCAGGCATCCAGCCCAACATACAAACCGCTCACCTTAAGTTCATCCCCCATCCTGATATAATGGTCCTGGGTAAAAAGGTCAACCAGCCTCCATGCCTTGCCCCCCAGTTCAAATGCCGGCATGAAAACAAACCCCTGTGAGGGCTTCGGGCAATAATTAATGGCAATGAGGCATGCCTTTTCCCCGAATTTCCAGTACCAGGCCAGGATATTCCTGCAACTCTGGTTATCGTCCCACCCGCTTACCGGGCAAAGCGACCATTCTCCTTTATGCAGTTCCTCCATAGCCGTGATTTCCAGGATGGTTTCATAGAAATTCCTGATAAATGCATTGGAAGTTTCCTGTGGCCTTCTCCTGAGAAAAACCGGCAAACGTACCGTCCTTCCTTCCAACTGCCCTTCATGGATCAGTTTTGCCCCCGGAAGGGTAAGGCTTATGATGGCGGCAGCTTTCTCCTTATCGGGTCTGAAGACCGAAACTGCCCTTTCTTCATCATGATTTTCGATAAACCTTATAAGTTTTGACTGGTATGCGCTATCAGCCAGCAGGTGATGCCTGACAGCTTCGGCGTTTTCGGCTTTCAACCTGTCGTACAAGCGTTTATCATAACAAAAATCAAAACCGTTTTGCTGCAGGATATATTCCATATCCCAGTATACTTCGGCAATAAAGATAAAATCAGGAAATTCTTTTTTCACTTCGCCGATGACAAGCTTCCAGTATTCATCGGCCGGGACAGTCCCTGCCAGGGAGCCCCAGGTCTGTACAAACACATCGTTCAGCATCAGCATGGCCATATCGCAACGGATACCGTCACATAATCCTGCAATTTCCTTCAGGGTTTCTATCACTTCCAGCCTTAAGTCGAGGCTGAACGCATTTACCTGGACCACATCCTCCCAGGCAGGATAATAAGGGTCTTTGCCACAGGCAAAAATACCCTGGCCTGTCAGTTTAAAGGTCACAGGATCCCGGGCAAGGTCATCCTCACTCCCACTGATGAAGAAGCCGGGATGTGAGCTAAGCCATGGATGGTCAAACGCAAGGTGGTTGGGTACAAAATCAAGGATCAGCCCTATATTCCTTTCGGCCAGTTTTTCACGGGCAATAGCAAGTCCATTATTACCTCCCAGTGAGGGATCTACTGAATAATTTTTTATACAATAGGGAGAGCCTGTATTATCCTCAGGTGAAAAATCGGGAAGGGCCCTGTGGAAATCGGAGAGGTTACCTGCGTCGGCATTGGAGATCCTGATGCATTCGGGGCTTCTTTCCCAGACTCCCATAAACCATACAGCATCTATTTTAAGCCGGTTCAGCTCATCCCATTTATAATCCGGGACATTGGCAAGGGTAATTTCCGACTGGCATTCCCTGCTTATTTCGCCCAGCCATACCAGAGTATTGATCTCATAGATGACAGGGTTGCTTACATTTGTTTTCAAACCTATAAAGTATTGCCTGAATGTAAATATAAGACAATTTAAGCTAAAAAAGGCTTGCAGGGATTAAAAAAAAGATCTACATATTCAGGATCTGCTTAAGCAGTTTGTACCCGCTTGTGCTGGCTCTGAGGCTTGCCCCGTTCTTGAGAAGCACAGAATAGTTTTCCTTATCATAAAGTTCTATTCGTTCAATAGACTCAGCATTTACTATATAGGAACGGTGGATCCGGATAAATTTAGCCGGATCGAGGTGAGACTCAAAATATTTCATCGTCTTTTCCTTTAGGTAATTGCCGTCCTTGACATGGATCATTACATAATCCCCTTCGGCTTCAAGATAAATGATCTCATTTACACCAATCACATGTACTTTATGCCTTGTTTTAACGGCTATCCTCTGAAGCAATTCATCTTTGTCATCCGCAGACTGTATAATCTTTTGTATTTCAGGCTGAATAGCGATACCGCCCTGCAGCTTGGCAACGGCTTTAGCGACGGCCTGGGTGAACCTTTCCCTGGAATAGGGTTTTAAAATATAATCCGTGGCATTCATTTCAAATGCCTTTATGGCATACTGGTCATAGGCTGTACTGAAAATAATGAGGGGAGGATTTTCAATCAGTTCCAGCACTTCAAAGCCTGTAAGTTTAGGCATTTGGATATCAAGGAACACCAGGTCGGGTTTCAAATCCTGTATGGCTTTCAAACCGGCAAATCCGTCCTGACATTCGGAAATCACCTCAATGCCGGCAATATCTTTCAGAAAGGTCCTGATGATATCCCTGGCGGGCTTCTCATCATCGATGATAATTGCTTTGTATGTCATTGTGCAAGATTATTTTCAAAAGGTTTATCAGGGATTGTCAAAACTACCTGGAATAAATTATTAATAACAGAGGTCTTTAAGAGTGAATCATTGCGGTACATAAGCCTCAATCTTTCCCTTATATTTCTCAATCCTATGCCTGATCCTCTCCTTGCCGGGGCCGATGGGTCGAAATCGTTGCTGATACTGATCTCGAAATAAGAGGGAAAGGTTTTGCAGCTGGTTAGCACCTTCACCGGCTCAGTACTTTCATAAACCCCGTGTTTGATGGCATTTTCAAACAAGGGCTGAAGTATCATGACCGGAACAAGCCGGGAGGAGCATCCGGGCTGCATTGAGAATTCGAAAACCAGTTTCTCACCGAAGCGGATCTTCTCTATCTCGAGGTATCTTTGAATATTCTGCATTTCCTTATCCAGTGTTGTAAACGTGTTGATATTCGAGGAAACGCTGTATCGAAGGAATTCTGATAGTTTTACAACCATTTCCTGGGCTTTTCCCGGATCGGTAATGGTTAGGGAGCTTATGGAATTCAGGCTGTTGAAAAGGAAGTGCGGGTTGATCTGCGATTTGAGCATATTAAGCTCTGATTCTTTGAGGAGTTCATTCAGACGGGTCTCGGCCTTAGCCTTATCCTGAAGATCACGGTACATGATTATGAGGTAATAACCCAGGCCTATGAAAGCGTAAAGGAGAACGCCGATGACGAAGCGGTATGGGATGGAGAGGCCCAGGAAATTCATGTATACCGTAATTTCCTTGAATAACATGTTCAGGAAGGCATAGCCTGCTCCTACCCAGAACACCATGAGAAGGACCAGGGAAGTAAAATGGTTGAATATAAAATTAAACCCTGATAGGTTACCCGGCATGGAGTACCTGATCACATACCAGATTGCTATTCCTATCATGCAAAGGATGCTGTTGTAAATTAGCGTATCGGCCAGGGAGATATTGAGCGGGATTCGAAACTGGAAAAACAAAATGGAAAAGTGGATCCCCGCCAGGAGGATCCACGTTCCAAAATACACGGATATGGACCTGAGATTTTGAAAGACCGGATGTATCATTCTCTATCCCCAGGTTTTATTTTAATACGTTTTGATTTCGCCCCCGCCGAAAACAGCAGAAGCCCTGATGGTAAGAACCCTCGAAGGGTCAGCAGATTCCTTGATGCAGAACCGTTTGTCGGAAAACCCGCCAAAAACAGAAGTATTTTTCAGCTGTATTTTCCATTCGCAGGGCACGATGATGGTAGCGCCTCCGAAGATGACGTTTAATTCAAGGTCGTTATTGCCTTCGGCAAGGCTGGCCTGCGTAAGATCAAGTTTGATGCCTCCGAAGATGATGTTAACCCTACCGCCTTTGAATTCTTTATTGATGATGCGCTTTTCGGTGCCGCTGAAAATATGGTCTTCATAAATGAGGCCCTGGTCGCTGGCAGCCGCGGCATTTTTAGGGTTTGTTCCCATGCGGTGGCTCCATTCCCTGGGATGAGGGAACCTGCGGAACAGGATGAGTATCCCAATGCAGATAAGAATGAGCGGCCAGAAAAGATGGGCAAAGTTGATATCCAGGTCAAATATTCTCGGGAAGAGGAAAAAACCTCCGATCAGGATAAGGATAATGCCGGGGATCCTGTTCCCCGAGCCCATAAGGCTGACTACTCCTATAGCAAGGAGAAGCATCGGCCAGGAGATGATTACATGCCTGAAATAATGAGGGAGGAACCCTGTATTGAAGAGCAGCAAAGCAAGACCGGCCAGGATTACGATAATTCCCAGCATGCCTTTTTTCTGGTAGTTATCGTAACGGGTTTTATGTTCGTGATTTGGTTCCATAATATTCGAGTTTAAAATTAGTGATTTTCTGGAAGCAAAAGTATTCTCATATTCAGGCGATAAAAAGGACAAATCGACAAACAGGGGAAATGACCCGATGAATTAAGGTCAGGATTCTTTTAATATGAAGATTTGTTCATAGATTTGCGGCATAATGCATTCAGGTGAAAATTGAGTTCTGTAAATACCATGGCAACGGGAATGATTTTATCATCGTGGATAATCGTTCCAGGCAAATAAACCCCGGGTCCGGACAGATTGCTTTTCTTTGCGACAGGCATTTCGGAATTGGGGCCGACGGGTTTATGCTCCTCGAAGACCAGGAGGGGTATGATTTCTCGCTGAAATACTATAATTGCGATGGAAATGAAAGCACAATGTGCGGGAACGGCGGCCGTTGCATGACAGCTTATGCAAATGCGCTGGGGATCATTAAAAACAAGGCGGCATTCGTTGCAATCGACGGTGACCATGAAGCTGAGATCCTGTCACAAAACGGGTCAGAATGCATGGTCAGGCTGAAGATGAAAGATACGGTGCCGGGACAAAAATTTGATGACGGATACCTGATTGACACCGGCTCCCCTCATTTCGTGAAATTTGTTCCGGATGCGGGGGCGGTTGATGTTGAGGTTGAAGGCAGGGCCCTGAGGAATGACAGGAGATTCGCAAAAGGGGGATGCAATGTGAATTTCGTGGAAATATCATCCGCAGTCATTAAAGTAAGGACCTATGAACGGGGAGTGGAACACGAAACCCTGTCGTGCGGAACCGGTGTTACTGCTTCGGCCCTGATCACAGCTTTAACAAACAAGGAAAATCCCGGCTTTTATATGCTAAGTACGCTGGGGGGGGATTTTAAAGTTCATTTTCACAGTTCGGATGCGGGATTTACCGAAGTTTATCTCGAAGGTCCGGCTGTTTGTGTTTTCAAAGGAGAGATAACAATTTAAACGGGTAATGGAATACGAAATTCTGAAAGGAAAAAGATTGCAGTTACGGGCGGTGGAACTATCCGATATTGATCTTCTGTATAAATGGGAGAATGATCCCTCGATATGGAAAATCAGCAGTACCATAACACCTTATTCGCGGTTCCAGATCGAGGAATATGTAATGAATGTGCAGAACGACATTTATGCTTCAAAACAATTAAGGCTGATGGCTGTGGGCCATAGCGGGGAAATCAAGGGGAAAAGCATAGGGGCTATCGACCTGTTTGATTTTGATCCTTATCATCTCAGGGCCGGGATCGGTATCCTCCTGAGGGAGGAATTCAGGGGTAACGGTTATGCCTCCGAAGCTCTTGAGATTCTTATAAAGTACGCATTCGGGATCTTAAATCTCAGGCAGTTGTATAGCAATGTAACTCCAATAAACACTGCCAGTATTTCGCTGTTTGAAAAGTGCGGATTTGAACGCTGCGGTATTAAAAAAGACTGGGTCAGGAGCGGAAGCAGCTGGATGGAAGAATGGATGTTCCAATTGATCAGGCCCAAAGATTAAGTAAAACAAGATTTTCGATTGATGAATTCTGCAAACCGTGAATCACTCTGCCACAGAAACCAGAGTTATATTGCCCCGATTACAGTTTCACTCATTACAATCCTGCTGCTGGGATTTTTTTCTTTAAGGTTTTATCATTTCGTTAAATCTCCGAATGTGAGCCTGAAAGGAAAAGCCAGTACTTACCTGTACATTCCTACCGGAACCGATTTCAGGGGTTTGCTGGGCATTATGAAACGGAGGGAGATACTGAAGAATAAGAAAGGGTTCATCTTCGTTTCTGCAAGGAAGCATTACGATGCAAGGGTTAAAGCCGGGAAATACCTTCTCAGGGCCGGGATGAGCAACAATGAACTTGTCAATCTTTTAAGATCGGGCAAGCAGGTTCCCGTGAGGCTAAATATCCAGAGTGCAAGATCCGTAGCGGAGCTCGCGGGAAAACTCAGCCACCAGGTCGAGGCGGATTCGGCCAGCCTGATGAAACTCTTCAATGATCCGTTATGCCTGCAACAATTCGGGATTGATCCTGATAACGTATTTGTGCTCTTTTTGCCCAACACTTATGAGATTTTCTGGAATACTTCGGCTTCACAGCTGTTATGGAAAATGAGCCTGGAACAAAAATCATTCTGGAATCCGGTTCGCAGGCAGCAGCTCAGTGCGACAGGACTGGATATTAACCAGGTTGTGACTATCGCTTCGATTGTTGACAAAGAGACGAACAAGGATTCGGAGAAACCCGACATTGCCGGGGTCTATATTAACAGGCTTCATAAAGGGTGGCCATTGCAGGCCGACCCTACGGTAATTTATGCCTGTGGGGATTACAGTATCAGGAGACTCAACGTACAACTTCTGAAGACAGAGTCAAGATATAATACATACCTGCATACGGGGCTTCCTCCAGGCCCCATCTGCATTCCTTCGGTCAGTTCAATTGACGCTGTTTTAAATTTCAGAAATCACAAATACATGTATTTCTGTGCGAAGGATGATCTTTCGGGATATCACAACTTCGCTGCCGACCTTGCCGGGCATATGCGGAATGCAAAGAATTACCAGAAAGCCCTTGACCATTTAAACATCAAATAGCAGGCCCTTGTAAACTACGGAGATGAGATTGTGGTTATTGTTCATAGGGCTTTTTGTATCCCTGGAAGTTTACAGCCAGGACAGCATTCCCTATCATTCTCTGAGGACGGATACCGCAGTAGTACGGAAAGGCAGGCTGGCAGCGGTTTTATCGGTACAGGGAGCGCTTTACATAGGAAGCCTTGGGGGACTTTACTTCCTGTGGTATAAGAATTATCCCCAGAGCAGTTTCCATTTCTTCAATGATAATAATGAGTGGCTTCAGATGGACAAATGCGGCCATGCGACTACATCGTATTATATCAGCATGGTCGGTAACTGGTCGTACCGATGGGCCGGGCTGAGCAAGACACAATCGGCCTGGTACGGGGGCTTGCTTGCCGAAGCCTACATGCTTAATATCGAGATACTCGACGGTTTTTCGTCGGAATGGGGCTTTTCGCCAGGAGATTTCACAGCCAATACCCTGGGGGCTGCGATCTTCGTAAGCCAGCAACTTATCTGGGACGAGCAAAGATTCAGGCTGAAATTTTCATTTCACCAGACGACATACCCGGTTTATAACCCCGAACAGTTGGGATCAAACCTTATCCAGCAGATCCTGAAAGATTATAACGGGCAGAGTTACTGGTTATCGGGGAACATAAGTTCCTTCCTGCCAAAAACAAGCAGATTCCCTAAATGGCTGAATATGGCCTTCGGTTACGGAGCCGGGGGTATGACAGGAGCCTCGGCAAACGTAACCGGTCAGAATATCCCTCCCCAGCAAAGGTACCGCAGGTTCATGCTTTCGGTAGATGTTGACCTTACCCGCATACCGACTCACTCAAAAACCCTTAAAGCCATATTAACGGTTTTAAGCTTTATCAAGATCCCTGCTCCTGCAATTGAATATAACACCCTGGGGAATTTCAGATTCTATCCGCTGTATTATTAACGACATTTTTTGTAACTTTACTCATTGATAAAATCCTCTTTTATGGAAGAGCAAGCTTTTAATTCAAAGCCGGGCGGAGATGCAGGGAATAGCGCGTTCATACAGCAAAATCTCCCAAATGCAAACACCATCCTGGTTTTAGGTATCCTTTCAATTGTGTTTTGCTGGTGGAAGCTGATCTCCTTTGCAGGAATAATCATGGGAATAATAACCCTGGTGCTTGCAAGGAAGGAGATTATGCTGTTTAATGCGGCTCCACAGAATTACACGATCAGTTCACTGAACAATGTGAGGACCGGGAGGACCTGTGCGATAATCGGACTTATCATCTCGGTTGTGATCTTTGTGCTGGCGGTATTGTTCCTGATCGGATTCCTGGCCACTCTGCCTTTCTGGGGGATGATCGGATAGAGCATGAAAATACTTCCTGTTGAAAAGATTCGTGAGGCTGACGCATTTACCATTGCAAACGAGCCGATTGCCGACATAGACCTGATGGAGAGGGCGGCTACTGCATGTTTCTCCTGGATAGCCGGGGAACTTGACACAAAAAGGAACATTCATGTGGTTGCCGGGACAGGCAATAACGGGGGCGACGGATTGGCCATTGCAAGGATGCTTCAGCTGAAACATTTTCCGGTGCAGGTATACCTTGTGGGCCCACTGGAAAACCTGTCCCCTTCGTGCAGGACAAATTTCGAGCGCTTTAAGAATATTGCTCCGAAAAACATCACAATTGTTAATGGGTCCGGTTCTTTGCCCGTGATCAATCCCGGGGATGTCATTATCGACAGCCTTTTCGGCAGCGGTTTAAGCCGGCCGGCCGGGGGGGTCGCGGCAACTGTGATAAGGCATATCAATGAGTGCATGGCCCTGACAATTTCTATCGATGTCCCTTCGGGCTTGTTTTGCGACAGTTCTTATAAAACTGCAGAGAAGCCGGCGGTTGTTGAGGCGGACTACACCCTGTCGTTTTCGCCTCCCAAGCTGGCTTTCTTCTTTCCCGAGAATGACATTTACCTGGGTAAGTGGCAGTTGCTGGATATAGGTATCTCTGAGGAGTTTGTGGAGCTGACCTCTGTTAAAAATTATGTTCTCGACCGTCAGATGCTTGCCCCAAAGCTAAAAACACGAAACAAATTCGACCATAAAGGCACATTCGGGCATGCACTGCTAATCTGCGGGGGATACGGCAAAATGGGAGCTGCAGTGCTTTCATCTCATGCAGCGATACGTTCCGGGGCAGGACTGGTGACTTTACATGCTCCCGCATGCGGCCTGACTGTTATTCAGACTGCAGTTCCCGAGGTTATGATGAGCATTGATAAAAATGAAATGCTTGTGAGCAGCATCCCTGATCTTGCTCCCTATACGGCAATAGGGACAGGCTGCGGCCTGGGCATGGGGGAAGAAACGCAGAAAGCCCTTAAACTCCTGATCCAGGAAGCAAATCAGCCCCTTGTGTTTGATGCAGATGCTATCAATATTATTGCCGGGAATAAAACCTGGCTGGGGTTCCTGCCAAAACACTGTATTTTCACCCCTCATCCTAAGGAATTTCAAAGGCTTGCCGGAAAGCATAAAGATGATTATGACAGGCTTCAGTTACAGAAGGAATTTTCGTTCCGGAACCAGGCATACGTTGTCCTGAAAGGCGGGCATACTGTAATAACAACACCTGAAGGGGAATGTTATTTCAATTCCACCGGCAACCCGGGAATGGCAAGCGGGGGCAGTGGTGATGTTCTTACAGGAATGATAACAGGATTAAAGGCCCAGGGCTACACTTCTCTGGATGCCTGCCTGCTCGGGGTGTATCTCCATGGTCTTGCCGGCGATTTTGCCTGCAAGGAAACCGGGGTGGAAGCCCTGATCGCAGGTGATATTATTAAACACATAGGAAAAGCATTTCAAATGTTGTATGGAAAATTTTGAAAGAGAAGAATTAGTAAACATGGTGCTTGCGCCGTATGTTCAGAAAGCAACGGCATTACGGGGTATTAAGCGTCACGTGGGCGGGAACCAGTTCAGGCATGCCCTGATGACTTACGCCATCCTAATTGATTATCATTATGTTGACCATGTTCTTTTAAAGGCGTCGGTAATCCATGATATTTTTGAGGATGTAAAATGTGTTACATTTGATGAAATAACGAACCTTGACAAGGATGGTCCGGCCGTACTGCAGCTGGTTCTTGAGGTGACCAAGAAGAAGGAAGAAAGCAAAGACGTTTACCTGGAGAGGTTGTTTGATAAAGGCAGTGAAAATGCTAAAATCCTTAAATGTGCCGACCGCATAAGCAACCTCACTGACCTTCACCCCGACATCTTTGACAGGGAATTTATCAGGAGGTATATTGATGAAACCAGGAAATGGGTCATCCCCATGGCCGAGCAGGTCAACAGGAACATGCTTTATGAGCTTGAAGACCTTCTTGCCCGGAGAGAACTCCTTCTGAGTTTTGCAGCAACAATATGGCCCTTCAGGAAAAAGATTGATTAGCAGGGATTGACCAAGGCCAGGTACCCGCGTTTACAAATAAAAATGAGGGGAATTGAACAAAAGTATTAAACCAGGGCAACTTCCTCCAGCATATCATCTTCGACTTTCAGGTTATCGATAATGAAATTCTGACGTTCGGGTGTGTTTTTTCCCATATAAAAGTTAAGAACCTCCTGGAAAGCCGAATCCTTTGTAAGAATCACAGGATCAAGACGAACATTCGCCCCGATAAAATATTTAAACTCATCCGGGGAGATCTCGCCCAGGCCTTTAAAACGGGTGATTTCGGGGTTTGCTCCGAGTTTTTCGATGGCCGAAAGCTTCTCTGTTTCCGAATAGCAATAGATGGTTTTTTGTTTATTCCTTACCCTGAAAAGCGGGGTTTGCAATATGAACAGGTGGTTATTGCGCACCAGGTCAGGGTAAAACTGTAAAAAGAAAGTGAGCATGAGAAGCCTGATATGCATACCATCGACATCGGCATCAGTTGCAATCACGACATAATTATAACGCAGGTTTTCAAGCCCTTCTTCTATATTCAATGCCGACTGCAGCAGGTTGAATTCTTCGTTTTCGTACACAACTCTTTTGCTCAGGCCGAAACAATTCAGAGGTTTTCCTTTCAGGCTGAAAACCGCCTGCGTATTTACATCCCTTGCTTTTGTAATCGAGCCGCTTGCAGAGTCACCTTCGGTTATGAAAATACTTGATTCGTAACGCCTGTCATCATGATTATTGTAATGGATACGGCAATCCCTTAGTTTTTTATTATGAAGGCTGACTTTTTTAACGCTTTCCTTGGCGATCTTTTTGATGTTGGCCCATTCCTTACGTTCTTTCTCGGACTGCATTATTTTCCGTAGCAGGGCTTCGGCAGTCTCGGGGTTCATGTAAAGGTAGTTGTCGAGGTACTTTTTCACAATATCCATTACATAATTCCTTATGGATTGCCCGTCGGGTTCTATGCTAACCGACCCCAGTTTGGTCTTGGTCTGGGATTCGAACACGGGATCCTGTACCTTGATGCTTAAAGCGGCTATCAGGGAAGCTTTTATATCATTGACGTCAAAATCCTTTTTATAAAACTCCCTGATCGTTTTGACCAGGGCTTCACGGAAGGCGGCCTGGTGTGTCCCCCCCTGGGTTGTATGCTGACCGTTAACAAATGAATAATATTCCTCCCCGTACATTTCACAATGGGTGAATGCGAATTCGAGATCCCCTTCCTTAACATGAACAATGGGATACAGTTTGGGTGTATCGATGTAAGAGTTAAGAAGGTCGAGGAGGCCATTCTGGGAATAATAACGTTCTCCATTGAAGATCATGGTGAGACCGTTGTTCAGGAACACATAGTTCCACAGCATCTTCTGAATATATTCCGGAATAAAATGATATTTCCCGAACAGGTCCTCGTCAGGGGTAAAGCTCACTATAGTTCCGTTCCTGAGGTCACAGGGTTTGTCATTTTCATCATGGGTAAGATCTCCCCTTGAAAACTCGATGATCCTGGTAAGCCCGTCACGGATTGCCTGAACTTTAAAATAGGAAGACAGCCCGTTTACTGCCTTTGCTCCGACCCCGTTAAGGCCTACCGCCTTTTTAAATACCTTGGAGTCGTATTTTGCACCGGTATTGATCCTTGAGACACATTCAACAAGCTTTCCAAGGGGGATTCCCCGGCCATAGTCCCGCACGCAAACCTGCTGGTCCTTGATCGTAATCTCAATGGTTTTACCATAACCCATTACATATTCATCTATGGCGTTATCAACGATCTCCTTGATCAAGACATAAATCCCGTCGTCGGGAGAAGAACCATCGCCCAGTTTGCCGATATACATTCCAGGGCGCAGGCGAATGTGTTCCTTCCATTCGAGGGACCGTATACTATCTTCGTTATATACTTCTTCTTTGAACATGCTGAGCATTGATGTTAAATCAAAATGGCATATTCCGGCTACCAGCCGCATATGCTTCCTTATCGATTTTAACAGATTGCCGCAAATATAAAGGAATCTCAGTGCCTGCCCTGACGGATTTACCAAATATTATGGGAAAGTTATTCACAGAAGCAAGTATTTCTGTTATTTTGCATACAGTAATAATCTGATCTTGCGCATATGGAACTAGTAAAAAATGAAATCAGGGATTCGATCGGGTGGATCACACTCAATCATGACGCCAAACGCAATGCATTAAGCCGTGCTCTTCTGAACGAATTACTCGAGGCATTGCACGAATTGGAACAGCAAAAGGTAAGGGTCATCATCCTAAGGGCTAACAAAGGAGCGAAAGTCTGGTCATCGGGTTTCAATATTGACGAACTGCCCCGTGACGGCAGCGACCCCCTGGCCTATGACAATCCCCTGCAAAAAGTAATACGGGCCATCATGAGGATCCCTATCCCGGTGATAGCAATGGCCGAAGGAAGTATCTGGGGAGGGGCCTGCAATGTTGTTATTATATGCGACATCGTGATCGGGACCAAAGACACCTGCCTTGCGATAACGCCTGCTAAGATCGGGGTGCCTTACAATACGTCGGGGATACTGCAGTTCCTCGACATCATGGGTGCCCATATTGCAAAGGAGATGTTTTTCACTGCAGACCCGATATCGGCCGAAAAAGCCCACAGTCTTGGGATCATCAACCATATCGTCGAGGCGGAAGAACTTGAGAATTTCACCATTAAACTGGCCAACCGTATCATTGCCAATTCCCCTCTCAGCATCCAGGTCATCAAGGAGCAGCTCAATATTTTAGGAAATTCCTTACCCATCTCACCCTCAGTGTTTGAGCATATTGACATGCTCAGGGGGAAAGCCGGGACCAGCACCGACTATATCGAAGGGATAAGGTCTTTTTATGAAAAGAGAAAGCCGATCTTTATAGGTGAGTGACAGATCAAAATAAGGTTTTTACCGATATATGTTTTATCGGGAGGAAGAAACATATATTTTTGGGGAAAATCTGAAAAGCATGAAAAAAACCTTCCTTCTCATCATCTGCATCATAACGGTATTACCTGTCGTGAATGCAACAAGGAGGCTTGTTCCTCAACAATACACAAGCATACAGGCAGCAATCAACGCAGCCGTTACTCATGACACGGTCCTTGTTTCCCCGGGGACTTATTACGAAAACATCAACTTCAGGGCCAAGGGCATTGTTGTTGCCAGCAATTTCATTCTGACCAACGATACGGCAACAATTGATGCTACGGTAATTGACGGGAGCCAGCCTGTAATTCCCGACTCTGCAAGTTGTGTGATCATAGCCGGCAAGGATGCCACGACTTCGATGGATACCAATGCGGTTATAACAGGATTTAAGATTACCGGAGGAAGCGGAACGAAATGGAACGATGAACATAATTCCGGGACAATATACCGGGAAGGTGGCGGCATCCTGGTACAGTATTTTTCGCCCAGGATACTCCACAATCATATCACTTATAATCATGCCACGGACATGAGCGGCGGGATGGCAAGTGCAGGCGGAGGGGCGATCCGCTGTGGCGACAGCAATCCCCTGATACATAATAACGTGATTGACAATAACATGGGCAGGTACGGAGCCGGTGTGGTTTTCAACTATTGCGGGGGGATCATCAGGAATAACCTTATAGCCCATAATACCGGGGGGCAGGATTTCGGCGGCAGCGGTTTATGGATACTTGGCGCCAATTCCCAGGCATCGCCCCGAATTGTGGCCAACAATACTATTATTTACAATCATTCGGGCGGGCCCGGCGGGGGAATCAGGGCATGGAGCACAAACATGAGCGTAATTAACAACATCCTCTGGGGAAATACAGCATTTACGGGGAACCAGATATTTTCGGGCGGAAGCACAGTCACTGCAACATACAATGATATCGAGGACGGTTATTCAGGTTCAGGGAACATCAATATTGATCCTGAATTTGATGCAAGCAATTATTTTCTTTCAGGCACTTCCCCCTGTATCGACAAAGGGGATTCCACGGCCGGGTATAATGACCTGCCTGATCCACTGAATCCATCTTCGGCGAACTTCCCCTCGAAAGGGAGCCTGAGGAACGACATGGGTGCATACGGAGGTCCGCATTGCAGCCTGCTTTCATCATTAAACACAATCTGGACCGGGCAGGGCCCGGCTACGAACATGGGTCCTGAGCCGGAAATAAAAATCATTCCTAATCCTGTCAGGTACGAAGCAGATATTGTTATGAATGTCGGAACTGAAAATGCCCTGAGTACCGAGCTCTTCGATATGAACGGCCGCAGTGTGAGAAGACTGCCTGTTGATCCTGTACAGCAGGGGAAATGCAGGTTCAGGTTTTTTCGCGGCAGCCTGCCCAGCGGGAATTATTTGCTTGTTTTGAGTTCTTACCGTAATGTGCTGGCAAAGAAATCACTGATCATCGACTGATACAGGCAAATCAGCTTTCCAGGTAAAGTTCCTGACTTCATTGATCAGCAGGATGATTTCAGACCGGGTTAGCAAAAAGTCCCTGGCTTTCAGTCGGGTCATCCTGATGAATACAATAAGCTGGTAAATTGTTGAAATGGTGTATGATACCGATGCAGTGACTGCCGCACCCAGTATTCCATAGCGGGGAACGATGAGCAAACCGAGCCCAACAGTAAAAACCAGGCCTATTGCCGAGCTGATCATATTATGATGCGGCTTGTTGATTCCCGAGAAGAAATGGCTTAAAATCATTGAGAAACTGAGGGTGACAATACCGACTCCAAGGCAGGCTATAACAATCCTGATCATTCCGAATTCATGATGGAAATAAATCAGCCTGTAAAATGATTCAGGCAAAGCCAGCAAACAAAGCAAGGCAAGCGAGGTCACCACGAGGGATATCTTTGACAGTATCAATGTAAGGCTCACACTGTAATTGAAATCCATTGCATTGGAAATGCGGGTGAACTGCACAAGGGCCAGGCTGCGGCTGATGATCCAAAGGCCTTCGGCAATCTGAAAACCGGTTGACATTACGCCCAGGGCCGCCCTTCCGTACCACACCTCGACCATATAATAACCAATACGGTAATTCATCAGCTGAAAGATGTTGCCAAACTGAGCATAAGTCCCAAACTGCATCATTGAGCGAAAAATCGGTTTTAAGCCCTTCAATGGTTCCGCCTTAAAGAATCCCAGTAAGGGGAACAGGCTGAAAAAATAAGAAAACAGGAATGAGATCAGTATGGCCCAGTAGTAGGCCATCACGGTACGAACATGAAACATGTAAACCGCCGTAAGCAGGCAGGCAATAAGAACAATTATCTGAACAAGGCTTAAAATATTGAAGGTCCTAACTCTTTCCTTGCCAAGAAGCAGCATGTAGTTTGCCGAAGTAAATGACATTACCAGGGCAAGAAAAAGGACCTCAACAAAGTACCCCTTTGGAATCACCTCGAGCTGTTTTGCCAAAGTTCCTATAAATTCAAAGAAAAAGGTCGCCAGGATGGTAACACCCAGTATCCACACATAGCTTAACAGGAACAGTTTTAAAAAGCCTGCTCTCGGGGTCATGTAAACCAGGGCACCCCCTCCTATGAAATTGTTGAAGAGCTGAATAAATGTTACCGAGAGGATAATAAGCGAGATTGTTCCAACATTGGCCGTACCGAGAAAACGGGCATTAAGAACGCTTATCAGAAGTGTCAGGAATGCACTGATCACCCGTGTTCCTATAGTGCCAATTATTTTTCTGAACATCCGGGCTGTTAATGTTTCCTGAATTTATGACGGGTCTGCCGTCCAAAATGGAAGAAATTGAACTTGGTCCGTTTGGCATCGATAAGGGTATATCTTCCCAGGCCAAACACCGTATGGAAGCCTTTTGAATACCTGCAATTCATCAAAGGCCCTAAATACTTTACCAGTTCTTCCTCGAATTCCGTCTCGGTAAGTTTGACTATCCTGTTGATTGCAACCCTCCTGCCGTAGGATTCTGAGCAATCCTGGGCAGGCCGGTAAAGCTGGTCTTCAAAAACAAACGGCAGTCCTGCAGGCCTTGAAGACCGTACATCCATTTTTACCGGGTTGGCGGGATGAGGCTTGTATTTGCCTTCAAGTTCATCGGCATAATAAATATATAAATGCGTATTGGAATACTTTCTCAGCGTAAAAAATAACCACCATTTGTCGTTATGATTAATGAGAGTAGGATCCACTGCATCAATATGGTCAA
Organism: uncultured Bacteroidales bacterium; assembly: GCA_903877385.1. GTDB lineage: Bacteria > Bacteroidota > Bacteroidia > Bacteroidales > FEN-979 > CAIRDP01. The sequence goes on from CAIRDP010000022.1 coordinate 29,480, forward strand.
GAAGAACATGGTCTTCGACGAAAATACCTTCAGAATAATTACGCTTGTATAAACCGATATAGCCATACCTGTACGATTCGGGCAAACAGTATATATTCTCGCCGAAAACAAATATAAAAGGATAAGAAAGATGTTCCTTGGTTTCTATGGATGTGAGAGGAACGGAGAAAGTACTTGTGAGAGGATCAAAAACAGCCTCTGAGATATGGGCCTTGTTCTTTGAATAGGAATAGTCCTCCATGAGGATATGGACCTTGTTTTCTTCAATGAAACCTGCAGGATCAGCAAAATAGTTTCGCGAACTTCTTTCCTTCATCCATAATATATTTTCAAAACCGACTTTAGGATCGGTGAAGGCAAGTTCCTGTATCGAGCGGTTAATAATTCCGACATTCCACCTCTCAGCCCTGAAAAGATCTCTCCAGTAAAAAACGATCCTGTTTTTTAACAATTTTAGAAGAAAAATAAACATTTTCAGGTTCCCGGGAACCTTATGGATGGCGGCAGAAGTTTTGGAAGGGGGGCCGGGATTGTATCCCTTGAGGCATATCTGGTTTGCCACATCGGCAGGCCAGGCTGATGAAATGAGCAGGAGTACATCCAGGTTGGCCTTATATGAATGCATAAGTGTCTTAAGCCAGGCTTTTTTCAGGACGATACCCGAGTCAAGCTTTTCGGTGAGTCTTTGCATCATTGCTGCGCTTACCGGATCATTTGTATAAATAGGCCAGAAGCCCGGAGGCCCCCCCCGGTATTTTTCTTCATCATCATGATGAAAAGACCAGATACCGTATTTTGCCGTATTCAGGATTTCACCGCGGATGATATTAAATCCGAAACGAAGTATGAAATCAAGATTGGCCGATTTGATGGAGTTCACATCTTCATCGGAGAAGTATTCCGAATGTTTTTGAGTGGTAACAGTACAAATCCTCCTTGCAACATTGAGCAGCCCGGGTTCCATTTCAATCTTTTCCTTTTCCTTATGGTTGAATAGGAATTTGCTGGCAGCCCTCCAAAGGAAAGAATATTTATGCGCCGGATCAGCCGGCTTACCGTCCTGCGTCTGAGATAACGCACGGCCATCGATAATAAGCAGAGCTAAATTATGATCGTTTTGAATCAGGAGGTTAATGGCTTCGGCCTGCCATTTCTGGAAAACAGTGCCGGAACACATTACTCCAAATGTTAATCCTTTTGCCATGTACTTATTATTTCATTATAAATACCGAGAAGTTCTTCGGAAACCTGATTACCGGAAAACCTGTCAGAAACTGCTTCATGCAACTTGATCCGATCAAATGTAGGGTAAATATTCAGCATTTGCTCCATGCAATGAACAATTTCACCAACACCCTCTTGTTGAATAATAATTCCATTACTGTCATTGATGATGGATGCTGCGATCCCGGTATTTGTTGAGACAACAGGGAGCCCGCATGCAAGCGCCTCTATAACCACGGTGCCAAACGTCTCATAATGGCTTGACTGCACCAGAAATGAAGCGGACTGGTAAAGCCTGATAAGTTCATCTCCTTGTTTAAGCCCGGCAAATTCAAGCTGCAGCTTATTCAGTCCGAGCTCAAGTGCATATTTTTGCATTGCCCGGTAATCAGGCCCATCTCCGACCAGGAGGACACTGAAATCCTGCCTGTGTTTATAAAGTTCAGAAACAGCCTCAAGGAAACCTGAAATATTTTTGGATTTATTTTCAAAACAGGAAACGTGGAGAATTAAAGCCCTGTCTCTTACAGGTTTATCGATAGTCGGGATAAACGCTGAAACATCTATCACGTTCGGGACAATGTAGGATCTCGGGTGCAGGAGTTTTTCGTAATTCATGGCTTGCAGAAGGGGCCCACTAACTGCGATCAGACCAGAAGATTTCCTAAGCAGGAATGATGAAATCCTTCTTCTTAAAAAGCCCCTGTAGGATGCGTTCCCGGGGAAATACCTTGACCAATGCTCGGAGATTAAATAAGGGCGTTTTTGCTTGCGGGCCATATACCAGGTAAAGAAGATCTCTCGGGTGAGTATATGCCCATGGACGATATCAACCGAAAACCTTCCCAGGCTGGTATACCCGAGATGATGCGCCTTAACGTAACGAAAGAAATTAATGAAGGCTGAAATTGAAGAAAGCTTTTTTTCTTCCCTGTAGTAAACCCTGCAAACATTCACCGAATTCTCGACCGAGTGTACAACTTCATATTTGTCCTTGCAAAGGGGATCAGGATGGATTGAAATAACCCTCACTGATTGTTCCCTTGCCAGGGCCTCGGCCTGCCGCTGTATAAACAGCCCCGGCATGGGATCGGTACGGGCAGGGTACCACCTGGGAACAAAGAGGATTTTAAGGGAAGTGTCCAATTTCCTCGCAAATTTAGATTAACAGAAATTATTCTTCTTTAAACTGATCATTAATGATTTTCACCGCGTTCTCCAGTCGCCTGTAACCTGTTCCCCTGACAATATGAAACGGGAACCCCCGGGAAGTCAATTCGGCGCAATATAGTTCAAAAAGCTCTTTTCTCATCCCTGGATGCTCCCTCAGGGGATCAAATTCCCAGGGTAGATCGATATCGCATAACAAATATAGGTCATAAACATGGTTTTCGACCTGGCTTATGATCCATGGATGGCATCTGCCGTATTTAACCTCGCTCCAGATTTTTGTCACGATAAATTCAGTATCGCAGAAAAGATAAGATGAAGCATTAGCCAAAGCCCTGGTTTCACGTTCAAGTTGTTCCCGGGCTATGATTAAAATATCCTCTTCGCGGTATGCAGGGCCGTTGACCTCAAGGTAATGCCTTGCATATTCAGGCACCCAGGCTGTGCCGTAAAACTTCGCCAGTTCGGCAGAAAGCATGGATTTACCCGTTGATTCGGGACCTGTAATCGCTATTTTCCTGGATTTTTCCAAAAGATCAATATGTTTGAGTACCCTTGACTTTATATTTCCATTCCATCCATCCCAAAGCAGCAATCACAGTATAAACCAGGTACTGGAAGCCAAGAAAATACCATTTAAGAAAAATGCAGAGCATGACCATGACCACATCCCCGATGATCCAGAGAGGCCAGTGCTGGATTTTCTTCCTCGCCATGAGCCACATGGCAATTACGTATAGCGAAGATGTAAATGCATCATAAACGGCATATTGATTATCGGCCATCTTTCTCAGGATGTACCAGAGTGCGAGGAACATGAAAATTATAAAGACTGCATAAACCTGCATTTCCTTCCGGCTGCATGATGTAATCATCAGGTGTTTGTCTTCTCCAGTTTTCCTGAGCCAGTTATACCAGCCATAAATATTCATGATGAAGTAGAAGAGGTTTATCCCGGCATTGGCATATATATTGCCTGCGAAATAGATGTATGCCGACAGCAGTACACTCACACCGCCAATGGGAAAAGCCCATACGTTCTCCTTCTTGACCAGCCACACACTTACCAGGCCGGATATGACAGCAGTAAGTTCAACGACAGATGCCTGGAAAAGACCAAAATTGATTAAGAAATCATGATTCACGCCGCAAAGGTAAATTAATACAGCAGTTTGCAAATCAGAAAAGACTAATTTTGCTGTCTGTAAGGATCATGTTAGATTATGTTCCATATTTTTCACACCCAGCTGCCCTTCATTGTTAACCTGCTGGTCCTTTTGCTTGCGGCGAAAATCCTGGGTGAAGTCGCGGAACGCCTTGGCCAGCCTGCCATGATTGGCGAAGTGCTTGCCGGTGTGATCCTGGGCCCATCCCTTTTCAATATCATCCCTATCGTGGGAGATATAAAACCCATAGCCGACCTTGGTGTTTTCCTCCTGATCTTCATGGCCGGGATGGAAATTGAAGCCGAGGAGATACGGAATTCAATACGTGGGAAAAACCTGTGGATTGCCCTGCTGGGGTTTCTCATTCCATTGGTGAGCGGACTATTGATAGGACATCTCTTTCATTTCAGCAATATTTTCACGATTTTCCTTGGGCTTTGCATTGCGATCACAGCTTTGCCGGTGAGCATAAGAATACTTATGGACATGGGGAAATTGCATACGGATGTAGGCCAGAGAATAATCTCGGCAGCCATATTCAACGACATCGTTTCACTGATGGTGCTGGGGATCATTCTCGACTATAACGGCGCCTCCGGCAAACTTGAAGATGTGACGTTCTCAATACTTCTGACCAGTGCAAAAGTGATATTTTTCATATTCTTCATGGTTGCCGCCTACCGGCTCATAGGCATGACCAAAACGAGGGTGAGCACACTCAACCCAAAAATGGACAAATTCCTTCACTACCTCAAGGGCAAAGAGTCCATGTTTGCCATGGTAATACTGTTCGTACTGATATTTTCGAGCATTGCCGAGCTGCTCGGCCTTCATTTTATTGTAGGGGCCTTTTTCGGAGCCATGCTTTTTCCAAGGACCCTCTTTAAAAAATCGGAGTTTGAACAGGTAAAACATTCCACCTCCAGCTTTACAATGGGGTTCCTTGCCCCAATCTTCTTTGCTATCATGGGGGTGCAGTTTGATGCCGGCGCACTCACCAACGGCTTGCTCCTTACGGTTGTGCTGGTTGCGTCCTTCCTGAGCAAGATCCTCGGGGGTTATTTCGGTTCCAGGCTCGCCGGATTCAACAACCTGAAAGCAATCACCGTAGGCCTGGGGCTCAATGCCCGTGGCATCATGGAACTGGTCATAGCCAATATTGCCCTGCAAAAAGGATTCATCGACGTTCCCATTTTTTCCATCCTTGTGATGATGGCCCTTCTGACTACTCTCATCACCCCTTTCCTGTTGAAAGATGCGTTTGTAAGGATAGAGAAAACCGAAAGCCCTTAGCTTAAAAATGAAAAACTGCTACCTTTGCCCTCCCAACTAAACCCATAAACATGGAACTTGTCAGGCAATTAATAGATTTCATACTGCATATAGACCAGCACCTGCTGAAAATCGTAGCCGACTACCAGACCTGGACATACCTTATCTTTTTCCTCATCATTTTCATGGAAACCGGGCTTGTAGTCACTCCGTTTCTCCCTGGTGACTCCCTGCTGTTTGCCGCAGGCACCATTGCCGCAATGCCCGGTGAACCCCTTCAAATGATGCCCCTGATCATCCTGCTGATCTGCGCGGCTTTCGGAGGCGACAATACCAACTATTTCATAGGCAGGTTCCTCGGGCATAAAGTGTATGAGAAAAATTACCGGCTCATCCGCAGGGAATACCTTGACAAGACGCATGCATTCTATGAAAAACACGGGGGGAAAACCCTTATCATTGCCAGGTTCATGCCCATTATACGCACTTTTGCCCCGTTCGTAGCCGGGGTTGGAAGCATGACCTATATCAGGTTCATCAGCTTCAGCATTATCGGGAATGTTCTCTGGGTTATTCTATTTACCCTGGGAGGCTATTTCTTCGGGAATATCCCTTTCATCAAAAGCAACTTCACCCTGGCAATCCTGGCGATAATCTTCATTTCCCTGCTGCCGATGATCATCGCATTTATCCAAAGCCTTTTTAAGAAAAAAGCATAGTCTCAGGATCTTTTCCTGACCAGGACAGCTTTAACGGCCTTAAGCACGTCGGGAGTATCGAGCCCGAATTTCCTCAGGAGTTCTTCAGGGGTGCCGCTTTCACCGAATGAATCATTCACGGCAACCATTTCCACGGGAACCGGGCATTTCCTGGCAAGCAGCTGGGCAATGCTGTCGCCAAGGCCCCCGTTCATCTCATGTTCCTCGGCTGTAACAACACATCCTGTTTTATGCACAGAAGCCAGCACGGCTTCCTCATCCAGGGGTTTTATGGTATGAATGTCAATGACTTCGGATGAGATCCCCTGTTCCTCAAGCAAACGGCAGGCTTCAAGCGCCTTCCACACCAGGTGGCCTGTGGCAAAAATACTCACATCTTTTCCTTCATTCAGCACCAGGGCCTTCCCTATCTCAAATTTTTGGCCGGGAGCGGTGAAATTAGGGACTTTAGGGCGGCCAAACCTCAGATATACCGGCCCTTTATGCTGGGCAATAGCAAGAGTGGCCGCTTTGGTCTGGTTGAAATCGCAGGGATTGATCACCGTCATGTTTGGCAGCATCTTCATCATACCCAGGTCTTCCATATTCTGATGCGTGGCTCCGTCTTCACCGAGTGTGATGCCGGCATGAGATGCGCAAATTTTTACATTTTTATCAGAATAAGCCACCGACTGCCTTATCTGGTCATATACACGGCCTGTCGAAAAATTGGCAAAGGTGCCGGTAAACGGGATCTTCCCTCCTATGGTAAGTCCGGCCGCAATACAGATCATATTGGCTTCGGCAATGCCTGTCTGAATAAACCTTTCGGGGAAATCCTTTGCAAAGGCTTCCAGTTTCATTGAAGGGGTGAGATCGGCACAAAGAACAACAACAGCGGGATTGGTCTTACCCAGTTCATGCATAGCCTCTCCAAACCCCGAACGGGTATCTTTGGAACCGGAATTGGTGTATTCTTTCATAGATCAATATTTTTAAATGTACCATGTACAATGTACAATATACAAATGATGGTAATAGTTAATAATTGCGGGTTCGGGATCATTAATTTGAATACATTTTGACATTCGTAGTCTGTCCGCTTTCAACTTTAAAGGACTTCTCCTCGGTATAAGAGGAGGAGTTTGAATATTTCGGCCTGAAAACCACCCTGTAGTTTCCCGGCTGAAGGTAAAGCGTTTCCTGCTGCTGCTGCGTATCCTTAAGGTTATACAACCATGTAAGCCCTTTCTTTTCTTCAATGTACAGGCTGCCATAGCCATTGGTTACCCTCTGGATGACAGCTATTCCCGGAGTAGGTATTTCTACAAAGGTGGTATGGCTCTGGGTTACTTCCACATCTTTGACTAAAATCCGGGGCATACACAGTATTTCTATATCATATTCCCCAATAAGGTACTTCTCAACCTGGTCGAACTGCTGAACGTTCAGGGTCTGTGTCTGGCCTGATTTCCTGATAATGCAGGGCAGGTACTTCAGCGTAGCATTGCCCGTTGCCCTGAATGTGAGGTACCCCTGGGGAGCGTCGATGCCGACCACGGTATGTTTGCCTGGTGTAAGCTTAACGGAGTCCTTCCTGAGTGAAGGTATGGTATGGACCACTATATTGTAGGTGGCCAGGGGATCCACGTCCAGTGTATCAGGAAGTCCCTTTGCATTGAGTGAATGAATGAAATTGTATTTGATCAGCCCGCTCCTGCTGTCATAAAAGGTCATTGCAACATTCGTTTCGGTAGGGTTATGCGATTGGTCGAGCAGGTTAACCTGCATGGTTGTGGGGTTCAGGGTACGGCTGATGATGACCTTGAGGGCATTTGCAAACTCCTTTTCATTACTGGCGTCAAAATAGGTTCCAACGCAATCAAACTGGTCTTTGAAGTTTTTACCTATCCCCACGATAAACGGTTTTAGTGCAATGCCTTTCTGCTGGAGCTCGGCTGAAACCGCACAGGGGTCTCCCCCGCATTCTTCAAGGCCGTCGGTAATCAGGATGATGACATTACGGCAATGATCGCAGGGAGGGAAGTCTTTTGCGGCCAGGGAAAGGGAATAGGCTATAGGGGTGGTTCCGCTCGGGCTGATGACTTTAAGCACATGTTTTATCTTTGCCGTATTGTCAATGGCAAAAGGGACCTCCAGCTTGGAATCGCTGCAGTCCTGGGGCGGAAATGGTTTCTGATGACCATAAACCCTCAGTGCCAGTTCCAGGTCGGGCAGTGTTTTGAGGCTGTCGAGCAATGCCGAGAAAAGCCGGGTGGCAATATTGAACTTGGAATCGCTCTGCCACCTCCCGTACATACTCTGGGAGGCATCGAATACGAATAATATCCTTGTGACAATTTTGGGTTTATCAGGTTCCTTCCTGGCCTGGCTGTATACTTCGGGCATTAAGGTCGGCAGAAGCAAGAATAAAAAAATTCCAGATGACTTCCACAATGTATGCATGAGCTTTATAGTTTTTCCTGTAAGTGATCGCATAGCTGTAAGCTAATAATCGCCCAGGGTTTCCTGTAACTGGCTTAATGCCTTTGCCGCCTGTTCATTATTCGGAGGAACCCCGTGCCATTCATGGTTGTCCATCATAAAGTCCACACCGCAGCCCATATGCGTATGCATGATGATCATATTGGGTTTTCCTTTGCCTGTCCTGGTCTTTACGGTATTGAGAACGCTCAGTACTTCCCTGGTATTATTCCCGTCCATATCGGTTACTTCCCAGCCGAAGGCTTCAAATTTGGCTCTCAGGTTACCCAATGGCATCACCTTATCCACAGGGCCGTCGATTTGTTTCCCGTTATAATCGACCACGGCGACCAGGTTATCCACTTTCCTGGCAGGAGCAAACATCAATGCCTCCCAGTTCTGGCCTTCCTGGAGTTCACCATCCCCGCACAGGGTATAAATAAGATGAGGGTCGCCGTTCATTTTTTTTGCAATCGCAGCCCCTATGGATACCGAAAGGCCCTGGCCCAGGGAACCTGATGCAATACGTATGCCGGGAAGTTTATCCATTGGCGAAGGATGGCCCTGAAGGCGGCTGCCGAGCTTGCGCAATGTGCCCAGTTCATGAACCGGGAAGAAGCCGTACCTGGCCATAACGCTGTACCAGGCCGGGGCAAGATGGCCGTTTGAGAGGAAAAAGAGATCTTCCTGTTTGCCGTCCATATCGAAGGCGGCAGCATCGGGACGCATGATTTCAAAGTATAAAACGGTTAAAAAATCAGCTACCCCCAGGGATCCGCCCGGATGCCCTGAAGCGGCCCCGTTAACCATCCTGATGATATCCCTCCTTACCTGTGTGGAAATCTGCTGCAGTTCTTCTATAGTAGGCATCGCATTACTTAAATTTGCATATACCGGCCAAAGATATGGGAATCATCCCTGCCGGGCAGGCTGATGTTAATAAAAAGGGATAAGATTTCATCCGTTTCACTGCAATTTTAGCTTCTTTTGTTTTGCAGCAAATAAAGGCATTTTACTAAGGATACAGTGAAGAAACTTATAATTATATTTCCCCTGGTTTTCCTGGCAGGCATTATGGTTCAGGCCCAGGGCATTCAAAGGGCCGACAGCCTTTGGGCCGACTCGGTATTCAGGCAGCTTTCGCCCGAGCAGAAGATAGCCCAGCTGTTCATGATAAGGGCATACTCTTATAAAGATTCAACTTACAAGGACAGCCTTACATCGGTTGTTTCAAGCTGCCAACCGGGAGGGATATGTTTTTTTAAGGGCACGCCTTACGCCCAGGCCGGTTTTACAAACAGGCTGCAAACGGCCAGCAAGGTTCCATTGCTGGTTGCAATCGACGCCGAATGGGGGCTCGGAATGCGGCTCGACAGCGCCATTGCTTTTCCCAGGCCGATAACGCTTGGCGCCATGTCCGACGATACGCTGATTTACCAGATGGCGGCAGGGATTGCGGCCGACTGCCGAAGGCTGGGCATCCAGATAAATTTCGCCCCTGTGGCCGACATCAACTGCAATCCTTTGAACCCGGTGATCAATTTCAGGTCATTCGGGGAGAACAGATACAGGGTGGCTTCCAAAAGCCTCGCTTATATGAAAGGGCTGCAGGATAACGGGGTCATGGCTGTTGCAAAACATTTCCCCGGGCATGGAGATACCGATTCCGATTCACACCTTACCCTGCCCATCATCAGGCATTCCGCTGAAAGGATGGATTCGGTGGAACTATACCCTTTCAAGGTTCTGATCAATAACGGAGTGGAGGGGATCATGATCGCACATCTCTTCCTTCCCTGTTACGATTCCGCCCTCAATGCAGCTGCAACGCTTTCAAAGCCGGTGGTAAGCGGGCTGCTCAGGGATAAACTCGGCTTTAAGGGCTTTGCCATTACCGACGCACTTGACATGCAGGGGGTTGCAAAATATTTCAAACCCGGGGAGATAGAGCTGAAAGCATTGCAGGCCGGCAATGATATTCTCCTTCTTCCCCAGCATCTGGATGAAGCCATCAGTTACATAAAAGCAGCCGCCGACAGCAATATTGTTCCCTGGGCGGTAATCGATAAAACATGCTTCCGCATACTGATGTTAAAAAGCGGGCTGGGTGCCAGTAAAACGCCTGTGGACCTGCATAATCTCTATGCCGACCTGAACCGGAGGTCGTCGGTTCTGCTTCAGAAGGAAGGGTTTGCTTCGGCCCTCACTCTGGTAAAAAACGATGTAGGTTTAGTCCCCCTCATTTCTCTCGATAAAAGGCATATAGCATATCTGGGCATAGGCGATAAACCCGGGAATAAATTCTCGGAAACCCTGGGCAAATATGCCGATGTGAGTTCTTTTTTTTTACCCCATGAATTTGGTAATCAGGCACGTGACAGCATACTAAACAAATTGAAAACATTCGGGGCGATCATCATCGGCTTGCATAATATGACCGGCTATCCCACCGATAATTTCCATCTTTCGAGGCAGGCGCTCGAGTTGGCCGATACAATTTCAAAGATCTCCAGAACAGCCCTTGTTGTATTTGGCAACCCTTATTCACTGGGACTTCTGCCTAAGGACTTCAAGGCCGAATCCATCCTGGTTGCTTACCAGGACTTCCCCGTAACCCAGCTTCTTGCCGCCGAAGTCCTTTTTGGAGGAATAACTGCCCGGGGTCATTTGCCTGTGAGCCCCTCGGGCTTCCATTATGGAGAAGGAGAGGAAACCGATAAAACCAGGGTCTCCTTTGTGATGCCCGAAGAGATTGGGCTCACCGAATCTTCACTTGGGGTCATCGATTCCCTGGCCGGGGACGGTGTTGTGAGTGGCGCTTATCCCGGATGCCAGGTACTGCTTGCCAAAGACGGCAAAGTATTCTATAACAAGGCATTCGGTCATCCGCAGTATAATGACACAGTTACAACAGTTAATACTGATCTTTACGATATTGCTTCGGTAACGAAGGTGGCAGCCACTACCCTGGCCATCATGAAACTGTACGAGGAGGGGAAATTGAATCCCGGCGACAGCCTTGGCAGGTTCCTGGCCGGAGTAAAAGGTTCGAACAAGTCGGGCATGAGCATCCGCGACATCATGACTCACAGGGCGGGGCTTCAGTCATGGATCCCGTTTTACAAAAAAGTGAGCAGTGCGCATGCCCGGGATACCAGCGTTTTCAGAAGCGATTCAAGCGGCAGGTTCCCGCTTAAGGTCGCTGAGCATCTGTATATACTGGCATCATACCCCGACTCGATATACAAGCAGATCATTCAAACGCCCCTAGGCGAGAAAGGGAAATACCTTTACAGCGATATAGGCTTTTACCTTCTGAGGCTGGTGGTTGAAAAACTAAGCGGGAAACCGTTTGATATTTACCTTGACGAGACCTTTTACAAGCCCCTGGGGCTCAGCCATACAGGTTTCAACCCATATAAAAAATTCCCGATCGGGATGATCATGCCCACCGAAAACGATACGGAGTTCAGGAAACAGCTGGTGAGGGGGTACGTTCATGACCCGGGGGCTGCCATGCTGGGAGGGATATCGGGGCATGCCGGTATATTCACAAACTCCCTTGAACTTGGGGTAATCATGCAGATGTTGCTGAACCGCGGAAGTTACGGGGGGAAGCAATTCCTGCTGCCTTCCACCGTAAAAGAATTTACAAGCTGCCAGTTTCCCGGCAGCGGGAACCGCAGGGCCCTTGGTTTTGACAAACCTCTTCAGAATTATAAACCCGACAGTCCCAGCTGCAAAAGCGCTTCCACCGAAAGCTTCGGCCATAGCGGATTCACAGGCACCTACACCTGGGCCGACCCTTCAAACGGCCTGCTTTATATCTTCCTTTCAAACAGGGTTTGTCCTTCGGCAACCAACCAGAAGCTGAGGGATATGAATATCCGCACGAATATTCAGCAAGCTGTATATGATCTGTTTGAAAAGTTTGGAGTCAAATAATTACCTTTGCCCGCAAACCAAAAACCAGGACCAAAATGAAAAATTACCAATCAGCCCTGATCTGGGTGTTTGCCTTCCTTTTTACGGCAGGCCTTGCAGTATATCAAAAGATGACAGGACCCACATACCCGGCGCGCAGTGAAATACAGCTGGAATCAACACTTGTAAAATACAAACTTCCCCGTTCGGGCGACTGCGGGCAGGATATGCCTGTACAGATCAGCATTGCCGACACCTCGGTTCACGGTAAATTCACTTTTAAGCGGTATAAAAGCAATGACGAATGGACCACTGTTCCCATGATCAGGGAGGGTGGTGAACTGGTATCCATGGTACCCATGCAGCCTGAAGCAGGTAAAGTGTCGTATAAAATAGACCTTGTAAAGAACGGGCAGATCTATCCCCTGTACAACGGCCATGAAGTTGTTCTGAGGTTCAAGGGCCATGTACCTTTGATCATACTGATACTGCATATATTTGCGATCTTCGGAGCCATGCTGCTATCGACCGTCACCTGCCTGATGGCGATTTTCAAAGGAAAAAACATCCTCAGGTACATCTGGCTTACCGTGATATTCTTCTTCGCAGGAGGTTTGATCCTTGGCCCCATCGTCCAGAAATTCGCCTTTGACGCGTTCTGGACGGGATGGCCTTTCGGCCATGACCTTACCGATAACAAAACATTCCTCGGTCTGGTTTTCTGGATCATTGCACTGGTTATACAATACCGTAAACCCGGCAACCGCACCTGGCCGGTTATTGCAGGGATTGTTTTCCTGGTCGTGTTCCTGATCCCGCACAGCGCGCTCGGTTCTGAGATCGACTACACAAAACAGCCCCCTGCTCAACAGGGAAAATAATAAGTCTTTAAGGTTGTTTGCGGATTACTTTTTCCGTTCGATCCTGATCCTCGCGTCTACTGCGAGGATTCTATCTTCTTTCCCGAGAAGGGGATTGAAATCCAGTTCAACAATTTCAGGAGCAGCCTGCAATAAAGCCGAAAGGCGTACCAGAACATCGGCAAAAGCCTCTTCGCTTATGCCTTTTTGACCTCGCACTCCCTGAATGATCCTGTAGCTTTTCAGGCTGCGGATCATTGACAGGGCTTCATCGGTTGAGAGAGGTGAAAGCCCGGCTGCGACATCTTTCAGGACTTCTATAAATATCCCGCCCATACCGCAGAGTATCATATGCCCGAATTTGGGTTCATACTTGGCGCCGGCGAAAAGTTCAGTTCCCGTAAGCATAGGCTGGATAAGGATTGCAGTAGTGTCCTTTATCCTGATCATGCGGTCGAATTCGGCCATTGCCCCGGCCTCATCCTTAACGTTAAGCACCACGCCCCCGACATCCGATTTGTGGACAGGGCCAACAACTTTCATAACTACAGGGAATCCCAGCCTGGCTGCGGCTTTGGCAGCATCTTCCCGGCTCTTCACTACGCTCTCCCCTGCCCTGGGTATACCGGCGGCATCCATCAGTTCCTGTATGGAAGCAGGGTTAAGATAGCCATCGTCGGAAGTAGTGATGATTCTGCGGATGACGTCCACGTTAACTTTGGGCAGTTCCGGTTCGGCCAAAGCCGGAGCCGGGGTATTGTAAACCCTGCAAAGGGCATTTCCAAAACTCACCTCATCGGGGAAAAATGTCTTGCCTTTATCCAGGAAATCAGCGATCTCTTCGGCAGCCGTCATTACTGAAGGAAGAACAGGGAATATCGGTTTGGCCGAGGTTCTCATTTTATCAAGCAAAACCTCGTATACATCGAAAATGCGGGTCAGCCCGGGGGTTCCGAAAATGACGGCCATGCCGTCGATCTCCCTGAACTGCTTGTCACAGTAATCGATGATGAGGCCAAGCTGGTGTGCGGTACCTGTAGCCAGGAAATCAATGGGATTTCCCACCGAGGAGCCGGGGTAAAGCTGGGAGAGCAGTTCTTTGGCTTCAGGACTTTCAATATGGGGTACAAACATCCCCCCGTTTGACAAGGCGTCGGTGAGCATCACGGCAGGACCTCCTGCGTGGGTGATCACGGCGATGTTCTTCCCCTTCAGTTTAGGGTACATGAAGATGGATGCGACGCTGATCAGGTCTCCCCTTCCGTAGCAGCGAACGATGCCGGCCTTACGGAATAATGCGTTCACAGCAACATCCGGGCTGGCCAGGGCTCCGGTATGCGATGATGCGGCCCTGCTGCCGGCTTCTGAGGACCCGGCCTTGATGGCAGCTATCCTGCAGCCTTTCCTGATCAGTGATGAAGCGTGCTTCAGGAGCATTGCAGGTTTTGTGATATTTTCGAGGTAAAGCAGTTTGACTGGCGCGCTGGTTTCCGGGTCATAATTCTCATCAAGGTAGGCAAGGATCTCTTCGGCACCCATCTGGGCGCTGTTCCCCACCGAGAAAACATTTGCAAAAGTAAGTCCGTTGGGTATGCCTGCCTCCATGATGAAACAGGCGGTAGCCCCGGAACCCGAAATGAAATCGCATCCCCTGGGATCCAGTTTCGGCACAGGATGAGTAAATATACCGGTATAATGAGGAGTCATAACTCCGACGCAGTTTGGTCCGATAAGAGCTCCGTTTACGCTGTTTACTATTTCAACGATTTGTCTTTCAAGTTCTTTACCGGCCTGGCTTTCTTCGCTGAACCCTGCAGAAAGGATGATAAATGCATGTGTATTTTTCCGGTAGGCAAGCAGCTCTACTGTTTCAGGAATATAGTTGGCCGCTATGGCAATAATAGCAAGATCCACCTCGGGCAGGTCATTCAGGTCCTTATAGCATGTGATTCCCTGGACTTCAGATTCTTTGAGATTCGTTACATATAAGCGGCCCTTGAAATTACCGTCAAGCAGGTTTTTAAGAATGGCTCCTCCGGGTTTCCGGGTATCATTGGATCCTCCCACGACGACTATGCTTTGTGGATGCAGTAGCGATTTGTTCAGCATAAACAGTATTATAAGAATTTAACAAATGGAACGAAAGCAGCCGTATTCCGCTTGTATTCCTCCCAGTCGGGCCGGCCGCTGTATTTTTTTTCTAACATAGGAACCCCTGAAACAAATCGTAAAAGCAGAGTTATGACCAGGGGGCTCACCAGGGTCATCCAGCCGTGAGGCAGGTTCATTGCATAGAAACCCAGGCCCCACCACACCAGGGCTTCCCCGAAATAATTCGGATGACGGCACATTTCCCACAGGCCTGTCGTTATGATCCTTCCACGGTTCTCAGGCTTCTTTTTAAACTCCATCAGCTGGAAATCGGCAAACGCTTCAAAGAAGAAACCAATTCCGAAAACCACAAGCCCCAGGGTGTCCATGAACCCAAGGGGTTCTTTTGAATAAAAATTGATATAATAAATGGGCGAAGCGATGATAAACATGAACAAACCCTGCAGTATAAATATCTGAAAAAAGCTTCGGAGAATAAAGAACTTCCATGTTTCCCTCCAATGCCTGTACCTGAAATCCTCTCCCTTTCCCCGGTTCCGCATAAACACATGAACACTGAGCCTGATACCCCACAATGCTACAAGAAAAGTCACTATCCATTTCCTCAGGTCGGGTTCCGTATCCTGGATGAGGGAGTAAATGGCGATCAGGATAAAACCCAGCCCCCAGAAAATATCCACTATTGAATTATCCCTTACGATCTGTGCAAGCACGAAGACCAGGGTCATATATATCAATATAAGCAGCACGATTTCTGTAAACATATTTCAGGATTTAAACGGAATTAAGCTTGTTAGCAATTTAAAAAAATTATTCCAGCAAGTAGGAAATACAAACTATACCCGGACCGGTATGGGTCACAAGCACAGGGGAAGCATGATCCAGGTAAAGGGGTTTTTTGCCTGTAATCCTTTCCATTTCGCCTGCATAGTAATTTGCCGTTTCGGAATTACTGGCATGAGTTATGGTATATTCCCATATCCTGTTTTTGTGGTGTATCCGTTCCATTTCACGGATCACTTTCCTGCCGCAGCCTTTCTCGGTGAACGATTTGCCTGATAACACAGCTTTCCCGTTCTCATCCAGGGCAATGATGGGTTTAAGGTCAAGGTTGCGGGCAATAAAACTCTTCATCGGGCTCACCCGGCCTGTGCGGATGATATATTTAAGAGTTTGTACGCTTACCCTTATACCTGATTTCGGGATCCATTCCTTTATCCTGGCCGAAAGTCCGTCAGCATCCATTCCATTTTCAAGCGCTCTGGCAGCACGGATAAGAAGCAAGCCAAGTGCACCTGTAACAACCTTTGAATCAAACACCTGTATAGGCCTTCCCGTACGGGCCGAAACTTCCCTGCCTGCGATCTCAGCATGCCCGAAGGTACCGCTGAGCCCGCTGGAAAGCTGTATGCCGAAAATATTTTTATAATGGGTGCTGAGGTATTCAAATTTATTCTGAAAGTCCTTGGTTGATGGCTGGGAGGTGGTAGGGCTTTTCTCGGAATGCTCCAGCTTGTGATAAAATTTTTCGGGATTGATTGTAAGCCGGTCAAGGTAATAGGTTTCCCCAAAGTGAAGGTTCAGGGGGACTATATGAATCTGATAACGGTCAATCAGTTCCTGGGGGAGATCGCAGGTTGAATCCGTGATCAGGGCCACATCCGATTTACGTTCAAGCAGAATGCTGTTCTGGAAGATCATATCATCAACCTTCTGGTACGTAATTTCGCCAAACCTGTGAAGATGCGACATGACTTCTATCGGGTGATCGGTATGAATGTGGACCCTTATTTTGCTGTGCGAACCGGCAACAACCAATGAATCTCCCGAATGCTCAAGGGATGAACGGATCTTCTTTTGATCCAGGTTCTGGCCGTTGATCAGGGCCTCGGTGCAATACCTGAAAGTTATAACATCATGTTGAACTTCAACCTGTTCAGCCGCTGACTGGTCGGCATGCGAGATGATCGCGGTCTCAGGCTGCCCAAGGGTAAAGAAATCCTTGATCCCTTCAAGGAAATAAACAAACCCTTTTGCGCCTGCATCAACAACATGCGACTTTGCAAGGACTTCCAGCTTCTTTGTTGTTCCAGCCAGGGCCTCGAGAGCTTTATTGTATGCCTCGATAAGCAAACGGATAAAATCATCGATCCTGTCCTTAATTTTATCAAGATGCTCGGCCCATTCCTTTATCACGGTAAGAATTGTGCCTTCAACGGGGTTTGCAATAGCGTCATAAGCATAGGCCACTGCCTTTTTCATGCTTTCGGCGAAGGATTTGATATCCAGGGTCTGGTCTGTACTGAGCTCATTTCCGAAACCATAAAGGAACTGCGCGAAGATGATGCCCGAATTGCCCCTTGCACCGCTAAGGGCGGCATCGGCCATGGCAACCGCGGTCTGTTTTAAATTATCGGTAGGGATGATGGCATCCATGATGGACCTCATGGTTGATGCCAGGTTGGTACCTGTATCGGCATCGGCAACAGGAAAAACATTGATTTTATTTAGCAGTTTCTGCTGCTCAAAAATCCTTTGAGCTCCGGCAAGAAATGAGTGGTAGAGCTGCTTGCCGTCAAGTTCCTTTATTTTCTGAGTCACTTCAGCCAATACCGGAATTTTTTAATTAAGATGCAAAGGTAAACAATTTCAGGAACCAATTTCCGACATTCCCGCTTAGTGAACCAAGTCAGGCAATTTTAACATTTTTTAAGAAAAGCGTATGGCCTTTACCGGATTGACCTTTGTGATGATAAACGAAGGGATTATGAGCATAAGATAACAGGCCGTGACAGATATCAAATTGAGCAGGAGTATGTTGACGACATCAAGGTGGATGGGGACCACCGAAACATAATAGAATTCCTGGGGCAGTCCTATGATCCCGAACTTCTGCTGGATAAAGCAGAGGGTGAAACCCACAAGGTTGCCGATGCCGACTCCCCATCCCAGAATATACAATGCATGGTATACAAAGATCTTGCGGATCCTTCGGTTGGGAAGGCCCAGGGCTTTGAGCACCCCGATCATCGAAGTCCGTTCCAGGATGAGTATCAATAGGGTCGAAATCATGGTTATGGCCGAAACAGCGATCATCAGGGCAAGGATGATCACCACGTTCATATCCTGGAGGGCGAGCCAGTCGAAGATCTGCGGATATAACTGGTAAATTGTTGAGGCATCAAGCTGGAACCCGATCTGGTGGTAAATATACTTCCCCATTTTCTCAACATCCCTGAAATCCTTCAGCAGGACTTCAAACCCTCCTACCTGTGTATTGCTCCAACCGTTGATCTTCTGTATATGGATAATGTTCCCGATCACATACAGCCTGTCAAATTCATCCAGTCCGGTTTCGAAGATCCCTGAAATCCTGAATTTCCGTCCCAGGGTATGATCGCCCACGACAAAATACATCCTTGCAGGGTCATTGGCCTTCAGGTTCAACAGATCGGCCAGTGCTCTGGAGATGATCACGTCATTTTTCTGAGCCGAATCTGAGTAATCGGGGATATGCCCGCCTACCATCCTTTTACGGAAGAAATCCCAATCATAATCATCTCCCACTCCTTTAAGGATAACCCCCTGGATCTGGCCTGAAGTTCGGATTATCCCTGTTTTGCTGGCATAAACCTGGATATGGCTGATGGCGGGATGAAGGCGGAGTGCAGGAAGGAAGGTTTGCTGTTTCTCAACAGCAAAAGGCACAAGGCTGGTATTTTCGGAAAACCTGGTGATCTGGACATGCCCGGTAAAGCCTATCACCTTATCGCGGATCTCCTTCTGGAAGCCGGTAAGGATGGCGATGGAAACGAACATTATGGTCAGGCTCAGCGAGATGGCCAGGATTGAAATCCTGATCACGGGGCGGGAGTAATAATGGCCCCTGCTCCCTTTGATCATTCGTTGGGCTATGAAGAGATCGGTATTCAAGCAAATTGATATATCTTTACAAAAGTAGAAAACTTATTCCATGCCCAACAGAATGAAACTGTATCTTATCCTCATTGTACTGCTTTCGGCGGTATATACCCAGACTTCTTTTACTCAGGTGAAGCCTGCAGCGTACCAGACGGAAAAATATTTCAGGATCCTGCACGGCAAAAAGATAGGAGTCGTAGCCAATGCCTCTTCAGTTGTAGGCGGGGTTAACCTTGTCGACACCCTCATCCATTCGGGCATTGACGTAAAGGTGGTTTTTTCGCCTGAGCACGGGTTCAGGTTAAAAGACGAAGCCGGGCAGTCATCCGCAGACTATACAGATCCAATTAATGGGTATCGTGTAATTTCTCTTTACGGCCTTAAGAAAAAGCCTGCCGCATTGGACCTTGACGGCCTCGACATGGTGGTATTCGACATACAGGATGTGGGCGCCAGGTTTTACACTTATATAAGTACGTTGAGCCTGGTTATGGAAGCCTGTGCCGAGAGCAATATTGCGTTGCTGGTGCTTGACAGGCCAAACCCCAATGCCTTCTATATTGACGGGCCGGTTCTTGACCTTAAATACAAATCATTTGTGGGGATGCACCCTGTACCTGTTGTTTACGGCATGACCATAGGCGAATATGCAAAAATGGTGAACGGGGAAGGCTGGCTTAAAGCTGGAGCCAGCTGCAGCCTCAGTGTTTTGCCAGTTGAAAATTACACACACGGCACGGCCTGGTTCCCCGATGCAAAACCCTCGCCCAACCTTCCGACTGCCAATTCGATTTTACTTTACCCCTCGCTCTGCTTCTTTGAAGGCACGGTGATCAGTGTGGGCCGCGGTACTGTTACGCCCTTCGAGGTATACGGCCATCCCGGCCTGCAGGGATATTCCTACAGCTTCATGCCCGAAGCAAGTAAAGGAATGGATTCCAGGCCGATGTACAAAGATAAAATCTGTTACGGGGAGAACCTTCAGAAATATTACACCCAGCATGCCCCCGACAAGGGGAGGATCAATCTTTCGTGGCTGATAAAGACCTTTCAGGCGCTGGGCAGCAAAACCGATTTTTTCAACCCCTATTTTGACCAGCTTGCAGGAACATCAAGGCTGCAGGAGCAGATCGTAAAAGGGACTAAGGAAGAGGATATCAGGAATAGCTGGAAACCAGGGATAGAAGCATTCAAAAAGATAAGGGCAAGGTACCTGCTGTACCCCTGAACTATATTGTCCTCCCCGGGTAAACCTTAAGGGCTGCCTCAAGGCATTTCATGGATTCACGCAGGTCGTTCACATTCAGAACGTAACTGATGCGCACTTCATCGATACCTCTGCCTTTTGTGGAATAAAAACCTGTTGCTGGTGCAAGCATCACGGTTTTACCTTCACAACTGAATTCCTGCAGCAGCCACTGGCAGAATTTATCGGAATTATCGATAGGAAGTTTGGCCATGGCATAGAAAGCGCCTCCGGGATTGGGGCAGAAACAGCCTTTCATTTTATTCATGGATTCCACAACCACGTTGCGGCGCAGGAGGTATTCATCGAGTACGCCCTCGATGTAGGACTGAGGCGTGTTGATGGCTTCCTCCCCGATGATCTGGCCGAAAGTGGGGGGGCTCAGCCTGGCCTGGGCAAACTTGAGGGCCGTGGACATCACCTCCTTGTTATGGGATATCATGACGCCGATACGGGCACCGCAGGCGCTGTATCTTTTGGAGATGGAATCGAGAAGAACCACATTCTGCTCTATTCCTTTAAGGTTCATTACCGAGAAATGTTCCCGGCCGTCATAGACGAATTCACGGTACACCTCATCGGCAAACAGGTAAAGGTCATGTTTAAGAACGATCTCTTTTAGCAGTTCAAGTTCTTCCCTGGAATACAGGTAGCCTGTAGGATTATTCGGGTTGCATACCATGATCGCCTTGGTTCTGGGTGTGATGGCCTTTTCAAAAGCCGACATGGGGGGAAGCGCAAAACCGTTTTCGATGACTGAATCTATGGGTTTTACAGTGACCCCGGCAGCAATCGAGAAACCGTTATAATTGGCATAAAAAGGTTCGGGAATGATGATCTCGTCGCCTGGGTTCATGCAGCTGAACATTGCAAACATAATTGCTTCACTGCCTCCGGTCGTCACAATCATTTCTTCAGGACTGACGTCTATGTTGCAGGTTTTGTAATATTCGGCAAGCTTTTTACGGTAGGAAGGAATCCCGGCCGAATGGCTGTATTCTATCACCCTGATGTCGGTATGCCGGATTTTATCCATGGCATTTTCAGGAGTGGGGATATCGGGTTGCCCGATATTCAGGTGGTATACTTTGATGCCCTTTTTCTTTGCTTCATCAGAGAAAGGAACGAGTTTGCGGATTGGCGAGGGGGGACAAATCTGTCCGCGGTTTGAAATGGCAGGCATAACTCAGGTTTTGGATAAAGCAGCAAAGCCAGCTTTTGGCTGGCTGTGTTGCTAAAATTAATTTATTATCTACTTGTTAACGGGGGTTGCTCCCTGTTCATTCGGTTTTTCGGGTGTTGTAGTAGCCGGCTTGGCGACCACGGTTCCTTTAATGGAAAGCCTTACCATGGATGTTTTGCCATTGGAATTAACCGTGATGGTCTTGTTGATAGGGCCGATATTGTTTGTATTGTAAGTCACCTTGATCACATCACTTTTGCCGGGGAGTATCGGTTCCTGTGGCCAGGAAGAGGTAGTGCATCCGCATGATGTAATAGGTTTAGAAAGAATAAGAGGTTCTTTACCGGTGTTTGAGAATTTGAATTCGCAAGCGCCGTCGGCTCCCTGGAAGATTGTACCGTAATCGTGCACCAGGTTGTCAAAAGAGATTTCAGGTGCATTCGGATTTACCGGTGGCTGTGGTGTTGCATCCTGGGCTTTAACTGCAAAAGCAGCAAAAACTACGAACAGGACTGAAAGCAAAATTTTCTGCATATTATTCTGGTTTGTAGGGTTTGTTAAATGGGATACAAAAATACATAAAAAATTTCTTTATGGGGAAGAGAAATGTTAATATTTTATAAAGACAGCAAATTGAAGGGGTATTGAATGGCAGGTTGAAACGCTTACTTTATACTGTCAAGTATCTCAATAAGTTCCTCGAGCTTGAACGGTTTGGAAATGTAACTGTCGACTCCCGACTGGTAGCATTTTTCCTCATCATCCTTATCGGCATTGGCAGTGATGGCGCAAATATGAATCGCTTTCTCCATAGGCCCTGACTGTTCGATATGCCTGATTTCCCTTGTGGCTTCAAGTCCATCCATCTCGGGCATGAAGATATCCATAAGGATGAGATCGTACTTGTTCTTTTTATACATAGCCACTGCAATATTCCCGTTTTCGGCTATATCGATCTGATGGCCCAGTTTGCTCAGGGTAACCTGGGCCACTTTCTGGTTGATGAGGTTGTCTTCGGCAAGCAAAATCCTGAGCTGCCTGGCTTCATGCCCGGCCGGTGGCCGGAATGCAGCTTTCACAGCAGTAACGGGTGTTTTATGTGTAATGGTATTGAGTATGGCCGATGAAAATTCAGCGGGAAGGAACGGGCGTTTCATAACCGTATGGAATCCCATTTCGCTGACTTTTTTCGGAATCCCGGTTCCGGGATAATAAAGCAGGATCTTATTAAGCTCCTCCCAGGCTTGACCCGGTTTGAAGGAGCCCATTGCCATCATGGCCGCTTCCAATTCAACAATCAGCAGGTCGACAGGCCTCCTGATCTTATGGCGGTGAGCCAATTCCTGGAGCCCTTCGGTAAGATTGGAAAAAATCACCGTGTCACAATCCATCCTGCCCAGGTAATCAATAATGATGCCCGACCTTGAAGGGTGGGAATCAATTACCATGACTTTAAGTCCCTTTATCCCGGGTTCGCAAAAAGGCGGTTCCGATCCGGGGACCTTCTCAAGCAATACATTGAATACAAACGAGGAGCCTTTTCCAGTCTGGCTTTCAACATGAACTTCCCCTTTCATTTTTATAATCAGGTAGCGGGCTATAGCCAGGCCAAGACCGCTGCCGCCGTATTTGCCGGTCGAGGGGCCTATCCTGGTAAATGAGGTGAATATCTTTTTCAGGGCTTCCACAGAAATACCTATTCCCGTATCGGTAACCTTAAACTGCAGGTTCACAGTATCCTCGTCCCAGGAAAGGAAATTTGCCGAGATGCTGATCTCGCCATTCTCGGTGAATTTAACTCCGTTGTCGGCAAAAACCCTTAGTACCTGTTTCAGGCGTATGGCATCCCCCTTTACCAGCATGGGAATGTTCGGGTCGACAAACGAAAGAACTTCCAGCTCCTTGCCGGCTGCTTCGGGTATAAGGGATGAAACCAGGTCCTCCATCAGTTCATAAACGCTGAAAGCACTGTTTGTCAGCTCTATCTGGTCAGCCTCGATTTTAAGAAAATCCATGATGGTATTGAACACCGAAAGGAGGTTGGTAGCTGAATCCACAATAATTTCAAGGTATTCCTTCTGTTCCGGTGAGAGCTCAGATTGCTTCAGTATCTCGGCCATGCCTACAACACCCGAAAGGGGCGTATATATTTCGTGGGCCATATTAGCCAGGAACGAACTTTTTGCCTTATTCGCCCCATCGGCTTTTTCAAATTCGGCAAGCAGCCTGTTTTCATGTGTTTTCTTTCTTTCAACATCCATGACCACGCCTAGCAGCCTCAGCGGCTTGCCAATTATATCCCTTTCCACGATTTTACCCTTGTCGAAAACCCATTTCCAGTCACCGCGGGCAGTTTTCAGCCTGTATTCCGATTCAAAAAAAGGAGTGATCCCGTTGATGTGCTTTTCAAGGTTTTCCCTGGCTTCCCTAACATCATCAGGGTGAATAAGCTCAAGAAAAGCAGAGAAGGTAACAGGAAAAGCCTCTTTGCCAAACCCCAGCAAATGAGCCATGTTCTCTCCGCACTCCAGCTTACCGCTCTTGAAATCCCAATCCCAGTATGCCAGCTGGCTGGCTTCAAAAGCCATGGTCAGCTTTTCGTTCACCTGGTTGAGTTCACTGTATACCTGCTGCAGGCGGTCATTTGATTTCTGATAGGTCCGCTGGATCTCCTCCCACTGCATAGAAGCAAGCCTCACTACTTTGAGTTCCGCTTCAAGTTCCTTTATTTTCTTTCTCAGATCTTCTGACATGGTGCAAGGCTTTAAACAGGTTTAATTATTTTCTTTTTTTATCAGGATAAAGGATATCCAACCCGCAACGCAGGTTGTAAAGATAACGGAATGCATCTTCCACGAAGGGTTCAGGGATCACCGAACCATGCTGGGGAAGAATGGCTTTCACCTTTATGCCTTTCAAACGATCAATAAAACCCCGGGCAGCAACATTCCCTGCCATATAATCAAGATGGAAGAGGTTCATTTTAAATTCATGACTACGGAAGTCGCTGATAACCAGCTTCCAGTCCATATCTATGGCAGCCCAGATATCTCCCGATAAAAGGTAGGCTGAAGTTTCGTCGTAAGTGGCAAAAGCTCCCGGGAAATGAAGGAAAGGGGCTTCGATAAACCTTAAGCTCCGTCCCGAAGAGAAAGTGTAAGTTGCAAATTCGGTTATGTTAAAGAATTCATAATCATCTTTCCCGTAATGAGAGATCAGAATGTTGGTGCGTGTGCTTGTGATAACTTTCATTTCGGGATTGACATCCAGCCACCTCACCATGGACCCTGCCACATCAGGATCCTGGTGGCAGAGGATCTGGGCCGAAACATGCGCAGGTTCAATGATCTGCTCAACACGGCGCCTGATAAAGTCGAACACTTCGGCCCCGCCAGGATCCACGATAATGGCTTCATCCCCATCGGTTATCAGGTAGGTGTTACAGCGGAATGCCGAGTTTTCGGGTGTTCCCAGCCAGTAAACTGCATGGTATTCATTCTGGTACAAAGGGGTTGGCTGCTCGAAACTCTCCTCAAAAAGTTCGCTTATTGTAGCAAGGTTCACAGTATTGCTCATAAAAAATTATTTTTCATTGTTATGAAGACCGCATTCTTTACCCGATTCACTTTCCCACCACCAGCGGCCGGCCCTGAAATCCTCACCCGGCATGACCGCCCGTGTGCAAGGCAGGCAGCCTATACTAGGGAAACCCTTGTCGTGAAGGCTGTTATAAGGAATTTTATTCCCCCTTATGTACTTCCACACCTCATCCCCGGTCCAGTTTATCAAAGGATTCAGCTTCAATATGCCCTGGGTTTCATCCCAATTCACCATTTCAAGCCCTGCCCTTCCCACGGACTGTTCCCTTCTCAAGCCGGTGATCCAGACTTTCATGCCCTTAAGCATCCGCTCCAGGGGTTCGATCTTGCGCACATGGCAGCATTCCTTACGATTTTCCACACTGTCGTAAAAAAGGTTGACCCCTTTGGAATTAACCATTTTTTCAACCTGAAAATGCTCAGGGAAAGCTATGCCGATCTTAACATTGTATTTTTGTTCTGTAATGCTGATGAGTTCGTAAGTTTCCTGGAACAGCCTGCCCGTATCAAGGGTAAATATCCTGATCCCCGGAACTTCCTTGGCGATAATGCGGGTAAGCACCTGGTCCTCTGCACCCAGGCTGGTCGAAAAAATGCATTGTGAGGGGAACAGTGTATTAAAATACCTGATGGCTTTTGCCGGATCGGCTGTTAATAAGTTCTTATTGTATTGATCTGCAATATTTTTCATTATTTTCTTACAAAATATGAATTTCAGAATGTGAAATTATGAAAATCCGCCTCCGAAAACAACAGTTTTACAATAATAATAAACTGTATTTTTGAGAAAAATTGATGCATGAGGGTTCATTTCATAGCGATTGGCGGAAGCGCAATGCATAATCTTGCATTAGCTCTTCATTATAAAGGGTATACCATAAGCGGCTCCGATGACGAGATCTTTGAGCCATCGAGGAGCCGGCTCCTTAAACAGGGCCTGCTTCCTGCCGCAGAGGGCTGGGATGTTTCACGCATAGTCCCCGGGATTGACGCTGTCATTCTGGGAATGCATGCCAAAGCCGACAATCCCGAACTTTTAAAGGCAAAGGAACTTGGATTGAAGATTTTTTCCTACCCCGAATATCTTTACGAGCAGTCGAAGGATAAAAAGAGGGTGGTTATCGGGGGCAGCCACGGGAAGACCACCATAACCGCAATGATATTGCATGTTTTGAAAACAGCCGGCCTTGACTGCGACTATATGGTTGGCGCCCAGCTGGAGGGTTTTGATGTGATGGTCAGGCTTAGCGAAAAAGCAGGGATCATGATATTCGAAGGGGATGAATACCTCACCTCATCCATAGATCCCAGGCCCAAATTCCATCTTTACAAGCCCGATATAGCCCTGCTGAGCGGGGTAGCCTGGGACCACATCAATGTATTCCCTACTTTTGAAAATTACGTTGAGCAGTTCAGGGAATTCATCAGGCTGATCACGCCTGGCGGGACACTGATATATTGTGCCGATGATGAAACCTTATGTCGCATAGGCTCCGGGTCCCGGGCCGACATCAGGCTGATTCCTTATTCTGTTCCTGAATATTTCATTTCTGATGGGGTAAGTTCTCTGATAGACCGGGGCCTTGCTTATCCCCTGGAGATTTTCGGACGCCACAACCTGATGAACCTGAACGGGGCAAGATGGATATGCCGGGAATTGGGGATTACCGATGAACTTTTCATTGCTTCAATACAGTCCTTCAAAGGAGCTTCAAAACGTCTCGAGCTGGTCGCCGGGAATGCGGGGACCAAAGTATACAAGGATTTTGCCCATGCCCCATCGAAGGTCATGGCAACGCTCAATGCCGTAAAGGAACAATTTCCTTCCAGAACCATTGTTGCCTGCCTCGAGCTTCACACATACAGCAGCCTGAGCAAAGACTTTCTCTCACATTATCTTCACAGTCTCGACGGGGCCAGCGTACCCATGGTTTATTTCAACCCGCATGCAATTCAGCTGAAACGCCTTCCACCAATTACAAAAGAACAGGTAAAAGAAGGTTTCGGGAACCCAAACCTGGAAATTTTCACAGATTCCAAAGAACTGCAGTCTGCCCTTCTTTGCATGGAATGGGAAAACTCGGTACTGCTGCTTATGAGCAGCGGCAATTACGATGGAATGGATATAGCGCGTTTAGCAGCACAGATCGTGGAAAAATAGCATGTATATTGTACTGGGTACTGGGTACTGGGTACATGGAACATCCTTCCTACCCGTTCATGGAGATCAGGAATTCCTCGTTGGTATTTGTGAATTTCATCTTTTCTTTCAGGAATTCCATGGCTTCGATAGGGTTCATATCGGCCAGGTGGTTACGGAGTATCCAGATACGACCGAGCACGTCCTTGTCGAGCAGCAGGTCCTCGCGGCGGGTGCTTGAAGCAACGATGTCAACAGCAGGCCATATCCTCTTATTAGAGAGTTTCCTGTCGAGCTGGAGTTCCATATTGCCGGTACCCTTGAATTCCTCGAAAATGACTTCGTCCATTTTGGATCCGGTTTCAATAAGGGCCGTTGCTATGATGGTGAGCGATCCCCCGTTTTCGATCTGCCTGGCAGCACCGAAGAAACGCTTGGGTTTCTGAAGCGCATTGGCTTCAACACCGCCTGAAAGAACTTTACCCGAAGCAGGAGCCACTGTATTGTATGCCCTTGCAAGACGGGTGATAGAATCGAGCAGAATCACCACGTCATGGCCGCATTCGACCAGCCGTTTGGCCTTTTCAAGAACGATATTGGAGATGCGTGCATGCCTGTCGGCAGGTTCGTCAAAAGTCGAAGCTATAACCTCGGCCCTTACACTTCTCTGCATATCGGTAACTTCCTCGGGACGTTCGTCGATGAGCAATACGATCATATAAACGTCGGGATGGTTGGCGGCAATGGCGTTTGCAATTTCCTTAAGAAGGACGGTCTTACCGGTTTTAGGCTGGGCAACGATGAGCCCGCGCTGTCCAAACCCGATTGGAGCAAACATATCGATGATCCTGGTCGATTGTGAACATTCGGGATGGCCGGTAAGCTTGAATTTCTTCATCGGGAAGAGGGGGGTGAGGAAATCAAAGGGAATACGGTCACGCACTTCTTCGGGACTGCGCCCGTTGATCAGCTCAACCTTGATAAGAGGAAAATACTTTTCTCCTTCTTTCGGGGGACGTATGGTCCCTCTCACAGAGTCGCCGGTCTTTAAACCGAATAATTTGATCTGGGACTGGGAAACATAAATATCATCGGGGGAGTTCAGGTAATTATAATCGGAAGAACGGAGGAAACCGTAGCCGTCGGCCATGATCTCGAGCACGCCTTCACTGGTGATGATACCTTCAAATTCCCATGAATATTCTTCCCTGGGCTCCCTGGGGTCTCTTTGCTCCCTGGGTTCCCTCTGGTCTTTTGAGAATTTACGCTGGAAATCCCTGCCGCGGCGGTCGTCTGAAGAAGTCTGGCCCGGGTTGTAAGGACCTGATCCCGGAGTTTCGGTAACCTCGCTCTGGTTTTCGGGGCCTGCCACAGGGCTTGCAACTTTGGTTTCTTCGTTAGCAGGTTCGCTGTAATTTTCAAAAAGGTTTACAGCTTCAGGCGCCGGGCTGTATTCGAAATTTTCACCTGAAGGCTTTTCAGCTTCGGGTTTAGCAGGAAGCTGCTGAGGCTGAACCGGGGGTTGAGCCTGGGCTTCGGGACCCGGGATGACCTGGTTTACTGGCCTGTCCTTGGGAACAAAATTACGCCTCTCCCTGGGTACAAAGCCGGGTTTATCCTTGCGCACAAAGGTCGATTTCTCCCTGGGGATGAAATTCGGTTTTTCCTTGGGAACAAAGGCAGGTTTCTCGCCCTGGGGAACTGCAGGATTTTCATGCTGAGGTTCAGCCGGTTTTTCATCTTTAGGCTGCTCAGGGTTCTTTTTGGGCCTTCCGCGGAAGCGGCGCACCTGGTCTTTCTCCTGTTCGAGAATTTCCTGGGTGGGGTTAAGAGCCTGGTGGTCGAGGATCTTGTAAACCAGATCCTGCTTTTCTAATTTGTTAACTTTGGGAATATTTAACTGGCGTCCAATTTCCCGTAACTCGTTCAGCTCTTTGCTGTCGAGTGATATAATATCATACATGTATAAATGAATTTGGTTTTAGAATTACCATTAAATCAAATGAATGGAATTGTATTTAAAGAATTGCTCCGTGAATATAACGTAATGAGATATGAAGGGAACGATATCGCCTGCAAAGATACTACATAAAACATTAATGTCAAAAAAAAATACCTGATTTTACAAAAATTACCGAACTTTGCCGGTATCACCAACCTCAACTTCCATGATCCAACGTATTCAAAGCCTGTTTCTTGTCATCGCCGCTGCGGCTGCCCTGCTGATGCTGTTCTTCCCTGTCGCCGATTTTTTCAGCGGCACCGAACTCGGCAATTACAAACTTGTCGCCACAGGGCTCAAATGCATGGATCCCAACCCGAAATTCCATACTTCCTCCTGGTTCGGCTTTCCCCTCTTAGCCCTGGTCTCGGTATCGATTATCCTCCCTGTCCTGATCCTCGGCCTGTATAAAAACCGCGGCCTCCAGATCAGGTTGTTGGCGTTCAACATCCTGATAACCATTGTGTTAATCATAGTAGTACTAATGTATTACATGAGTTCGGTACAGAAACTTACCGGGATACAGCCGTCTTACCAGTTCGGGGCTTTCTGCCCCCTCATCAGCCTGATCTTCCTGGTTCTTGCAAACCGCTTCATCCGCAAGGATGAAAACCTTGTAAAATCGGCCGACAGGCTAAGGTAAGATCATCTCGGGATATCCAGCACCTCAAGGTCTTTCATATCCTTCCCTTCGATCTTCAGTCGAACCACGGTCACCGACTGGTGTAAGCCATAGGTTCCGGCCGCACCCGGATTGATATGCAGCATCGAAAATTTTTTATCATAGATCACTTTGAGAATGTGCGAATGCCCGCAAACAAACAAGCCGGGTTTTTCAAGTTCAATAATTTTTTTTGACTGCGGATGATATTTCCCCGGGTACCCGCCTATGTGGGTCATGTAAACCTTAAGCTTTTCGACCTGGAACACAAGGGCTTCGGGGCATAATGAGCGTATGTCGTTACCGTCGATATTGCCGTAAACAGCCCTTAAAGCTGCAATTCTTCTCAGTGAAGTGATCACTTCCGGCGAACCGATGTCGCCGGCATGCCAGATCTCATCAACCACCGACAGGAATTCACCGACTTTCGGCAGCAGCCTGCCGTGGGTATCCGATAAAATCCCTATCCTGATCATGGCGATTGTTGAAAACTGGACTTCAAAAGTACGATGCCTACGTAAATATCAAAGCGATAATTGTTAATTTTACACAGGATTCAATTTCGCTGTTTCGCTACTTATTTTATGCAGGAAATACTTTTAATAATTCTCGGCCTCATCCTTATCTCAGGGTTCGGTATCCTATTGTACAGGATAAAGCCAAAATCCCAGGATGCCCCTGTCGCAGATATTGAGACAATCCGCAAACAGGCAGAGACTCTGAATTCTGCAAAGATCACAGCTGAAGAGAGGAGCAGGATGCTGGAGCAACAGAACACCGAAATCAGGCAGCAATTAAAAGAAAAAGAAATCCTGATCAACGATCTCAGTTCCCGGCTGTCGCGCAAAACCACCGAAAATGAGGGCCTGAATGAAAAGCTGTCCTCCTTAAAATCAGACATAGAAAAACTCCAGGATAATTTCAGGAACGAATTCAAGAACCTGGCCAACGACATCCTCGAAGAGAAAACAAAAAAATTCACCGAGCAGAACAGGACGAAACTCGATGAAATACTCAAGCCCCTGGGCGAAAAGATCAGGGAATTCGAGAAGAAGGTTGAGGATACTTACGATAAGGAGTCGAAACAGAGGTTTTCGCTGGAGAAGGAAATTAAAAACCTGGCCGAGCTCAACCAGCAGATCAGCAAGGAGGCTAACAACCTAACGCATGCGCTCAAGGGGCAGACCAAGACCCAGGGGAACTGGGGTGAGATCATCCTTGAAAGCATTCTCGAAAAGTCGGGGCTGGTGCGCGACAGGGAGTATTCGGTGCAGGCCAGTTATACCAACGAGCAGGGTAAAAGGCTGCAGCCCGACGTGATCATAGCGTATCCCGGCGACCGGAGCCTGGTTGTCGATTCCAAGGTCTCCCTGCTGGCTTATGAAAGGTTTTCATCGGCCGAAACAAAAGAGGAGCAGGATAAGGCACTTAAGGACCACCTTCAGTCGGTAAGGACCCATATTGCGGAACTCAGCGCCAAAAACTACCAGGACCTCTACCAGCTTAAAGGCCTGGATTTTGTGATACTGTTCATGCCGGTTGAGCCTGCTTATCTGATTGCCATGCAGGCCGAGCCCGATCTCTGGTCGTACGCCTATGAACGCAGGGTGCTGCTCATAAGCCCCACCAACCTCATCGCCGTGCTGCGCATGATCTCCAATCTTTGGAGGGTGGAGTACCAGAATAAGAACGCCGTGGAGATAGCGAAGCAAAGCGGCGACCTGTTTGATAAATTCGTGGGTTTTCTTGAAGACCTGGAAGATATAGGGCGTAAACTGGAGTCGACCAGGCTGAGTTTCGATGCATCGGTGAACAAGCTCAGTACGGGAAAGGGAAACCTCATCCGCCGTGCCGAAAAAATAAAAGAACTGGGGGCCAAAACCACCAAGGAATTACCAAGAACCTTACTTGATAAAGCGGAGGAAACATAAACCATGTACAATGTACCATGTACAATGTACAAATAGGGAAACATTTGTACATTGTACTTTCAAATAAAAAAACATGCCAAAAGAGCAATACATATACGGGATACGGCCGGTGATCGAAGCGATCAGGGCAGGCAAGCAGGTTGACAAACTTCTCATCCAGGCGGGGCTCAAAGGGCCCGGTTTTCATGAACTTTTCGCCCTGGTCAAGGAAGTCGAGATCCCATACCAGTTCGTGCCGGTGGAAAAGCTGAACCGCCAGTCGAAACAGAACCACCAGGGGGTGATCGCATACCTTACCGAGATTGTTTACCAGAAGCTCGAGGACCTGATCCCCTTCATTTTTGAACAGGGGCGAACTCCCCTGATCCTTGTCCTGGACCAGGTTACCGATGTGCGCAATGCCGGGGCCATTGCCCGTACTGCAGCCTGTTCGGGAGCCGATGCAATGGTCATCTCCATGTTTGGATCGGCCCAGCTCAATTCCGATGCCGTGAAAACTTCGGCAGGTGCTTTATACACCCTGCCCGTGGTAAGATCGGCCAACCTCAAGGACAGTTTGCAGTTCCTGAAAGACAGCGGGCTTACCATTGTTGCAGCCACGGAAAAAGCTGAGAAAAATTACACCCGGGCTAAATTCACCGGCCCCGTGGCCATCATCATGGGCTCTGAAGACAAAGGCATTTCGGGCGAATACCTGAAATTTGCCGATGAAAAGGTAAGCATCCCCATCATGGGTGATATCGCTTCGCTTAATGTTTCAGTGGCAGCGGGAGTGCTGCTGTATGAAGTCAACCGTCAACGAAACCATTTAGCTGAATGAAGTATTTATCCCGATTTACACCGGAACTCATTTTACT
This sequence comes from uncultured Bacteroidales bacterium, assembly GCA_903877385.1. Taxonomy (GTDB): domain Bacteria; phylum Bacteroidota; class Bacteroidia; order Bacteroidales; family FEN-979; genus CAIRDP01. Next base: position 61,930 of record CAIRDP010000022.1, read on the forward strand.
GCTTTACGTCTGTCTTTTCCTGGGGTTCAAGAGCCCCGAGAAGCCTTGGGACAGGGTTATCAACAGCGACGGGAAAGCGTATTATGCATACCTTCCGGCCATCTTCATCCATAACGACTTCCGTTATAAATTCGTGGAGGATTACGAATGGGTGTATTACCCCCACGACAAGGCAGCGTTCAAGGAATTCAGGATGAAGACCGGGAACGGGGTGGTCAACAAGACCTATCCCGGCATGGCCGTGGTTTGGACTCCTTTCTTTTTACTGGCTCATTTTGTTGCTTACCTGGAACTTTTCCCTACCGACGGCTACTCCCCTCCTTACCAGTATATGATCGCATTGGCCTCGCTCTTCTTTCTATGGCTGGGCGCAAGGACCCTGATGAGGCTGCTGATAAAGTTCGGTTCTTCGGCTAAAAATGCGGCTTTTATTGCTTTTGTTATTGCCGTGGGGACCAACCTGGTGTATTATACCATCACCGAAGGCTCTATGACGCATGTGTATTCATTCGCCCTCATAACGAGTTTCCTGCTCACGACCTATAATCTCACCCATACCGAAAAAACAAAGTGGGTTGTGATCTCCCTTTTCCTCCTGGCCCTGATCATACTGATTCGTCCAACCAATGCCCTTGTTTTACTGCTTCTTCCTTTTGTCACGGGTAGCCGCGAAAGGCTTGCGGCAACCATTGCAAGGCTCAAAACACACAGGTCTTCGGTAATCGCCGGCAGCATTATTTTTTTGCTGCTGATGTTCCTTCCTTTCCTGCTGTGGAAGCTGCAATGCGGCAGCTGGGTAGTATATTCATACGGAAACGAGGGGTTCAACTTCCTGAATCCCCGGATTTTCAGCATTCTCAGCAGTTATAACAGGGGATGGTTCGTTTACACCCCGGTAGCCTTTGTATCCATGTTCGGGTTCATCGGGCTTTACCGCATGAGCTGGTTCCATGCTGTTGTCCTGTTTATTTTCCTTGTCCTTTTTACCTACGTGGCTTCCAGCTGGTGGGTATGGTATTATGCCTCGAAATGCGGTCAACGGATATTCATCGACATTTACGCCCTGCCCGGGCTGTTGCTGGTTTTCCTGTACCTCAATTTCAGATCGGTGAACATCCGCCGTTTGATAACAGCCCTGCTTATTGCCTTATCGGCCCTTAACATTTTCCAGTACTACCAGCATACGAAATGGATATTCCCTCCTTACATCATAACTTCCGAAATATTCTGGGATTCCTTCTTCAGCACCCAAAAAACATCCAAGGCATACATCCCCAGGGAGGCCATTGTCGCTATAAGGACCTATGCCAACGACATGGAAAAGGAGCTTAACTGGATGAACAATAAAAGCCGGACCAACCTGGTATCTTACAGCGGCAGCTGGTCATCAAAAGCCGACACCCTCCTGCCCTACAGTTCGGGGATGGAAGTCAAAGCCGACAGCCTGTTCACAACGGCCAACCGCATCATAAGGGTCACTGCCATGGTACTTTCGCCGCATGAGCGGCCCGATGCCACGCTGATTGCCGACTTTGGGATAAAGGGCAAAGAGATCAGCTACAACCCATTCTATCTCGAGATGTTTGTCAGTCCCGATGAGTGGGTCAGGGTTCAGGTCGCATTTTATGTCCCCCCCGGGCTTCCCAGGGATGCCATAGCCAAAGTTTATTTTTTCAACCCTGCAAAATACCTCCCGATATTTATTGATGATATGAAGGTGGATTACATCTCCCTTAAGGATGAAGCGGAGTATAAAAAAATTGAAGGAGTTGTTTTACCTGCACATTAACTTAAGGATTGCATGAACCAGCCAGCTTCGGAACGCATGAACCAGCTATTTTCGGAACGCATGAACCAGCCATTCCAGGAACGAACCATTGAACTTGACAAGGTTTCGGTTTACCAGAACGAGAACCTCGTACTTGCAAGCGTAAGCCTCTCGGTGAGCAAGGGTGAGTTTGTTTACCTTATCGGCCGCACCGGCAGTGGCAAAAGCAGCCTGCTTAAAACCATTTATGCCGAGCTGCCGTTGAGGAACGGGACTGCCCGGGTCGTAGGCTATGATCTGAGGCGAATTCATTACAATGACGTTCCTTTTTTAAGGCGGAAGCTAGGGATAGTGTTCCAGGACTTCCAGCTCCTTACCGACCGTACGGTAAGCGAGAACCTGCTGTTCGTGATGCGGGCCACGGGATGGAAAGACAAGCGACAGATGCAGAAAAGGCTGATGGAAGTGCTTGCCAAATCAAGCCTGGGGAATAAGGGAAACAAGATGCCCCACCAGTTATCGGGAGGCGAGCAGCAGAGGGTTGCAATTGCACGTGCCCTGGTGAATGATCCCGAGATCATACTTGCCGACGAACCCACAGGCAACCTCGACCCCGAGAGTTCCGAAGGCATTATAAGCCTTTTGATGGATATCAGCAGGACCGGCCGCGCCGTAGTGGTTGCCACTCACAATTACGGCCTCATCGACAAATACCCGGCCCGAATGCTGATGTGCGATAGCGGGAAGGTGATACCGGTTACGAGCCTGCCGGGGTAAACAATGAATTACTGACTGCGGATGACTTTTCCCGTTGAACCCCGCGTTTATTTTTTAGGGAAGAGATCGAGATACTCAGCACCCTCCTGCAACAACCTTTCGCTGTCGGAACTGCGGATCGTGGTCTCCTTCTCTTTTGAGCGGTTATCCTCTTTGAAACAACTGTCATTAAAATAGTAATATTCCTTGTTGATCTGCTTTTCCTGGTCCCCGCTTTCCCTTATTCCATTGTCGGCGATCAAAGCGAGAATCAGCTTCCCATTCCGGTAGGTAAATTCCTCGGTCCTTTTGGAAATCTTAGGATATGGCAGGGTAACGACTTTCACGATCTGACCGTTCTCGGTAAAATAGTTGATCTCCGACCATTTCTGTTTGATCTGGGCTCTGAGATCAGTGGTTTTAAGGATTATCTTTTTGAAGGATTTCAGGTTCGATTCAATCCGGGCGTTCTCTGCTTCGATTACCTTTACCAGGGAATCGGCATTGATCTTAGGGGCCTTTACTGCTTCCGTTTCAGGTTTGACAGCAGCCTGGGCGCTTCCTTTTTGTTCATCTCCTGCATTTTTATTGCCTGAGCCACAGGATAATAAAAAAAACAGGAGGCCTGAAAATAATAGTGAATTTTTCATAAGGTTTGATTTTAAATCCGGTTTTTGTGTGAAAATTCAATGTTCAAAATCAAGGGACAAGTTCAATTGTATTCTCAAATGTACGATGTATAAAAAGGGAATGCAACATAAAAAACAACAAATGACAACTTCTATATAATATTATCTTTACAAAAAAATTAAAAAACATGAATGCCGCTCATTTCCATTTAATGTTCAACCATTTGTCAATCGTTGGACTGGGCTTTGCCATTATATTCAATCTTTATGCTATTATCAGGAAAAATGAAGAACTGATAAAGCTTTCCTGCTGGTTCTACATCCTGATCGCGCTGTTGTCGGTTATAGCTGTTTTCACTGGTGACGGAGCCGGTGAGATCGTTAAAACTTACCCTGGGATCAGCAACGATGCCATAGAATACCATGAGACCTGGGGATACGTTTTCTTTTACGGCCTGATCGCTCTTGGTGTTAGCTCTCTTAAAGCACTATGGTTTTCAAGGAAAAATATCATCCTCCTGAAAAATATCAACATTGCAACACTGGTCCTTGCTGTAATTATACTGGTTTTTGCATACCAGGTGGGCACAAGCGGAGGCAAGATAAGGCATCCCGAAATTGAACAGGGAACTTTCAGGAAAAGCTGATGATTTACAATCATTAATGAGTGTACCATGAAAAAAATACTTACAGGCGCTGAGATGGACAGGATGCCAGGCTGGGCGTTTAAAATGATGGCATTCATGTTTAAAATCGGTGATATGATCATTTCACCCGAACACCGCCTTCAGCCCTTTAAGCTGCAAGAAGGCCAAACGGTTATTGATTATGGCTCCGGTACAGGACGCTATTTAAAACAAGCTTCGGAATTGGTCGGAGAAACCGGATCGGTTTACGCCGTTGACATCCACGAACTTGCCATTGAATCGGCCAGGAGCCGTATTGAAAAATTCAGCCTGAAGAATGTAAAGCCTGTGCTGACCGACGGCAAAATGGTTAATATTCAATCAAACACGGCCGATGTCATATACTGCCTTGACATGTTTCACATGGTGAAAGATACCGATGGATTCCTTAAAGAACTCAACAGGCTGATCAAGCCTTTGGGAGTGATGTATTTGGAAGATGGCCATCAGCCAAGACAACAAACAAAAGAGAAAGTAATGAAATCGGGATGCTGGGAAATTATTGCCGAAAACAAATCGTGTATTACAGCTAAAACAATAGATAAAACGATATGAATATTTTAGTTTTAGGAGCAAGCGGCAGGACCGGAAGGATCTTCGCAAAGATCGCCAGTGATTGCAACCACCAGGTAAGTGCCATAGTCAGAGACAAAAACCGTGGCGGCCTCCCAGGGGTAACTTACATCGAAGGTTCCCCCACCGACGAAAAGCTTCTTACTGACAAACTGAAAGGAATTGACGCAGTAGTGGTGGCCCTGAATATCAACCGCACCTCCGATAACCCTTTTGCAAAAGTCATTTCGCCTCTTACCCTTATTTCAGATACCGTAAAGGTACTGCTCCCTGCCATGGAAAAGAACAAGGTTAAAAGGATAGTTACGGTTTCGGCATCAGGAGTGGGCGATTCATGGAAGAACATGCCCCTGATAGCCAGGCTGCTCATCAGGAACAGCAATATCATGAGGGCCTACGAAGATCACGACCGCCAGGAACAGCTGATACGGAACTCAACACTCGACTGGACGATAGTGCGCCCGGTTATGCTGTCAAACAAAGAATCCGGCTCATACAAAGCCACCCTGGGAAAACCCACAGGAGGCAATATCAGCAGGGCCGGCCTTGCAAAATACACCCTGGATGCAATTGAGACGGGGAAGAACATCAGGGAGGTAGTAACCTTGTATTCGTAATTCCAGGAATGAAGATATTTTTTTCATATCTTTGAAATATCCATAGCCGATGACTTACCACTTACCTTATCGGGCAAGGATTATACTGCAAAGATCACTACCGATACATTGGTGAACTTTATCCAGCTTGCCTTTTTCGCCGGTGAGACTTTCGACAACAATTTCAATAAAGGGTATACCATACAGCTGTGGAGCAAAGGCAAGGTCTGCAAGGGAAGCAATGCAAGTCTCTCGACTTATTTCATGAACCTGTGCACAACTTCGGGAGCTACAGCCAACCAGGAAAAAGGCGAAAACTTGGATAAGGCAGAGGAGATGTCGGCCTGGGCAACAGCAGAAGCGAAGAAAGAAGTTGCCACACCCGCAGCCACCAAACCTAAGAATATGACCACCAGCGCCTGGGCAAAGCAAAGGGAAAGGACTTATGCCAGTTACGCCGACACTTATGCCATGGTACTGTTTAAACTGGGAAATTATAAAAACGGCTTTACTTATACCCGGGAAGCAGCAATCACAATCACCAATGGAAATGATGCAAGTTTAAACGATACCTGGGCCTTGCTGGCCGAAACGGCAATATACGGTTCAAAAGCGTAGGTTTCGGAAGTGCAGAAAAGCTGCAGAATGAAATCGAGCTGATGATAGGGATGTGCCTGAAATTATAACAGGGATCAGGAACCCAGGGTTGCAACCATCACGGCTTTAATTGTATGCAGGCGGTTTTCGGCTTCGTCGAACACTATGGATGCTTCCGATTCGAACACTTCCTCGGTGACCTCCAGACCGTCGAGTTTGTGTTTTTTGAAAATATCAAGACCAACCTCTGTATCCTTATTATGGAAGGCCGGCAGGCAATGCATGAATTTCACCTTTGGTTTGCCCGTAGCTTTCATCAGCTTCGCATTCACCTGGTAAGGCAGCATCAGCTTGATGCGCTCGTCCCACGATTCTTTGGATTCGCCCATCGAAACCCATACATCGGTATATACAAAATCAACACCTTTAACCGCATCATTCAGCTTTTCGGTAAGCGTGATCTTTGCCCCTGTTGATTTTGCGATCTCTTTGCAGATCTTCACCAGGCTTTCCTCGGGCCAGAATTTCCTGGGCGCGAAAGCCCTGAAATCCATTCCCATCTTAGCAGCTCCCACCATCAGCGAGTTCCCCATATTGTTGCGGGCGTCGCCGCAGTAAACGAAAGCCACCTGGTCCAGGGGCTTGTCGCTATGCTCCATCATAGTCATGAAATCGGCCAGGATCTGGGTCGGGTGGAATTCGTTGGTAAGCCCGTTCCATACGGGAACACCTGCATATTCGGCAAGTTCTTCAACTATCTTCTGCCCGAAACCGCGGTATTCAATGCCGTCGTACATGCGTCCAAGCACCCGGGCCGTATCCTTCATCGTTTCCTTTTTCCCAATATGCGAACCCTCGGGGCCGAGGTAAGTTACATTGGCTCCCTGGTCGTAAGCGGCCGTTTCAAAAGCGCAGCGTGTGCGGGTCGAGGCCTTTTCGAAGATCAGGGCGATATTTTTGCCTTTCAGCTTCTGCTGTTCAGTACCTGTGTATTTAGCCTTTTTAAGGTCAATTGCCAGGTTCAGCAAAAAGTGCATTTCCTGAGGAGTAAAATCCAGCTCTTTTAAAAAATTCCTGTTTCTGAGATTGAATGCCATAATGTTGTGTTTTTATAATTTGTTTTTTGTCTGCGGATGAGGAGCTGCAAAGATAGAAAAGGATGTACAATGTACAATGTACAAATGATTTGGAACATATTTATTGACTGCGGATGAGATCGCGTCGGATTACAAAGCCTTTTCGAGGATCTCCCGGCTCGTCTCCAGGCTATGGTCATGGGACTCGCCGAGCTGGGTCATCCCATGTGCCCTGAGATGTTCAACAATCGTTTCGACCTGCCCGGGCTTCAAACCGTACTCCGAAAGCCGGGTCCTGATGCCAAGGCTTTCAAAGAAATCGCGGGTCTTTTTGATGGCAAGGCTGATTTTTTCGTCCTCGCTGCCCGAAGTGATATTCCATACCCTTTCGGCATACTGCAAAAGCTTGGCATGCTTGTTCCTACGCCTCACTTCCAGCAGGGCCGGCAGGAGTATGGCCAGGGTCTGCCCGTGGTCAATGCCGAACAAATGGGTAAGTTCATGCCCCATCATATGCGTGGCCCAGTCCTGGGGCACGCCAACACCTATGAACCCGTTCAGGGCCATAGTTGCGTTCCAGTACAGGTTAGCCCTGGCATCATAGTTTTCGGGTTCGGCAATGTTTGCTAACCCGATCTCAACCAGGGTCTGGAGAATGCCTTCGGCCATCCGGTCCTGCAGCCTGGCATCAACCGGGTAGGTAAGGTACTGCTCGGTGGTGTGCACGAAAGCATCAACCACCCCGTTGGCAACCTGGATCTTAGGAAGAGTAAAGGACAGGGAAGGATCCAGGATTGAAAATACCGGGAATGTCATATCGCTCTTGAAAGGGAACTTTCCATGAGCGTAACTAACCACTCCCCCGCTGTTCATTTCCGAGCCTGTGGCCGGCAAAGTGAGCACAGCGGCAAACGGGATGACTTTTTCAACTTCGGCAGGGGTTATCGGCCTGAACCCGGCCTCGAGTATCCCAAGCGCATCTCCTTTAAAGAACGAAGCCAGGCAGATGAACTTGGTCCCGTCAATAACTGAGCCTCCTCCCACGGCAAGGATGAAACTGATCTTTTCCTTTCTTACTACTGAAGCGGCTTTCATGAGGGTCACATAGCGCGGATTGGGCTCTATACCCCCGAATTCAAGGACCTTCCTGTTACCCAGGACTTTTTTTACCTTCGCGATCAGCCCGCTTTTTACAGCACTTCCGCCTCCATAGGTTATAAGAACCACGGCATCGGCCGGCACATATTTGTCAATACTGTCAAGTTTATCCTTCCCGAAAAGGATACGGGTAGGGTTATACAATTCAAAATTCATCATAATAATATCTCCTGTTATTTAATTTCATTTCCCGGTAAATTCCACTTCCCGGGGCGTAACCCGGGGACAGGGCTCTGCCCCGGGATTAATACGGGTTTATTTCATTTTCCAGTCATCTTCTGAAGGTTCTCAGGGTACCTTCCACCCTGTATCTTAATCTTCGAGGAAGTCTCAGTTATCTCACGCAGGTCATCCGCAGTCAATTCTACAGCAACAGCACCCAGGTTTTCATCCAGGCGTTCCAGCTTTTTGGTCCCCGGTATGGGCACGATCCAGGGCTTTTGGGCAAGCAGCCAGGCCAGTGCGATCTGCGCAGGCGTGGAATTTTTGCGGACAGCAATCCCTTTAAGCAACTCCACCAGCACCTGGTTTGCCTTGAGTGCTTCGGGGGTGAAACGCGGAAGGTTGGCACGGAAATCGTTTGCATCGAAGGTAGTATTCTCGTCGATCTTACCGGTAAGGAATCCCCGGCCAAGTGGACTGAATGGCACAAATCCTATCCCGAGTTCCTCAACCGTGGGTAAGATTTCAACTTCAGGCTCCCTCCACCATAAGGAATATTCGCTTTGCAGGGCAGAAACCTCCAGTACGGCATGAGCCTGGCGTATCGATTTCACACTAGCCTCCGAAAGCCCGAAAAATCTCACCTTGCCTTCGCTGATAAGGTCTTTCACCGCCCCGGCCACATCCTCCATAGGGATGTTGGGATCAACCCTGTGCTGGTAAAACAGGTCGATCACATCGGTCCTCAGGCGTTTAAGAGAAGCCTCGGCCACCTCCCTGATATGTTTCGGGTGACTGTCAAGTCCTATCCATTTCGGTCCTCCGGCCGGATCCAGCTTAAAGCCGAATTTCGTGGCAATAACGACTTGTTTGCGGAGGGGTGCCAGCGCTTCGCCAAGCAGTTCCTCGTTTATGAAAGGTCCGTAGACTTCCGCAGTGTCAAAAAACGTGACACCACGCTCAACGGCCATCCGCAGTAAAGAAATCATTTCCTTCTTATCGCCCGGCTGGCCGTAAGAATAGCTCATACCCATGCAGCCCAAACCCAGGGCCGAGACTTCAGGCCCGTTTTTTCCAAGTTTTCGTATTTTCATTTTTGTTTCCATGACAAGGTATCAAAATTAAACTGCAAAGTTCGTGCAAGCCGGTCAGGAAAACCAATAAAAATCAAATAATTAATTTCATAATGTTAATCCAAAACGATTCCCGCTTGCGGACGTTTCGATATTTTGAAGATATTTACAAAAAATTGCGGGAGCAGTATCCCCGGTTAGCCTAATATTAAGAAGGATACCATCCCCGCAAACAAACACCAGTAACATGAAAAAAGTAACAGGCATAGGGGGATTTTTTTTCAAATGCAAAGACCCTCAGAAGATTAACGATTGGTATTCAAAGAACCTTGGCCTGCCAACAGGCGAATACGGAGCAACATTCGAGTGGAAAGAGGCCTCAGAGCCAGCCGTTACCGGCTTGACCCAATGGAGCCCATTCCCCGCCGATACTAAATATTTTGCCCCTTCAGAAAAGGAATTCATGATCAATTACAGGGTTGACAACCTTGAGGCCCTTGCTGCACAGCTAAAAGCCGATAAGGTGACCATTCTTGACGAGATCCAGTCGTTCGAGTACGGCAAATTCCTGCATATTCTCGACCCGGAGGGAAATAAGATCGAATTATGGGAACCGAAATGATCCCATTGCCAGAATTTGCTCCATTGCTTCCGCAACCCTGCTCACTGGAATTTTACAAACCTTATCCCGGCATGTGTAAATTGTTGTATGTCCCTCAACAAACCTGCCTTTAAGTATGGCCAGGTTACTTTCTTCTTTGCCTCCGCATAAGAACACATTCGGCAAATAGTGCTTGTCGAACTCCCTGCGTTTCGATAAACAATCCCCCCCGGCAATAACAACTTCATAGGGGTCGCTTGCAAACCAGGCCATTAAGATATCCCAGTTGGCGTAATATGCACCTCCCCGGAATGTATCCTGTTGTACATTGTTCAGCATCCTTTTCGATTTTTCCAGGTAATCGTCATTAAAAAACAAACGCCCGAGGACAAACAGGTTCTTTGCCATTGCTGAATTGGCCGAAGGGATTACGTTATCGGATATTTCCATTTTCCTGGCGACAAGAGCAGGGTCAAGATCAGAGGTGTAATAAAACATCCCGCTGCGCTCATCATAAAAGTGTGGGAGGGCATAGGCTGTCAGCTGCTGAGCTTCAAGCAGCCATTTCTCATCGAATGTGGCCTGGTAGAGATCAATAAAAGCATCAATGGTAAAGGCATAATCGTCCAGGAAGCCGTTGATGGAGGATCTTCCGTTTTTAAAATTCCTGTCCAGGCGATGGTCATCATGTTTGAGGTTTTGCAGTATGAATTCAGCATTGCTTACCGCAGAACGCAGGAAATCCTCATCGTCAAAAGCCCTATATGCATCAACATATCCTTTCAGCATCAAGGCATTCCAGGAAGCAAGGATCTTGTCATCGAGGGCAGGACGTATTCGTTTGCTGCGTTCCTCAAACAGTAGCTTCTTTGCTTTTCTGATCCTGTGCATCAGTTCCTCTTCCGGCATACCAAACAGCTCTGCCATTTCTTTATCCGGGACCGGTTTATAAAGGATATTATTCCCGTTCTCCCAGTTGCCTTCTTCGGTAAGGCTGTAATAATCCATGAGCAAACCGGCATCCTCATTCAAAATTCTTTTCAGTTCATCAAATTTCCAAACATAGAACCGTCCTTCTTCACCTTCGCTATCCGCATCAAGTGAAGAATAAAATGCGCCTTCGGCGGATGTCAGTTCCCGTTTAACTAATCCTGTTGTTTCATAAACAACCGCCTGATAACAAAGGTTCTTTGTCAGCTGGAAAGCTTTTGAGTAAAGGCTAACAAGCTGTGCATTGTCATACAGCATTTTCTCAAAATGCGGGACTTTCCAGAGCGCATCCGTCGAATAACGGGAGAATCCCCCTCCCAGCTGGTCACAGATCCCGCCCCCGGCCATTTTATCCAGGGTGGTGGTCACAGCCAGTAATGCATCGGCATCCCCGCTGAGAAAATGATAATGTAATAAAAACTCATAGCCCACCGGTAAGGGAAATTTAGGCGCATGATGCAGTCCACCGCTAATAAAATCAATTCCCTTTTTCCAGTTTGAAAAGACCGAAGCCAGCTCATCCATAGTGAATTCCGCCTCCTCTTTATTTTCACGGATCATCTCGCTCCCCCTGATCCCCTCGGTGAGTGACTTTGCCTGTTGTTCAGCCTCAACAGGATTTTTCTTTACAAAATCCAGGACCTGTTCCAGCATCGCAATCCACCTCTCTTTTGGGAAATAAGTACCCCCGTAAACAGGCCTTCCATCGGGCAGACAAATCACATTCAAAGGCCATCCGCCATTCCCTGCAATCAGTTGCACAGCATTCATATACACCTGGTCCACATCAGGCCGTTCCTCCCTGTCCACTTTAACGGCAACGAAGTTCTCATTCATGAACCCGGCCACCGCCTCATCCTCAAAACATTCATGTTCCATCACATGGCACCAGTGACAGGCTGCATAGCCAATGCTGACGAGCAATAATTTATCTTCTATCTTTGCTTTAAGCAATGCCTCTTCGCCCCAGGGATGCCAGTTGACAGGGTTGTGAGCATGTTGTAACAGGTACGGACTGCTTTCACGGATCAGGTTGTTGGTAAAACTGTGGCTGGTATTTGTATTTTCGGGTATGCTCATATTTAAGGTTTTATAAAAAAAGCCCATCCAACCCGGCAGGCTTGTTGCAGGCTGCTAAATTACGGGATTTTGCATGCAATTACTCCGGGCCTATTTCAATAATTGAAGCTAACCATTCCCGGCTTTTGAATAATATTTCCTAACTTCGAAACACCAAACCCAGCTCGCCATGAAAACCCTTTACCTCCTTATTTTTATGTTTCTGTGGATGCCGGTGCTTGAGAAAGCGCTGGGTGTAGTCGAGGGAATGACCAATCAAAAACGCGGGGAGGTCCCCGATCCCGCAGCCCGTATCGACCTGGGCGGAAGCGGGGTCACCGATGTGAAACTGTGGACCGGCCACGAGGTTATCGACTACAAATTCGGTGTGAATGCCGGCCGCCACGAGGTAAGGGAGGCCCTGGTAAGTATGAGGGAGCACCGTTTGATGGCCCAGGCCTGGGTCAGAGAAGCGAATTTCAGGATAGTCTCTGCAATTCCTCCACATCCAGTTTATCCTGAGTGCGGTTTGTGGAAATCTTTGAAAGGATGAGGTAATCCTTCGAAATTACAGGCAGTTCAAATGCTCCCATCTTCATCTTGGCCCTGGAATTCCAGGCTTCATTGAAATTTACGCCATTTATCTTCGTAAGGAAATCAAACCTGAACGGTTCCTGGCCAATGTGAAAGGCCGCCATCGAGGTAAAATCAAGACCGGCAATGTGGGAACGGGATTCATCTGATATCCCTGCTTTTTTCAGCATTACCAGGAACGCAGACTTTGTTTCCTCATCGGGTTTCAGCCAGATATCAATATCACCAGTTGGCCTCACATAACCGTAATAATTCACAGCATATCCTCCGATAACCAAAAAGTTGATCTTAGCTTCAAGAAGTAGCCCAATGATCTTTTCGTGCCAGGGATAAAGTTGCATCATTGCCGGTCAATGATAATCTCCCGGGGCATTTCAGGAGGATTTGAGGGATCGATATTATAGAACATCCTGTTTAAGATGTTCATCATTTCCAGTCGTTGAAGAGGAGTCAGCATTGAGTTGAAAAGTCGTTTAGCATTTTCCTGGGTTTCCATCTCAGAAACTGAGATTTCCCTGAAGGTTGCCAGGTAACGCTCTGAGCTGAGAAAGTCTTCCATGCTTTCATCAGGCTGTGGAAAAATCATATTTTGAATAGCCTTAGCGCTCAAAATCACCGGATTGATTTACAAATATACTCAATTTAAAACTTTTAGTGACATCTTAATTCGTGAATCAATAAATACTGATATCCGAAACGGCCTGGAACTCTCATGAATATTTTGTCAATCGCAAATTGTTTACTATCCTTGTCACATGAGACCTGAAAATATAATCATGCCATGAACATTCCAATAAACCAATTCGAACAGATCATCGATGAGACCATTCTCAAACGGGGACTGGACTATTTCAGAAAAGGCCTGGTAGAAGAACCTGAAGAATTGTCTCCTGGGCTCTATGAAGCCATTGTCCAGGGATCGGAACCCTACCGGGTGTCAATCACAATTAAGAATGAGGTTATTACGGACTATTCCTGTACCTGTCCGTATGACTTTGGACCGGTTTGCAAACATGTTGTTTCACTGCTGTTTGCATTGCAAGGGGATTCAATGGGGATCAGGGTCCGGGGTAAAAAAACGTCAGCAGCACCAAAGCAGAAGTCGGAGAAAAAAGCCGGCCCGAAAACCGTTAAAGAGCAGGTCGATGAAATATTGTCCAAGCTGTCAGTCGAAGCGCTGGAAGGTTTTATCCGGGAGCAGAGTCTGGCAGATCCCGCATTCCGCAGGCGATTCCTGGCGGAGTTTACATCCAGTATCAAAGGAGAATCCAAGTCAGTCTATGCGCAGCAGGTAAAATCCATACTTCAGTCAGCCAAAGGCCGGGGCGGATTTATTGAATGGAACAGGGCCGCATCGGTGAGTAAAGCTGTGTACGGATTGCTTTCAAGCGCAAAGAAACACCTGGAGATGAAGAATTACCAGACTGCGATGCTGATCTCCTGTGCTGTACTCGAAGAGATGGTCAAGGCCCTGCAGTTTGCCGATGACAGCGATGGGGATATTGGCGGCTGCGTTGAAGCAGCCGTCGAGACCCTTGGGCAGGCTGCTGCATCAAAATTACCTGAAGAACAGCGCAAATGGTTGTTCGATTATGCAGCAACCGCATTCCAGAAAAAGCTTTTCGATGGATGGGACTGGCATATGGGTATTGTGCGTCTGGCAGCCGAAGTGACGCAGGAGAAGCAGGAAGCAGAGCTATTGTTGAAATTGCTCGAATCGGTTCCCCATTCCGAATATGAAGCAGACAGGGCCAGGGAGATGGTTTTGCTTATACTGCGGAAGAGCGGGCAAGATGAAGAAGCCGATGCCTATATGGCAAGGCATTTGAAAGACCCTTCCATCCGCGAACAGGCGATAAAACAAGCAATGGAGTTGGGAGACCTCAAAAAAGCAGGGGATCTCGCAAGGCAGGGGATACTGCAGGACAAGAAAGATAAACCCGGTTTGGCCAACCAATGGGTCGACTGGCTTTTGAAAATCGCCCTGGAACAGAAAGACAGGGAGGCGGCTGTTACACATGCCCGGTATCTTTTCGGCCAGTTCAATCGCGATCACCGGCAATATTACAAAATCTTGAAGACGCAGGTTGATGAAAGCGAATGGCCAGCTTTTGTCGACAAACTGATCAAAGATATTGCAGGCAAAGACAGTTGGTCCGACACCCATATGCTTGCCTGGCTTTGCATTCAGGAAGAACGCTGGAAGCAGCTCCTCCAGACCATAAGCCAACATCTTACTCTGAACGGGATAAAGGAGTATGAACCATACCTGGCAAAGCTTTACCCAGAAGAGCTCGCAGGATTATATAAGCATGGTATTCTTGAACTCCTCGAACGTGGCACAGGCCGGAACCATTACCAGGAAGCCGCCCGTTTCGTTCGAAGGATGAAAAAGATTGGGGAAGTAAAGCAGGCCGAAGAATTTGTAAAGCAGTTGAAGCAAAAATATCCGCAGCGAAGAGCGCTGCTCGAGGAGCTGGAGAAAGTTTAAACCTGTTGAGTCCGGCTTCATTTTTAATTCCCCCAATTGCCTATCACTTTTTCCCTTTGACCGGATTAAGGAACTGGGAAACTCTTCTGCTGCATGATAATTTTACGCTATCTCAAGAAGAATTCTCATTAAACTTTATTTCATGTTCCATTATTAGTTAACTTTGCGATGGATAGAGTAAGGGACCGGGTATTCTGCTGTTTTGATGAAGGTAGAATCATTGTTCTGTTTAATGGTTTTCAAAAAAAATCGAATAGAACTCCCGGATCTGAAATTGACAAAGCACTGAGAATCAAAAAAGAATACTTTTCTTCAAAAAAACCACCCATCAAATGAAATCAGATAAAAGCAACCCGGATCTGACCACCTTCGAGGAGCACCTGGATGTATGTTACGGTCCTATTGGCAGTGTAAAGAGGACTGAATTTGAGATCAGGGCAAAGGCATTTGTGATCGGTGAAACTATCAAGGAAGAAAGGCGGCTGGCGAAGATGACCCAGCAGCAGCTTGCTGATAAGACAGGCACTAAAAAGAGTTTTATTTCAAGGATTGAGAACGGGCATAGCGATATTCAGCTTTCGACTTTATACCGGCTGGTTGAAATCGGCCTTGGAAAGCAGCTCAGCCTCACGATCACCGATTAATCACATCGTACTTTGTACTTTGTACATTGCCAGCTACTACTTATCAACACTCATCACCACCCTCACCCTCCCGGTCAACACGAAATACGCCTTCACCGATTGCGGCGTGATCTGTATTTTTTCCGGGTCGAGGCGGTCGATTGAGCCGTTTATCCTGAAATTCTCGACCGCCCGGTTCTCCTGTAAGGAAGCAGCCACGGCCTCACGCGCTGATCGCAACTGTTCACCTATCGGAAAGACCAGTTTGGAGCGGAGTTTCTGTACCAATGGGGAGTGAAACAGCCAGGAAGCCGTCTTCACCGCCACATTCTTCGTAGCCACCGAAAAATCAAGGTCAGACATCTCTATACTAAGTGAATCCTTATTAAACACAGGAGCACCCGCCAGGTAGATTGTGCCCTTCACCGTCCCATCCACCGGGAGTTCCACGATGAGCTTGTCCCCCTGTCCGTAGATGGTGATATCTTTGACGATCACCTTGTAACGACCGTAACTCATGGTATAACCATGCATAGACGTCCGCGCGAGCGAATTGATATAAGAAAGCGGGATATCGAGGCTGAGGTTGATGTTGAACTGTTCGGGGAGGGCCGATGTGATCTTGAGCGGGGGAAGTCCGGGGTTCACCGTACAGGCAGGTTCCCGCCCGTAATACAGCTCCACCAGCGCCTTAAGCCCCAGCGAAGAGAGCATATTCCCGCCCTTCCCCTGGATTGGCAGCAGACTCAGCTCAGCGGGGCTCAGTTTAAGCCAGAGCGAATCCCCGGCCGAGAGCAGGACAGGCTTCTGCATGGAAGTCCAGGCATCGCCAACGATCTTCCGCAGGTCCACGGCCGACTTCACCGACTTATCGATCCCTTTCGCAACATCACCCAGACTTCCCTTCAGCAGGATGTCGGAAATCAGCGGCAGGGGCAGGTTGAAGCCCGCGAAAGAAACCGTAGGCATGCTGATCCAGTCATAGCCATCGGGCAGGGTCACCGTTGAAAGGCTCCAGTCCCTATTGATGTTCAGCTTCGTTTTGAACTTCAGAGCCACCGCCGCATCCGCATCCCTGATATCGCCGATGTTCATCCCAAGCAGCTGTACCCCAATCCGTTTACGAAGGTAGATCTTCAGGGGCACGCGGTACGTCACGAAATTATTTTCGAAACCCACGTCGATGCTGTCCATCCTCGAAGCAAACAGCATGAGGTTATCCTTGTCATTATCGTCGAAGCTCGTATCGGCATACAGCTGACCCGTAAGCCGTTTATTCACCAGCTTTTTCAGCTGCACCTTATTCACCTCCAGGGGAACCGTAATATTCGAATACTGCGGATGATATTCCGGCGCATCATACCGCTCGGCCGGCTTCTCAACCCTGATTGTTCGGCAGCCGGATGTTGCCGCCAGAAGCAGCAGGGCCGGCAGGAAGCAATTAAGCATGAACCTCTTCATCAATTTCATCCCGGGCAGTTTAACAAGCATTAAATATGGGTACACCATTCACCTTAGCCTCAGTATTAACGCCGAAAATTACGAAAATCGCGTCTTGCCTGATAATAAATTAAATCCTTATTGACTTCGGATGAGGGAGCGGAATGGCCCGACCCTACCTCCCGCGATGTGACCCTTTCTGCAGATTTGGCAGGATTTTTCCAGTGATCTTTCCTTCGCTTTAGGTTCGGTTAAGGTCCAGTTAAGGTATACTGTATACAAACAGCATAAAAACTGACATCTTTTCAGGTTATCAGCATAAAAATTGCATAGGGCTTCCTGCCGTCATTAAGCCGTCTATTTGCCGTCAAGAACTCTGTAAAAGTTCAACATCAGCCTTGCCCTCAACAAAAATTTAATGATCAAGGAAACTCAAATAGAAGATAGTTTAATAACGAAGTTAACCGACCTAAAATACACCTACAGGTCTGATATACATGACAGGGATACACTTGAAAAAAAATTCCGGGAAAGGTTCCAATCACTCAATCGTGTTAACTTAACTGATTCGGAATTTGCACGTTTAAGAGACGAAATTATCAATGCTGATGTTTTTACTTCCTCAAAACGTTTACGTGAAATCAATACCTTTTTGCGTGAGGACGGAACCCCGCTTCATTATACCCTGGTTTACATAAAGGACTGGTGCAAAAATGATTATGAAGTCATTCATCAACTTCGCATTAATACCCAAAATAGTCATCACCGCGATGATGTTATTTTATTGATTAACGGACTACCAGTAGTGCAAATTGAATTAAAGAGTTTGGAAGTTAGTTCACGTAAAGCAATGCAACAAATTGTGGATTATAAGAACGACATAGGCAATGGCTACACAAACTCATTGTTGTGTTTTATTCAGCTTTTTATTGTGAGCAATCGAGCCAACACTTATTACTTTGCTAATAACAACAATACACATTTCAGTTTTAATGTAGACGAACAGTTCTTGCCTGGAGAACGCTTGCAACAACTCAATGAAATCGGTCGAATCCAGCTGCTCTCATTATTTGCATCAAGTGGATTAAAACACTTCTCAGCTGATCAGGTATAAAAGCGAAGCGCCGCTCCCCCATCCACAGTGATATAATAATCGGTTGTGACCTCCTGAATAAAATGCAGGTCGGTTTATCACTTTTACTAAGTTGGTGGATTAAGTGAAGGATACAGGTCCGTTTTGCGGCAGATGTTTGAGGTCGCAAATTGCGTCCTCAAGTTTGCAAGACACAGGTTCACATAATATTAAAGAGAGATGACAACAGAATTACAGGTGAAAATGGAAACAATTAGCGGGTTGATCCATTTTATCAGAGGAGAAAAAGCTATCCTGGATGTTGATTTGGCAAGACTTTACGAGGTTCCTACGAAGGTTTTAAAGCAGGCGGTTAGAAGGAATTTAAGCAGATTTCCTGCTGATTTCATGTTCGAACTAACTGAAGATGAGGCTCTTTCTTTGAGGTCACAAATTGTGACCTCAAAGAAAGGCGGAACAAAATACCTTCCATTTGCATTTACAGAACAAGGCGTAGCAATGCTTTCTTCAGTATTAAATTCAGATAAAGCCATCGAAGTAAACATCACCATCATGCGGGCTTTCGTCCAGATGAGAAAATTCCTTGAAACGAATAAGGAACTGGCCGAAAAGATCGAGGAACTGGAACGAACAGTTTATTCCCATGATGAGGATATCCTGCTCATCTTCGAAACGATCAAACAACTGATGCATAAAAAAAGCCAACCCATGGAGCCTGTTGGGTTTAAAATTCCCCAGGTTAAACGAAGTTAATCTTTGAGGTCACAAATTGTGACCTCAAAGAAATCCACCGCTCCCTCATCCGCAGTCATTAATGATATTGAACCTAAACTACTGCTGTCAATTAAAAACTTATAAATAAATTAGCCGATTAATTGGCAGATAAAGCCAAGATCATTTTTTAAGATAATCCTGATGAATGCTCCAGTGAAAGTCTGTAAAAGTTGCGGGACCCATTTCGTGGATAAATACTGCAACCACTGCGGACAAAAGGCATTTGAAGAAAATGACCGGCATATCCTCGCTCTGTTTGGCGAAATGTTCCATTTCATCACTCATTTTGAGGGCACATTCTGGACCAGCCTAAAACGATGCTACTGAAACCGGGGCAGATGTCGCTGGATTATTGCAATGGCGTACGGAAAAAATACTTCAAACCGGTTTCGATGTTCCTCTTTATTGTAGTTCTGTACCTGGTGTTTCCGGGTTTCTCGGGGCTTAATGTTTCTCTGAATGAATACAGGCAGAGTTTCCTGGCGGGCAGGCTAATCCAGTCGCAAATCGATCAGAAAATTGTTACAGGGAAAATCAGCGAGGAGAAGTTTAACGAAAAATTTAAACATGTTTCCGAAAAAGTGTCGAAATTCATGCTGTTCCTCCTGGTTATTTTTGCAGCCACGCTTATCCGGGGCCTCTTCCTTCGCACCAAACGCTACTTCTATGATGACCTTATCCTGGCAACCGAAATCAACATTTTTTTGATCCTGGTCTTTTTCACCCTCATACCTGTGATACTTTCCATCATTTTGCGGCCCGGAAGCAATATAACATACTCCGCTTTGCTCGAACACTCGATCAGCCTGGTTGTTATGTTGCTTTTCGGAACATACTCGGCTAAGGTCTTCTCGACTGTATTCAGGCCGAAGTGGTGGATCTGCCTGCTAAAAGGAACCTGCTTCGCCATCCTGCTGAGTGTTTTCCTTATATTTCTTTACAGGCCTATGGTCTTCGAGGTCGCGTACTTATTCGTCTGATTCCAATCTTCTGCCGTCGGTATTTCCAGGTATTTAAAGGCAAGGGGTTATTTAATGACAATTTAATGCCGGGCCTCTGATTGTTCGCAATCATTCCGTAATTTTGAACTGGTCTAAATTAAATCACAAATTCATTAAACCCGGGAAAATGGATAATTACAAAATGCAAATATCTCCAGGCACGACCATACAGTTAAGAAAGCCGAAAATGCTGGAGCGAAAATATGAGCTTGCCATAGGCGAGGAAGTGGTAGGAACTATCGTTCTGCCGAAAGTGTTTGGCACCCTTGCTTATGTATGTTCAGGGAAAGAGGAATGGAGCCTGGAGCGTAAGGGATTCTGGAAGACATACATCACCCTGAGGAAGAAAGACCAGGAAACGGATTTACTGAAATTCTCATTCGGCAGGATGAGCCGCCGCCTGCTGAGTTTCACCAGCAGCAATGGGGAAGTTTATGATCTTGTGAAGGAGGGTTTCTGGGGCAGGACCTGGGTATGGAAAAAGAATAATGTGATCCTGATGCGGCTGCATATGAAATATGGGATAAAAAAATCAGGTGAGATCACCTTCGTACAGAATGATCCCATGGAGGTTATCCTGATGCTTGCCGGCACCTATGCAATGCTCCTGAAACAGCGTGACGAAGGAGCGTCAGCAGGAGGAGTTACCGCAGCGGTTAGCTGATTCTCGCTATGTAATCCTGAGTCAATTACAAGGAGTATTCCCGGGAAGGACTTCTTCCGCTGAAAATTTCTATCTTTAAAAACTCAATCTACCGGGGATGAAATTCGGTGAAATCATAAAAACCAGGGCGTTTAAAGACTTTTCAGTAATCCTGCTGCTCATGGGGCTGCCTACCCTGATTTTCCGTCTTACTGATGCGGATATTGCCCTTCAACGGTATTTTTATTCGCCCGAAAAAGGCTGGCTGCTTCAATTCCATCCCTTCTGGGATTTTATTTACCGTTTCGGTATTTTCCCGGGTTACTTCCTCGCCTTTGCCGGACTCATCATGGTCACCCTCTCCTACTGGAATGTAAAATTCATCAATTACCGCAAAGCATCCATGGTGCTGATCTTTACCATGGTTGTAGGGCCGGGACTTATCGTTAACCTGGTGCTGAAAGATCATACGGGTCGTCCCCGCCCCCGCGAGATCACTGAGTTCGGGGGTACCGAAAAATTTGTCTGCGTTTGCGAAAAAGGAGCCACGAACGAGGGCAAGAGTTTCCCCTGCGGGCATTGTTCCATGGGGTTTTACCTGGCAATCCCCTACCTGTTCCTGAGAAAGCGGAAAAAGATCCTCGCATATTCTATACTGGCGGTTGGCCTTGGCTATGGGATCATCATAGGGATCGCAAGGATGATGGCGGGGGGGCATTTTGCCAGCGATGTGCTCTGGGCGGGGCTGCTCGTATGGCTCACCGCATTGATAATGTATTACTTGTTCCGGGCCGATAAGCCTGTTGAAATTCCCGTTCTCTCATCCGCAGACCAGAAAAAGAAAGCAAGAATGATCACCCTGGCCATGGGCATTTTGCTGCCTGTGATAACAGTAGGACTTATGCTCGCAACGCCTTATTTCTCCTCCAAGGAATTCCATCTGACAAATGCAGAGTTTGCCAGGCTCAATCCAAGGGTGATATTGTTTGATTTAGAGAACTCGACAGTAAGGATAATTCCTGATACTGCATTACGACTCGAATACAAAGTCAATGCTTTTGGCTTCCCAAACAGTAAAGTCCGCGGGGACTGGACCACCGGTGATACCTGCCGTTATGTTTTTGAAACCATGGGATGGTTCACAGAACTTACAAATGATGTCAAGCTGAAAATACCTTTAACCGGCTCCTGTACTTTCCTGGTCCGTATCAATAAAGGCAGAATCATCAACGAACTGCCGGGCACTTACACTGGCGAAAAGATCTTACTCCCGGGAAATACGGCGTATTATTCGATAAAAAGTAAAACCAGTAATCGCTGATCAGTTTGTGTAGTTTGAAAGTCCCCGCTCCCTCATCCGCAGTCAAAAATGAAATATCACAAGCTATATTCCCCGGATCTCGCGTCCCGGGCAACATATAACTATCTTTTACATGGAAAAACACTTGGCTGTGAACGCAAAAAAACCGATTTTTGCACCATCGCTATACTGATGCATATGAAACGAATACTACTTGTTCTTACTGTTTTCCTGCTCTCAACTTCCATCCTGCCGGCTCAGAAAATTACTATTGCAGCCGCCGCCGACCTCAGGTTTGTCCTGGATGAAGTGAGCAACGAATTTCAAAAATCAAACCCCGGTATTAAGGTCGATATCATTTACGGTTCATCGGGTAACCTTTACCAGCAGATCGTGAACCAGGCTCCGTTTAATATTTTCTTTTCTGCGGATATCTCCTTCCCCAAAAAACTGGATTCCATGAACCTCGCGGGCAGCAAGCCTAAACTATATGCCATAGGGCACCTGGTGCTGTGGAGTTCCACTCTGGATGTTTCAAAAGGCATAGAGATTTTGAACAACCCTGACATTAAAAAGATCTCCATCGCCAATCCGAGGGTGGCCCCATATGGTAAACGGGCCGTGGAATGCCTGAAATATTACTCCCTTTACGACAAGATAAAGGATAAAATTGTCGAGGGTGAGAATGTTTCCCAGGCAGCACAGTTTGTCTTAACGGGTAATGCCGAGCTGGGGCTTATCGCGCTTTCCCTGGCCCTCTCGCCCGAGATGAGTTCGAAAGGGAAGTATTTCATCCTTGACGGGAAAAGCCATTCTAAACTGGAACAGGCTTATGTGATCATTAAAAATTCGGAAACGGACAAGGATGTTCTTAACTTTGTTCAATTCATTGAATCTGAGAAAGTGCGGGTCTTGTTTGGCAAATATGGTTTCAAACTGCCCGTTGAAGACAAATAGCCTGCCCTAAAATGGATGAAGCCTTCTTACAAACGTTCTGGATCTCGATAAAGCTCGCCTCTCTTACCACGCTTATCCTGTTTTGTATCGGCATCCCCCTGGCCTATTTTCTTACGTATTCCACTTTCCGTTCAAAAGTAGTATTGCAGGCTCTCGTGAGCATGCCCCTGGTACTGCCCCCTTCGGTACTTGGATTTTACCTGCTGCTGGCGTTCAGTCCGAATTACCTGTTCGGCGGATGGCTCAATAACTGGTTCGGCATCAGGCTGGCGTTCTCCTTCGCCGGGATACTCATCGGTTCGGTGATCTTTAATCTGCCGTTCATGGTCAATTCCATACAAACGGGCTTCAGCAACCTGCCGGCTTCACTCAAGGATGCTTCATATACTCTTGGCAAATCAAGAACGACAACGATCTCAAAGGTACTGTTGCCAAATATCAAACCGGCCCTGCTCACCGGCATCTGCCTCACATTCGCTCATTCCATAGGCGAGTTCGGGGTAATACTGATGATTGGCGGCAACATCCCGGGCAAAACCAGGGTGGCTTCCCTGGCTGTGTATGACGAGGTGCAGGCTTTGAATTTCGGGATGGCGGGCAAATACGCCATGTTCCTGTTCCTCTTCAGTTTTATCATTTTGCTTTTTATTTACAGTGTAAACCGGGAATACCAGAAATGGAAAAGGTTCTGATAGATCTGCACGTGAAAAAGAAGCTCCACACGAATGAGGGTGAGGGGGAACTGGATGTATGCATTAACATTCCCGAGCAAGCTCTTGTCACGGTTTTCGGCAAATCGGGAGCCGGGAAAACCACTTTGCTGAGGATCATTGCAGGATTAATAAAGCCTGAGGGCGGATTTATTAAGGTGGGTGGCCAGACCTGGTACGATTCGGGCGCAAACATCAACATTAAACCCCAGCTCCGCGATATCGGCTTCGTGTTCCAGGATTATGCGCTCTTCCCGAACATGACGGTGAAGGAGCAGCTGTTATACGCCAGTCCGCTGAAAGAACATAAGTATATCTCGGAACTGCTGGATGTTTTCCATCTGAAGGGTTTATGCGAACGGAAGCCGGGGAAACTATCGGGCGGACAGCAGCAACGCCTGGCCGTGGCAAGGGCCCTGGCAAGGAAACCCAGGATACTGCTGCTCGACGAACCTTTGAGTGCCCTCGACAGCGAAATGAGGCTGGCTTTGCAGGAGGAGATCATCCAGGCGCATACAAATTTTAATGCCACTACCTTGCTGGTGAGCCATGATGTGTACGAGGTTTCCAGGCTTTCAAACTATGTTTACGTGATCGATAACGGGAGGATCAGCAAACAGGGAAAGCCGGGCGATATCTTTAATTCAGCGATGCCCGGGAGACCGCCTGCAGATGAAGGGCCTAATTGTTATTGTTCTGTATGCGGTTCCTTACGTCAATAAGTTTCGCGAGTATGCTGATGGCAATCTCGTTGGGAGTCTGAGCTTCGAATTTTATCCCTATAGGCATATCCACTGAATCTATTTCTTCGGATGTAAGCAGGTTCTCGGCCAGGAATCGGCTGCGTGCCTGTTCAACTTTCCTTGTACTCCCCAGCATACCTACGTATGCATGGGGTTTTCGGGTGACCTTCACGAGTATCTCCTCGTCGAAGATATGCTTGGGCGTAACGATGACGATATAGGTGTTTTCATCAAAAACCGTCTCTTCTATAGCTTCGAAATAATCCTTGCCAATACAGTTGCATCCATTGAATTCAGGGTCGGAAAAGATGCCTTCCCTGGGATCGAACACGGTAAGCGAGAAATCAAAATCCCTGGCAAAATGCGCTATGGATTTTCCAATATGTCCCGCCCCGAAAATAAACAGTTTCTGGGAAGGATTGATGGGTTCTATGTATACTTCCATGTATCCCCCGCAATGCATCCCCAGGTCGTTTTCAAGGTTGAAGGAACATTTGACAGGTTTGCCCAGTGCAATCAGCTCAAGGGTCTTTTCAGCCACTTCTTTTTCAACGGTGCCGCCCCCTATGCTGCCGAATATACTGCCGTCCTCGTAAACGATCATCTTCGACCCGGCTTTACGCGGGGTGGATCCTTTGGTTTCGACCACGATGCAGACCGCTGCCCTGAGATTTGTATTCTTTATTTCTTCGGCCTTTGAAAAAACTGTTTGCATATCTGATTATTTGGTATTATCAAGCAGCAAAAATACATAATTGCACTCAGATGCTTTGTACTATCGCAAATGCCTCAAATTCCGGCAGCGGGGATCATAATGGCGATAGTATCTCAGGGCATTGATTGTCCTGGAATTGCATGTGATGAACCAGGCTCAGAAATCAAATGTGATCCCCTGGGCCAGGGCAGTCTCTCCGCTGAAATTGATGGTGTTGGTTTGCCTTCGCATATAGGCTTTCCATGCATCCGAACCGGATTCACGTCCGCCTCCCGTATCTTTTTCACCACCGAAAGCCCCGCCTATCTCGGCTCCCGAAGTCCCCAGGTTCACATTGGCTATCCCGCAGTCGGAACCGGTCTCGGAAAGGAATTTCTCTGCTTCCACGAGGTTCTCGGTGAATATGCAGGACGAAAGTCCCTGGGGTACGTTATTATTCAGGTGTGCAGCCTCTTCTATGGTTTTATACCGGATCAGGTATACTAGGGGGGCGAAGGTTTCTTCCTGCACCGTTTTGTAATGGTTCTCAGCCTCCACGATGGCAGGCATCACATAATTGCCCGAAGGATATTTGCTCCCTTCCAGCTTCGTTCCTCCGAAGATGAGTTTGCCTCCTTCTTTCTGCACTTCGCTGATGGCATGCAGGAAATTATTGACCGCGGTCCCGTCTACAAGCGGACCAACCAGGGTGTCTTTTTCAAGCGGGTCGCCAATGCGTTCGCTTATGCTCTGGTACGCTGCAAGCAGGCGCTGTTTCACTTCATCATAAACCTGCTCGTCAACGATAAGCCTTCGTGTTGAGGTGCAACGCTGTCCGCAGGTACCAACCGACCCGAAAACGACCGACTGAAGTGTCATTTCGAGGCTGGCGTGTTTTGAAATGATGACCGCATTGTTCCCGCCGAGTTCCAGTATGGTTTTACCCAGGCGTTTGCCAACGATTGCCGCTACTTTCCTGCCTACATTAGTGGAACCTGTAACCGAGACCAGGGGGATGCGTTTATCTGCAGCAAAATTATCGCCCAGTACCGAAGACTTTGCAATGATCATGTTAAACACTCCTTCGGGAACATTGTTCTTCTTTAAGGCTTCGGCAATGATTTTTTGAACGGCTATCGCGCAAAGCGGGGTTTTTGAACTGGGTTTCCAGATGACTACGTCGCCTGCAATGGCTGCCAGCATTGAGTTCCAGCCCCATACCGCCACCGGGAAGTTAAAGGAAGTGATGATCCCTACTATGCCTATGGGATGGTACTGGTCGTACATGCGGTGAAACGGACGTTCGGAATGCATGGTGGCGCCGTTCAGCAAACGCGACTGCCCTACTGCAAATTCACAGATGTCGATCATTTCCTGCACCTCCCCCAGGCCTTCTTCATAGATCTTCCCCATTTCAAGTGAAACAAGGTATCCGAGTTCTGCTTTTTTCCTTCTCAGCGCCTCACCTATCTGGCGAACGACCTCTCCCCGCTTGGGGGCCGGGACAATCCTCCACTTCAGGTAGGCCTCCTGTGCTTTGTTCATCAGGTGCTCATAATCATCAAGCGTGGCATTTTTCACTTTTGCTATGATTGAACCGTCAATAGGTGAATAGGATGCTGTTTCGTCTCCATTAGTCTCAAGCCAGGTTTCCCCTGTACTGGCGCCGTAGTTCAGCTGTTCGATTCCCAGGTCTTGTAAGTTGAATTTCATGATTGTTTTGGTTTGTTGATTCGTTATTGTTATTCAGTCATATAGCCGTAGCGGTAATCCGATGCGGGCTGGAATGTTTCTTTAATGGTTCGTGGACTGATCCAGCGGATTAGGTTGAATTCTCCTCCTGCCTTGTCGTTGGTCCCCGAAGCACGGGAACCTCCGAAGGGCTGCAAACCTACGATGGCTCCCGTAGGTTTATCGTTGATATAAAAATTCCCAGCCGAATACCTTAGTTGTTCACACATGACCGAAGCCGCCACCCTGTCGCGGGAGAACACGGCGCCTGTGAGTCCGTAAGGAGAGGTTTCATTGCAAAGCTTTACGGTTTCCTCCATCTTGTCATCGGCATAGATATAAATGGTGAGGATGGGCCCGAAGATCTCTTCCACCATGGTTTTAAACCTTGGATTGGAGGTGACGATGACGGTGGGTTCCACAAAGTACCCGCTTGTTTTATCGCCCTTACCCCCTGCAATGATCTCGGCTTCCTTGGAATTCTTTGCGTAATTGATGTAGCTCATGCAGTTGTCGAAAGACCCTTCGTCTATCACGGCATTGATGAAGTTCCCTCTGTTGGTAACGTCACCCATCGGGGCATCTGCGCATATTGTTAACAATTCTGTCCTGATCTCAGGCCATAGGGTCTCCGGGATATACATCCTCGAAACCGCCGAGCATTTCTGGCCCTGGAATTCAAAGGCGCCACGGTATGCGTTGACCGCAACATCCCTGCAACTGGCAGTCGGGTGGACAAATATGAAGTTCTTGCCTCCCGTTTCGCCTATCAGCCTCGGATATGAAATATAATGAGGCAACTGCACAGATACGTCCCTCCAGAGGGAGTTGAATGTTTCGTTTGAACCTGTGAAATGTATCCCGGCCAGGTGGGGTGAAGCTAAAACCGTCTTCCCTATAAGAGCCCCGCTCCCGGGGATAAAATTGATCACTCCCGCCGGGAGCCCTGCTTCCATGAAGATCTTCATCAGGTAATAGTTTGACAGCAATGAAGTTGTTGCGGGTTTCCAAACCGTAGTATTCCCCATCATTACAGGAGCCATGTTCAGGTTGGAGGCGATGGAAGTGAAATTGAAAGGACTCACGGTGAATACGAATCCTTCCAGGGGGCGGAATTCCATTTTATTCAGCTGGTTGAATGCCGAGCTCGGCTGCATTCCGTAAATGCGGGAGGCGAAATATGCATTGAATTTCAGGAAATCAATGGTTTCGCAAACGGCATCGATTTCGGCCTGGTAGATATTCTTGCTCTGCCCCAGCATGGTAGCGGCATTCATCACAGCCCTGTACTTCCCTCCTATCAGTTCTGCGGCTTTAAGCAATATGGATGCGCGTACGGTCCATGAAAGGTTGGACCAGACATTGTGAGCTTCAAGTGCGGCAGCTATGGCCATCCCGGCTTCCTTCTCCGTTGCCTTATGGTAGGTCGCAAGAACATGAGAATGCCTGTGAGGCATCCTCACCTCCCCCGTCTGGTTTGTCCTGACCTCCTTGCCCCCTATGATCAGGGGAATTTCAACCTGGCTTCCCATTTGTTTCTGAAGTTCGAGCTCAAGCTGATTTCGTTCACTGCTCCCTTTTTTATAGTCAAGCATTGCTTCATTCTGGGGCAGCTGGAAATTAAAGATTGCATTGTTCATAAAATCTGTATCTGGGTATTGACAATCCGAATTGCACGGTTTTGCAATTCGGCCGCAAAATTATCAATATTTTACATGATTACAAGACCCCGGGCAATGACTTTTACCGGATCTTTTGTTTCATTTCGGAGAGGATGATGTTAAACCCGTCATTAATGATCGCATCATACTTGACATGAAACGTTTCAAATGCCGCGATGATGATCTTCCCCTCCCTGGTAAGGACAGTGTTACCGCCGTTTGTCCCGCCCCGGCTCGGTTTGATGAGAGGAAACCCAAGTTCCTTTTCAATTTTCTTAAGGCTGCCCCAGGTTTTCCTGTAAGTCAGGCCCATCATTTCAACCGCGCTGATCAGCGAGCCGGTTTGATCTATGTTTTTAAGCAATTCACACTTTTTATCACCAAGCACCCCGATTTTTTCGGAAGTTTCCAGCCAGATTTTATAATTCAGGCGGAGTTTGTCTATTTTTGATTTCATTTTTCAGAAATTAAACCTGGCGGAAAATGAACTAAAAATTTTACTTTTGCTTTTGCTCTGCGAAGATATCTGAAAATACAACATTATGGTAAAAGATCATGTTGCGGAAGCCCTGGAATTGTTCAAATCGGGTTTCCATTGTTCCCAGGCCGTATTAGCTGTTTTCGCTGAAGAAAACGGTCTTCAGACCGATGCCGCGCTTAAAATTGCCTGTCCGTTCGGCGGTGGCATGGGCGGTTTCGGGAGGACCTGCGGCGCACTTACAGCTGCCATGGTGGTGGTAGGATTGAAATATGGAAATGCAAAATCCACCGATCGTGAGGCGGCAGTCCTTTGCAGGGAAAAAACCAGGGAGCTCATCGAAAAATTTGAGAAGATCCACGGATCCAGTATGTGCAACGAACTCGTCGGCTTTGACCGCAGCAACATGAAGGGGGCTGAACTGATGGAAAAGCTACCCCATTTTTATACGGTTTGTCCGAAATTCCTTGAAACTGTGATCACCTACCTTGAAGAAGAACTATTAACTATAATTTAACCTGATAACCAACTATTTGGAGGAACGCTTATGAAGCTTAGAAAAATGTGGCTCAGCATCAACGGGGCCAACCGGATGTTTATCTGCAATCCTGAAAAGGATACCTTAGCCGACGTAGTCAGGCGGATGGGACTCACCGGAACTAAAATAGGCTGCGACAAAGGTGTTTGCGGCTCATGTACCGTGATCCTGAACGGGAAACTGGTTCGTGCCTGTACTAAAAAGGTTGCCAAAATTGATGAATACAGCAGTATTCTGACCATCGAAGGGATTGGAACGCCTACCCACCTTCATCCCATCCAGGTTGCCTGGATGAATTATGGAGCCGTTCAGTGCGGCTTCTGCGTTCCGGGTTTCATCGTGTCGGCATATGCTCTTCTGCTGGAAAACAAGAACCCCACAAGGGAAGACGTGCGTGACTGGTTTCAGAAACACCGTAACGTATGCCGCTGCACAGGTTACAAACAGATCGTGGATGCGGTGATGGCTGCTGCAAAGGTAATGCGGGGCGAAGCTACCATTGAAGAAATTTCCTTTAAAAATCCTGCCGACGGCGAATACTACGGTAAAGCAGTAGTTCGCCCGACGGCCCTGGCAAAAGTATGCGGACTGGCCGACTATGGTGACGACCAGGAACTCAAGATGCCGGCCGAAACACTTAAAGTCGTCATGGTGCAGCCTAAACTTGCCCATCATGCCAAAATCCTGGATATTGATTTCAGCGAAGCCGAAAAAATGCCGGGTGTGGTGAAAGTGATCACCCATAAGGATATCCTTGCTGCCGGCGGTACGAATATCATGGCCGAAGGCCACTTCCACGAGCGCACGACCCTGATGGTTCCCAGCCGAAAAGTTCTCTGCGACGACAGGATCTTCCGTTACGGCGACGTGGTAGCCCTGGTTGTTGCTGATACCAGGGACCATGCACGCGAAGCTGCAGCGAAAGTGAAAGTGAAAATCGAAAAGCTGCCCGAATACCTGGGCTACCTGGATACCGTGATGCCCGGCGCCATGCGCATTCATGAAGACACAACGAATATCTTCTCCATGCAGCCTGTTCTGAAAGGTGCAGGGCTTGATGATGCGACAAAAGTCGCCGGAATCATAGATGATTCGGCCTTCAGCGCCTCGGGAAGCTTCTTCGCCACCCGCGAGCCTCACCTGTCTATCGAGGGAGACCCTCTCCAGGCTTATTTCGATGAAGACGGGATGCTTGCCATACAGTGCAAATCACAGGGAGTTTATTCTTCCATAGGCCGTATAGGAAGTTCAGTAGGCATCACCAGGGATAAGATCAGGATCATCATGAACCCCACAGGAGCCAGTTTCGGCTGGTCGACCAATGCAGGCGACATCTGCCTTATTGCTGCCGCAGCCATGATCATGAAAGAACCTGTTGCTCTTTCGATGACCTATGAAGAACACCAGCATTTCTCGGGTAAACGCCGTCCCTGCCATTCCAACGGGCGCGTGGCCTGCGACAAGAACGGCAAAATAACCGCAGCCGAATTCGAGTTCGGGATGGACCAGGGTGCTTACACCTTTGGAGGTGATGACGTGATCACCAAACAGGTGCGTTTTGCATTCTTCCCATACAACGTTCCCAATGTTGCCGGGCTTTCGCGAATAGCGATCACCAACCATAATTTCGGCACCGCTTACAGGAGCTACGGTTCCCCCCAGGCCTACACCATGAGTGAAGCCCTGATGGATATGCTGGCCGAAGAAGCCGGTATCGACCCCTTTGAATTCCGTTGGAGGAATATAGCCCGCCAGGGTGAAACGAACATCAACAGCCGTCCGTTCAGGCTCTACCCCATGGAGAACATGATGAAGATGCTCAAACCCCATTATGACAAGGCTGTGAAAGAGGCAAAGGAGAAGGATACTCCTGAAATCCGCCGGGGTGTAGGCCTCGCCTGGGGAGGATTCAACGTTACCGAAGGAGCCACCGACAGCGCCACCGTACATCTTGAACTCAATCCCGATAACACCATCACAAAATACGACACCTGGCAGGAACTCGGGCAGGGAGGCGATGTTGGTTCCATCATGGTGACCCTTGAAGCCCTGAAGCCGCTTGGGATCACTCCCGAACAGATCAGGCTGGTGCAGAGTGATACCAAGATATGCCCCGACAGCGGGATGTCGGCCGGCAGCCGTTCCCATTACATGAACGGGCATGCTACCATCAAGGCCGCCGAAAAGTTGATGAAGGCTATGCAGAATGCCGACGGAACATTCAGGACTTACGACGAGATGGTGAAAGAAGGCATACCCACCAGGCATGAGGGTAAATATATGACCATAGTCACCGAAGGCCTCAGCCGCCTCGACCCCAATACGGGCATTGGCGATCCCACCCCTGCATTCACTTACGCCCTGAATATGGCCGAGGTTGCCGTGGATACCAAAACAGGGAAGACTACGGTCACCCGCTTCGTCTGCGTTTCGGACGTGGGAAAAATCGGCAATATCGATGCCGTCAACGGACAGGCTTACGGCGGCATCTCCCACAGCATAGGGTTTGCGCTGTCGGAAGACTATGAGGATGTTAAAAAACACACCAACATCGCTACCAGCGGGGTGCCTTACATCAAGGACATCCCCGACGACATCATCCTTCTTTACCATGAAAGCCATGATACCACGGGACCTTTCGGATCATCAGGCGCTTCGGAAGCATTCCAGGCTTCGGGACATGTGGCAGTGCTGAACGCCATATATAACGCATGTGGCGTGAGGGTGTTCGAAATGCCGGCAACCAAAGAAAAAGTCAAGAAAGGGCTGGATATCCTTGCTTCCGGGGGTAAGATCGCTCCTCCTAAAAAGTATTTCCTTGGTTCCGACCTGTACGATGAACTTGAAAACATCAAAGCCAACCCGGTGCCTTACGGTGGCATAGATTTCTTCGAACCTATGGGCGGCGCGGGAGAACGATTCTTCTAAGCTCCCTTTATGGCCTATAATGACCTGGTTGCCGACTGTCTTCAGAATGAACCTGCCTTTTGTACGGCAAAGTGCCCGTTCAATCTTGATGTGAGGGATTTCATAGGGAAGCTTCAGCAGGGCAGGTTTAACATAGCGTATAAGTCATACAGGCAGGCAGTAGGGTTTCCCGGCATAGTGATCGCACTTTGCGGGGAACCCTGCAGCCGTGTATGCATATTGAAGGACAAAGGAGGTTCGGCTTCACTGAAACTGCTGGAGAAGGCTTCACAGGACTATGCCCGGGATACCGCCCCCGACCAGTATAATATGCCGGCCAAAGACAAGCGGATCGCTATAATTGGCGGGGGTATCAGCGGACTCGCATGCGCCCTGAGGCTGCTTACTAAAAAATACCAGCTCACTGTATTTGAAAAGTCGGGGCGCATTGGCGGGCACTTGCACGAGCTGTTATCTCCTGAAATTTTCATGGATGACATCCGCAGTCAATTTATACATGAGAAATACACCCTGAACCTGGATACCGAAATTGTTTCACTGGAGAGTTTGGATTTTGATGCAATTTATATTGCTACGGGCAAAGGAGGAAATGATTTCGGGCTTTCGCTTTCTGCGGATGTAGCCTTTGCCAGTACAAAAGACGGGGTTTTCCTTGGCGGTTCGCTAAGCGGTTCCGATACCATGCATGCCATAGCCGACGGACTGAATGCCTCGAATGCGATCGAGACCTGGCTGAAGACAGGTAAGATGAACCATACTGTGCCGGCCGGGGGTACCAGGCTGATGCCCGAAGCCGTAAGGCCGGGTGAATCGCCGGCAATTCTTCCGTACAATGGTGTTTCATACACCAAAGCCGAGGCGGTTGATGAAGCAAAGCGCTGCCTTAAATGCTCCTGCGATGCCTGCGTACGCTATTCACCCCTGATGGGATATTTTCAGAAATTCCCGAAACGTATCACTGAAGAGGTGCAGGTGACCATACAGCCAAGCTCGCTTGACGGTAATGCCACACTGGCGACCAGGTTGATTTCCACCTGCGACCATTGCGGTTTATGCAAGGAGGTTTGTCCGAAAGTCATAGATACCGGTGATTTCCTGCTGCAAAGCCATAAAGCCATGCGCGAAAAAGGCGCCATGCCCTGGGCATTTCATGAATTCTTTTTGAGGGATATGGATTTTTCCAATACCGAAGCCGCCTTGGTTAAACCGCCCCCGGGGATTATTACAAGCTCTTACGCGTTTTTCCCGGGTTGCCAGCTCGGGGCTTCTGACCCGGAATATGTGACCCAAAGCTACCGTTTCCTGCTGAAGCACTTCCCAGGCACTGCCCTTATGCTGAACTGCTGCGGGGCCCCGGCTGAATGGGCCGGTGATGAGCCTTTACACTCCCGCGTCATTGATAACATACGGGATGACTGGGACAAGCTCGGGCAGCCGGTGATGATCCTTGCCTGTGCCAGCTGCAAACTGATGTTCCGGAAACACCTTCCGGAGATTAAAGCTGAATTCCTATACCAGCTTATGGCCGATAAAGGGCTGCAGCTAGCAAAGCGGTTTACTGAGACCACGGCTTCGGTGTTTGATCCCTGCGCCAGCCGTCACGAAATTCAGGTGCAGCAATCCGTCCGCAAACTTGCGCTGGATGCGGGGTTTACACTTGAACCCCTGCCTCTGGAAGGGAATCTTGCAGGCTGCTGCAGTTACGGTGGGCAAACCGCGATAGCCCATCCTCCATACGCAGCCTATTCTGTCAAACAAAAGACAGCCCAGAACGATCATCCGTATATTACCTATTGTTCGAATTGCAGGGATATCTTTGCAGCTGCGGGGAAACCTTCCTGGCATATCCTTGACATTCTGTTTGGCCTGGGAAGCGAAACACGCCGGCAGCCGGGCATTTCGGAGAGAAGGAACAACCGGCTGAAGCTCAAAAAGAAACTGCTGAACGAATTCTGGAATGAAAACGCAATCATGGAAAATCCCATCGACAAACTCTTTGTTTCCGCTGAACTCAGGGAGAAACTGAACAAAGAATGGATGCTCGAACAGGACATCCTTATTGTGATAGGGAATTGCGAACAGAGCGGGGAAAAGCTGTTCGATCCTGAAGCGGGAACTTTCTCGGGTCATATGAATGTCGGGAATATGACTTACTGGGTGGAATACCGTCTTACGCAGGACAAGGTATTTGAACTTGTCAATGCCTATTGCCACAGGATGAAAATTGAGGAGGTGTAATATGGCCAATAAGAAGAGACTTCTCTGCTTTAAATGCAATAAGGAACTGGAGCTGAAAAAGACCGATTTTTCCTACCTCGGGCATACATTTTTCACCGAAGTCCCGGCCTGCCCCCGATGCGGACAGGTGTATATCTCGGAAGAGCTGGTAAAAGGACGCATTTCGGAAGTGGAGATGCAACTCGAGGATAAATAACATGGACGGCGCCAGCATTCAATACAGGAATCGGGAATACAGTTCTAAAGCAAATAGCGTGGAGAGCTCCAAAATCCTTAGCAGTACCTGGAGCATATGCCCGGTATGCATGAAACGGCTTCCCGCCCTAAGGGTGCAGAACGGAAGCCAGATTTTCCTGGAGAAAACATGTAAAGAACACGGCA
The DNA here is from genome assembly GCA_903877385.1 of uncultured Bacteroidales bacterium. Lineage (GTDB taxonomy): Bacteria > Bacteroidota > Bacteroidia > Bacteroidales > FEN-979 > CAIRDP01. Next base: position 96,672 of record CAIRDP010000022.1, read on the forward strand.
GCTTCAGTACTGTAATCTGGAGGGGACTCTATGATTTCAATGATTGGATAAGGTCTGCGGATGAGGGAGAGGGTGAAATCACAGCCTGTCCCGATGCCTGCGGATTATGCAACGACCATCTGCAGAAGACCTGCTGCACTTTGCTTAATATCACAAACCGCTGCGACCTTGGTTGCAGGTTTTGCTTTGCCTCAAGCGGAAGCGCAAGCACAGATCCCAGCCTGGATGAGATCAGGAAAACGATCTTCAGCCTGGTCGAAAAAGATAAAACGCTTTTACAGCTCAGCGGGGGTGAACCCACGATGAGGGATGACCTGCCAGATATCATCAGGATTGCCAGGGAGGCCGGGGTAAAATATGTGCAGCTTAACACCAACGGCATTCGCCTGGGTGAAGATAAAAACTACGCAAGAGAACTTGCAGCTGCAGGACTTTCATTCGTCTTTATGCAGTTTGACGGTACCGACGACAGGATTTACACGAAACTCAGGGGCAAGGCCCTGCTGAATATCAAACAGAGAGCCATTGACAACTGCGCCCTTAGCAATATAGGCATCACCCTCGCCCCCACCCTGGTGAGGGATGTCAACACGCACGATATAGGCGGGATCATCCGTTTTGCCCTTGCACGTGCACCGGCAGTGCGGGGAGTACATTTTCAACCGGCCACGTTTAACGGCCGGGTACCGGGAATACCAGGAAATCATGACCGTATAACCCTGGATGAACTGGTATCGGAGATCTGCCATCAAAGCAATGGATTGATCAGGTCGGACGACCTTCTTCCTTCAGCTTGCGACCACCCGCTTTGCGGATTTCACGGGGACTTTATCGCCTCAGGGGATAAGCTCATCCCCCTGCTTAAACGCGGTGAAACCGAAAAGAATTGCTGTTGCGGCACTTCCGCAGCTGAAAAAAACAGGGAGTTCATCGCAAGACGCTGGCAGAGGCCTGCAGTGTATGAAACCACCGGGGCTGCCGGCAATGTCGACATACGCGACATGAGCGTTTTCCTTGAACGTGTGAAATCCCATGGCTTCACCCTCACTTCCATGGCTTTCCAGGACGCGGGGAACATGGATTTTTCACGTCTCCGCCATTGCAGCTTTCATGTGTACGAGGATGGGAAATTCATCCCTTTCTGCTCCTATTATCTTACAGGATGGAAGCAATGAACAAGCCGTCCCCCATGATTAATCATCCCGGAGGTTTTATCATAACCGACAGGGCCATCGGATTATGTGATTTCAGGCCCGGAGCGAAGATTCTCGATCTTGGCTGCGGATCAGGGGCAACGGTCGGATACCTGCGAAAAGATCATGCCCTCGATGCCTTCGGTATAGACCCGGACTCCTCCTCAATTCCCAAACAACACAACTTCTTCATGGCTAATGCGGACTGTATTCCTTTTCCCCCGGCTTCAATGGACGGAGTATTGATGGAATGCAGCTTTTCGATGATGGAGAATCAGCAGGCTGTTTTACAGGAATGTTTCCGGGTGCTGAAGCCGGGCAGGAAGCTGGTCGTTTCAGACATGTATGCCCGGGGCGAGCCCGCCCGTCTTGACGGCTGCCTGGGGCGGATCGACACAAAAGAAGAAATCATTGCCATGGTTGAGTGCAATGGTTTCATCCCGGGGCATTTCGAGGATTTCTCCCGTGAACTTCAGGGTTTCTGGGGACAGATGATTTTCGAGAAGGGATCCGGATCTTTTTATGGTGAGCTTGGTGCCAGCCCTGAATTGATGAAAAGGATTCGATGCGGCTACTATCTTTTGGTCGCTGTAAAAAAAGAGGCATAATATGATCTCCCCTGTACATACATGGGTTGCCGAACGCACTGGTCTCAGGGATGATCTCAATGAGCAAACACTTAAACATTGGCAGGCTGAAAAGCTGAAAACCCTGCTCCTCTATGTTAAAAATACCAGCAGGTTTTACAGTAAAAGAGTGCATGAAGATTGCCCCCTGGAAGACCTTCCTTTTACCTTTCCCTCCGATATAGTGGAAGACCCCTATGCATTCCTGGCGATCCCCCAAAACCATGTTGCAAGGGTGACTACCCTGGCTAATTCCGGTACGACACGGCAGAGAAAACGTATTTTCTTTTCCAAAGCCGATCTCGAAAGAACCATTGCTTTCTTTGCTGCCGGCATGAGTACCATGGTTAGCAATGGAGAATCTGCACAGATCCTGGTATCGAACAGGACCGAAAACAGTCTGGGAAGCCTGCTGCAGGAGAGCCTCTTTCGGATCGGAGTCAAAGCGGAGATCCCCGGTGTGCTCAGATCAGCTGAATTTGCAATTGAAAAGGCAAGGTCTGCCGATTGCCTGGTGGGCATGCCTTCCGAATTACTGTATATGTGCCGCACAGCCCCGGAACTGCGCCCGAAAAGCGTTCTTCTCGCCGCAGACTACATTCCTCAATCGGTAATTGACGGTATTAAAGAAACCTGGAAATGCGAAGTCTTCTCTCATTACGGGCATACTGAATTCGGCTATGGCTGCGCCGTTGATTGCAGTCAGCATAAGGGTTACCATTTACGGTATGCCGACCTGGTTTTTGAGATCATCAACACCGAAACAGGCAAACCTGCCGAAGACGGTGAGAGGGGAGAGCTTGTCATCACCACCCTCTCAAATGAAGCCATGCCTCTAATCCGTTACCGCACAGGACATATTTCCGGCTTTATTCGTGAGCCCTGTGCCTGCGGGAGTTTGCTCCCCCGGCTGGGAACCGTCGAGGGGCATTTCGAAAATAATATCCTTACAGTAAGCGGCAGCAGCCTGAGCATACACCAGCTGGATGAACTGATTTTCGCCCTGCCTTATGTACACGGTTTTGACGCATCACTCAGGTTTGAACACGAAAGACCAATATTATCTCTTTCCATCGATGCAACTGAAAGGCTCCATCATGACACCCTGGCTTCAATGTTACCCCCGGGAACCAGGCTCGAAGTAAAGTACGGCAAGGCCGATCCGTTTTCGCAGAGGGGCAAAAGGCGGATTCAGTTCCCTGGTCCCTGAACAATGCAGGACTAACCCTCTCCCTCATCCGCAGTCAATAATAAGAAACATCACAGGGAATAAGCTGCCGAAAACGAATATTTATCGGCAATAGGTAAGCCGACTAATTAAAAAATTCGTAAACTGCGTGATGAATTGCTGAAACATAAACCTGAAATATCATGAAAAAATACATTTCCACCTTATTATCGATGAAAGCCGCCGTGAAAATAAGCAGCCTGTTGTTGTGCATAGGTTGTTTTTCATCCGGCAATAAATCATATTCTCAGCCGGCTGAAGACCCTTTTGCCAATGGCAGCAAAGAAAGGAACATGATGGTTGTGATCAGCGACATTCATCTTGGCGCCGACCTCGCCTATGCCGAGATCAACAAAAACCTGAAACCACTCGAGAATCTGCTCGGCAGGATCAGGCTGTCGCAAAATGTAAAAGAACTTGTTATTGCCGGAGATTTGCTCGACGAATGGTTTGTACCGGCTACAACCGATACATATATGGGTAAGGACCAGGCTGATTTTGTAAGGCGTATTGCAACAGCGAACAAAGGTGTGATCGACGCCCTGAACCGTATTATCCGTGACGGGAAAATTTTGGTTACCTATGTCCCCGGGAATCATGATCTGACCATAACAGCCGAAAATGTGGAAAGTATCCTGCCGGGGATCAAACAGGCCAGGGATAAAGAGCTGGGCCTGGGAACATATACCCCTGCCAGCCATCCTGAAGTGGCTATTGAGCACGGGCATCGGTACAATTTCTTTTGTGCACCCGACCCGATCTCAAACCAGGATGTTGCGCCCGGGACTATCATGCCCCCGGGTTACTTTTTCACAAGGATAGCTGCCCTTCATGTTGTGCAGAATTGCCGTACCCCTCAGGATTCCATATCGCTTGTTACGAAAAATAATTCAGGCGACAAAAGCCAGGCCCTGTTGTTCGGGTATTGGAAAATCTGGAAAGCGACATTGAGCCTGTTCAGGATAAAAAACAGGTTTGATGAAAAAATAATCGTGACGAAGGTGAATGGATTTACACAAACATACTCAGTAAATGACCTTCTGCCTTACCAGGTTTCGGCCGGTGGTTTGATCGATGTGAAGCTTTATAAAGGGATACAGGATTCGTGGGACCAACGGCAAAAACTCAACCATGTGGCTGTGAATATTCCCGTTGCACAGGCCATGAGATATGTTGCAGATGCTTCTGAAACGGATAAGCAGGCAGTGATGCAATATTTTATGAACCCGGCCTCGGATAAGAGAATCGTAGTTTTCGGGCACACCCACGATGCGAAGATCATCGCCTCGGATAACTATAAAGGGCAAAAATCAATCTATGCGAATTCGGGAACATGGATTGACCATAATCCAAAGCTGACTACCATGAATTTTGTGGTCATTACCTTCCAGGATGTGGCTGTATCTTCTCAAACCCGGGTGAAACTTTACAATTTCGAAGGCGAAGTTGTAAAGAAAATGGCCGAAGATTCGTTACGATACTGAAGTAAAACTCAAGCCAGATCATAAGTGTGAAAAAGTTTGTAAAGCTATCCTGGTAAGCTGCACCCTGTAAAGGCTTAAACTAATATATCATGCAAAAAGAAGACATTACCATCATCCGGATGACTTTTGTCAATGCTTTTCTCGTAAAAGTAAAAGAAGGGTTTGTTATAGTTGATACCGGTTTGCCAATGTTCTGGGAAAAACTGGAAAATGAGATGATGGCAGCTGGTTGTTTACCGGATAAGCTGAAACTTGTCGTGCTTACCCACGGGGATTTTGACCATGCCGGAAACTGTGCAAAGCTGCAGCAGGAATACAAGGCCAGGATAGCCATCCATAAAGAGGATTCGGGGATGGTGGAACAGGGAGTTTTTCTGAAGCGTAAAATGAGGACTTTGACGGCCAGGATTTTTTCGCTCATAAGAAAGTTGAAGAAAAGGAAATTTTCACTGGAGAAATTCAAACCGGACATTTTCCTGAACGACGGCCAGGATCTGGGTGAATATGGATTCGATGCTACAGTTCTGCATATTCCTGGCCATACCCCGGGATCGATCGGCGTACTTACCGATGACGGGACCTTGTTCGCGGGAGATACCTTCACCAACAGGCGGAAGCCCGACATTGCAACCTATATCGAAAACCAGGAACAATTGAATAAGAGTCTTGATCGTTTGAAGAAGATGAACATCAAAACGGTCTACCCGGGGCATGGAGAGCCATTTGAAATGTCATCCTTTTCCGGCCAGCTTTGATGAACAACAGCATCATGTTTTTACTGAAGACAGATGACAACCGGGGATAACACGAACCAATCTTCCGGTCTCAGGATCATGTTTCGTTCCTTCAGGTACAGGAATTATCGTCTATTCTTTGGAGGGCAAAGCATCTCGCTGATAGGAACCTGGATCCAGCGGATTGCCACGCCCTGGCTGGTTTACAGCCTTACAGGTTCTGTATTATTGCTGGGAGTTGTTGGATTTGCCTCTCAGATCCCTACGTTCCTGTTATCTCCTTTTGCCGGGGTGCTGACTGACCGCTGGAACCGCTATCATATTTTAATTGCCACACAGGTGGCAGCCATGGTCCAGGCTTTTATCCTGGCTTTCCTGTATCTGAGCGGGACCATCGAGGTCTGGCATATCATTCTACTAAGCGCTTTCCTGGGCTGTGTCAATGCATTTGACGTCCCTGCCCGGCAGTCACTCGTAATTGAAATGGTGGATAAACGTGAGGACCTGGCGAATGCCATTGCCCTGAATTCCTCAATGGTGAATGGTGCCAGGTTGATTGGACCCTCCATAGCCGGGATGCTGATTGCGTTTACAGGTGAAGGCATTTGTTTTGTTCTGAATGGACTGAGCTATATTTTTGTGATTGCTTCCCTGTTGTACATGAAAATTACTCCAAGAAAAAGGACCGGCAAAAACCTCGGTGTATTAAAAGAACTTAAGGATGGTTTTGATTATGTGGCCGGATTCATGCCGATAAAATATACCATTCTCCTGCTCGGCCTGGTCAGTTTAATGGGAATGCCCTATGCTGTACTCATGCCTGTTTTTGCCAGGGAGATACTTCACGGGGGCCCCCATACTTTTGGTTTTCTGATGGGTGCTTCGGGGTTGGGGGCATTGAGCGGAGCCCTTTACCTTGCATCCAGGAAAAACGTTCTGGGGCTGACCAGGATCATACCTCTTTCTGCAATAGTATTCGGACTGGGTCTCGTCGCGTTTTCCCTGTCCCGGTTTTTTGTGCTTTCTTTAGGGCTGATGGTCGTTGCCGGGCTTGGGATGATGCTGCAGATGGCCTCAAGCAATACTATTATACAAACCCTGGTAGACGATGACAAACGGGGCCGGGTCATGAGTTTTTATACGATGGCATTCATGGGGACCACGCCGTTTGGCAGTTTTCTGGCAGGCTGGCTGGCAAAGACCATGGGTGCACCGAATACTGTACTTATAGGTGGGGTTTCCTGCATCCTCGGCGCATTGCTATTTCTGCACAAGTTACCTGAACTAAAAAAAATCATCCATCCCATTTATGCCAGGTTAGGGATTCATGGATCTTGAGCCCGCCTGGTTTTAACTCCCCGTCATCAGCTTGTATTTAGCAAACTTGCTCTGGAACTGGCATTGGGCATCGGTAAGATTGTCCTTCGCCTGCTGAAGAACGGCCTGGGCTTCAAGAAGATCAGATATCCCTATGATCCCTGCCTTGTAGTTGTCCTGGCTGATGCGGAGGTTCTCAACAGCCTGCTCCACCGATACCTGCGAAACACCTATCTCATAGCGGGTCTCCTCTACTTCATTGGCTGCCTGCCTGATCTGCAGCACAAGCAGTTCGGTATTGTCCTGGAGCGAGCTTTCGGCCTGCTCGACTTCGATCTGCTGCTTTTTTATCTTGTGGCTGCCTTCCCACCAGTCGGTGATGGGTACACTCAGGCTTACCATGCCCAGTGCATTATTGGTGGTCTTGTTCATGATGTCGTAAGTGAAACCTGCGCCAACCAGTGCGAGCTGGGGCATGTATTCACCGGCTGCCAGCTTCTTCTGCACATGCTTTACTTCCACTGCCTTGTTAAGCAAATGGTATTCGCTGCGGTTCTTTACCAGCTGCTCGGGATCCTGGAACACCAGCGCTGCCGATTGTGCATCCTGAGGGGCTTTGAACAGCAGGGAACTGTCGTATGTGAGCCCGATATGCTGGCATAAGGCCCTTTTCGTGAGGTTGACCCCGTTCTTCAGTTTCAGCATATTGGTCTTCAGCTCGTTCTGTTTCAGCTGGACTTTCAGAACATCGTTCTTCTGGGCCAGCCCAGCATTGCTGAAATTGTTCACATCGCGGTAAAGTGAGTCAAGCATTTGCTGATAACTGAGTATGGTTTTCTCTTTTTCGCTGAGCGACTGAAGGGTCCAGAACAACTCCTCGGTTCTTCCCAGTACTTCATCCCGGGTCATTTCTTTCTGATAGGCACTTACGTCCTCTCCCAGCCTTGCAAGCTTGTACCCCCTCCTGATCCTTCCACCGGCATAAACCGGAAGTGCCACGGTAACGGCTGCGGTGTTCATATAATCGAGCAGCCCTATCGAAAGCGCGGGGAAATAAGCAAATTGTGTGGGGTTTATGAGCTGGGCCGGATTTTTACCGTCCCATACCGGCAGGTTCATCTGGGGTGTCTGCAGCTTCAGCAGGTAATCGGCCGAACGCAGTGAAAAGGCTGCAACACTCACTTTGGGAAAAAAGTTGGTGAAGACTTCCTGTTTTTGCTGCTGGGATGCGCGAACCTGCAATTCCGACTCCTTGATCTTGTGATTATTCTGAAGGGCAAGCTGCCTGCAAGAATCCAGGCTTATGAACCGGGAGCCGGGAGCCGGGAACCGTGAACCGTGAACCGTGAACGGTGGCTGGGTGCCGGGCTCCTGGTCCTGAGCGCGGGCCTGGGCTTGTATTTGGTTTGTGCCTGCCAAAACGGGAAATGTCATCAGCAAACAAATGAGGATCATTTTTACACTCCCCGGCAGGTTCCAGAATGCCAGCTTCTTCTCTTTATCGCTGTACGAAACCGAATAAAGCACCGGCAGTATGTAAAGCGTCAGCACCATCGAAAACAGCAGTCCGAAACAGATCACGGTTCCCATGGGTCCCCACAAAGGTGAACGGCTGATGATCATGGGTACCACCCCTACCCCCGCTGCTGCAGAGGTCAGGAAGATGGGCCGCATCCTTCGCTTGCCGGCTGCAATGGCAGCTTCCTTTATGCTCATTCCCTGCTTTTCATGCAGTTCACGGGCATAATCGATGAGAATGATCCCGTTCCTTACCACCATTCCGCATAAACTGGTGATGCCGATGAAGGCGGTGACGCTGAACGGGTAGCGCATGATCAGAATCCCGATCGCAGCCCCAGGCAGGGTCAGCAGCATGCCGCTCATGATGAGGAGTGCTAGCTTTGCCTTCCTGAACTGTATGAGCAATATGAAGAAAATAAGAAGTATGCTCACACCGAGCGCTATCCCCATGGGGATAAAGACTTCCTGCATGGCTTCATAATCCCCTCCCCAGTTTATATAAGTGCCTTCGGGCAAGGGCATCTTGTCGATCTGCGGCTTGATGATGTCAAGTATCGAGGCTGCTACCGCCTTGGGTGCATTATCGACCATGATGGTGAGCGTGGGTACCCCGTTTCGCCTCACTATCGTTCCCTCACTCCATGAAGGCGTGAAATTCGCCATGGAACGAAGCGGAATGGCCGAAAAACTCATGGGAGAAGTGATATACTGGTCCTCAAGTGTTTTTATATTTTGAACGGATGACTGATCCTGTTTAAGCACAACATCCACCGGGTAATCGCCCTCCCATATGGTGGTCAGGGGTACTCCGTCAAGCCCTATCATCACAGAGGTAGCCACCAGGCTTTTGTAATACCCCATGCGGTTGGCCTGGTCCCGGTCGAGGTTCACATTGATGTTCTGCTGGGGCTGGTCCCAGTCGGTGCGCACCCATGCAAGTCCCTTGGTTTTAGCAAGTATACACATTACTTTTTTCTCGGTACTGCGGATGTCTTTCACCGAATCTGAAGAGATCCTCACTTCGATGGAAGCCTTGTTAAGCTGCATGGCGAGTATCTTCCATTTCACATGGGCGTTGATGAAATTATCGGAATACTTCGGACTGTATTCGTTCACAATGGCCCTCGTGGCCTCGTCCGATTTGGTGTTGATTAGCAGCTGTCCGTAGTTCGAAGCCGGCATCTGGGGCGCATAAACGGTATGAAACCTGGGTGAACTGGTGCCGATGAATGTTGTGACATTGGTCACCCTCTTATCTTTAAGCAGTATGGATTCCAGGCTGTCGACCACTTTCTCAGTTACTTTCAAAGACGAACCGGTGGGAAGATATACCTCAACGGCAAACTGGTTGCGCTCCATTTCGGGGAATAATTGCTGGTCGGTAAGCTTGAAAAGCCCGAACGAAAGCAGTACCGAAGCTATCCCTATGGCTATGACCAGCCTGGGATGCCTGAAAGCCTTGTCGATCGATTTATCGAACCATGCCTGGAGTATATCGAGGAAGGACTTCCTGCCCGGTTTTTTCGGGTTCCTCAGTCCTTTCTTGATGAATACAAAATTAAGGTAAGGCACTAAAAACAAGGCCACAAGTATGGAAACACTGAGCGCTATGGTCACCACCCAGGGTATGGTCTGCATGAATTCACCGGCTGTACCGGGGACCATGAATCCAAGAGGGATGTAGGCCGCTAAAATGGCGAGAGTCGCAACAATGATAGGCGCTACTAGCTCCCTCGCACTTTTTATGGCTGCATGCCAGGGCGAAAACCCCTGGTCTATCATGGTTACATGGTTGTCGATGACGACTATCGAATTGTCGACTATCATCCCAAGCACCAGTATCAGCGAAGCCAGTGAAACAGTATGAAGTTCTATGCCTTTGAAATAAAGTATCGCAAGTGTGATCATCACCGATATGGGTACGGTGATCCCGGCAACCGAAGCCACGCGGAGCGGGAGAAGGATCAGGGTTACAAGTATCACAGCAACTATGGCGATCAGGAATTCACGAAGGAAATCGTTTACCGAATCGCTCACGTATTTAGGTAGTTCAGAGATCTTGGCCGTTTCAATGCCGGCTGGGAGGTTCTTTTTAAAATGATCCAGCACCTTGTCCACGTCCTTGCCGTATTCCACTATATTGTTGCCCGGTTGCATCTCCAGCGATAGCAGTATGGTTTTTTTTCCGTTCTGGCGGATGAAATTGTCGGGTTTGTCATACTTCCGTTCTATGGTGGCGATGTTCTTAAGCCTCACCACGTTTCCACTGGGGTCTGAGTAAACGATCTGCTCGGCCAGGTCCTTTTCCGATTCAAAATTCGGCGGGAAATGAACCGGCATCACGCTGCGGCCGTCATCCAGCTTGCCCGCATAGCTCACCATCCCGTTGGCCTGGTAGGAGCCCAGCAGGGTCAGCGATTTGATGTTGTATTCGTTTAGCAGTTCGGGTTTTACATTCACAAAGATCTTTTCCTTTTGCAGTCCGAAATGCTTGATCTTGGAGGTTGCCGGTATCTTGCGGACTTCAGATTCCAGCTTTTTCAGCTGCTCTTCAAGTTCTTTATAACTTTTGGTATCAGAGGATAAGGTGATGAGAAGCGCCGAAGTATCCCCGAAATCTGAATTGGCGATCAATGCGGCCACCCCCGCAGGGAGTGTCATTTTAAGCTCGGCGAGCCCGTGCTTCAGTTTCGACCAGAACTGGTCGGCATTCTTTACATCGTCGTTCAGTTCAACGAAAATATACATGATACCCTCGCGGGAATAGGAATAGGTCTTGGCCTTTTTCACTTCCTGGTAGCTGAAAAGATAATTCTCGACCACCGTAGTCAGCTGTTTTTCCACTTCCGTGGATGTGGCCCCGGGATAAACTCCCACGATGACTCCCTGCCTTATGGTAAAGACGGGGAATTCGTTGCGCGGCATTTTAAAAAGCGCTATTACGCCAACGATGATGATGGCGGTGGCAATGATCACAACAATGTTGTTGTTGCGCATTGCCTTTTCTATAAGATTGAATCTCTTGCTTTCCATATCAGAAGGAAATTAAACTGTTATCACTAAGTTTTTCTTTACCTTCATTCACTATCACCTGTCCTGCAGCCAGGCCCGACAATACTTCCAGCCCGGAATCAAGGTAACGGCCGGGTTTGATGATCTGCTTTCTTGCCCGTTTTGCTGCAGTATCCACCACGAAAACATACACATTGTTCTCATTGTCCTTCGAAACGCTCTGGTTAGGGACCATGATCACTTCCTTTTCCATGCTGGCCTCCATTTTTACATCGCAGACCATGCCTGGTTTAATTTCCAGCCCGGGGTTCTGCACAAGGATCTTCGCTTCGTAGGTTCGGGATATCCTGTCGGCAACAGGGCTGATATTGGCAACTTCCCCTTTGAATTCCCTGTCATTCAGGGCAGAGACGATGAAGCTTGCTCTCATTCCCTTTACGATCCTGGCCACTTCGTTCTCGGGAACGGATATTTTCACATACACCTGCCTTATATCGACCAGCTCAAGGGGAGCCGAAGTAATGGTGATTGCCGACATGCCCGGCTCAATGTTGCGGCGGCCCACCATCCCGTTTACGGGTGCATACAGCTTGCATTTGTCAAGGTTGTTCTTTGCCAGTTCGAGTGAGGACTTTGCCTGTTCCAGGTTGGATTCCATTTCCACCCATTTGATCTCGGGCAGGCTTCCCTGTTCGTGAACCTTTTTTAGCCGTTCATAGGCATCGGTCGCCTGCCGGTACTTCGAAAGCGTAATATCGTACATGCTTTTTGCATCCGTTTCATCAATAGTCGCAAGCAACTGTCCTTTCACAACCACGTCCCCGGCTTCAACCAGTACTTTTTCAACAGTCCCGGTGGACTGGAATGTAAGAGGTATGCTCTGAAAAGCCTCAACGGTCCCGCTGTACCTTAATGCCGCAATTACAGTTTCTTGTTTCACAGCTACCGTTGTAACAGGGATCTGTTTTACTTCCAGTTTTATATCCTCGCTTTGTTTTGGATTGCAGGCGACGAGCATACATAATGCCATTGCCGAAATGATCATTTTTTTCATATTGCTTTGTTTTTCATTTTTGATACTTTACTTAATGGCATGGACCCCGGAGCAAAGCCCAGGAAAAGTCCATACGCCGGGTCCCCCGGGATAAGGCAGGTTAAAATACTGAACGATTGGTATGTAACATACTGAACGAATGGTATGTATTCTCATAAAATTTTTTACTGTTTGAGCAGGTAATACAATTGGTTGAGCTGGTCTTTCATGGACTTAATGGCCGATTCCACCGAATTGGTCCTTACCAGGTCGCCTGCCAGTCCTATACTTAGCGAAAAATACTGAAGGGCAACAACCCTTATATTGATATCCTTGCGGATTTCACCCAGTCTGATAGCATTCGTGATTATGATTTCCACACTTTTTACGGCATCATCAACAACACGGGATTTATTTTCTGTAAATCCTTCATAATGCCTGAAACAATCGGCGATCAGCGAAAGGTAATTAACCAGGATGACCTCCTCCCCTTTCCCGAAAATCGCTTTCAGTATCTTATGGGTATGTTCTATGCACAGGCGGGTATACTCCTCAAGGGTAGTGTTCTCCTCGTCCACGATGATGCTGGTGACCGGGAAATGCTTGTCGATCACAGCCCTGAAAAGCTCTTCCTTGTTTTTGAAATGGTGGTAGAGGGCGCCTTTGGTAAAACCGATAGCCTCGCTGATCATGCTGATGGATACGGCTTCATAACTGTGGTTCAGGAACAGCCTGTATGCTTCGTCGATAATAAAATCCCTTGTATCTTTCATAATAAAAATACTGAACGATCGGTATGCAAAAGTACAACTTAATTTAACACTTTAACAAAAAAATTAAATATATTTGTTTATTGTTTGTACGATCACGCAACTTAAGAGGGTGATATGAGAAAGACAATACTGTTAATCATGTTTGCTATTGCCTTAAGCAACGTTTACGCCCAGCAAACGACTTACAAATTCGGGGTAAAGGGCGGCATCAATTACATCCACCTCGAAAACTACGGGAAAGGGTATTACTCTGACTTTGATCCCAAGCTTGGCTGGAGTTGCGGCGGTTTGTTCCAATACACCAGGGGGGGCTTTTTAAATTACTCGATTGCTCCGGAAATTTTGTTTACGCAATCGGTAACGAATGTCGATCTTCTTTACATCACAGATTGCCTTACAACCATACAGTCTATAGATATACCCGTGAGCTTTAAGCTGGGCCTTCAGCTAAGCAAGATCTTCAGGCCCTACATCCTGGGAAATGTCTACGGATCCTATATCATCAAAGAGTACGGGAATTTTTTCAGTACGCTTGATGAAGACCATTCCCAGCCTTCGAACCATTTAAATAAACTTTATTTCGGGATCAGTGCGGGCATGGGTTTTGACCTCTGGAAATTCGAGCTGGAGGGAAGGTACCGCTGGAACCTGGTCAGGATCAATTCCGATGACTACACGGCCCTGAAACAGATGGGGCTGGAACTTTCATGTGCAATTCTTTTTTAAATCAGAATCAAAAAAACTGAGCTGTTAATGAAAAAGCTATTATTGTACTTCCTTCTGCTTTTCACCCTGACCACCTGCAAGAAGGCGCCCCTCGAAGATTTCCTTTTCCTGGTAAGGGTTGACAATGTGGAGGTGATCGACAAATACACCCTGGCAGCCAGGCTTAAGCAAAACCCCAATTCCACTCTCTATAAGGCTTTGCCGAACAAGAAAATAAAGATCGTTTCAATAGTATACAATACCATAGACCCCAAGGGTCAACCCATACTTGCCTCGGGTGCAATATTTTATCCCTCGGCCGATATTGATTATGAGAGACTGGGGACTATTTTAGCCCTTCATTATACCTACGGGGCGAATTACGAGGTGCCTTCCCAGAAAATGGGAGTGACCGAAGGCCTGTTCTCCCTGTTCGGTTACGTCGTTGTGGCCCCCGATTATATAGGTTATGGTGCATCCAAAGATAAAACGCATCCTTATTATGATGTGGGAAGCACAGGCCAGGTGGCCGCCGATATGCTTTTAGCCGCAAAAGAATATTTTGCTTCGATCAGCAGGAAAGTCGCTCATAAAGTTACCGTAATGGGATATTCCCAGGGTGGCCAGGCCTCGCTTGCCTTTCTCAAATTTGTCGAAACCACGCCCTTATACCAGGATGCATTCGTCATAGACCAGGTGTTTGCCGGAGGGGGCGCTTATGACCTGATCAAATCGTACGATACATTCGTAGCCAAGGATTACAGCAGCCAGCCCGTCACCATTCCACTGCTGGTGCTGGGAATGGATTATGGCGACAGCCTCGACCTGGATTTGAGCCAGATGTTTGCCCAACCCCTTCTTTCCAAATACGATGACTGGATTCTTTCAAAAAAGTATACTACCGATGAGGTTACCGCCATGATGAAGGAAACAAAACTTACGAAGATCATGGCGCCCCAGGCATTTGACACGAATAACCTGAACACGAAAAAGTTCAGGAAGGCTCTGCGGAACAACAGCCTGATCGTTTACGGGAAAATAACCAACTGGGTGCCTAAGGCAAAGATCACTCTGTTACATGCGACTGCCGACACCATCGTTCCGTACGAAAACACAGAAAGCGCATACCAGGCATTCCTTATGGCAGGCTGCAATGTAAGCAAGGTTGATATTAAAAATAAAGACCATAAGGAAGCCGGCCAGGACTTTTACACTTACGTCATGCTTCATTTACTGATTTAGCCGATTTCGCGATGAAGACAAGGATAAGCATTTTACTTGTATTGCTTGGTTTTGCCGCTCTCAGCGCCCGGGCAGCAAAGGACTACTCTAAACACAACATAGGGTATTTCTGTGATGTAGGGGTGGCTTTCGGGGGAACCTTCCCTAAAAATAATGAACCAAAAGCACTCCTTGAAGTTTTTACAACCCAGGGATACCAGTTCTCAAAAACGTTTTCAATCGGGGCCGGTGTTTCGACCTACAGTACCGAAACCATCAACATTTATTTACAGTTAAGATTCAACCTGCGTGATATCAATGAAACCAGGACTCATTACACCTACATTTCGATCAGGGGAGGGTATTCGTGGAGCACCTGGACTGGGGATGCCTGGGGAGACGATAAAGGGCCGATTGTCGACCCCCGTTTCGGATGGTCCTTTTATACAAAAGCAGTGAATTTAAGGTGGAGTGTATTTGCCGCACCCAGCTTTTACCAGTTCCACTTTATTCCCAAGATCGGGCTGGCATTTGAATTTTAATACGGGTATCTTTTAAATGCTCTGGTTCACCGATTCTTTCAACGATGTTTACTTCGCAAGCGATCCCGAAGGCCTCTGGTACACCGCCAGCCCAAATTCTGGCAGTACGGCATAGATATGCTCAAAGATGGCAGCGGTAGTGTTCTCGGCATTTTCCCAGTCGGGCGGATTGTAAAAAGCATAGATCTCGATGGGAAGGCCGGTATCACCTGCAGGAAGGTGCCTCACCATCAATGTTGAATCCTGGTTGATAAGGGGTGTGGATTTCAGGAAACTGTAAAGATACCTGCGGAAAAGGCCGAGGTTGGTCATTCTGCCTGTTTCGGCCATGGAAACATCCCGGTAAAGCCCTTTACCCTTCAGATCGGTGATGAGCTTTTCATCGGCGAAACGGATTGTAAAAACATCAATATCCACATTCCTTTTAAGCCTGCGGCCGCCTGCATCGCCCATGCTCCTCCAGTTCTGAAAGGAATCGGTGATCAGCACATAAGTTGGCACGCAGCTCACCGAATTATCGAAATTGCGCACCTTTACCGTTACCAGCGAAATATCCAGCACCGTGCCGTCGGTATTGTATTTGGGCATGGTGATCCAGTCGCCTATATGCAGCATCTTATTGTTCGACAGCTGAACCCCGGCGACAAAACCTAGGAGGGAGTCCTTGAAGATCAGCATCAGCACTGCACTCATGGCGCCCAGCCCGGCCAGAAGCGTCAGGGGGGACTCCCCTATCAGAACCGAGATCGCAACGATGCCCACAATGATGTACAGGATGATCTTCCCTATCTGCACATACCCCTTGATGGGCTTGGCCGAAGCCAATTCATAGTCCCCGTAAATTTTATATATGGCATTTAGGAAAGATACTCCCACCAGCAGGAAAATGCCGGTCTCGAGAAGCTTTAACACTACACTGAGAATGTTTATGGCATGAGGATAATCCGAGATTGTCGGGGCCAGCGACACCTGCAGTATCAACAAAGGCAGGATCAGTGCCAGGCGTGTAAAAACCTTCTGTTCATACAAATGGTCATCCCACTTGGTCTCAGATTTCTCCACCATGCTCTTCAACACCCTGTTGATGAGAAGTTTTGCTATCTGGTAAACGATTACTGAAATTATAAAAACCACGAAAAGCGAAGAGAAATCAACCACGTAATTTGCAGCTGTTTCTCCGAATCCCCAATGCAGCAACAGGGATCTGAATCCGCCCGAGATGCCTTGAACACTGATGTTTGTCGTTAGCAACATAAGCTTTTTTTAAGGAATGATAACTTTAAGCGAAAGCGGCTGTATCTTTAAATGAACATTCTTCCCTGCAATAAAAGGGTCCCCGTCGAGATGACCGCTCTTTCCTTTCTTCCTCACAACTTCCACCTCTTTTGCCTGTATGATCTCCACGTACGAAGTATGGTCAAACCTTTTCATGAACAGCAGGGGGGCAAGAAACAATGTTTTCCAGTACGGCACCTTGCTTACAATGCAAACATCGATAAAACCGTCGTTCAGCTTTGCATTCGGGTCAATTGAAGTATTGTTACCGAACTGGTTTGAATTAGCGAAATTGATCATCAGGGCCTTCCTTGTAATTTCCTTTCCGTCGATCAGCATGGTATACTTCCTGGGTTTGTACCGGGTATAAGCCGTTGTGGCTATACTGAAATATTTGCCGAAGCCCCTCTTCCCCGATTTCGCAAACTCCTTGGCTACTTTTGCATCAAAACCAAGCCCTGCCATGCTTACAAACAGCTTATCGTTCAGGGTAGCGGTGTCTATTTTCTCCGTTTTAAAAGTATTAAGTATGCGGATGGCTTTTGCGGGGTTCATCGGGATCTTAAGATGCCTCGACAAGCCGTTTCCCGAGCCTGTGGGGATGATGCCCATTGCAGTTTCACTGCCGATAAGGCCCTGGGCCGTTTCATTCACCGTTCCGTCACCCCCCACGGCAACCACGGCATCCAATCCCCGGCTGGCCGCATCTTTGCTGATTTCGGTTGCATCGCCGGCTTTCCCTGTATACACGATTGTATAATCGAAGGCCGCGGCATCAACATGCTTCACGATAAGGCTTTCTATCCCCTTCTGCTTTCCTATCCCTGAAATGGGATTGATAATAAAGACCACTTTTTTCATTCCGCCATCAACCTGTTTTCAATCAGACGGTTATTATATTGCTGTATAAAGGCTTTCATAAATAATTCCAGCCTTTGTTTTTCGGTTTTTTCAGAAATGAGGAGGTTGGTTTTCTGCATCGGGTCCTTCAGCAGGTTAAACAGGTGAGTACTCCTTGCCCCGTCAAACTCGAGCAGGTAATTCTCCTTCATCATCCCGTAAATACTGCTGTTGTAATGGATCGAATAATGCGGGCCCAGGCTGTCGAGCAGGTTGTTCCCGAAGGCAAGGTATTTCCCCTCATACCCGATATAGCTGAGCACGGTCGGCATAATGTCGGTTTGTTCGGCCGTAATCCGGGACATGCCCTTAAGCTCATCGCCCGGCCTGTAAAACAGCAAGGGAACTGCATACTGACCGGCATTGGTCTGGTAGTAAGGATAATACGCTTCGGAGGTATGATCGGCCGTGATCACGAACAGGGTGTTTTTATACCAGGGCATATGCTGCACGGTATGAAAGAACTCGGCAAGTGAAAGGTCGGCATACATGATGCTTTGCTGTATAGGCAGGTTGCCTGTCCTTAAAACGTTTATATATCTGGGTGGCACATAATACGGATGGTGAGACGACAAAGAAAAGAAGGCTGCACAGAACGGCTGCCCCATGGCATTGATCTCTGCGGCTGCATACTGGAAGAATTGTTCATCCCTTATCCCCCATTTCCCGTCATAATCGGCTTCATTATGGTATTCGCGGCGACCGTAATACTTATCAAATCCAACATAATGAGTATAGGAGTCGAAGCCCATGGTGCCGTTGGAACCTCCGTGGAAGAAAGCCGTTGAATACCCCTTGGCCTTGAGTAGCCCGCCGATGCTGGTATATTTGCCCGATGCATAGGAAGTCTGGATAAACGATTCGTACATCAGCGAGGGTATTGATGAAAGCACGGCAGGGATTCCCTGTATGGAAGTCTTCCCGTTGGCATAGGCATCGAAATAAAGGCTGTGCTGGATGAGGGAATCCATGAAGGGGGTGAAACCCTGGTAACGCCCGTTGTCAAGATCATGGTTAAACAGGCCGATATGTTCCCTTGAAAAGCTTTCCATGATGATGATCATCACGTTCATTCTTTTGAAATTCCCCTTTTTGCCCTGGTGCAAAGGGGAATAAACCTTGTCGAGGTCTTCTTCGGTCCTGAACCAGTGTACTGTTTTCAGTTTCTCGTTATTCCAGGTCCTCAGTATGGAGAAAGGAGTGTTCAGGACCAGGGGAACATTGCGGGCTGTAGTGTAATTTGCCGCGGTAACCACGTTGATAGGCCTTAGCTGCCATCCACCCCTGATTCCGATCACGCTTAAACCGGCAAATATCAGCATCAGGAAAACATTTACGAGGTAATAGCTGAAATTCCCTCCTTTGGACTTCGGTCCTGTGTTTCCTACCCTGAACCTGGAGGCGGCATAAACCATCAGCAGGGTATATACGATCCAGGCAAGGGGCACGTACCAGAAATCCTTCACGAACTGAGGGAGGAGCTTGTCAAAATCCCCGCCTACCTGCAAATAAGTAAAGATATCCGCAGTGATCCTCTTTAAAGTGAAACGGAAATAAACTATATCGATGAAATTTGCCAGCAGTGCGATTATGTTGGCAAAGTAAAAGTAAATGTCGGCAATCGCCAGGTACCCTTTTTTCTCCCTGAACCTGAATGGGAGCAGGTACATCACTATGAACGGGAGATTGACCATCACGATAGCGGCAATATCGAAGCGAATTCCGTTATAGAAAATCTTCAGTTCCTCCATCGAAGGAACCCCTGCGAAGTATTTAATATTAAATACATAAAATACGGCCCTCGAGAGAAAAAGGAACACTGTAACTGTAAGCAGCCTGAGTAAGAGTATAAGATGAATATTACCTCTATATGTGCGGAACCATTTACCGGATCCCTTGCCTGAACTGCCCTTCGATCTCGATCTTGGAGGTTTCCTGGATTTTCTTGCCATCTGGGGTTCTGGAATTTTGGCACAAAAGTAATGCCTTTTTTTAGTAATTTTGACTGTTAATATACTAACATATTCTGATTGCTATGGCAGAAATTTCAACTACCGGTAATAAAGGCAAGGGAATCCGTTCCGATTGCTTCGTTACACTTGAACTTGCAGCCAAAGGGGGAATTAACCTCCAGCTTGAATCGAAGGTTGCGGTAATGTACGGAGAGTCAATAAAAAAGCAGGCCCTTGAGATCATGGCATTCTTCGGGATTGAACATGCGAACCTCAGGATCGAGGACCAGGGAGCGCTTCCTCTTGTGCTTGCAGCCCGCATAGAGGCAGCGGTAAAAAAGCTCATCAGCACCGAAAAGGAATACCTCACTCCCCTGCTTGATTGCAATAAATCGCTTACGGCCAGGGACAGGAACCGTTTTTCAAGGCTGTACCTGCCCGGCAACAGCCCGGCCCTGATGATCAATGCCGGCATCCACCACCCCGACGGCATCATCCTGGACCTGGAGGACGCCGTAGCCCCTGAAAAGAAGTATGAAGCCCGTTTCCTTGTGCGTAATGCCCTCAGGTCCATTGATTTCTACGGAGCCGAACGAATGGTGCGTATAAACCAGGGCGAACGCGGTCTTGAGGACCTGGAATACATCGTTGCCCATAATGTAAACCTCATCCTCCTGCCTAAATGCGAAAGCGCTGGGCAGGTCCATGCCGTAAACAAAAAGATAGAGGAATTTGTACATGGTACATCGTACATGGTACATCCCATCTGGATCATGCCTATCATCGAATCAGCCCTGGGAGTGATCAATGCCTATTCCATTGCTTCGTCTGCGGATAACGTGGTGGCTCTGGCCATAGGACTGGAGGATTACACCGCCGATCTTGGTACAAGACGCACATTGGAAGGCAAAGAGTCCTTCTTCGCCCGCAGCATGGTAGTGAATGCAGCCAGGGCTGCGGGAATACAGCCTATTGATTCAGTGTTCTCCGACATAGGTGATATGGAAGCCCTCAGGCAGAACGTCCTGAATTCGAAAGCCCTCGGGTTCGACGGCATGGGTTGCATACATCCCAGGCAGATCAACGTGATCCATGAGGCTTTCGCTCCCTCATCCGAAGAAATTGAAAAAGCAAAAAAAATCGTCTTTGCTTTCCATGAAGCCGAAAAGAAAGGCCTGGGCGTGGTGGCCCTTGGAAATAAAATGATTGATCCCCCTGTAGTGAAACGGGCCCTGAATACGATAAACCTGGCTGTTAAGATGAATAAACTTGCTGAAAACTGGAGGGAAAGCTATGAAATATGACAAACTGGTAACCAATGCCTTAGGCCGTACAGTCCCGACCATTATCAACGGGAAGCCCGCTGTTCCCTATATGGGAGTAGGCAAATACAGGCCCACGGGATTCAAGGCATCAACAAAGATCGCATCCTGCGCCGATTACCCTGAGGACGGCAACAAGGTGGTTTCTTCGCTGAAAGAAGCCCTGGTTAAAGCAGGCCTGAAAGACGGCATGTGCATTTCGACCCATCATCATTTCCGCAACGGCGACCTGGTTGCCGTGCCGGTGTTCGACATCGCCCATGAACTTGGCGTAAAAGACCTGATGTGGCTGCCTTCCGCTTCCTTCCCCTGCCATGAAGTCCTTACCAAATACCTGGAGGACGGTACGATTGATCACCTCGAGGGCAGCATGAACGGGGCTTTGGGAAAGTTTACATCCGAAGGCAAAATGAAAGGACTCGGCATACTGCGCTCCCACGGAGGCCGCTACCAGAGCGTGCAGGACGGCGAAGTGCACATCGATATCGCGGTGATAGCCGCTCCCACTGCCGACCCCTTTGGAAACATGAACGGCGTGAACGGGCAAACTGCCTGCGGCCCGCTTGGCTTTGCCCTGGCCGATGCACAGTACGCCGAAAAAGTCATCGTTGTCACCGACAACCTCGTTCCCTTCCCCTGCATTCCCTGGCAGATCAACGGGAATTATGTGGATTACGTGGTGGTGATGGACAAGATAGGCATTGCCGAGAAGATCGTGAGCGGCACCACAGAGATCACCAAGAGCCCCGACCGCCTGCTGCTGGCCGAATGGAGCGCGCAGTTCTGCGATGAGGCAGGGCTGATCTACGATGGTTTTTCCTTCCAGGCCGGTGCCGGTGGCACAGCCTTATCCATAGGGATTTATTTTTCGGATATCCTGCGTTCCCGTGGATGGAAAGCCCGTTTCGCAAGGGGAGGTTCAAATAAATACCTGGTGAAAATGCTGGAGGAAGGGCTTGTTGAATACATCCTCGACGGCCAGACGTTTGACCTCGACGGGGTGCGCTCTATGCGCGACAACCCCCACCATGTGATGACCACCCCGTTTACAAGCTACAACTACCATGGCAAAGGGAATTTCTCTTCGCTGGTCGACATCGTGATTCTTGGAGCCACCGAAGTGGATGTGAACTTCAATGCCAATGTAGTCACACATTCCGACGGTTACCTTTTGCACGGCATAGGCGGCTGGATGAACACCCTGTTCGGGAAGACCGTAATACTGCCCGTTCCCCTGTTTCGCGACCGAAACCCCGTGATCCGCGACCGGGTTACCACCCTTTGCGGGCCGGGTGAACTTATCGATGTTATCGTGACCGAGCGCGGCATCGCCATCAACCCCCTGCGTACCGATCTCATCGAAAAGATGAAGAATACCAGCCTTCCGATCAGGACAATACAGGAACTCAAGGAAGAAGCCGAAAGGATCTGCGGGGTCCCCGAAAAACCAAAGTTTACCGACGAGATCGTAGCAGTTGTGAAGTGGGTCGACGGCACGGTGATCGACAGCGTGTATAAGATCGCAAGATAATGTACCATGTACAATGTACCATGTGCAATGTACCATGTACAAATATCAGGTGAGTTTTTGATTATCGTTCAATCATTTCTTTGTTGTTTTGATTGCAGCCACGAAGATTGAAATTAATTCGTGAGCCTCACTTTTTATCTGTTTAAGATCTTCGCTGCTTTTCAACCCGGATTCTTCCAGCAATTCCAGCCAGTATGTGGTCTCATCTGCTTCCTCTTCAACAATTTTCAGTTTGTTAATAAAATCCCTGGCTGATTTTGAGCAACAGGCAGCGCGATAATTTGCACCCACCGATGTTCCGGACCGCAACAATTGATTACCAATAATTCTCCCTATTCTGTTTTCAGAAAGCATTTCCACCAGTTTTATAATAGCAATCGCAAATGCCTTTGTTCTGGCGATCTGATCAACTCTTTCCATTCTTTTTTCATTAATCCGCCTCTCCCTGAAAAGTGATATGCTTTTAATTCTACTTTGGTAGATTGAGAAGATGAAAAATGAGGTTGAGATAATTTTTTATCTATCTGTAAATCAATTTGTTAATGTTAATATCTTGTTTATAAAAACTCTAAATAAATGAAGTTAAGGTCCTGATAATCATTA
>CAIRDP010000023.1 GCA_903877385.1 uncultured Bacteroidales bacterium
GTTATCGGCGCCGAAAAACTTCTGCAACCATCGGTATATTAATCGCCGTCGGTTGTTCCTTGCTAAAAACAAAATTATGATAAAAATGTATCTTTGTTAAACCAATCTATAAAAAAGTCCGATTAATAGGGGGCTAGACCACAGCACGTCTTTTGCAATTACATTAGTGAGTTGTTCCTTAACATAATCTTCAATTCGCCTGGAAGATGCAATGACCTTGTCAACTTTAATCATACCTTCATCGGTCAGCGTGAAAGTCACGGTGATTTCGCCACGCTCTTCTTTGCTGAGTGTGAAATCCGGATATTTGACCGCGTCAACTATCACGTTGTTTAGTTTTTCCTTTTCATTGGACTTAAACGCTAAGGCGGAATGATCTTTTGCAAAAAGGTCCTGCATTCCCAGAACACTGATAAACATCAGGGTTAAAAGGGATAGATATATGGTTGTCTTTTTCATAATTTGTTTTCTTATTTATTAATTTAATTTAGACTAATTCCACACAAAGGTATAACAAAAATGACTTTTGTCAATCTTTTTAACATTTAATTATGTTTATGGAAAAACCAGAGTGCATGACTGGAGAAATCACACAAATTGTCAGCCTTTGCCGGGAATCCCGTAAAAGGCTTGCAATCAGTGAGCCTCTCAGGGGACTTGAACCCCCGACCTGCTAATTACGAATCAGCTGCTCTACCAACTGAGCTAAAGAGGCAATAGGTAAGGGCGACCCAATGAATCGCCCTTTGATTGAGCGAGGTTACCAATGTGGCACTCAACCCGCTATTTTTTTTTGATGCAAAAGTAACAAAACCTTATTAATTGTTATGAAAATCCTGCCTTCAATGTCATTTTCCCTTCTGTACCGTTATTCAAATCAGGAGTAATGCGAGCTTTTTTAAAGGATACCTAATACAGCAAGGCGGCTTCCCATCAAATTATGGTATTTTTCTTTCATCTCTTTTGATAAAAAACTGATGTCTACCATTTCCTTCCATTTTGGAATACTTAAGGAAATTGCCTCAAGGACTTTGTCAACACTCTTCGTAGTTAACTCGCATTTTTCCATGCCAAAATAGTTAATCAGAATGTTTCGGGTCAAGTGTTTCTTTTTCCCTTTCAAAGGCAAAGCAATTTCTTCGTCCTGCTTCTTATATTCAATGGTCGAATTGACAAGGTCGTAACATGGCGACAGCGTTACTTTTCCATCTTCTGTAATAATAGAGAAGTTTTTTAGATGCATGTCTTCATTGCCAACGAGATAATTGAAGACAGTAAGTTTAAACAGGGACAATTTCTCAATCGAAGGGAAAGTACAGAAATCATCGATTATAGTAACCACTTTTTCCATGCTATAGTTATACTTTGTGTCCCGACTCATGCCAGCCAACTGCGCAAAATCTTCGATTGGGACTTTATCATTCTGCCCTCTTCGGTCAAACCGCTTAATGAAGTAAGTAAGTGTGTGATCTATTGACCAGATTAAACCGTGTAATGGAACATCCAAGCCAATCACACTTGCAAGCCTCATGGTAAGGTCTTCATTTTCCGGCATTTCAGGATAGAGATGATGCTGTGGTTTGAGGATATATTTCCCACCTGTATCAACAATTTCAAAATCCCCATCTTTTATGCTCAATTTTGCACTTAGCTTGGGTTGCACTCCTTGAATAGACATCTTTGATGCACGGTTATATGCTTCTCTTCTCTGCTCTTCGGCTGTGTATTCAAACTCCTTAAGCATCTTCAAGTCGGGCGATAAAAGTCTAAGTCCGGCCTCGCTGTATAGATTATCTCCACAGGGAGCATATGTGATCGGACAAAAGTTCATTCAGAAATTTCCTTAACTGTAACAGAACCAACCATATCTTCTCCAACCGCGATCAATTGAGAGAAGTAATCATTTTTATCAATTTTTTTGATCTTCAACAATCCTTCCAATTGAATTCCTTCTGGTAACAACCCGTCAAAGAATGGTGGAAATCCCTTGAACCGGAAGGACTTTCCTTTTATCGGCATTGTGCGTGAAACTTCAAGACCATGGTATTGATCCAGATATTCAAATTGGTATTCCTCACCTTTCTTTACTTCGATAAGGACTCCAGCCTCAATTCCTTTTACATGGACCTTAGCTCTTCTCATTTTCAGAGTTTTGCAGATTCTCCATTAAAGGGCTTTTCCATATTATCTTTATGTTCAGCACCTTCAAAATCTTTCGCAGGGTGTCCAATTTTACAGATTCCTTCCCCATCTCAATATCAAAAACCACTGTCTTTCCAACCCCTGCAAGTTCTGCCAACTGCACACGACTTAATCTGGCAGCTTTTCTATGCATCCTGATTATTTGTGCCAATTCCTGAGGCTGTTCCATTTTTTACCTTTATAGCGGCAAATTTAAGCATTTTCCATAAAATAAACAAACTTTAAACAATTATTTACCGCCAAGGCAGTAAATTATTATCAAATGGCCCTATTCTTTAATAAAAAAACAATGATTTACTGCTAAAGCAGTAATATGAAAAGATTGCTTATTCTGATCCTGTTCCCAGGCGGAACACAAGTCTGAGAAAAACAAGGTTTCCAGCACTTTATAGTCGGGATGAGAAGATTATTTTTTGGACGTAATTGCCTGACTTTCAATATCAATAATTACATTACATTTTTTAATCCAAGAACAATTTATCTTCAAATCCCTTTATTTACAATATCTTTGCAAAAATGACGAAAATACATTACACGTTTTACCCGTCATTGCTGCGCAAAGTTACAAATCTTTATTTCAGAAACAAATGCTCAGGTCGAAATACCAATTTCAAGAAACCAAGATCAGCATAAGGAACATCATCCTTAGCAGTGCCAGTGGTCGTAATATTAACACAAAGACTGGCGAGTGTATAATTTACGTCGAAATAATTGCCTTCTATGCGGATGGAACACGAAAAACAAAAAGGATTCCGACAGGAGTAACTGTAAGACCTGAATACTGGACACCAGACAAGAATGGTGGAACAATATCCAAAAAAGATCCAAATAGTTGGGAAAAGGAATTAGAAATATACGATAAGTTCACCAAGTATGTCCATCAATTGACAGAAAGGGAAAAGGGCACTTGGGATGATTCGTTTAATCCTGATAACCTGGAAAGTCTTGATGATCTGTTCCCAAAAGTGACCAAAACCCTGACAGACTACATTGATGATTACATAACCTATCGTAAGTCAATAAACACGCCAAGGGGAACACTCAAAGAATTTACAACTTGCAAAAACAGAATAGATGGGTATGAGAAGTCCAAAAATGTCAAACTCACCTTTGATGATATGAACTTAGCGTTCTCGGATAGTTTCTATTCCTATCTACTTAAAAAAAGTTTTGGTTCAGGAATTAAACTTAAAAAAGGTTATAGTTCTGGAACGATTCATAAAACATATGCTATCCTGATAACCATACTCAATTTTTTCTATGAAAGGCAGGAAGAGTACAACATCAAATTAACAGACAAATTCAGGAATGAGAAATTTAAACGGGGTGAACCCTCAATAAATGACCCCAACCCAATGTCAAATAGCGAACTAACGACTTTACTAAAGCACACCTTCGAAAATGATACCCAAAACAAGATGAAAGAAAGGTTTTTATTTCAATGCTCAACAGGTATTCGGTATAGTGATATGTTCTTAATTAAGGAAGAAAATATTAAGAATGACTGTATTGATTATTACCCTGTAAAAACCAGACGCAAAAAAGACAATTATGTGAGCGTACCCCTGAACCCATTATCACGGTCTATACTTCAAAAGTATGATTACGATATGTCAAAGTTGATGATTTCAAATCAAAAATACAATGATGGGTTGCGTGATATGTTCACTGTCTTGATTGAAAAATATCCTGAAATATTCAAGCAAACCTACACATCACATAATGGTAGGGATACCTTTATCACTGATAGCCTTGCATCGAAGGTCGATGTTCCAACGTTGCTGAAAATGGTTGGACAAGAGTCCTATGAAGTGATGAAAAGATACAATAAAGTATCCAAAGAACTCCGAATCCAAAATATGGAACTTGTCAAAGAATTCCAGGTATCAATTTAGCTAACTGGTTCAAAGATTCCGTTCTATAAAACGCAGCATCATCAGACTCCCCAATTCATAAGTTCATTATGCACCCATATCTTGGCAATCTATGGCAACGTAGAGCCTAAACTTTTGGAAGAAAAATTTTGAAAAATTTTCAGAAGGCTTTTCTCCTTGAACGGAAACTTGTCACCCATATTGCTGATATACAGACAGATAGCGTCGGGATATGCGGGAAGCCCCTGGGGGTGGGGGGTGCCTGAACGCATTTAAACTTTTGATATATTTCCAAGCCAAACCCCCAACTTTCTATACATCTTTTATTATTATTCTGTTTTTCGGTGCGAAGGCGGTACAAGTACTTTAGCTATCAGCAATGCCAAATGAATAGCAAACCCATTCAATATGTGCAAGATGCAGTAATCTAATTATATGCAGAATATTCGGTGCGATGGTTATTCCATCAGGAGATACTTCCAGGATCTTTGGGCTTTTTCCTTGGCTTATAATCAACATTTATCAGTGCAGTAACTGGAACGCCAAGGATCTCGGCAATCTGGAACAATCGATCAAGGGGTGGCTGTGACCGCTGGATACAATAACTATTAATTGTGTTGGCTGAAATTCCCAACTTCCGTGCCAACCACCTCTGGCTGCGCTCATTCTCCGTGAGCAGGTCAGCGATGAGATTCATTTTCGGTGGTTCAGCCTTTGGTTTCACTCCACAAATATACTACTAATATTTAATTGTACAATAAGTACAAATATATTTGGATATATTGTCCTTTTTACGTATCTTTGTGTCATTAAAACAAACAATGACAATGGATACAGCAACTTTATCAAATCTCAACGTGGCTGAAATTGAAATAACCTACCACAACCCCATTAAACCATCACAGAGGGCAAAAATAACCAAAAGTCAGGATTGTTATGACCTGTTTCTGGCAAACTGGGGCAACACCATAGAACTGTACGAAGATTTCTATGTGCTTTTGTTGAACAACGCCAACCGTGTATTGGGTCTGGTGCATATCGGTTCTGGCGGGGTCACGGGGTGCGTCGCCGACCCTAAAAAAATCTTCCAAGCTGCGATTAAAGCCAACGCGAGCAGTTTGATTCTGGCCCACAACCATCCCTCAGGAAATAAGCAGTTTTCCGACCAAGATTTGAGAATCACAAAGAAAATTGTGGAAGCAGGCGCCCTGCTTGACATCAAAGTGCTTGATCACTTAATTGTGACAAGTGAGGGATTCTACAGCTTTGCTGACGAAGGTACCTTGTGAACAATACCAAATCCATAAGAAAAATGAGAGCTTTCAGAATATTCGACAATGGCGGCAAGACCGTCGACCGCTTCACCCTTATCAATAGCTGGGGTGAGGTCTTTGGCTTCGATGAAAATCCGTTCAGACCCTTGGGCTTCGGGCAGTACTGCGGGAACATCAACCAGTGGAAAAGCAAGTCCACCAAGCACCTTGGCAAAAAGATAAGCTATGATGAACTCACGGAAGAAGCAAAAACATTTGTACAAGACAGGATTTAAAAACCAGTTATGAAACAGATAAACTATAGCCAGATCAAGAAGCTGCAAAGAACCCACAACGTGGAAAGTATGCAGCAAATGATTAACGACGGCACCTGTTGGAAAATGGAAGGTTCGACGGGCAGGTTCGCAATGTCCTGTCTTGAATCGGGCGTCTGTATGCTGCCGCTTGAACCCAGAATTGACTATTACGGAAACAGGGTGCCCTCACGGAATATGTTGAAGCAGGGAACAAAGGGCACCTTCCTGAACAGCGTTAATTTCTGGAACAGGGTAAACAACGGGGATTTTGACACCATTGACTGGCTGGAAGAAACCTTTGGGGTTGTTGAAAACCAGCGTGGTTAATTATTGTCAAGTAAAAATCGATAAAAAATGAAATACATTCTACGTCTTGAAGATGACAAAGGCAACGGCGCCAATATCACCAAACCCTGCAACTGGCGGTCAGTCAATGAAGCCAAAGAACAGGCAAAGTGTCTTGAAATGAAAGGTCAGAAGCTGGTGATACAGCTATGTACCGAAAAACAAGCCAGAACGCTTCGTAGGATGATTTAATTATTTGCTATCCCGTTAATAAAAGCAGTAGAGAAAAATGATTATCTGCATCCTGCTCAATCCATCAGCCCTTCCAACATACTTTCCTGAACCATCGTAGACCTTGTCACCATCAATTCTCCCAATCAGCTTGCCAGTTCCACCATAGAGGTTATTCCCATCCACCCTGCCAATGCTCCTGCCTGAACCATCATAAATCTTGTTTCCATCAATCCTTCCAATGTACTTTCCAGAACCATCAAAGACTTTATCTGCGTCCACCCTGCCAATTTGCTTTCCTGATGCGCCATAGATGTAATTTTCATCGAACCTTGCGATTTGCTTTCCAGAGCCATCGTAGAAGTACTGGCAATTCCCGAAACCTGTAATTAGCTGAAATAGTAAAATCAGGATTTTAGTTTTCAATGGTGACGTGAAGTTGGATTATCTGGGGTTTACAACTACCGTAAATGTCGGTTTTATCTCTTCTTCATTACGAGTTGAAACAAAGATTGTATCTGCGACGAGAAAATGAAATTCCCCTGGCTTGTTGAATGTATATGTAAAATCACGCAGTCTATCTGCTTCACATTTAGCCAGAAAACCATTGTTCCAAGCGTCTGTATAGATTCCATCCATTGGAGCCTTATTCGTTTTTGCGTCTGCACCATCAAAAATAATTGCCTGACCAACCTTCAAATAAAAGGTACTTTGCCCATAGGCACTGAATTTATTATTTGAGAAGATGTATTTTGCAACAATCCCACCTTTTTTTTCCGCTTTTTCAATATTTGAAATGAAAGTTCTGTTAATTTCATTTCGAACTAATGAATAATTATAGGTTCCCTGGTCGCGCGTCATTGTCATCGTGCTATCATTGATAACCGTGACGGAAAAATGCTCTGTGATATCGGGTTCTGTTCCATCTTCTTCATATGGTTCACGCCTATATTCCAATTTCCCATTTGTATCAATCTTGTATAGGAACATTTCGTCCATAGCGTGAGCGCCGCCCAAATTGGTTTGAGCCAAAGCTAAAGCTACAGATTTTGAATTTATCAGATAGAGCGTTTCAAATTTCCAAGCGTTGAAAACTTTGGTTTCGCTTATAAGCGACCAACCACGATTATTTGAATTGTTTTTGTTAATATTCTTATAGATGAATAACTTGGTCAATGTATCGTCACTATTCAGTGAATCGTTCTTTTTCGTTGCTGCAATGACCAGATATTCGTTATTTGCAGAGAATTTGAGCAATTTGACTTGTCGGTTATTCCAAATTCCCGATTCTTTCTTTGACGTTTTGTTACAGGCTATTGTCGATATCAGCAGAACTGAAATAAGAATATAAAATGTTTTCATTTTCCAAGGTGGTTGGTTTATACTCGATTTGGCAGAAATTCAAGTTTTTTAGAATCCATAATATTGGTTTCATTAATCGTAAATTGTTGCTTCGGGCAATCTGAAATTCTTTGCTGGATGAATTTCCCCTGGGGATGAAGAACTGTTTGTAGAAAAATAATAACCCCCATTTTCCGATTTTTTCAATTCACCCAATAAATCAAATGTTCTACCATCGTCAGTTTTTCCTGTAAAATGAATATTAACTCCTGTTGTTAAATCCCCGCTCATTACTTTATAATTTCCTTTTGCCCTAACAGCATCATTTTGGTTCGGATTAATGTCGTTTGTTTCACCCAAATAGTAAGTAAAAGATCCATCTTTTTGAATAGTCAGGCTAATATCGATTTTCCCAATAGTGGTGACTCCTTGAACCTTCCAATCATAACTTTCAGTTATTTCACTTTTGGTCAAAATGTCAATGACTTTTTCTTCGGTTGTCATCGTTTTCTCGACCTTTTTTTCAGGTATGGTATCTTTATTTGTTCGTTCTATATTATCATTTTGAGCTTGTTGAGCGTTCAACGATCGTTTCTGATGAGTTAGTGCGTATAGAATGACTGCAATGATGACAAATCCAATAATCCAGATAATCCAGAAACCTGAATGATTATTTGAGCCCTGTAATTTTGGTTGGTAGTTTGTAGTACTTGAATAGGTTTTACCTGGTTCCTGACTTTTATTGATCGAGAATCCACATTGAACACATCTTTCAGCCTTATCTGAAATCAGTTTTCCGCAACTGGGGCAGTTGATTAGTGCCATATAGTGATGTTTTAGTTAACTACTGAAAAAGTTTGTTTACGATTTGTTGTCTAATCTCTTTTGGAATTAGTTCCCCGACGCTTGCCGCTAATAGAATTAATTCCCGTGAGTACCTTGCTGCTCTGCGACAAAGACATTTATTTCTCTTTGTATAATTGGTTGACCTCTTGATACTTTAAAGCACGATTATAGATTCTAATATCATCTATCGTTCCTTTAAAAAACCTATTGTCTGACGGCGCTCCTGTTCTGCCAATAAATAAATTATGAGTGTTATTAAGATTCCCACGATTCATTGTGTTTGAAGAAGATGCTGCCAAAACGCTATTGACATATAAATAAATGTTGTTGGGAGTATAGACGGCAACAATATGGTAAAAGATGTTCGAATTTATGGATGTATGGTAAAATGTGGATTGAACAGTTGTGGAATTTTGAGGTGTTCCGCCAATATATCGTCCAAAATTGAACCAAGGATCTCCTGTTTGCTGACCGTTGACCCTAATTGTAAACGGATAGGGGTCATAACTACTATTCCATTTGGTAATTATTGTTCCATAATCAGGGTGGAGATTATAGTCAACCTTTGCCCATAGGCTTATCGAATAACTCTCATCCATAGAAAAATTAATGGCAACATTATGACGTACTTCGATCCAGGAAGTGCCATTAAAATAATATGCCCTATTGGGGTTCCCAAATCTATCTGTAGTTAATGTGGCACCATAAACAATACCGTTATTCCTATTGCCGCTCATATCATTCGCATTTCCATTAAAAGGATACCATCCGACCAGACCTAAGGAAGGTTCATCAGTCGTGGTTTGTCCAACACCACTGACATTGGCATTATTAAAATCACTGGCGGTGGTGATTCGTGATTTTGAAAGAATAGTTTCATTAATGCTTTCAATTTTTAATTCAGGATTAAGAATCAGATATGCAGCTACATTAAAATGATTGGGTTTATTCTTATTATTTCTTTCCATTTCGTAATTTAAATTGATTGAAACCTGATAATTGCCCACTTTGTCTTTTCTTATTTTCAATGTTGTCAAATCAATATTCGTGGCAGAACTGATAACATCTGTTGAATTGTCATAATCTTTCAGCAGGGATATAATCTCATCAGGATTGCTATTAAACCTGGAATAGAACCTCTTTACTTTTTCCGCAAAGAAAGTGGCAATGACACCATAGTCCTTTTTGGAAACTTTGGAATAATAAGATTCAATGAGTTCCCCGATTTTTTCTTTTTCTGATGGAGAAATATCCTGGGATTGTTTTTTCTTAAAAAAGGTATGCGCAATGCGGTCATTATTATCAAATGCTTGTGGAAATGAAGTACCTATTTTCCCATTTAAATCCGTAATGATTATCGCGGGTTTTCTGATGTTGCACTTTGCCAAGCCCCTATAAATTCTACCCTGAGTTATGTCGTCAACTGGGGTACTTTCAAATCTCACCACAATGCTGTCGACGTTAATTTCCGCTTTTCCTTTCCAAGTGTATCCATCTAATGCTGTACGGAGTGTACAGGATAAATCTCCGTTTATTTCCATTTCAAAGTTTTCCCCGTTGCCGTATTGTTCATCAGGATAGTACATCCCTGCCCATTTTCGAATATTGAGTGTCAGGATATTATCCTGCGCGAGTTTTACATAACTGCTGTTGGGGTATGTTTTGATAAAGATGGAATAAGCAGGGATTAAATCAACTTGCTGAACTTGATCCCAGGCAATATCTTCATATTTCTTAATCACTTTTAATCTCGTTGTCGCAAATGCTGTAAACTTACCCTTAGGGTAACCAGCTAAATAATCATTATAAGATTGAATGGAATTGATTTTTTCCGCGAGAACCCAGGCATTATTATCTTTATTGCTTTTGAGTATGTATAATATGCTGAAACCTGTTAAAGGCACTACTATTGCTAAAATACCTAATATCACGCCAACTCTTATAAGCCGTCTTTTATTCTTTAATTTCTTTACTTTTAAATAAAAATCGGAATACTGCTGATTATCTGAAACTACTGATTTGCACTCCGTCATTGTTTCCAAACAACCCTTGTAATCTTTGTCTGCAAACTGATTTTGCGCCTGCTCAAATAATCGTTCTCCATAGACCTTTGATATTTGGCGATTTAGTAAATTATAAGTCTCAATTTGCGGCAGTATTGTAACTGCTTGTGAGATTAACTCGAAAGCGCTCTTAATCTCTGATTTTCCCAATGCAACATTTGCTTCTTCAAATAGCTTGTCAGTCTGCTTTTTAGTTTCAATGTTTTTATAGATCTTATCCCTAAAATTGTTATACTCAGGGTTAGGGAATATTCTTCGTGCTTCATCAATTGAACGCAATGCTTCTATGAATGCTCCCTTTTTAAAATAGCTTTCGGCATCATTGAACCACTTTTTCGATTCCCTGTAAGCTTCAACCTTTAAGTCTATTTTATTAAGAAGTCCCTTATACTCTGTATTATTTGGAAATAGTTCAAGGGCAACAAGTACAGATTCCCGTGCATTTGAAATCTTATTATTTTCGAAAAATGTTTTTGCATTGTAAAAAGCTTTGTTGGCGTTCTCTTTGTTTGTAGAAAGCATTCTTTGAATCGGGTAGCCACAGTTTGGACATTCAGCCGAAGTGCCAGGAATATTCTTTCCGCATTCAGGACAAGCAATCAAATGCGTATGATCCTTGCTTGGAAGGTCGTCCTGTTCCCTGCTGCCGTCAGCATTAATCCTGACTCCACATTGAGGACAGAATCGAGAATCTGGTTGCAGTTGCTTACCACAGCTTGGACATTTGATGAATAGAGCCGAACCATCCGTTGAGCAATAAAGAGATCCATCTGCGTATTTCTTACCACATTTAGGGCACACAACTGCATCGTGCGATGATGATACACTTGCTTTCTCTTCTTTTGGTTGACTGGTATCGGAAATAACGACTTTAATATATTTGTCGAGAGATTTAAAAAAGTTATCCACGTGCTTCCTATTCACATTCCCTGCAATAAGTTGTGCTGGCAAACTATTGCTGGTCACAGAAAATGAAGATTCATTAAGAAATGATATTGTAATAGTATTTCCGACTGAATCCCATTGATGCGGCACCTGTGCAATAATTAGATTTGCTCTTTCATCGGAAATTAGCCACCCCAGACTTTTAGCTGCCAGGATGGATGCCTGATAAACAACTTGTTTTGGATAATTATGATGCTTTGTTTCTGTAACCGATTTAGCCATAATCTCAATATTTACAACATTTACTCTATGACACAACAATCCAAAGACCCTGTGTCTGAATATACCCCCTTCACGGTAATTTCCTGTCCAATGGACAACTTTGATAAAACAGTTGCCTGACCTTTACCACAGTAACAGGTAAGGTATGACAAGAACCCCGTGCTTAAATCCACCTCATTATAATAGGCTTGAAACATTGCGATTGTACCCTGCACCCTTAATATTTTCCCCACATACTTCTTTTTTGCCGCAAATTGATTGTGGTCGTACTCCGATGTTAAATCAGTCGCCGAAA
Organism: uncultured Bacteroidales bacterium; assembly: GCA_903877385.1. Taxonomy (GTDB): domain Bacteria; phylum Bacteroidota; class Bacteroidia; order Bacteroidales; family FEN-979; genus CAIRDP01. The sequence goes on from CAIRDP010000023.1 coordinate 11,875, forward strand.
GCGTGTAATCAGGCTGTGATCTTGCAACCATTTTGGAGCAGGGCTCTTTAAACGATGAATATGCCAGATACCCAACAACGATAATGATTGATGGTATTATGCAATAAAGGATAAATGGGTGTTTAAGCCATTTGTTTCTATCAGATTTCGCATCGTGAAAGCTAATTGACGTTTGAGTGGCTTTCCCTTCATTTTGACCTGATGAAAGTGATGACATATAGCCACAGTGTGGACATTTACTTGCTCGTTCAGAAATTTGTTTGCCGCATCGAGGACAGATGATTAGCGCCATATGAATATTAGTTTCTAAAAGAGTGTAAGACTATCCATTTCGACAGGTCACAATTGTCTGATGGGTTATGTAGAATAAAAAAGGCGCGGACTACAACATTATCTACACTCGTGGTACTGGTATACCATTACAGCAAATAAGTTAAGCCCACGCCATAACGTGAGCGTTAACCTATTATCTCGCTGTAATTAGAAAGTTACCAGTTTTCGAGTGTGAGTATAATAGCTAACGCTTTTATTTTATGTGATTTCTACCTATGTCATACAAAAATCTTTTAGTTAAGGTCAAATTTATAACAAATTCTAATTCACAGGTATAAACAATGTTCGTTCTATCGAAAAAAACAGATTAATTCTCTGTAGTTGGCTCTTCCAACTGTTTCATCTGCTGATTCAACCCATCTGATGCAATACCTTCCACACGACCCCAGAAGGACAGTATTGATTGCTTTGCCTGAAAAATTTGGCTTTCTCTTTCTGAAAAACGTTTAATGGCTGAATCTCTGTCCTGTTGTAAGCTTCTGTCCATTTTCTTGAATGCGTCCAAGATGCCCAGGATGTGATTCTTGAAGTCATTGGACAGCAGATAGTCATATAGCATCGACATCTTATCCCCCTTGTTCTGCTGACTCTCCAAGGCGGTAGATTGTTTTACCAAGCCATCACGCAAAAGCATTGTCAGCAATGGAATATCATCAAAGGGGCATACCCACACCCCATCCCTGAAATGGGTTTCTCCATTATCCTTTGGCATTGCACGGGTGACAAGCACACATACATCAGCCTTCACGGTTCTGGCATCAGCCTTCAATTTGGATACCCAACCCTCGCTGAATGCCTGGGTCTGCTTCCGCTCATATAAAATCACACCCGACTGGGCACCCACATTGTTTTTGACGACGTGGTATACATCCGCCCCACGTATGCCTGATGGCACGTCCTGGATATCGTCGATTGGGTAAGTTTTGCGTAGGAAATCCCTGAGCTCGATCTCCGTGACCTCTCCAGTCAGCTTGTTTGACCCCTGTTCCAGTTTCTGCTGGGTTTCTTCCAGCCGCTTCTGCAAATCTTCGATGAGCTTATCACGTTTCTGGACATCCAGCTTTGATTTCTCCGATTCCGACGTCTTGATCTTCTCCCGTTCCTGGGCAAGCAATTCCCCAAACTTCTTTTCGGATTCGGCTTCAATGGATTCTTTCAGTTCATCCTTTTCACGCTTCAACTGGGAAACGAGAGCCTTGGTCTTATTGAGTTCTTTGAGTTGCTCCGACTTGGTATTGAGCTCCGTTTCCAACGCCAGCAATTGACTTTCTTTCTCAGCATCTATCTGTTTGCGCAGGTTCTTTTCCAATGCGCCTTTCTCCACGGACAGCTTTTGCTTCACGGCAGCATCCACCTGAACCTGCAAATCTTCCTGCGCCTTTTCGAGCTTCTCCCTCTCCTGTTGAAGCTGCTGGGTTTTTTCTTTGAACTCCTTGTCCTTTTTGGCAATCTGGGCTTCAAAGTCTTTCTTTAGCTGCTCCTGAACCTGGTGGAACAGGACATCGCTGACGTTGATTGGTTCACCACAATTGGGGCATTTGATGGTATTCGATTCTGGTTCCATATGATGTGATTGATTTATTTATGAGTTATTACACTGTTCCACCAATTTTTTAAGCCTGTTGTAGACGAATTCCACCTGCACTTCCATTAGGCTTGCCTTGGTTAGTTCATTCGGCAATCCTTTATTTCCATAAGGCTCCCTGCTCATAACGAATCCATCAGGCTGTCGGCACAATGCCTCACAGAATAACGAATTCGATTGATTAAAAACGGGGTATGTAACCGTGCAGCGAATATTCTCAGTTGTTGCAGGCAGCTTTAACATTTCCAGCACCAGCAATTGATGGCGGATAAAAGAACGTATTAAATATGACCGTGGACATACACCACCAGAAAGAATTACCCTCCTGTGCATTTTCAAGACGATACTAATTTCTTGTTCTATAAGGCTTCCCACTTATCTTGAATATGTTTTTGTATATTGAAGATTCAGAAAATTCCAGTATGCCAGATGGCGAATGCGAGGTTTTAAAATGAGATTTGGTCATATATGCTTCCTTCCAACGGAACTTATGAATTTAACTTCTGTATTGCCTTCCTAATCAAGTTCCGAAAGATAAATTCCGCCTTGTCACTGGTCGTGCCGAATTTGACGGCACCTTCGTGGAAACCTATGTCCTGGTTGCCATTAAACGCCCAGTCCAGCATCAATTTTATGCAAAGCTTATTCGTCAACTCTTCCTTTGGCGCCCTCTTTGGGTCGATGGAACACGAAAACGGATACCTGAACAACAGGCGTCTGTTCTGACTGGTAGGTTCCAGTGCAAAAGCTGAGAGTATTTCATCCTGCCGCTGCGTGAAATCGAGGTAAAGCTTTGATGAAGCCGAAATCCCCCCAAGCATCGACACTTGTTGGTGGTCAGCGACGTGAAACCATATGTCTACCTTGGTTTGGACTAAGCCCATAGTGTCTATGCTTTAGTATTTACCTTTCTGTTTCAAATATTCTGCCCTTTTGGTGAGCCGAAAGTACACGTGTTCTACCTTTTCGATTACGCTGAAACAGCCATAGCAATTGTTGGGATATCCAGATGCAAGGTAACACCCCAGAAAGTATTTTCCACCCATAGAGTTGAACTCCGCCAGGGTTTCCACAGCGATTTTGTTAAGAAGGTGGTTAGCCTGAAAGGGATAGGAAAATAACATAAGGTAATGCAGGGGGCGCTGTTCGAGGTTGAAATAAGCCAGCACCTCATCCTGCGTTTTCTGGAAGTTGTTGTAGAACCTGGAATTTGGAGATATTCCGCCACAGAAAAATATTTCCCGCTGGGTTTCCAGCAGCAGTCTGATTTTCTCTTTGGCTTCGTTTGGGGTCATATTGTGATCGTTTCAGATCATAAAAAAACACCAATGAATTTAAGATTGGCGTTTTCTTTTAAGTCCTGATCTTCAAGCACAAAGATAGGCAAAATTTATGACATAGCCAAATGTTTTTTCATTGTAATTGGCGGTTTATTGTAATATTTTCAGGTGGATTTGTTGTTTTGTAAGTATTTCATAGAAAATAGTGAAAGGTAGAGTTTGAAAATCGGAAGATGAAATTAGTTTGTTACTTCTAAAATTTCAACATAGTTGTCTAAATTACCGACCTTAACAATATCCCCAATTGAGTGCCCAAGAATTGAGGTTGCAAGGGGAGATTTGATATTGATCTTCTGCACCCCTTCAGATGTTCCCAATTTGTTATTGGTTGTTTCAACTAGTTGAACAATAATGTCCTTGCCATTATTCACATATTTAACTTTGACCCTACTTTTAAGTTTGATTTCGTCACTGAAAATTTTAAGCTGTTGAGGTTTTTGTTCTTCTAAGCGTTGAATAGATTCAACTTCTTTTTCGGTGTCGATGAAGGATAATTGAGAAATATATGTATCAATATTCACAAAGTCATCCGTAAAAGCCGTGGAAATAGTAGAACTGTGAGTAGGACATTTTTTTTGTGTTGTTGTAACGGTATCTTTAATAAAATGTACCAACCTCGCTGTTTCTCTTCCAGGGTTTTTCCACCAATTTGTACTCCAAATCCTATGAAATACAAATCCGTGACTTTCTAATATTTTTTGTCTAAAACTGTCATATAGGTATGCTTCCCTTTTTTCGTGATATTTTGCCCCATCACACTCAATAGCAATTTTTGGAACACCTTCTATTTTGGGGTCATAGACGATGTCGATTCTGAAACCAGCAAATTTGAATTGTGGTATTAATTTTTCTTCACCAAAGACATCCACCAACCTTTCGTAAACTTCTTCTTCAAATGGAGATTCCAAATCTCGATTTAGAACATTGATGCTTGTGTTTTTAGGGGCGTTCTCACTTAATGCAGTCAGAACAGAAAGTCTTAAATCACTATTGCTTTCGCTGACGGCTTTGCTATATGCCAAATATGCATAAAAGATGGCTCTTTTATTATTCGACCCTTCAATCGTTAAGTATTCTTTATAATTAAGAAATATTTGGGGTGGTATTGAAGAACATACATAGACTTTATATTTTGCCCTGGTAATAATAACATTTAGAAGTTTATATCCCTTGGAATGATTAAGCGGGCCGAATCTATGCGCAAATTTCCCGTCTTTCCCAACGCCATATGTAGTCGAAAGAATAACAACGTCTTTTTCATCACCCTGTATGTTTTCAAGATTTTTAATAAACGATTTATTACTTTTTGGGTCATCAAGCCCTAATTCTTGAATCTTCTCATTAAAGTGTGTGTATTTTTCAAACTTTTTTCTCTGACTAATTTTTGATATTATTAGATTTCGCTGTGCTATATTGAAAGTGGCAACTCCAATTGTCGGGTATTCTCCATTTGGTAATCTATTAATGTTATTTTCTATTATTGATAATACCATTTCGGCTTCTGCCTCATTTGTATGGTCAGAAAATGTTCCATTTACCTGAATATATTTAATAGGTACATATTCAAAGATGTTCGGTAATGGCATTAATCTCTGATTATAAAAGGCATAGTTGGAAAAATCAATAAGATATGGATGTCTCGAACGATAGTGAAATTCCAACAATTTCTTTTCAAAATTTAATTCTGTTCCAAAGTCAAGCAAAGATTCACACGATAATAGGTTGTTGTCTTTGTCAACTATTATTTCTTCTTCTTCAATATCGTCTTCATCTTCGACATAGCCATCAAAGACTTTAGAAAAATAATTTGAAGGTGGCATTTGATGTTCGTCTCCTGCAATTATTATTTGTTTCCCTTTCAATATTGAGGGTAAATTATCTTCTAATCTAAGCTGACTTGCTTCATCAAACATTACAATGTCAAAGTACCCATTCATATGTTTAAATAAATTACAGCAAACATCGGGTGAGGTTAGAATAATTGGGAAAAAAGTTGTAAAAAGGTTTGTATCGAACTGCACAATTTGTCTTAATGATAATCTTTTGAACCTATTACTACTTCTTTTATTATAAATGTTTTCAACTGAAATGTTATCATTACGGTGTTCAAACTCTCTGGTAGTGTCAATTTGTTTAGAAAACCAAAACTCTCGAATGTACCTTAACTGTTCTTTCCCAATGGCACTTAAAGATTTTTCAAGCTCTGAATGCTCATCGCTATTTGTAGGTAAATCAATGTTGGCGGAGTTCATTAATAACAAGTTCAAATAATGTATTAAAAAAACTTTTCTCCAATTAACCTTACTCTTCAATTCATTAATAACTTTTTTATTTTTCTCTGTTAACACATTAAAGAATTGATACCACTTGAACTCAATAGTAAAAAAGTCATTCTCCCCGCTAAAATATTCTTTCTCCCGCGCTATTATTCTTTCTAAATCAATAAAAAGTGAATTAAAATTTGAATCGTGGATTATTTCTAAAGTGCAGCTATCAGAATTAAATCTGAGTATTAACCCCTTAGATTTTTCTTGAAGGTCAGCTAAATTAGGTAAGATCAAATCGGTTAACGGAATTTGTAGCCAATTGATTTTTTCAAATTCATTTTGAATCTTAGAATTAAAATTCTTTTGAATCAAGTCGATATCTAATTCAATTCTTGAAAGTGATGATAACTTTTGGTTTAATGTCCCTTCGGGATTATATTCGTTGTCAATATCTTTGCTGCAATGAATATAATCAACAAGCTCTCGGAATTGTCTATGTAAGTCAACAACAAATTTTGAAACTTCGTCTTTAATTCTATTAAGCAAAGATAAATATTCAACTGAACTATTATCTTTAGTTAAAGCAATTTCTATGTTTTTAAATGAATCTTCAACATTTTCCTTTTCACGACTTGAACGAAGGTTAAAGTTTTCAAATTCTCTATCTGTTCTTTCTGCGAAACTGGATTTTACTTCAATTATTATCGAAGTAAACGACTCTAAGGTCTTCTGTTTAGTTTCAATTTGACCTGAAAAATCAAGAGTATCAAAATCTCTTGATTTAGAAATAGCAGTTTCAAGCTGGGTAAATAATACCTTTAGTTTTAAATTGTCAGAAATAATTGCTCTTTTTGATTGTGAGAATAATGACAATACTTTAAATGAAAATCTCCTAATTTTATCTTCGTTAAAAAAGTCGGGATTCTGATAATTATTAGCAAATATTTCTTCAATTTTACCTATGAGATTGTGAAAATGTATAATTTGGGCAGATAACTCTGACTCTCGAAAAATACAATACTCATATCTTAGACGCTGGATTAATTTTTCCAACTGTAGGAAATTATTTGTTATTGTTGTTGTTAATTGATGTATTCCAGCAATCTGCGCTTTAAGTTCCTCAATTCTTAGGTTTATATATTCATTTCTAATTATTTCAAACAGAAGTTTAATAGATCCGATTTCTTTTCTATAATAATCAAAATCGTCAATAATTTTTTGCTCAATTAAATATGGGTTATCCCCTGAGAATTTCTTTGGGTTTATGAAAGATGTAGCTTCAATCTTCTTATATTCGTTATAAAGTTGCTGCCCTTTTTGCACCAAACCCAGCGTAGTATTGAGTTCTTCCGATGTAAAATTAAAATGGGTTTTATCAATTTGCAGCGCATAGTCTTCATCCGCTCCTTTAAGTTCAAGTAAAAGTGTTCCAACAATGTCAGTCCAAGATTTATTACTTAGAAGTTTTTCATCAAGTTTTTTATGCTTTTTGTTTATAGAGATTATCAGATCTTTTGTCTTACAGATCAAATTATCTAAAGATTCTTTTGAGAATGTGTAACGATAATGTTTATAGTCAGAGTTATCAACCCTATTTCGAACAGAATCAACAACCGTTCTTCTGTCTTTTACAATATCACGAATTAATACACAGTGAAAGTTGAGCCCTCTTTCAATTAGAGCGTTATGCAATACTTCTAATGCAGTTCTTTTTTCACAAACCACAATTGTTTTTTTATTATTCTCTAAAGCATTTACAAGGATTGCTGTCAATGTTTGACTTTTACCTGTACCTGGGGGGCCTTGAATTAAGATATTCCGTTCGGATTCTAAAGAATGTAAAATGCTTTGCTGTGAAGGGTCTGTCTCAACAGAAGAAATCGGTTGAAAAGAATGTCCTTCGATACTGTCGAGGTTTATTGATAGTCCTTCAAGCTCTAACAAATTTCCGTAATCATTAATGATATTTTGCTTCTGAACTTCAAAAATTGAAAACAATCCACCAAAATCAATAAAGGCGTTTGTTGAATTTAACGGTAATTTTTCATAATGAACTTTGTCACAAATTGGTGAAATATTTTCAAGTTTTTTCTTAAAAATATCCTTTATATCGCTTGGAACGGTTGTATTAATAGCTCTTAGAAGATTGTCGCATATTTCAATGAGTTCGTCTTTACTTATCAACCCATCGTCAAGCATTTCACTGGGTATTTGCTCAATCTCTATATTTGAATCATTTTGTAAATGATTAATCAACACTTCATTAAGATATATCGGGTCATCTTCGGTTCTGTTAATTTCCCACGTATTAAACTCTTTTGTTCTTTTGATTCTAAGAGCCCAGATTAAAACTGGTGCAACAGTCAATTTGTTATCAACTTGGTCTCGTCTAACCAGAATTGGGAAACCAAATCCAAAAGTGTTTATGCCTTTTTCTGATTCTATTGCTTCTGTTTGGTTGATTAAATTTTCAAACGCCTTTGTGATTCTAACTAATTGGTTTTGGTCTTCTTCAAATAGTGAGTTTAAATCGGGAACGTTTTCTTTCCAGCTAATTCTAAATTTTAATGGTTGTTCTGACAGGAGGGAATTAATGAAATTTGTCGGTAGGTTTTTATCTATATATGATAGCCTGTTGAGGTCGAACTTGTAGCGAGATTTTGATGGAATAGCATTAAGATGAACACCTCTACGGTTACCGACTTTTAATCTCAATTGTAATTCAGTTAACAATTTCTTTGTCAGTTCCATTGTGGTAAATTTTGGTTTAGACAAATTAGGGTGTCAGAACTTTTTGTTCAGGTTTATAGGGTCTGATTTAACGCAATATTAAGAAAATTTTAGCAATGTTCTCTTGATTGACATAGTGATATTAAAGATATAGCTGTTTCACGTCGTTTAAATCTAAAATATGGACTCTGTCAAACTAAGCTGGCTTTTTCAAGTATTAAAATAACACAATTCGAGATTCATCTGGTCAATCACTACCCAGGTCTTATTTCCATCGAATACATACTTGATAGTACAGAATTGCTAAGCGGTTCACTACACCTATATGTTAAACCTGTTGTATAATGAGTAGGTGCCCTTTTTTTACCTTGTATTTTTCAAAAATGGCGGTGTCAGGATGATTGATGTGAAACTTACGGTTCAGGCAATCGGCAACCATAAGGCTCTGCTCAACCAGTTCCGTCAGGTTATTGAAAAGATTGATGAAGAGGTTACAGGAGCTATATTCAGCCAGTGCGTGCGCAGTTCGATGAATTCCACGTGTGCACGAAAGGTTGTCGTGCCGAAAGTGGAAGAACTTGTAGTATAAGTTTGAAGAGTCCTAACAAGTATGTTAATGTGACTTACTAAATTATTCTTCTTATTGTTCCAAGTGCATCAAAAGGTAGTGGACAATTGCGAACTTGAAGTACGAACAAATTAAGATGAATATGTGGGTCTGCACCACGTAATATTTCACCTGCTTCACAGTCTATTTGACTATTATTTGTGAATTGTGCTGGCATTGAGTTCAAGAAAGTAACCAAGGCATCAACTTCATCTTGGTCAGTAAAACATCGTTGATAACCACGAACTGACCTGTACCAATATACAGTTTCACGTTCACTAGCGTTGCGTTATAGTTACAACAATATCAATTGATTACAATTTTGTTCTTTGACATCTTGATTATCTTCATTTTGAAAGAGCTTTTTTATCGAAGTTCTATCTAATGCTGAAAGGCTTACCAATTGCAGGATTTCATACAGCGATTGCTTTAGTTTAAGTTGTTTTTTTGCAATGACAACGATAACATAAGTCGATATTGCGATCCAAACCTGCGTTCTTACTGCGTTTTCACTTTGTCCCCAGAATGATTGAATCTTTAGGTGTTGTTTTATCCATTTGAAAAATAGTTCAATACCCCAGCGTTTCTTGTATAATGCTGCAATTGTGAGGGGCGCCAATTTGAAATTATTTGTAAGAAAAACAAGTGTGTTCCCAGTTTCCTCATCAAAATATCGAATCCTTCTTAATGGTTCGGGATACTTTGTTGATGTAATAGGGTCAGTGAGGACAATGGTTTGATCACAAATAACTCCTTTTGTTTTATCTGTTATTCTTCTTTCAAGCACTCTGTATTTCATATTCTTTTTTGCTCTGACTACAAAGTTGGTTCTTCCTTTTGCAAATCGCCTCAATCTTACGAAATCGATGTATCCCTTATCCATTACCAGGTAACTCCCTGCAGGTAGAGAAAAATAGTCCATTGTATTAACCTCGTGAACGGATCCATCGGTGATAAAGATATACTCAGGTATTGCAGTTTTTAGATCAATAAGTGTATGGAGTTTAATTGCTGCCTTGGTAGAGCGGAATTTTGCCCACCAAAAAACATCCAAGCACAGATCAATGGTAGTGGCATCCAGAGCATAAACTTTGCCTTTCAGTTTTAAATCTATCAGATTGTCGTCCTCACATAACACTCGTGCCTGATCAATGAGTTTAAGTGCAAAATCACGAAATATTCGCCAATCTCTATTCTCATTGGCTCTTGCAATTGTAGATTTATCAAACGCTCTGCCAATTCCCAAATGATAAAGTTTATCCTTCTGGAGTTTTAAACAAAGGGCTGTGTCAGAAAGGCTTTCCCTGTGAGTAAGTTGGCCAAATGCCATACAGAGAAACTGCTTCCAGCAAGTTAGTCCCTTGTTATTGTAATCGCCATTGTATCGTTTAACACCATATTTGAAAACATCCCATGGCACAAATTCCATTAACTGAGCGAATACCATCTTTCCCTTGTTCATCCTGGGTTTTTTGAACAAAGAACGGTAAAACAAAATTCAAATCTCGGATCGCAAAAAAACTCAGCAAACAAAGATATATCAAGCCTTTCAAAGAACTTTTAACAATTTATACGCAACGCTAGTGAAATCACATATGAAAAAGAAACTACCTATGCTGTGCATCCTCTTTAAGATGGTGTTGAAGCATCCGCCAATGCCCCACTTTACCTTGTTTCACTATATCTTTATCGTCGAGGTATGCGGTTTCTCGCGCAAGCTTATCGCTCTGCAATTTTTTATAAACCATTGGGGTTTGGAGCGACCAACAAAAATCGAATCTTCATCATCCTTTGTAGAAATAATACATCTGAGTCCAGTAGGCAGTTTCCAGAATCTCGAACACCGAATCAGACTCATCACTGACTGGCATAACAGGGAACTTGATTTTCGGGTACGCTAATCTCAGCAACCCTAGTTCCTTGTTCCACCTTTCCAACTGCTCTTGGCTGCTCATCGGTTCGCCTGTCAGTAAATGGAGCTTCTTTAGTTCACGTGTATCGTTCTTTCCGTTATCACAGGGCGCCAGGTACTCCATAAAAAGCGACAACCCATTAAAACGTTCATCTGGATTGTCATCTTTGCCGAACATTCTGCTCTGTTTCTCGTCCAGAAGGCGATTAAATGCCATTCTTCTTATTTCCAACGGATCGTGGTGCTCATAGCGGAACGAGCGCAAATAGCGACTGATTTGCTTATTGCTGTCGGATAGGCGTTGGCAGTCGTTGATGGCGGTGTAGGCGATGATTCTGATGGTTGGAACGGGATTGGTGGACATATTCTATGCATTTGGGATGGACTTATTTCTTATAAATAGTACTCCAAAATGGTTTGTTTCGACTGGTGGAAGGGGTAAAGACTGGATACTTCAAAAGAAGTTGGATGCAGAAGAAGAACACATAGGTAAGGATCTTCGTTTTAGGGGCTTGTAGATCATTCTGGCGAATGATAATTTGTTGTACAAACGTTGAATCCGTTTAGGTTTGAGTGCAATCTGGGAGCTCAAATCACGATAAAGCAATTCACACTATCAAACTCATTGGAATACTGGTTCAGGGAGAGTTCCATATACTGGTGCTTTTGTTCAACTATTTTTCTTCACTTTTCGGTTTTCAATAGTTTAACAAGTTGTACATATGATTAAATTACAACATTCTCAATTTCCCTGTCCAATTCGGCTTCGATTTCTTTTTTTTGAATTATGGCTCTGTCTAAAGCATTTTTAGCATCCAAGATTATCTGAATAAAATTATTAATTTCTTGCTCTGAACTTTTATTTATTTCGCTATAAGTTGCTTCATAAAAAAATGCGTTTTTCGTTAATTGTATTGCGTAATAATAGGAAACGATGGCATTTGCTTTGGCAATATGCTCATCATACTTATTTGTTGCCTGCATTTGTTCTAACATTAGAAAAGAGAATGATTTAAAAACAGGTTTTAATAATATCCATTTTTCACGAATCGAATGAGTGGGATTTTGTAAAAGTGATATTGCTTTGTCTAAAAATATCAAATGACTTTGTAATTCAGCACCAGTATTTAAAATGAATTTTGCCGTTTGCCTAATTCTGTAAGTTCTTTCTTCCCTTTGCCGACCTTCAAATTCTTTTCTTCGCTTTAGCCTATCATATTTTAAAGGAATATATACACCAAATAATGCGCCAAGAAATGTAGTCAAGAAGCTACCTGCCAGGGTACTAAAATAGTTATGCACACTATGGTTATACCAAATGAATATTACCGAAGCAATAAAAATAGTTAAACACACTAAAACAATTTCAATATTTAGTCTACGGTTAATGTTCTTGATTTTCATAAGTTTCCGTTTTTGTATTCAACTAATACATTGCATAGGTATCTAAATCGTCAAAGGCAAACTGGATTTTTACAAATGTCAGAAAAATTTATATAATCGTAAAAATATGAATAAATCATAGTTTCAAATATTATGATTCCATCTTCACCTCCCTTCCCTTTCTTCAAGCACAACCAGATTCGTCAGATCCCCTTCTTTTTGTGGAATGACAATCAGTTCAGACTCTCCCGCGAAACAGGCAATTATGCACTCCTTTCGGGCAGTTGCCTGAACCACAACCTTGGGAAGATGATGTGTGTCCTGGTTGCGGATGTAAATGAAAGCAAAGAACCACGCCTGTACCCTGTCAAGAGTCCAACTGATGCCGAATTCACCACTCTCGTATTCCTGGCGGGTCATCCCTCGATAAACCGTGACCTTATCGGGAAGGTTCTTTAAAAAGTTCCGTTGAACTGGATCCATCAGTAGTTCCCTGTGCTTCCGCGGCGACAGGAATGCACGTTTTTTTCGTTCACGGAAAACATATCCGTTATCGCTTCCTGTGTGCGCCATTGCGAGGGATTCCCAGTATTCGGCATCGTTCATAAAGGGCGACAGCTCTTCAAATAATGCGAACCGCGTGTAACTGTCTGCAAGAATAAGGGCATCCGAAAATGCTTCTCTAATTTTTGGTTTTTTCATATGATTGATTTTAATTGGTTACGAAGCCTTGGCATAGATCCTTTTCATTTCTCCGTCTTGTCTGACCTCAATGAATGGCAGCCTGAACACATCCGCCTGCCTGTTCAGGATTATCTTCTGAGATTCACCATTTGTGATATTGTCGATGTTCAGGGGAACCTGCAAGCCCCATCGTTGGAACTCCCGTGCAATCCTATCCTTTAGCAGTTCAACATCCCCTGCTTTACACAGGATCCCATCGTGCAAACTCAAAAAGTGAGGTCGCTTCTCCTTGACAATGAGATCACGCAAAATATGGTCGACAAAAACATTGGCTTCCCTGCCCTGGAGCTCCCTTGCCAGTTCTTTGTAATTGAACCGCTTGACATCTTCAATGACCTTCCATACGTTGGGAAATGATTTGATAAAAACGTTCTTAATGAAAACCTGGTAAGGGTTTCCTTTTTTTTTCACCTCACCGATGACCATTGGCTTTGGTTTCTTTGTCATTTTGGATTGTCCAGGGAGCAACCCGTAGTAAACGTGCCGTGCAAGCTGCGTCTTGATCTTCTTCTTTTGCTCACTGTTCATTTCGCTGCTGTAAGCCCGCGTGATGGCTTCGTGTAGTTCCTGTACAAAAGCAATGTCAATCAGGTCGGGGTTATCAAGGTTGGGCTTGCGGATTTTGAATAACTTTTGCAGCACCTGTTGGGTCTTTGGATTTTCCTGGTCGATTTTAAGCAACTTGCGCAGTGAGGGCAGCCAGAAATGAATCGTACGAATAAGTGCCAGGTGGTCTTTGTCGTGAACCAAACTTGAAAGGTACTTCCTGCACTGGCTGAACAATGGTTTGAGTGTCTTAAACCTTGATAAGATCATCAGGCGATGTATCTCACTGTACAGCTTGCCATCCTGAACCAACTGGATGTACCTGATAACATCCTCGTTTTTCCCCCTTGTTCTAAGTAGTTGCAGGAAGGTTGGAACGGAATCAATCTCGAAATTGTAATCTCGCCACTCATTCTGCTGGTAATGCTCCATAAGGGTCGGAACGAACAGTAATGGCTGGGCATTAGCCAGGTCAAGGATGTAAAGATCATCCTTTACCCCTGCGAAATACAGGAACCGACGCAGCCGTTTGGGCGACAGGGTAAACAGGGTATGCAGCCGTTTGCCGAACTCATCACGCTTTACACAGTCATTTCCCTTGGTCTTATCAACCCTGTCAACATATGCTTCTTCTCTAATACGTTTTGAAAGAAGGCGCGCTTGAACCTCTGCGGTAAGCTTATTTTGGCTTTGCAGTCTGTTGCATTCCTGCTGGTAACTGGTCTTGATGAACGCAAGGGCGTCATTTTTCCGAATCCGAAGGGTTTGCAGGGCTCGAAGCGAATATTGCGTTACATCATCCATTTCTAACTTCTCCCGCTCCCTGGCATCGATCAGCAGGGAATTTATTTCGGAATTGACAACGGGGAACGAGGTAACCTTGCCAAGGGTGCCCGACAAAAACAACTGCTCATTGATGCGGAATTTGTCCACGTATTTCTTCGGAACGTATTCAACGCGTTCCAGTATGCCGCTTGCCGATGCAATGTACTTTGCAGTCGTTACCTTTTTCTTCGACCTGAACACCTCGATAAGCTCCGTGTTGCTGATTCCCGTGAAAGGGTCGTATTCGTAGGAACGGGGCTTTTTCTTCCTTGGCTTTGTAAGTATCAGATGTATCATATAAATTATAATCCAGATTACTTTTGAGTCTGTATAAATCTCTTTGGATGGCGGGGAATGCTTTTGAACCTCTTCCTGGGATTGCAATGAATGGCGGGGAACTGTTTTAGCAGGAGCGGAAAGAAGGTTCGTTGGGCTGCCGATTGCACTTGAATACCTCTTGATATTTTCCATCAATTCAAGTTTCCGTTGGTATTCGAGTAAAGAAATAGGATTAGATTCCGTTCTTTGAACTGGTTTTACCGTTGGGAAATTAAAAGAATGGTTACTTGTATCTTTAGAAAGGGAAATAACAGGCAGCTGTTCCTTTTCTTCCCTTATCCCAATTGTTGAAATAGTTAGAGATTCCAAGTGTTCCAGGAGCTTTTCTCGAATTTGTCCGAATTCGAGGTTCTCATACCCATATAAATGACTTATGTCATTTCTCTTTTTACTCTTTTCTAAATATCTTTTCTTCTTATCCATATGATTACCAATTCCTTTTCAGATTATTCATACATATTCATATTTTATTCTTTTCTCCAACTATTATAAATATTCAATTGATTATCTTAATTCAATATTGACCACAATTATTACCATCTATCTCTAATCGGAACATTTCAAGACCATATCCATTGATATCCAACCAAATAACCGTTTTTAAGATATTCCACCCCAGGGGTCTTTGCGGCTCCATTTCCCTGGATTTCATTGTGTGTCATTAAGGTTTCCATATTATTTCAATTTAGATTTAATTCGAGGTTTCGCAGTCACTTTATACCCATCTTCCAGGGGGTTCCCGCCATCCCTGGCGGGATTACCCTGGCTGATGACGGCAGCCGTGGTGTTGCCGATTTCTTGCGGTTCCAGCCGCACTGTCCTGAGTTGCCGCATAGTTCTTGCATTTTCAGTCATCGGGTTCCGATTTTCTACGACACAACATAATGAGTGTAACTCTGAGTCCAGGTCGGGATGCTTGGTTTGGGTAATTCTTTGTATTCCCAGCCAGCGAGCTCGCAGCCCAGTTGCCTTGGATGAAACCCAGACCATTGCTTGAAGAAGAATGCAACACCCTTTCGCTTGCAGATATCCCGCAGTTCCAGTGCCCATTCCTTCTTCATTTCACGGAAGCCACTACCTGACTCACCACCACAAATGCACCAGTCTACGCCTGTGAGGTCTATGTCGCTTACTGGGCTTAACATCGGCTCCACCGAAATGAATCGTATTGCAGCAGGGATTCTTCTCAAATGGGCTATCCTGTGGTAATACTGGTTGCTTTCCACAGTACAGCCCATCCAAATGTTCTGTGTCCAGTTAAGTTCCGATGAAAGCTCTTCCGCCCGTTCTATGCGCTTGGTCAGCACCTGAAACGTGAGGTGTGGGTTATCATTCATAACCTTCCACACACGTTTGATGTAGGACAATGGAATTTGCCTGTGGAACAAGTCGCCCATACTGGGAACGAAAACCTTCTGCGGCTTTTTCCAGTGATAGGGTTTATCCAGTTCACCAGGATGCATCTGCACCCTGAATCCCTTCTCATACTTGGGATTTCCCATTACCAGTAGATGATTCGCTTCCCGTGCTGCGTAACAGTGGTCACATCCTGGGGAGATCCTTTCTCCTGCACAGCCGCTTACGGGGTTCCAGGTGCGGTCTGTCCAGCTTATCTTTGAATTGCTCATAAGTTTATGGTTTTTAGATTAATAAATCAGGATGGATGCCCACCCCTGTCATTGATTGAATCAGGGATGGGCAGCATCCAGTTTACTGGTTATACAATTGCTTGTTCAGGTTGTTCTATTGATTCAGGTTCACCGAACTCTACGAACCCATTACGGGATTCGATGTACCGATAAAAGGCTGACCCATCACTGCCCACTGAGAACCTTTTTGGTTCATACCCCAGTGATGCAAGATGAAAATATTCTTCATCAAGACATTCCAGTGTGTGTTCTGAGGGTTCACCTGCTCTATCGTAGATCAGTAATTCAACCTTATGAATATGGTCAACCATAAAGACCTCAATTCTATAGCCGTTATAGTTACGGTACCCCTTGTTCTTTGCCACTCCTGGGGAATCAAAAACAAGACCGCCCAACTTATGCTCATTTTCGAGCAACGAAGCAAGACCTGCTGCATAGATTATGGAATCCCTGCGCGATTCAAATGGATCGGGGCGGTTGAAAAGGCAAGATTCTCTGTAGCCGCTCCGACTGGTAGGGTTTTCACCATCACCAACCTGCCACTCGAACAAGCCCACCAGATAGCTTATTGGGCATTCTGGTTGGAGTTCAACATTTTTATTATCTGCTGCATACTCAACACCTTTATCGGTGGAATTAGCAACAGTTTCAATCGGTGCGTGTGCTGCACTTAGTGCAGCATCACGACTTTTGGTAACAGTTCTCATTGTGCTAATTGTTTAAATTTATAATTGAGTTATTTGTAATTTCTTTTTTGTCATAGAACCAATCGAGGTCAAGCTGCACCCATTTTTGCATTGCCAAGCCCCCCCGATTAAATTTGCCACCTATACCAATGATTCCGCAGTGATGTGCACCAATTCCATTGCACTCTTTGAGCGGCAGGGTTGAGTATACTCTGTTCCCAAGACTTGCTGATTTATCCGTCAGCAGGTCAATCCATCCACTCTTTAAATGTTTGATAGTCTTTATCCCCAACAATGTCGTTAAATTGTTTTGTATCAATGAATGTGTATATTTCAGTGTGTATCGAACCAGCTAATTCGGAAACGCTGCCAAGTTGTTTTGCTGCTAAGCTGAATAATCCATTCATCACTAATCCGAGAAGGGGTAACTTTCGATTATCAAATTCAAACGAGGTTCCATTCAGAGAGCGCAACGTTATATTCCCATTATTTTTACTTTCATAAACAAAAGGTGTCACATCAAAAACAGAAAGCCAAATGGCAACTGCATATCTACCTTTTATGGGGTGGTCACCGTAGAAACTGATGATTAATTTTTCATCGATATACTTTAGAATATCGCTTATTGTTTTAAACTTTTTATCTTTATTCATACAGGTAAATTTTAGATGATTAAATAACTATTATTTGATTTGTAATTCATTCTTTTGGGTTCAACAGTATATGAGTTTTCATATTATCTGGGTTAATGTTCCTGTTTATTTTCTTGTTGTTTTTGAATCTGGTGCAGTAAATTAGGCGGCACGCAGCAGGATTTGATCTTCAAAGCTGTTTTGCTGTTCATACTTGATTCGCTGGGCAAGGGCAAGCCCGACCTTTTCTACGATGCCGACAACCAGTGCATTTCCCATAAAAGATGCCCGCTTGACATCGGATATGCCTTCAAGCCTGGTGTGATTGTCGGGAAACATATTGAGCCTTTCAAGTTCGATTGGCATCAGGCGTCTTAGACCTTTATCAGTCTGGATTACGTGTTTAACCCTTGATGGTGACGAACCGCCTTCTTGTGTGATTATCGTGCGAGAGGGCTTGTCCAGGGGGTCTGGGAACTTCAACGCACCTTCGTTATAATGATATTCGGAACCATCAGGCTTTCTGCGGATTATTTTCTTTGCCCCTTTCAGGTAATGCCATTTATCCAAATCTTTTTCATCGATGAAGTACCCTTCTTCCACGTCACCATTGAGGATAATGTCATTTAGCACCTGATAGGCACATTTCGGGCAAGGGGTTGTTTTCAGCGTTGTTACGGTGCCATTAATAATTAATCCCGCATTATTAAAAGCAGATCTGGCATTTGGCTTATTGAATGCGGAAGAGATATCAGCAATGTCACCCGTCAGGTGGAATATTGATGGGAGAATTACTGGCTGTCGACACAGCGGAAAAGCTTCGGCAAGGGTGCCCTTATTTAAGATCCATTCCTTTGGGGAAGTTTCAATGATGCGCTTGAAGATGGATGACGTCCTGTGGTACCCCAGGATGAATATTCTCTTTCTTCGTTGCGGCATACCATATTCAGCCGCATTAATAACGCGCCATTCAACGGCATATCCCAGTTCATTCAGGCTTTGCAGTATAATTGCGAAATCCCTGCCCCTTTGGGTTTTCGGGGAAATGAGCAGTCGGTCGACATTCTCGAACAGCAGGTATTTTGGTTTTTCTTTCTTCTCATTCAGGATTTTATAAACCGACCACCACAGAACACCCTTTTTCCCAATTAGCCCTTTTGAGTTTTTCAGGGTTGTTGCCACGGAGTAATCCTGGCACGGGAAGCCGCCAACCAATAGGTCGTGGTCAGGAATTGAAGCAACATCAACCGTGGTAATGTCTTGGTTGCTTACCCCTTCGTTCCCCCAGCGGCTGACGTAGACATTGAAAGCGTGCTGGGTCTTTGTCGATGGCTCAAACTGGTTGCTCCATACAATCTCGTATGGTGATACAAATTCATCGTTGTAACCCGATGATGCTGATTTACGGTTCCAGCCTTCGAGCCCCAGCCTGAACCCTCCAACACCAGCAAAAAGTTCTGCAACTTTTATTTTACTTACCCCGTTGATTGTATTTTTTGACATTTTAACCTTGTTTCTTTTCATTATTTTTTGTTGAACAATCAGTGTTTTTGAATAGTACAGTGCATAGTTTGGACTGTATGACATTCTTAATGTTATGAATATCAATTAAATTGATGTTTAATATAATACGTGGTGGATGTTAATCCTGGCGCTGCAATTCAGCGTTCGGATCAATGATTATGGCGACCGTGAATGTTGATGCCAAAGGGTGGCTGGGTTGTATTTTAATTGAGGTTTCATAATCTTGTATCAATATAGTTTGTGGTTATTTTGATATCTTACCCATTTAAGCGGCAAATGAATTGTAAGTAGGAGCGAACAGATCAATCATACGGTAATCCAAGATCTCCCAGGTCTTTCTGTCATCCTTGACTGGAATCACCCTGTTTTCAGTTTCATATCCATATTCCCGATACCACATCAATTCAGCAATGCAGTAATCAAGATATTCATCAGGGGGATTGAAGAAATCGGCTTCTGAAATGGTCATTCTGTCACCCGTTTTTTTGTCAACGCAATCAATTTCCAATGAAAGGGCTGTAAAGTTCTTCATTCCCTTTGCAAATGCTTCATCAGGCGTATCAAGGTGCTTTTTACAAAGCTTGCCATCAATATTGGCATCCTGTAGTAGTTGGAATGCGTGGTTGAAGGCTCTTTTACGACAGTCGATTGCCCTGCCACCTTGAAAGAGCTCTTCCTTATCCACAATCGTCGAACACACACGGTTCTTGTTAAAATGAAGGATTTCGAGTTTTACAACATAAGAAATGTTGTTTGTTTCGGCTGCGATGGCTTTGGCTGTCTTTGCTGTGCCATCATTGTTACTTGATTTTTTCATTTCGTTTTGTTTTAGTTTATGATTTATAATTGTTTGTATTTGCTTTTCATTTTAGAATCTTGGAGCCATCCCAACTTTTTCCAAATCCTGTTTGACCTCATATAAGTTGTATAGTATTTTCCGCCCGATCTTCCGAAATCTGATTACTTTTCTATCACGATAGTTTTGCATTGTTCTTCTGCTTATAGGAATGTACTTCAACAGTTGATCGGTGGTCAGCAGTTCTTTATCCTGCTTTTCATTTTGCTCGATCCACTGTAATAGCTTATCCAACTTCATATTTATTTCGCTATATTCATTTTCGGAAAAATTGTAGACTTTCATAACTTGTGACTTTAAAAAATTGTTCTTTTAAATTTTCGACAAAGTTACGGAACCCCTTTGGAGTCAAGGGTTACAAGAAGGGTTACAAGAAGGGTTACAAGGGGAGTATAAGGCGGGAATGGGTCGGTATTGCTTTTCTGCTAAGTGTTATTCTCAGTATTGATTTTCATTTGGTGGTCGATCTCATCAATAATCTCTTGAAGCGCGGTTCTAACCGCATTTAAATTGAAATTCTGGATTTTCTGATACTTATCAGGTTTCCCACTTGGTTGGTCACCCTTAATTTCATTAAGATTATCAATATTCCAATTATCTTGAAGGTTTTTCTTTGAATATCCCGTTAATGCACTCACCATTTTGGACATCGCATTTGGACTATGGGTTAAAACTAAACCGTATTCCTTTAGATAATGAAAAAGCAATGCAGTTTGGCGAATATCTAATCTGAGGATGGAGTTCTGTACTGATTTTTGAGAAATGGATCCAGGAAAGTCAATTGAGGGGGTGTCAACAAAAGGTGCTTCGCTAACTGGTTCAAGAGTTACTTGGGTCTGCGAAGCGGGTGAAATAGGTGGAATATTTAGGGATTGCACAATTTCAATTTGCTTTTTCAGGAAAATGATGTAATCTGCTATGGCGCTGAATCGATATCCTACCACTTTGGGGATATAAACCTTCTCAATATTAAAGATGGCTTCTTCATTATAAAGGTCACCTTTACACCAGGTCATTTGATATCTTGATGGAGTGTTCTCTGGTTTTTCCATCAGATAATTACCAAAGAA
This sequence comes from uncultured Bacteroidales bacterium, assembly GCA_903877385.1. Classification (GTDB taxonomy): domain Bacteria; phylum Bacteroidota; class Bacteroidia; order Bacteroidales; family FEN-979; genus CAIRDP01. Next base: position 32,903 of record CAIRDP010000023.1, read on the forward strand.
ATCCATTGATATTGGATAGCCAAAACTACTTAAAGCTTTTGTTGCCCATTGTAATTCATTATTGAGGTAAGTCAGCTTTTCATATTTTGACTGCAAATTAGAAAGGTCATTGATTATTAAAGAGCAGATTTCCTGTAAAACTCCTGCTATCAATGCCTTAAAATCGGCTGGTGATTCATAATCAGCATTTATTTTATGGATAGAATCTTTTTGCAGGCGCAACATAATATCAGCAGGGGATTCACGGTGATTTATTAGCATTAAGGGTGAATCTTCACAATCATCGTCTTGAAGCAAAGCCCATCGATTATATTTCATATATCTATTGAGCCTGGGAATATCAATGACAATGTCAAAGTTGACAATACTATTTTTTAACTTTTCAAGCTGGCTTTTTTCAGTTTCTGGTTTTGGTTTTCTCTCAACAATGTCACCCTCGTCACCAGGTACCCATTTCCCATCCTCCGTGAGAATAAAAATCCCGCTATCCCCATCCGTTGGCAATTCTTCAAATTCCTCTTTGCGATTATCGCCATCCTGATTTTGCTCCTGATTTTCGCTCATAACCGCAGTATTATTAACGTTTAATAATTCCATATTGAACAAAATTGCCGAACCATCATCCATACTATCGTCGCCCAATTCAGAAAAGTAGGTCTGGATTTCAGTCAGATGCTCGTCTGACAATTATGTTTTTACAAACTTAATATCTTTAATGATTTCAAATGCATCTATCATAAATTTTTGGTTGCACAATCGTTAAAACAATTAGACGAATGGTACAGAATCAGGTGCTTGTACTTTTTTTGGCGAACCTTCCTTATCTTTGGGCACACTTATAATATATAGGTATGCCTGTCATTCATTTTTCAGATGATGAATTTGAGCAACTGCGCTCATTTTATACCGCAGAGCTTGAAGCGGTCAGCAAATACATTGAACGGATAAAGAAAATTCTTGCCAAGCTTGAAACCCCAGAAAAGTCCAAGGTTGTAAAACCAGAACAGTCGACTGGGATTGCTGCCAAGCCCGCAAAGAAACGCGGACGCCCGAAGAAAGTAAGGATTGAAATCATCAATAAGAGAGCGCTCACCAAGCCAGGAAGCAAAAGAAGGGGGCGCCCGCCAAAGGTAAAATCAGAACTACCAATTCCAGCGGTAACGGGTGATGGCTTAAAAGAGCTTATTTCGCAGAAGATAGTGGAACCTTTGGTTCTACAAGCGAAGCAAGCCAAAAAAAGTGGTAGACCACCCAGGGTTAAGACAGCGGAACCCCGTGTTGCCGCGACGCATTCGGGTTCACAGCCACAAATTGTGCCTTCAATGCGCCTTGAAGATGATTTCATCGCGCGGACAGCACAGGTTGATCCCAATGCCCGAAAAAACCAGAAGAGAAGGCGTCGCTCACATTACCGAAGGTAAGCTATCACTATTGAGTATTTGGGTAAACCGATGTCAACAAATCTTAATGCCGCAATTCCGATGCAGGCAACAAACACGATTATTCCAGAAGTAGAGAAAGAGAACAATCCATTATTACAATGATTAACTCAAAGATTGTTGGTTTACGACTTGCTGGCACCATCTTCGGCGGCGTCGCGGTATTACACCTGCTACGGGCAGTAATGGGAATATCGGTTGTCATTGGCGGCTGGATGTTGCCAGTATGGATGAATGTGATAGGATTCTTGGCGACGGGATTCCTTTGCGTTTGGCTCTGGCTATTATCGGTGAGTAGGGGCAGGTGATTTGTAACAATGCATCACAGAAACGAATTGTTACCAATGATTTTTGTTTAGCATCCTCTGAAAGCCCAGGAATATAGATCATTTCCGTCATTTTTCTCTTGGTAGATTCAGGAATTTTCCGTATCTTTACACCATAATTTCTTGATTCCAACAACCTTCTTTTATTAAGCAGAAGCGTATGAAAAATGTCGCATTGTATCAGCGCGTGTCAACATCAAGTCAAACGGTCGATAATCAGCGCATCCGTTTAATTGAATACGCTGAACGAAATGGTTTCACCTATGATATCTTTGAAGAAGTTGAATCAACCCGCAAAACAAGACCCGTGAAGCAGGCACTACTGTCTGATCTTAGGGCTGGTAAATATGATGCGGTTGTTGTTTACAAGCTGGACAGGTGGGCAAGAAGCTCAACGGAACTGATCCTCGACACCAAAGAATTAATCGATAAAGGCATTGGCTTCATCAGCATCAGCGACAACCTTGACTTTGGCACCGCATCTGGGAAGTTGCACTTCCAAATCTTGTCGGCGTTCGCGGAGTTTGAGAGGGAACTTATCCGTGAGCGGACTATCGAGGGGCTCCGACGTTCCAAATTGCAGGGCAAGACGCCAGGGCGCCCGAAGGGCTCAAAGGATTTGACCAAACGGAAACGGTCAGGCTACATTTTGCGGGAAGCGCGAAAAAGGCAATTGGTGGAATCAGATTCGGGCATCCATAAATCGATTGAAGCCTACCTCAATTAAAAACCCTCCCCCAAATAATTATTTGGGGTTTTTTGTGTCCAAAACCCCGCCATCCTCCCCTGTATTTGGGGTATCAAATAAACGGACGGTTATTTGTTGATTGAAGAAATTTTATATTGGATTTTCTTCCTGACAAAATTTTTTCTAATTTGCGTCCACAATATTAATCGAAAATGGGAATTAACCCCGCTCCAAACACTTGCTTTTTAACTGGCTTTCCCGCAGTAAATATTCCAAGCGCAGTTGATTGTATAGACTACTATGTAGATGTCTACGGCAAAAGATACCACTGCATATTCAGATGGGATTATCAAAATTCTCCCTTTATTGATCAAAATCGTCACATCATTTTAGGTCTTTTCGCCAATAATCGGTTTCCAGTTCCCGAACCAAAACCATTTTACGATAAAGATGTGATCGAACGAATAATATTGGAAGCTGATTACCCAAAGGATCCCAAAGCCAAGATGGATAATTTACTCATTAAATTGAGCGAGTTGCAGTCCTTCGAAGGTGAAGTGATCGATCTTTCAAAGATAGGGTCTGTGGACTTCTTTATTACGAAACTCTTTTTTAAGAACATTGAGGAATATGCATTCTATTTAAGGACTCTTAATGAGGAAGGATTGATTACTTATATTGATGAATCGACAAAGACATCCATAAGCTTTTCAACTATCCGTTTAACATTTTCTGGGTTGCGATATTTAATTGAAATTCAGAACATAGGAGCAAATTCGAATTATTGCTTTATTGCGATGTCTTTTTCAGGTACCGAAACTGAAATTCGGAATACCATCAAGCAAGTTTGCCTTGATACTGGATTTGAGCCGATACTTGTGGATGAATTGCATCTTCCAAGCGATGAGACAATAAATGATGCGATTCTCAGGCATATCAAAATGTGCAAGTTCATCATTGCTGATTTTACGAAACAAAAACACGGTGTTTATTTTGAAGCAGGCTTTGGACTTGGTCGGGGGATTCCTGTTATTTATACCTGTTCAGAAGAAGATTTTAAAAATTCTCATTTTGACACTAATCATTATCCTCACATTGTCTATTCCAATCTGATTTCCCTGAGGGAACAATTAACAAATAAAATTCTTGCTTGGATAGTCTGATCAGTCAACGCGACTCTGAATTGACAAGAAGGGATATGACAAGAACGATAATCCCTGCCAGCAAAGTAAGCAGGAAGTAAATCACATACGAATTCTTAAAAAATCTTATTGTGTTCCTGTAGACTGTTATGTAGTAAGGCGCATATTCAAATTCGCAAGTCCTTGCCCTGCCATCGTGCGTGTCTTTTACAATTTTACCTGCAACATCTTTCTCTTGTAAAATATAGTCAACTTTCGTAATGGTTCTGGGTGGTACAGACTTGTCATAATTGATTCGCTTGACCCAAACGTGCTTTGCCATAGTCATTGTTAAGGGGATAAAGTTCAGATGGAACCTTTTATATCCATATTCCGCTTATTTATCTTTTTTATCTCTTTAATATCATCTTTGATTGATTCTTCGTGAAGCTTGAATGTAGTCCAAAACACTATTATTACAACAAACAAATGAAACAAATAAACAAAAATGAAAAGATTGTCCGTGTTTTCTAAACCAAATGTTGAAAAGCGGGAAAGGTCGACAAGCTTGATCCACAGTAAAAACTTAAAAAAATAATGTATAACAAAAAGAACCGCGGCTTGCGCAAACACCCATAAGAAAGCTATAAATGCGCCGCTAAAAAAAATAGTGAGCATTTCTTTTAGGAATGAGCTTCTTGGTTCCATTTTCTCTAAATCCTCTCTTTCTTTACCTGTTGAAACATCATTTAGATAACTGGTATAATAATCTTTGTGGTATACTTTTTCTTTGAAAGAATCCCTGAAAAAGCTGAGGGATAAGGAAGCGGTGAAATAACTAAACAGTACTGTAGAAATGTATAATAAGATCATATTCCTTTCGATTGAATCATTATTTGTAAAATTAGAATATTTTCAAGTCCACAAATAATTATGGTTTTTATTAATTTTCGGTATTCTGGCAGGTATATTGGTTCAGGTGAATGGAGTGTCCTGTATTCGACCAGGTGTTTCTCAGGATAAGGTTGATGCCATTGCCGTGCTGCAGGTGCAAGGATTGTCGTTGTGTAAAATCGCAAGGGAAATTGGCGTTCACCACGGAACGGTGGCGAAATACCTGAGTAATTGACCCAAGGGATACCTTCAACTTTCACCTGATAAACTTTTTGTATCTTCGCACCGATATTCACGGCGATGGAGTTCGCCATTGACTGCCACTATTAACTGGCTGATGACTCCTACTAAATTAAGGTTTAACTAATTTAATAGGGGTTATTTTTATGAGCGCAGATTATATCCCATTAATCGTTGGCGGGTTAGTGCTGATTGCAAGTTTAATATCACTACGCGTCGGCTTATCCGTCGCAATCATCGAAATACTGTTGGGTGCCATTTCTGGCAATATTGGACTGGGCACGGAAGATTGGATGATGTACCTTGCCACCTTTGGCGGTATAATCTTGACCTTTCTTGCAGGCACGGAAATTGACACAAAGATGATGCGGGAAAACTTCAAAGAGAGTTTTCTTATCGGCTCATTTTCTTTCTTCGCGCCATTTGTCGGGGTATTTCTGTATACCTTTTATGTGGCGCAATGGTCATTGCAAGCGTCAATGATTGCAGGATGCGCCCTTTCCACCACATCCCTTGCGGTTGTTTATTCAGTACTGGTGGAAACAGGTTTATCAAAGACAGAAATTGGCAAAAAAATAATGTCCGCGACATTTGTCACGGATATGGGCACGGCACTGGCATTGAGCATCCTGTTTATCAAACCGAACCTGTTCACCTTGCTCTTCGTAGTGGTTTCAGCCGTATTAATCGCACTGGTCTACCGTTATTCCCTTGCTGTGTTGCGTAATCCGCGGTGGGCTGATAAGGTTATCGAACCAGAGATAAAGTTCATTTTTCTGGTCTTACTGGCATTTATTTACTTCGCCAAACTGGGCGATGGTCAAGCGGTTCTGCCCGCCTTTGTTCTGGGATTGCTTATGTCGAAGCACTTCAAAGAGCAGCGCAAGACGGTCGCCGTGCGGAACAAACTGCGTACGGTCGCTTATGCCATAGTCACGCCCGTTTTTTTCATCGTTGGCGGAATGAAAATATCATTTCCGTTGATACTGTCCGCGCTGGGTCTGTTCATCATCCTGTTTGCCGTTAAAATCATCACCAAGTTTGCTGGGGTTTGGTTCTTCGCCAAGAAATACATTCCGCACGGAAGTATGTACACAACCCTTTTAATGAGTACGGGTTTGACCTTTGGTACCATTTCCAGCTTATATGGCTATCAGGCAGGACTGATAAATCAGATACAGTATTCCGTGCTTGTCGGTGTGGTTGTAGCCAGCGCAGTCATTCCTACATTCATCGCACAAAAGTGGTTTATGCCACACCATACAGAAGATATAATCGAAAATGGTGACGCCATTCAACAAGCGGATTCAAATTAGCGTTTACTTGTCCTGACCATAATGAAAAATGGCGAAGGTTGCTCATAATCTTGTGAAGCAATTCGGCGGGGAATAAGCAGATTTAGAGTTCGAATACTTTGATTTTCTTCATCTTTTCAATAATTCGATTCCTGTTAACCTTTTAGTAGCGACGCATTATCGCCCATCAACCCTGACCTACCATTATTAGTAGGTACTGAACGTCAACGCCTGAATTGATGACAAGAATGATAAATGTGCCTTTTCCATTAATTCAATTGTTTTCACTTTTAAAGAATCCCAATAGCTCATCCCTCCTGTTTATTAGAGGGTCGTACCAATCAATTTTGGCACCTGCAAATTCGAGCCATTTTCTTACTTCATCCGTCAAACCACCCTTCTCAATGGCATTCTGTTCAAAGGCTTTGATGTATTCCCGCATAAATTTCGCACGATCCCATCGTTTTGCCTGTTTATAAAGGTCTTTGAATGCTGCTTTTTCTTTCTCGATGCGCTCGCATTGTTCACGAATGATCCGTTCCTTTTCTTCACGTTCTCGTTTGTGTTCTGCATTTTGGCGCCAACACTCCAACATTTCACTGACTTCTGATTCAATTTTTGCAAGTATTGCTGCCATTCTTTCTTCAATTAGAACCTTACCATCAGTCCAAATTCTGCCGCCGAATCCTTTGATTTCAAAATAAAGCAGCCCTGTGGTTTCAAACCGTGTAAAGCTCCATTTCTCTTGTTGGCTGGCTTTTTGGGTCTTTTCCATTAGCTTGAATTCGCAAGGCACTTCGTCGATGTACAAAGAGTGTGTGTATTTCGTGCCTAAATTATGACCCCTTGCCCTGAGTAGCTTAAACAGGGCGTCCATAAATCGTAGGGCTCTTCCGATATTATGTCGAGAAACCCTGATGACAAAGGCTCCCTCGTAACGTACCAATCCGTTATCGTGATACTTGCTGTACTTATATTCCATAAGTTTATTTTGAGCCGCTAATACCAATTCCTCAGGGTTAGTAAGCGTCTTAGGAACCATAAGTGGAAGCGTTTTATCCTCTCGGATAAGGTCAGCCGCAGATTTCTTGTGAAAGGTCAGCCCCTTGGGGCTACTGGTTGCCTTGTCGTCTGGGAACAGTTTTATTTCCTTTGCACCTGAGTAATCCAGCGGCAGTTCGATAACCTCAACGGGTTTTCCGAACTGAAGCTTTGACCAGTAACCGTTTGGCGGTACAGGCACGTTCATTTCGGCGCAAACCTTCCGCAAATGAGGGTATGGGATGTTGAGCCTTTTGGATATGGCGGTCAACGACTCCTTCCATACCATTTTGTAAAGCTCTTGGCGGGTGATTGTGGTCGTGTTTTCCATTGGCAATTTGTTCTGCCAAAGATAAATCCGAACTTATCACTACTATTGAAGAAAGCACATTGTTCTTTGGGTTTTATTTTGTACGGCTCACAAGTTAAAGGGCAAAGCAGGTAAGGAAGACTGTGAAGCAATTAAATTAATACGGATTATCAAAAATATATTACATTTTACATTACAACAAAAAGATGGCTGTAATCGATTGATTTACAGCCATCTTTTTTTATTATGGTCGGGATGAGAAGACTCGAACTTCCGACCCCCACGTCCCGAACGTGGTGCGCTAGCCAACTGCGCTACATCCCGAATTTATTACAGGGCAGCAAAGGTATAAAAAAATGTACAATGTACCATGTACATAGCAGGAATTATCGGGGAAACAGGGGATGCTCAGATCATCTCCCTGGCGGCCATCATCGACAGTATGCCCTCAACGATTTGATGCTTCGACAGGGTGGAACAGTTAAAGGCAACATCGAAGATATAGGGATTCATCTTTTGCCCAAGGATGAGCTCGTATAATGCGCTCCGTTTTTTATCGGTGGTCTCAATGAGATGCTTCGCTTCGGCAGAGCTGATATTCCTGGAACTTATCACCGCCTGCAGCCTCCAGGCCTCAGGTGCCATCAGCCTCACATGCAGGGAACGCGGCTTCCCCTGTAAAATGGCAGCGCTACCCCTCCCTACCAGCACAACATGCCCCGACTGGGCGATGGTACTCACCACCTTGGTAAGCGTATGCTTGACCTTGAGGTTGCTTACATAGGTTGAGGAGAACGACACCAGGAAATCCTCCATCAGGCTTTTTTCACCTACGCTGAGGAGGTATTTCACATCGGCAGGATTCAGCTGGAGCTCCCTGGCGGCCGATTCGAGTACCTCCTTGTTAATGAATCTCCATTTAAGGTGAGAACCCTCAGGCAGCTTTTTATTTATTGTATCGGTCAGCAGCTGGGCAATGGGTTTGGAGGGGCAGCCGTATTCCCTGCTGATGGTGACAATGGGTTTTATTGCCTGGGAAGCTCGGCTGGGATCCCTGCTGAGCCCTTCACCCATATATTTAAGTAAAAGGTTATCCATAAAACAGCAATTTGAAGCCAATATACGAAATTCCGGGCTAAAAAGCAAGCCTTGCTGCCGAATTACGCGAGGGTACGGGATCAAAAATCTGCAGACATCAATGCCATTTAAACAGCTTTAGGCCCGCTGTAAAAAACACCACGCCTATGGTCAGCATGATCAGCGTTGGCAGCATTATTTCACCGAAACCAGCGCCTTCAATAAAAATGCTGCGGATCCCGTCGGCCATCATGGTAAGGGGAAATTTCTGAATTACAGGAATGCTCCAGGCCGGGAAATTATGATAGGAAAAAAAGATGCCCGAGAGCACCATCATGGGCATGCTCACCAGGTTGATGAGCCCGTTGCCTATTTCGGTTTTAGCCGTATTGCATGACAGGAAAACAGCGATACCCGCGAATGCGATGTTGCCGGCGGTGAAAAACAGCAGAAGGGCAGGTATGCTGCCCTGTATGCCGATATGGAAAGCCCAGCAGGCAAAAAGGAAAAGCAGGGAGGATTCGACGAAATTCATCGAGATCCTCACCGTGATGAGGGCTACAAGAAAATTTGAACGTTTCATGGGAGTCGCAACCATCCTTCGGAGCAGTTTCTTTGAACGTTTTTCGATGATGTCGTAACTGACTCCCCACATGCTCGACATCATCACCCCCATGCAGATGAGGCCCGGAACAAGGAAATCGATATACCTGGTCCCGGTTACCTTAAGCGGCCTGATCTCGGTTTCCGATGGTTTTATGATACGCTCGGGATCCTTCATCAGCTTTGAAAGTTTCAGGTAAGTAAGCTGGGCGTCGGGATTCATTGGGTCAAAATTGTAGACGAGCTTCCCCCCTGCTTCATCCATCACCAGGTTGAGGTTCCCCCGTTTCAGCATCACCATGGCCTGTTTCCAGCTCATGTCGTGGAAAATATAGGTCGTGCCCCCCAGCCGCTCATCCGGCACATACAGTTCGCGCGAAAGCCTTCCGTCGGCGGCTACCTTCAGCAAGGCCCCGTTGATCTGCAAAAAGGACTGTATAAGCGATGCGCTGTCGCCCTTGCTGTGAACCAGGTGGTTCCGGCCTATAACAGCTATGGTAACCGTGACGTCTTTTTTCTTGGTAAAGGCAATGCCCAGCCCCAGCGACATCAGTATGGGGAATGCAATCCCCCAGAAAAGCACGGCAGGCTCGCGAAGCAGTTCGCGTGCATTGGCCAGTATCAGTTGCCAGAGCTGGGCGTTATGGAGTTTACTAATCATTGGTCTCTTTGTGTATCAATGTACAATGTACCATTTACCATGTACCAATGAATTTGTAAATTGTACATGGTACATCATTCATTCAGGTGTCGTCCCGTCAGTTCAATAAACAATTCATCCAGGTTCCTGGGCGGGCCTTTATATTCTTCTTTCTTTTCAATGTCTGCGGATGACTTTCCAAGAAGTTCCTTCAATGTCCCTTCTTTCAGGATAGTCCCGTGGTCCATGATCACGATGTAGTCGCAAAGCTGCTCCGCTTCTTCCATATAATGCGTGGTCAGGATCAGCGAAGTGGAAGCTTCATCCTTCAGCTTTTTCAGTATCATCCATACTTCCCTCCTGGCCTGGGGATCGAGGCCTGTGGTTGGTTCATCGAGCAGCAATATCCTGGGTTTGTTCAACAGGGCTACACCCAGGGCCAGCCTCTGCCGCTGTCCGCCCGAAAGGTTGACCACGTAAGCCTGGCGTTTTTCCTCCAGGCCTACAAGATTCATGACTTCCTGGCAGCGGACGTTTCCGAGCCCGAAAAAGCTCGCGAATAATTTCAATGTCTCGAACACCCTGAGCTTGTCGATAAACCTCGTCTCCTGCAACGAAAGTCCAATGATCATGCGGAATTCCTTCTCGTTTCCCTTCCAGGGCTTGCCGGTGATCAGGATTTCCCCGGTATCGGGCTTCTGTATCCCTTCAATCATCTCGACCATGGTAGTCTTACCGGCTCCGTTGGGACCAAGCAGGGCGATGAACTGCCCGTTGAGTATCTCCAGGTTGATCCCTCTTACGGCATGAACCGATTTAAAGGATTTATAAACGTTCTTAACCTGTATGACGGTTTCCTCTTTCATTTCCGTGTTTTTCGTTTCTCTTCGGGCCTGGGGCCGGCAGGCAGGGGATGCTGAACATCAGTCTTTGGCAATCCCTCCTTCCATCTGGCTTCGAGTATCCTGTATGGATAACGCATTATGAGCTGGCGTGAATTCGGGCAATCGGTGCGGTGTACTTTAACCCCCTGGTAAACGCTTACAAATGCAAATATCTTATTTCCCGGGACAGGACTGCAGCATTTGGCAAACTGGTAGTGATACGATTCATGGCTGTTATCGATGATAAGGAATTCCTTGTCGCCCGAACTCACCTTTGACATGGTTTCGGGGAAATGCTCTTCCTGGGCGGCGGCCTGCAAGGGGGCTGCAGGTTTTGTCTCAGTGAGAGCCTTCTTGATTTTCAAAGGATCGAGCTTCCCTTCACCGAATTTCTGATAAAGCTCAAGGTAATTCTCGCAGCCGAATGCATCAACCAGCCTCTGTATCACTAGATCGGTGAATTCCAGCTCCATCTGCTGCACCTTGTTTTTAATGATCTCCTTGCCCAGGTCGGCATCCTTGTACTGCTCCATTTTAAGCGCATGCTTCACCCGGGCTATGTTACGCGGGCTGCGCACGAACTCCAGCCAGCCCGAATTCGGTTTCTGGTTCTTGGAAGTAAGGATCTTTACCGTGTCGCCATTCCTGAGAGTATGCTTTAACTGTACGATCTTCCCGTTCACAATGGCTCCCGTGCAGGTATGGCCAATGGTCGTATGTACCTCGAAAGCAAAATCCAGGACAGTATACCCGTTTCTTAGCCGTTTAAGATCCCCTTTGGGTGTAAAGATGAAGATCTCGTCGGAATACAGGGCCCTTTTTTCCTTGTTAGTGGTCACACCCTGATTGTTCACGGGAGTCTCAAGCATCTCCCTGATCGCGGTATACAGGTCGGTTCCTTCTTCGGGTGCCTCCCCGGCCTTATATTTCCAGTGAGCTGCCACTCCTTTTTCGGCAATCTCATCCATTCGCCTGGTCCTTATCTGCACCTCCACCCACCTTCCTTCCGGGCCAATGACCGTGGAATGAAGGGATTCATATCCCGTGGATTTGGGAAAAGATATCCAGTCGCGCAGCCGGCGGGGGTTAGGGGTATAGATATCGGTAACGAGCGAATAGATCTTCCAGCAGTCGGCCTTCTCGCTTTCAACCACCTCGTTGAGGATGATGCGGATGGCGAAAAGATCATAGATTTTTTCGAATTCCACCTTCTGGGCCTGCATCTTCCGGTAAATCGAAGGGATGGATTTGATGCGGCTCCTGATCTCCACTGTGAAGCCGTTTTCCTGTAGCGTTTCTTCTATAGGGCGGATGAAATCGCGGGTAAACCTGTCACGGTCGGCTCGCGTTTCGGCCAGCTTTTGTTCAATTAAAGTATAGATCTCGGGTTTGGTATACCTCATCACCCGGTCCTCGAATTCGGTCTTTAACCTGTAAAGCCCTATACGGTGGGTGATGGGCAGGTACAGTATCGATGCCTCCTTGAAGATCTCGGCCTGCTGTTCTTCAGGGACTTCGCTGATGTGGCGCAGCTGGTAAAGTTTCCTTGCAGTGCGGATGAGGATGACCCTGATATCGTCGGAACTCGTAAGCAGCAGCTTTATGAAATTTTCAACGTTGGAATGGGCTTTGCGGGTGTCGAAACGGTCAATTTTCAGGAGTGCGGTAAGAAGCCCTGCCACACTTGCCGTATATTCCCGGCCAACCTTCACCAGGTCGAGCTTCCCTTTGTCCATCAGGGGCCAGAACATGACCGCAACCATGGTCTCAGCATCCTGGTCCATCTCGCAGAGAAGGATATAGGAGATTTCGAAGGAAGCGCTTATCAGTCCGGGGAATTCAGCTTTTACAGTATCCTGCTCAATATATGCCAATGCCTTTTCCAGCAGGGGTTTCCCACCAGCCAGGCGAGGGTCGTTCAAAAGACTTTCCCAATAGGCTCCGTTTAAGCTATTTGTATCCTGTTCACTCATTCCGGCCGTAAAATTAGATGATTTTGATGCATGAAAATTTCATTTTATTAAAATTGTTTCTAAATTAGTTGCCTGATAATCCCGTTTTATGTTTCGAATTGAAAGTAAGATAGATACATCTTCGCCTGAGTTTTTGCGCAATAAGGAAGATTACCTGAAGGTACTGGATGCTTATAAAAAGGTCCTTGAAAAAGCGAAGGAAGGAGGCTCCGAACAGGCTGTCAAAAGGCATAAGGAAAGGGGAAAGCTGCTGGCCAGGGAGAGGATAGACCTGCTGGTCGACAGGAACACACCATTCCTTGAACTCTCGTCCCTTGCCGCATACGATTTGTACAACAACGAATTTCCCTCGGCCGGGATCATCACCGGGATAGGTGTGATACATGGCAAGGAAGTTATGATAGTGGCCAATGATGCCACGGTTAAAGGCGGGACTTATGTCAAGGAAAGCATCAAGAAACATGTGCGTGCCCAGGAGATAGCAATGGAAAACCGCCTGCCTTGTGTTTATCTGGTCGATTCCGGTGGTGTTTTCCTGCCCGAGCAGGCGCAGGTGTTTCCCGACAAATACGATTTCGGGCGTTTCTTTTTCAACCAGGCCCGACTTTCGGCAAAAGGAATTCCGCAGATCGCCCTGGTGATGGGTTTATGTACCGCAGGAGGAGCTTACGTTCCGGCGATGAGCGATGAGACCATTATTGTAAGAAAGCAGGGGACTATTTTCATCGGAGGCCCCCCGCTTGTAAAAGCCGCCACGGGCGAAGAAGTCAGCGCCGAAGACCTGGGAGGGGCCGAAATGCATACAAGCATTTCGGGCGTAGCCGACCACCTGGCCGTTAACGACATGCATGCCATACAGATCTGCAGGAATATCTTCGAATCCATCGGCAGGAAGGAATACCAGGAGCTTCAGATGCAGGCTGTACAGGAACCTTTTTATCCTGCGGATGAGCTTTATGGCATACTCCCGCTTGACCTCAAAAAGCCTGTGGATTCGAGGGAGATCATCGCGAGGATAGTAGACGGAAGCCTCTTCCATGAGTTCAAGGAGAGATATGCCCCCACTATAGTCACCGGCTTCGCCCATATCATGGGATTCCCTGTGGGCATCCTGGCCAACAACGGCGTACTTTTCGGTGAAACGGCCCTCAAAGGGGCACATTTCGTGGAGCTCTGCACCTCGAGGAACATCCCGCTTTTATTCATGCAGAACATCACCGGTTTTATCGTAGGGAGGCAATATGAACGGGCCGGTATAGCCAGGGACGGGGCCAAGTTCGTGCATGCCGTCGCCAACGCAAACGTGCCCAAATTCACGCTTATCTTCGGGGGCTCATTCGGGGCAGGGAATTATGCCATGGCAGGCAGGGCTTATGAACCCCGCTTCCTCTGGATGTACCCCAATTCGAAGATCTCCGTCATGGGGGGCGAACAGGCCGCCAATGTACTGATCACCGTGAAGGAAGACCAGCTGCGTGCCCAGGGAAAGACTTTATCTGCAGTCGAGAGACAGAAGATGCTGGATACCATACTGCAGAAATACGGGCATGAGGGTTCGGCGTATTACAGCACGGCCAGGTTATGGGACGACGGCATATTGGACCCTGCCGATACCCGTAAGGTCATGGCTATGGCGATTGCCATCAGCCAGAATAAAAAATATGACAAAACCGAGTACGGGGTGTTCAGGATGTAGGCGCTGTGCGCCGATAAGGGCGCTTCGCGCCAGATGCGGGATGTGGAAGATTGAAAAATGCTAGATAACATTAAAAATGAACACGTATAAAACGATTGAAACGATTACTGCGGAAGGGGTGCTCAGCATCTGCCTGAACCGGCCCGAAAAGCACAATGCCTTCAACGAAACCATGCTGCAGGAACTTACCGATATCTTCGGCAGGGTTGGCGGTATGGACGATGTGGTTTGCGTTGTGTTGCGAGGAAACGGAAAAAGTTTCTGTGCGGGCGTCGACCTGAACTGGATGAAGGACGTGGCTTTGAACACCTTTGAGAAAAATTACCGGGAAAGCCTTTACCTGGCCGAATGTTTTTACACAATTTACACCTGCCCTAAACCGACTATCGCTATTGCGCACGGTTCGGTGCTCGGGGGAGCCAACGGTCTGCTTTCGGCCTGCGATATGGCTTACTGTACCGATGATGCTGTTTTTTCACTTTCGGAAGTCAAGATCGGCATTGTGCCCGCCTGCATTTCTCCCTATGTGATCAAAAGGATAGGCGAATACGGGGCAAGGGAACTGATGCTAACGGGAAGGAGAATAAACGGGAAGGAAGCCGAGCGGTACAGGCTGGTGAACCGCTCACTGCTATCCGCAGACATTGAAGAGGAAATCAAGGGCATCATCAGCCAGCTTAAAAGCAGCGGACCGGCGGCCTTGAGCCATTGCAAAACGCTTATCGACCAGGTCTCGAACAGTCTTACACTGAAAGAAGCCGTTGATTTTACCGCCAGGATGATTGCCGAGATCAGGGCTTCGGAGGAGGGGCAGGAAGGGATGAAAGCGTTTCTGGAGAAGAGAAAACCGAAATGGATGAACCAAGTCGCGAAGTAATGAAACAGATAACAAAGATACTAATCGCAAACAGGGGCGAGATCGCGGTGAGGATCATGCGCACAGCGAAAAAGATGGGAATAAAGACCGTTGCGGTATATTCTGAGATCGATCACGACTCCCTGCATGTGAGCCATGCCGACGAGGCATTCTGCATAGGCCATTCGGAGCTCAGCGAGACGTATCTCAATATTCAAAAGATCGTTGAAACGGCCATCAGGGCAAAAGCCGATGCCATTCATCCGGGCTATGGTTTCCTCGCCGAGAATCCACTGTTTGTGCAGGCCTGCCAGGATGCAGGAATCATTTTCATCGGTCCTGGTGCAAAGGCCATGAGGCTGATGGGGAATAAAATCGAGGCCAGGAATTTCGCTAAAAAAATCAAGGTTCCCATTACCGAAGGAGTTACCGGCACTGCGAAAGAACTGGTAAGCGCCGCGCCAAAAATCGGCTTTCCTGTCCTGCTTAAGGCGGCAGCCGGTGGAGGAGGCAAGGGGATGCGCATAGTGCATGAGCCCTCAGAGCTGGAGGAAGCCATAGAAAGCACTTCCAGGCAGGCAAAAGCATACTTCGGCGATGAAACCGTTTACATCGAAAAGTTCATTGAGGAGCCGAGGCATATTGAAGTTCAGATACTGGCGGATGAGCAGGGTAACGTGATCCATCTTTTTGAAAGGGAATGCTCGATACAGAGACGCTACCAGAAAATCATTGAAGAATCCCCCTCCCCCACCCTGAGCCCTGAAGTGAGGCAGAAAATGGGCGAAGCAGCGGTGAGGATAGGAAAGGAAGCAGCTTACAGCAGCGCCGGGACCATAGAATTCCTTGTCGACAAAGACCTGAATTTCTACTTCCTAGAGATGAACACCCGAATACAGGTTGAACATCCTGTGACCGAAATGGTGACAGGTATTGATATCGTTGAGGAGCAGATCATCATTGCCTCGGGCCACAGCCTGAGGATAAAGCAGGAAGATGTGAGGCAAAAGGGGCATGCGATAGAATGCAGGATCTATGCCGAGGACCCGTCGAACAGCTTCCTGCCCTCGCCGGGAAAAATGAGCCTGTACAAAGAACCAGGTACACCCGGCATCAGGCTCGACACCGGGGTTGTCGCGGGCACCGGCATCAAAAGCGCCTTTGACCCCATGATAGGCAAGCTGGTGGCCTGCGGCGACGACAGGGAAGAAGCCTCAAGGATCATGGTCAGCGCTCTTCAGGATTACATCATACACGGCATAAAAACCAATATTTCGTTCCTTACCAGCCTGCTTCAAAGCAAAGCCTTTGTTACGAATTCCATTACGACCAGGTTTTGCGATGAGCATCTGCAAGGGCTGATCACCTTGATGGAAGAAAAGAAACAGGCGTTCCCTCTGCATGTCCCCATTGCCGGGTACCTGCTGTCGAGCCTTACCAATTCGCTTGCGCCGGTCTGTGAAAAGCTCAGTGTGTGGCAGCAGATCGGCTATTGGCGTGAGCTGATGAAGATCAGGCTGACGGCAGGCAGTGAGATTACTGTGAGGATAAACCGGGTGGGGAAAGATTCTTTTGAGCTCGGCTTCCCCGGAGGATCGTACAGCTGCCGCATAGAAAGCTGGAAAAACAACCGCCTCGCTTTCAGCCTCAACGGGCATGATCATGTTGTTTATGTTTCGGAGGACAGTAACAACCTGGGTTTTGTAAGTGCAGGGGGCTTCCTGTTTTCGATCCAGAGGGCCGATCTGCTCACCGAAACCGTTTCAGCCGCATTACTTGATTCATCAAGCGAAGCGGGCGGGCATATCACTTCGCCCATGCCCGGCAAGGTGACCAGGATCAATGTACTTGAAGGGGAGGAAGTGAAAAAAGGCAAGGTCCTGCTGATCATTGAAGCCATGAAAATGGAAAACATGATCACAGCCCCCGTCGACGGAACCGTGAAGATCATTAACGTAAAACTGGGGCAGATGGTCGAGACCAGTACTGCCCTGGTTGAGCTTGAGAAGATGGAGGGATGATGGCGCTTCGCGCTGATGCGGGATGGGGGATGTTGGAAAAGATAAATATATAAAAGTGAAACTATGAATTATCCTAAGAAAATAACAATTGGAGATATCACGGTAAGGGACGGGTTTCAGCACGAAGAGACTTTCATCCCCACCGGGGCCAAATTGTGGGTTGCAGAGCAGCTTATACTGGCCGGGTTCAGGCATATTGAAGTGACCAATCTCGGTAATCCGCAGGGAATGCCGCAGTTCAAAGATTCGGATATACTGTTGAAAGAGATCCGCAGCAGCAAAAAGGTGGCCCACCTCCTCGACAAGGTATCGCTTACTGCGATCACCATACGCGAGAAGGCCATTGAGAGGGCGATACAGGCCAGGAAAGAAGGCTGGGGTCCCAACCGTATCCTGCTGATGGTATCGACCAGCGAATCGCATCACAGGAAGAATTCAGGCTTGTCCCTGGCCGAGTACTGGGCTATGGCCGAAAAGTGGATCCCCCTGGCCAGGGAAGCAGGTCTTAAGGTGAACGGGACCGTAAGCACGATCTGGGGCTGCCCTATCGAAGGGCCTACCGAGATGAGCAAGGCCATTGAATTTGCCAAACGCTGGTTCGAAATAGGCGCAAACGATGTGGAGCATGCCGATCATGACGGCAGTGCGTCGCCCGACAGGGTTTACAGGTATTATTCCATGCTGCTTGAGGCCATTCCCAGGCCCGAGAAGCAGATCGTGCATTTTCATACCACCCGCGGATGGGGCCTGGCCAATGTGCTTGCTGCTCTCCAGGCCGGCATGGTCAACTTTGAATCCACCATGGGAGGCATAGGCGGGCAACCTGCAAATTTTGTAAGCGGGGTGCCTGTGAGCGGAACGGGGAGCTATTATTATAAAGATCCCAACATCACCGGGCTTATCCCGACCGAGGATATGGTTGTGATGATGGATGAGATGGGGATAGATACCGGGCTTGATGTGGACAAGGTTCTTGAGATCGGGAGCATGGTCGAACGGATAGTAGGCCGCCGCCTGCGTTCCGAAGCTATCAGGAACGGTAGGATCCCGAAGAACCTGACGGGAAGAGGGTGATTGAATATCGAATTATGAATTAATTTCGCTTTTCGCCATTTCGCCTTTCGCTATTTAAACTTTGAAGTAATGAAACTGATAGATTCACCACGTGAAGGGATGCAGGGGCTGCCGGGATTTATTCCAACGGAGCATAAGGCAGAGTATATCAATGCATTGCTGAAAGCAGGTTTCGATACTGTGGAAGTGGGTAGCAGCGTTTCGTCAAAAGCCGTCCCCCAGATGAGCGACAGCCTGGAGGTCCTTGGCCGGCTTGATCTCTCATCATGCAAATCAAAGCTGATGATGTTGGTAGTGAATAAAAAAGGCGCTGCTATCGTTGCCGAAAGGGATGAGATCAGTTGTATCTCCTACCCTTTCTCATTTTCCCCTGAATTTCTGAAACGCAACCTGAACACGAATTTTGATGAAGCCTTGCTGATGGCCGATTACCTGCAGAATTTATGCAGTAAAAAGGGAAAAGATCTCATTTTATATATCTCCATGGCTTTCGGCAACCCCTATGGGGAAGAATGGAGCTATGAGAAGCTCATCGGTTCCGTTGAGAAATTGCAGAAGATGGGCATCAGGACCATCCCATTATCGAATGTATCGGTTCCGGTAAGCAAGGAGGCTGTGAGCGAGATTTTCTCAATGCTCATCCATGATTTTCCCTGTGTTGAATTCGGTTTGCACCTTCACACCACGGGAGAGAACTGGTTTGATGTGGTGGATGCCGCATACCTACAGGGCTGCAGGAGGTTCGACAGTGTGATCGGGGGATTGGGGGGATGCCCTATGGCTGATAAAACTTTGCTTGGAAACCTGAAAACAGAATACATGCTTGATTTCATGGAGCATTACCGGATCGGGGGAGGTATTGAAAGGGCAAAAGTGGATTATGCGGGTCGGCTGGCCAAAAAGTATTTATTTTTACAATCCTGAGTATTAACCAAAGATAAAACCAAAAACATGATATTAACAGAAGAACATCATAATATCCGCAAGACGGTGCGGGATTTCGCCGAACGGGAGGTCAAACCCCAGGCAAGGGAGCTGGACGAAAAAGCCGAATTTTCCATCCCTCTCACAAAACGGATGGGGGAACTTGGATTTTTCGGGATCCGCACGGCCCACGAATACGGGGGGCTGGATATGGACACGATTTCGTATGTGATCGCTGTTGAGGAAATGGCCAGGGTCGACGGGTCGCATGCAGCAACCCTCGCAGCCCATATTTCGCTTGGCATAGGTCCCATCATGAATTACGGGAACGGGGAGCAGAAGCAAAAATACCTTCCGATGCTGTCGAGTGGTGAGGGATTATGGGCATTCGGGCTTACCGAACCCGATGCGGGCAGTGATTCCCGCGCCACCAAGACAACTGCCAGGCTGGAGGGCGATCAATGGGTGATCAACGGCTCAAAAATATTCATCACCAACGGGGCAAGTGCGATGAATAAGGGAGCCACGGTTCAGGTAGTCAGCGGGGAACAGAACGGGCAGAAAGAGTTTTCGACCATCCTGGTGGATGCAGACACCCCCGGGTTCAGGAGGGTTCCCATGCACGGCAAGATGATGTGGAGGGCTTCCGACACAGCCCAGTTGTTTTTTGATGACTGCAGGGTTCCTGTGTCCAACCTCCTGGGAAAAAGAGGAGAAGGTTCCAAGATCATGCTCAACACCCTCGACAGCGGCCGCCTGGCCATAGCAGCCATGGGCCTTGGTTGCGCCCAGGGAGCTTTCGAGATGGCGCTCAAATATGCAAAGGAACGCAAGCAGTTTGGCAAGCCCATTGGCCATTTCCAGGTTATTGCATTCAAACTGGCCGATATGGCCACAAAAATAGAACTGGCACGTAATTTGCTGTACAAGGGTGCATGGCTTAAGTCCAACAACCAGCCATTTGCAAAAGAAGCCGCAATGGCAAAACTTTACTGTTCGGAAATTGCAAAGGAAGTGGCCGACGAAGCGGTCCAGATCTTTGGAGGCTACGGGCTTATGAAGGACTACGACATAGAAAGGTTTTACCGTGACCAGAGGCTGCTTCAGATCGGCGAAGGGACTTCTGAAATCCAGAGACTTGTAATATCAAGGTATATAGGAGTTTACGACTAAAAAAAAGAATCATGAAACGAATCAGCATTTTCATCATGGGTTTGTGTTTAAGCCTTATGGTGATGGCCCAGGCAAAGCAGGGAACTACCTCAAACTGGCCAAAACAGATCAACACTACGAACGGGAAGATCCTGGTGTACCAGCCACAGCCCGATTCCCTTATAGGGATCAGGTTATACGGACGGGCGGCAGTTTCCTATACCAGGAACGGGCAGCAGCCCACATTCGGCGCCATCTGGTTCATGACCACCATAGCGGTGGACCGCACAAGCAGGGAAGTGAGCATGAGCAGTGTGAAAATACTGAATGCCAGGTTCCCGAACCAGGACCAGAATTCAGACAAGATTCAGAAATTCAAGAATACCCTGGAGACCGAGATCCCCAAATGGAACCTCGACATGACCATGGACGAGCTGAATGCCAGCCTCACCGATGCCAAGGCTATAATGAAACAGGAAGCCGGCCTTAACAATACCCCTCCCGAGATTATTTTCGTAAAGACCCCCTCGGTACTCGTTCTGTTTGACGGTGAGCCGAAGTTCAAACCTGTGCCTGATTCAAAGCTAGAGCAGGCTGTCAACACCCCTTATTTTGTGGTGCAGGAAACCGGCACTAAAGAGTATTATCTCTTTGGAAGCACCTGGTGGTATAAAACAAACGATGTTTTGAAAGGCCAGTGGGTTAATATTAAAGAACCTCCGAAAGACATTAAAAAGTTCCAGGCTGAACTGGAGGCCAAAGCAAACGCAAACAAGGACAACAGCCAGCAGGCCTCATCAGCAGACGATAAATCGAAAAGCAAAACGCCTCCGGCTTCTCCCCCCCAGATCATTGTGAGAACATCGCCGGCCGAGCTTGTGCAGAGCAGCGGAGAGCCTGATTTTGCACCCATACAGGGTACCCAACTGCTGTATATGACCAACAGCGAGAATAATATTTTCATGTACATTGACAAGCAGATGTATTATATCCTGATCTCGGGTCGCTGGTATACTTCTTCGGCTATGGCCGGCCCCTGGTCTTTCATTCCTTCGGACAAGCTGCCTGCAGATTTTGCAAGTATCCCCGAAGGTTCCGAAAAAGACCAGGTACTGGCTTCGGTAGCCGGGACTGAGGCTTCAAAGGAAGCCGTCCTGGATGCCCAGATACCCCAGACAGCTGCAGTCGACCGCAAGACAGCGAGTTGCCAGGTGACTTACGACGGGGACCCCAAGTTCGTGCAGATCAAGGGGACCCTGTTATACAGGGCTGCGAACACCAGCAGTACCGTGATTATGGCCGAAAAGACGTATTATGTATGTGAAAATGCCGTATGGTTCGTGGGGAATTCCCCCATGGGCCCATGGGTTGTTGCCACGCAGATCCCTGATGATATCCAGAACATTCCCCCCGATGATCCCGTATATAATGTGAAGTACGTTTACATTTATGAATCCACTCCCGATGTGGTTTACGTAGGTTACCTCCCGGGTTACACAGGGTGTTATGTTTACGGGCCTACCGTTGTTTACGGCACCGGGTTTTACTATAATCCCTGGTACGGGCCCTATTACTATCCAAGGCCTGTCACCTATGGTTTTGCAATGAATTACAACCCCTGGACAGGTTGGAGTTTCGGCTTCGGGATGTCGGTAGGATTTGTGAGTGTCGGTTTTTACGGTCCGCATCCGGGCGGATGGTGGGGACCTCCCATGTTCCATCCTCCTTTCTGCCCTCCCTACAATCATTTTTATGGCCCCAGGCCTCCTGTTTACAGGAATACGAATGTTAACGTGAACGTCAACAACAACTATTACAACAGGAACAATGTATATAACAACCAGAACGGCGTAAGGCCGGGATCGGGTACGAACTCCAGGCCCGGCACTACGCCCACGAACAGGGGTGGCAATCCGTCGACCCAGCCAGGGACAAGGCCGGGACAGGGGCAAGGACAGGGACAGGGAAACGACAGGGGTAAGCCGTCGACCCAGCCCGGGGGCCAGGGCAGCGGAGTAAACCGTGCGGGTACGGCTCCCAATTCAAAGAACAATGTATATACCGACAAGAACGGGGATGTATACCGCAAGGACCAGAACAACAACTGGCAGAAGAACGACGGCAAGAACTGGAATAATGTGGACCAGGGTTCCGGCAGGACTGGCGGGCAGCCAACCACCCAGCCCGGCAGGCAGGATGGTACGACAAAGCCGGGAACTTCTCCATCGAACCAGCCATCGGGAAGGCCAAGCGGCCAACCGGCCCAGCAGCCATCGGCAAGGCCGGCGCCAAGCCAGCAGCCGGCAGCCCGGCCAGGCGGCAGCAGCAACGGAGGGAACTCCGGTTTTGACCGTTCCTCCATGGACCGCCAGAGCCAGAGTCGTGACCGCGGACAGCAGCTGAACCAGAACGCCGGCAGTTTCCAGCGCAATTCGGGAGGTGGCGGTGCAGTTAGCCGTCCTTCTGGCGGAGGCGGAAGAAGGTAAATGATACAAAAAGCAGGAGGCCCGGGCTAACGCCCGGGCCTCCTGCTTTTTTTTGCATCCACCAGGACCCCGGCCTAAAGTTTCAACTCATCCAGAACAGGATGGTCCAGGAACTGTATCAACTCCTGCTCAGGCTTCAGCTCTTCGATGATCACAATCTCATTCACCCCTTTTTTAAGCCATTGGGCAGGGACATATAAAGTCTGCTGGGGTCCTATGTTCCAGTACTTCCCAATGCTGCGCCCGTTGACCCATACATGCCCCTTCCCCCAATTGCTGAGATCAACATAAGTATCGCCAACATCATTCAATGTAAACACCCCCCTTCGGTAAACCGGTCCGCCTGCGGGTTTGGATGCAGAGAACTTCAGCCCGTCCACGTTCTTCATAGGGAAGCCGTACATCTTCCATCCCCTGACATCCTTACCGTTAAGGCTCACCTTTTCGGTGATCCCCTGTTTATTGTCGTTGAGGAAATAACCGTAATTGATCCTCCCGTTGTTTTCGACAAAGATCTCAAGCCTGGCGCTCTTAGCGGGGATGTCCAGTTCAAGCGAATCCTGTTTCAGGCGGCGGTCGAGAACGGCAACACGCTTGCCGTCAACATAAACCATGGCATAATCACGCATCTGGGAAATCTTAAGTATCCCCTTCACC
This sequence comes from uncultured Bacteroidales bacterium, assembly GCA_903877385.1. GTDB lineage: Bacteria > Bacteroidota > Bacteroidia > Bacteroidales > FEN-979 > CAIRDP01. Next base: position 56,300 of record CAIRDP010000023.1, read on the forward strand.
GGTCCCCCAACATTGGTGCGGTAAAGAATATAACCATACCCCTGCCCGAAATCCTCGAAGCTCAGGGGAGCTGAAACAGCAATGGGCGAAGGCAGGTTGCTGAACAATGCCGAAGCCTGGCTAAGCCTGAACTCTTTTACGGCAATGGATTTCTTCTTTGCAGGAACAACGGGCAGTACAATATCTTTAGGAAGGTGTTTCATGATCACCTCCCTCATAGCCATAAATTTCGGAGTTGCATTCCCTGCTTCGTCTATGGGAGCATCATAATCATAGCTTGAAGTCTGGGGCATATACGGCTCGGTCCGGCTCATATTGGCCCCGTTCCAGAACCAGCGGGTGGTCCCTCCATGGGCCATGTAAATATTGATCGAAAGCCCGGCATCCAATACCGAATCATAGGTACTGATGAAATCCCGGTAAGGTACCACCTGGTGTTTCAGGCCCCAGGAGTCAAACCAGGCAGGATACCATTCGGCTATGAAATACGGTCCGTGATTATCGTTGTATTTGTTGATCAGTTCCTTCACTTCCTTTACATTGTCAAGCCCGTTCACCGCGGGCAGTACACCGGGAAGGTATCCCGCAGGCATCTGGGAAGGACCGTCGCAGGTATAGAGGTCTACATCAAAGCCAGCTTCCCGGTAGATGTCCCTGTATTTTGCCAGGTACTCCTTGTCCTTGTCGTAGGAACCATATTCATTTTCTATCTGCACCATGATCACCGGCCCCCCATGGGTAACCTGCAGGGGAACCAGCTGTTTGCCCAGGGCTGTGAAATATTTCCGGCTCATTTCCATGAAACGCGGGTCCCGGCTCCTTACTTTCAGTCCCTTTTCCCTCAGCAGCCACCAGGGATAGCCCCCGAATTCCCATTCGGCGCAGGCATACGGACTGGGCCTGATGATCACCCAGAGGCCTTCCTGCTGCGCAAGCCTGCAGAATTCAGCCACATCGGCATTTTCCTTAAAATTGTATTTCCCCTTTTCAGTTTCGTGGTAATTCCAGAAGATATACGTCGCCACGGTGTTCAGCCCCATGGCTTTGGCCATATGCAAACGGTCGCGCCAGCATTCCCGGGGTATCCTGGCAAAATGCATCTCCCCACTTATGATCTGGAAAGGTTTGCCGTCGAGAAGGAATTCGCCAGGGCCTATTTTAAACGTGTGGGACTGGGCGTTTACACCGCATGACAGCAGTGTGAGGGAAGCCAGAAGGTAAAAGATTTTTGTTTTCATGATATTTCTTGTAATTCCATTGATGTCACTCACATTTTTATACCGCAGCTAAGGTTCACTCCGTTCAGCTTTTGCGGTTTGGTAAATGCTTCGCTGATAATATTCATTCGAAATTCGTCATTTGACATTTGAAATTATTCGCAGCAATCTCTTATTTCATTTGTGTGCTTATTTCGGCTGCGCCGAACGAGTATTCATTCCTTCATTCCCCGGTAACAAGTATCAGAACCCTTTTCTTCAGATAGTATTTGAGGGTGAACAGCCTGAAAAGGACCAGGCCGGTGGCACAGTATATGGAGCAGCAGAGGAAGGCCGCTGAGATGCTGTACCTCTGCGAGATTATTCCCGCTATCATCATACCCAGCCCCATTCCAAGGTCCATTGCAATGAACAGGGTTGAGTTCGCTGCACCCCGGCGGTTCGACGGGACAATGTTATTGACCATGGCCTGGAAAGTAGGCCAAACCACCCCGTTGCCGAAACCTATGATGAGAGCGGCCAGGTAAAATCCCCAGTTATTCTGAACCAGGGCAAGCAAAGGATACCCTATGATCAGCAGCGAAAGGCAGATGAAGATCACGAGCCTGGGGCCGTTGCGGTCGACCGCCTTCCCTGCCGAAAACCTTGAAGTAATGATACCCAGGGCAAAGACCAGGAAAAACCCCGAGGGGTTCTGTATCCCTATTTCCTTGCCGTAAAGCGCAATAAATGAAAGCAGTCCTCCATACGAAAGCCCTATGATGAGCAGGTTTATCGAGGGGATAACAGTGCTTGCCTCGAAAAGGTTCTTCCATCGGAACTGCCGGTTCTGGGGAAGGGGTTCATACGCCGGGTACCTTATGAACCCGGCCATGACCATACTGATCAGGCTGATGACCGACCCCGCGATGAACATGGCATTATAGCCCGAATGCTGAAGGATGAACGTCCCAATGGGAGGTCCCAGAGCCATGCCGATGGTCGTTGAAACCCCGAACAATCCGAAGCCCTGCCCCCTTTTCTCAGCGGGTATAATATCCCCTGCAATCGTTGAATTGGAGGTGGTGGTAAGTCCCCAGGCAATTCCGTGGGCAAATCTTAAAAATAAGATGATCATCACGGTGGATGCGAATATATAGACATTGAAGATAAGCCCGTAAACAAGCAATGAGGCGATAAAGATGGTTTTACGGCCGAAGTAATCCAGCCCGAAGCCGGTAAAAGGCCTCACCAGTATCGCCGCTATGGCGTATGCCGAAAGTACCAGTCCCACCACGCTGTGTGGGGCATGGAGTACGCCTGAGACATAGATGGGCAAGGTGGATATCAGTGAATAATAAGCAGAGCACATTAAAAAATTAGAGAAGGTCAGCAGGGTGAAGTTCCTGTTCCAAAGCGTGCTTTTCATTGCAGGGAAATTAAAACGAAACGGCCGGGCGGCAGCCGGCGGCAGCTAGCCGCGATGCAAAAGTAGTAAAAAGATGCGGGATGGGCGCTTCGCGCCGATAAGTGATGATGGCGCTTCGCGCCGATAAGAGCGCTTCGCGCCGATGCGGGATGGGCAACGCAAAGCGTTGCCGATACTGGGTACAGTAATTCGTTATTATAATTTGCCTGTAAATCCTTATTTTTGAATGTTAAATTTTTATTCCCTGATCATGAAAAAACCTGTACTTCTTCTCAGCATCATCCTTTGCCTGTTCTCAGTTTCGGTCACTGCCGGCGGCCCCCGCGAAAAACTCCTGATGGACCGCGGGTGGAAATTCCACCTGGGCAGTTCATCCTCTGTTGAAAAGGATTTCGGCTACGGGGCATCTGCCCTCTTTGCCAAAGCCGGTGAAGCCTATGGGCCGGTAGCTCCCTCTTTCAGCGATTCCTCGTGGAGGTCGCTCGACCTCCCCCACGACTGGATGGTGGAGCAGGATTTCGTGAAAAGCGATAATGAAGATGTGCTGAGCCATGGATTCAAACCGGCCGGGCGCATCTACCCCGAAACCACCATAGGATGGTACCGCAGGGCATTCACACTGTCCGAGGCCGACAGGGGAAAAAGGATAATGATACGTTTCGACGGGGTCTTCCGCGATTCCAAGGTATGGCTCAACGGGCATTATATGGGATGCAACATGAGCGGGTATTCCGAATTCAGCTTCGATGTCACCGACTACATCTGGTTCGGGAAAAAGAATGTTCTGGTAGTGAGAGCCGATGCCTCCCAGTACGAGGGCTGGTTTTATGAAGGTGCAGGCATTTACAGGCACGTTTGGATGGAGAAATACGATCCCCTGCACATCAGCCCTTACGGGGTGTATGTAACAGCCACAGTACACGGAAACAGGGCGCTTATTGAAGTCAGCTGCGAAGTCATCAACCAGGGCGATGAGAAAAAAGGATTTGTCCTGGAGTCCAGGATACTCGATCCCGACGGGAAACAGTCTGCCTTCGCCTTTTCAGGAGCACTCCCTGCCACTCCCCTGCAAACGATAACCTCCGTTTCGGAAATGAGTGTATCAGGTCCCCAGCTCTGGTCCCTCGAATCGCCCAGGCTTTACACCCTGGTCTCGCTGGTGAAAGTCAACGGCAAAGTGGTCGACAGCGTATCAACTCCGTTTGGGATCCGAACCCTGGAATTCGATGTGAACAAGGGCTTTTTCCTCAACGGGAAAAGGGTCGAGCTCTTGGGCGTATGCTGTCACCAGGACCATGCCGGCGTAGGATCAGCGCTTCCCGACAGGCTGCAGTATTACCGCATCGAAAAGCTTAAGGAAATGGGTTGCAACGCCTACCGCACCAGCCATAACCCTCCCACCCGCGAGCTGCTCGACGCCTGCGACAGGCTGGGGATGCTGGTATTCGACGAGACCAGGCTGATGGGCAGTTCCCCCGAATACATGGGGCAGTTCGAGAAACTGGTTTTAAGGGACCGCAACCATCCCTGCGTTATCATCTGGTCCATTGGCAACGAGGAATGGGTCGTACAGGGGAATGAAACCGGGCATAATATTGCGAAATCACTCATCGCCAGGCTGAAACAGCTCGATACAACCAGGCTTTATTCCTATGCCGGTAACAACGGCAATGAATACAAGGGGGTGAACGAGCTTGTTCCCATACGCGGGTTCAATTATATGAACAACCATGCCGATATCGACAGCTACCATAAGGATCATCCTAAGCAAATCCTGATGGGCAGCGAGGAAGCCAGCACTTTATGCACCCGGGGAATTTACAAAAAGGATACTGTTAAAGGGTATGTTCCCGATTACGATGTAACCAGGCCTTACTGGGGCGCACTGGCCGAGACCTGGTGGAAATTTTACGCTGCAAGACCATACCTGCTCGGGGCTTTCGTGTGGACAGGCTTCGATTACCGGGGCGAACCCACGCCTTACGGATGGCCTTGCATCAGTTCCCATTTCGGTATCATGGATGTATGCGGGTTCCCGAAGAATAACTATTATTATTATAAAAGCTGGTGGACTGCGGATGATGTGCTCCATATATACCCCCACTGGAACTGGAAAGGGCATGAAGGCGACACTATAAGCGTATGGTGCAATTCAAACTGTGAAAGTGTTGAACTTTTACTGAACGGGAAGAGCCTGGGAATAAAAACCATGCCTCTGAATTCACATTTAGAATGGAAAGTGGCCTATAAACCCGGAACTCTTGAAGCCCGGGGGATGAAGGTCGTGAGGAAAAGCGTGAAGAAGATCGTAACGAAGATCGAGACAACCGGTGAACCCCTGACGATAGTCCTGAGTCCCGACCGCTCTGCCATCAATGCCGACGGCGAAGATGTGAGCGTGGTCAACGTGAGTGTGCTTGACGAAAAAGGCCGGGAGGTTCCCGATGCGATGAATCTGATCAGGTTTGAACTGAAAGGCGAAGGCCGCATCATAGGTGTGGGTAACGGGGATCCAAGCAGCCACGAAGCCGACAAATGCGCAGCCGGGAGCTGGCAGAGGCGTTTGTTCAACGGGAAGTGCCAGTTGATCGTTCAGTCGCCGCGCAGCCAGGGAAGCATGGAAGTGGTGGCCTCGTCGGATAACATGAAACCTGCAATGGTAATAATCGCGGTGGAAGGCGGGAAGGTGAGGGAAGAACTGTAAAAAATGTACCCAGTACCCAGTACCAAGCACCAAGTACCAAAAACAAAAAACCAAGACAATATGAGCATGATGAAAGAATTCAAGGATTTTGCAATGAAGGGCAATGTGATCGACCTGGCGGTAGGTATTATAATCGGGGCCGCATTCGGGAAAATAGTTTCTTCGGTCGTAAACGATGTGATCATGCCCCCCATAGGGCTGCTGGTAGGAGGCATCACCTTCACCGACATCAAGATCATCATGAAAGACGCTGTAAGCGATCCCGCTACAGGGAAAGTGATCAAGGAAGCCGTGACATTAAAAATAGGGAACTTCATCCAGACCCTGGTTGATTTCACCATTATCGCTTTCTCGGTATTCATGCTGGTTAAGGGCCTCAACCGACTCAGCAGGAAAAAAGAAGGAGAAGCAGCGCCTCCGCCGCCGGCTGTGACAAAAGACCAGGAATTGCTGACCGAAATACGGGACCTGCTTAAGAAATGATCAGAATTTGCCCAGCCTGAAACTCAGTTTCGCATTGAACTGGTTCAGTTCATTTGACGAAACTCCCTGCAGGCTGAAGTTGGGGCTGTAACGGTAGCTTATGGTTATTCCCATCCTGAACATCCTTACCAGGTTGAATTCGGCCCTGACCCCCGGCTCTATAATAAAGCAGTAGGTATCGGCTATGCTCTGGTTATGATGGTCCTCATCCCAGTTTGGGTTGTTTGGGTTGTTCGACTGGCTGTAATGCCCCGGGTTTCTGAAGCACATATACCCAAGGTCGATCATCAGGGGAAAAGAAATATGAACCACCGAATTCGGCAAAAGGGTATATTCAAGCAATAGTCCGCCATAGCCCCCGTGCATATAAGCTCCTTTTTTAGGCCGTCCTACCGTGTCGGAATAGATACTGTCGTAATGAAGTCCTTTGGGATTGCCCAGCATGCTTCCGCTCATACCGATGGTCCAGTGGTGGTTGAGGATTATCCCTGCGCTGATGCCCGGCAGGAAAACGCTGTTTGATCCAAACATGGTATAGGCGGCATTGATTTCGAAAAAATAGCCCAGGGGTATCTTTGCCTTGTTTTTACCGATACTGAAAACCGTTTTGAATTCAGTTTGATCGCTTTTGCTTTTAGGCTGTGACAGATCGGATTGTGCATAAACCGGGACAAGAAGTAGAATGCAGTAAATGGAGGTGAGGATCTTTTTCATAATGATGCGTTTAAAAACCAGGGGCTTCCGAATGAGCACACAAGATACGAAATATTTCATTAAAAAGGCTGTCATCCTGCTACAGTGACAGCCTTTTATTTAACCGCCTCGTGGGCGGGTCTGCGCCTCTTGTTCCCCCCGCTGATCCGTGGGTGGTGGACCATGCCGGGAGGAAAAAGATTCTGATATGATTTTATGACAGGGCAGGTTTTATGAGGTTGCCTCAGGATAAGAAAAAAAATTTGGCCAAGCAACCCCGGCAGTAAAATCATATCTTTATAATCAGACAAAAAAGCAAACATGAAAAAATCTTCACTCCTTTTATTCATTGTCCTGGCGTTCCAGGCAAGCAGTATTGCACAGGTACCGGCTGCCTGGTACAGCCGGGGAATAGGCGGGGGAGGCGCATTATATTCGCCCTCCATCAATCCTTCAAACCACAACGAGATCTATCTTGGCTGCGACATGGGCGGACTCTATCATTCCACCGACCTGGGTTACAGCTGGAAAGAGGTAAATTTCCTGCAGCTCCAGGGAGGGCATGATGCCTGCGTACAGTTCACAAACAATCCCCAGGTATTATACTGTATGGATTATACTTCCATCCAGGGTTCCGATTACATAAGGCCCATGAAAAGCACCGACGGAGGCAATACCTGGAGTGTGATCAGCGGGGATCCTTATCCCCTGGCGCCCAACGGGAGTATTTTAAGGCTGCTGGCCGATTATGACGATCCGAATCTCGTGATGATAGCCGATTACGGTACCATTTATTTCTCGGAGGATGGAGGAGCGTCGTTTCACCAGGTTCACACCTGCCTTGACAACGGTTCGGGTAACCATATCGCAGGTATTTTCTTCGACAGTCCGAACATTTACATAGGGACCAACGACGGGTTGCTGGTCTCAACCAATAGCGGGGTAAGCTTCAGTACGATGAGCATTACTGGCATCCCCTCCACTGAATACATGCTATCCTTTGCAGGCGCCAAACAAGGCGGGACGCTTCGGTTCTTCTGCCTTACCGCGGCTGCGGTCTGGTCAGGGTACCAGTACGGAAGCGATTACTGGAATGCCATGAAGGGAGTATATCAGATGGACAATGCAGGCGGGAGTTGGGTGTCGAAGATCAGCGGCATTACCCTGGGCAGTGATTTCCCTGTTTTTGTAGGGATGTCGGCGGATGACATTACCACGGCTTACCTGAGCGGGGGAAGTTCGGCCGGGGCGCCCATAGTGATGAAATCGGTGAACGGCTCTAACTGGACCCATGTTTTCCTCACGAACAACAACCAGGATATTTATACAGGCTGGGCAGGTTACGGAGGTGACCACGGATGGAGTTTCCCCGAAGCCCCGTTTGGGTTCGCTGTTGCGCAGAACGACGCGAATACCGTGATGCTCAGCGATTATTCCTGTGCCCATATCACTACCGACGGAGGTACTTCCTGGCACCAGCAATATCTCAGCCATGATGATGAAAACCCTAAGAACAACCCCACTCCCGCCGGGAAGAAATATCACGGCATAGGCCTTGAGAACACCTCCTGCTGGCAGATACTTTGGAACGACAGCCTGCATCTTTTGGCAGGATATTCAGATATCAACGGGATAATGAGCGACGATAAGGGAGAAAGCTGGAAATTCATCCCCAATCTCACCCAGAATACTGTTTACAGGATAGTAAAGCAAACCAACGGGAATATTTATGCCTGCACATCCAATATACATGATATGTTCCAGAGCACAAGGATATATGATGCGCAGATCGACGCCGGTACCGGTGCGGTGTATGTTTCGACCGATAACGGGACCAGCTTTGCACTTCTGCACAATTTCGGGCATCCCGTGGTTTGGATAGCCCTTGACCCTTCGGATCCCGGGAAGATGTATGCCAGCGTACTTCATCACAACAGCCAGTCAACCGGCGGTATATGGGTGACTACGAACCTGGGCGCGGGAGCCGCTTCAACCTGGAGCAAGATGCCTGCCCCACCAAGGAGCAACGGCCACCCCTTTGCCATCAATGTACTGGGCAACGGGGACCTCGTTTGCAGTTTTTCGGCCAGGAAACCTTTGGGCAGCACCCCGTTCACCGACAGTTCAGGGGTATATTATTATAACAAGGCCGCTTCGGCCTGGTACGACCGTTCCGATGCCAATATGCGCTTCTGGACGCAGGATGTGGTGGTTGATCCCAACGATGCCGGCGGGAACACATGGTATGCCGGTGTTTTCGAGGGATGGGGAACATCGGGGATACAGGGCACGGGAGGTTTGTTCAGGACCACAAACCAGGGCCAGAGCTGGACCAGGATCAACGATAATTTCAGGGTGAATTCCTGTACCCTGAAACCAGGCAGTCCCAACGAAATGTATTTCACCACCGAAACCGACGGCTTATGGCACAGCAGCGATGCCTCGTCAGGCAGTCCGCAGTTCACCCAGGTAAGCAATTATCCCTTCAGGCATCCCATGCGGGTTTTCTTTAATCCCTTTAACCTGCAGGAAACATGGGTAACATCCTTCGGGAGCGGCATCATGCTGGGAGGCGATTCCTCTTCGGGTATTGAAAGCCTTCAGGCGTCAGATGCCGGGTTCGGGCTTTACCCGAATCCCTGCAATGAATCGGTAACTCTTAAGCTCACCAACGCTCCGCCATCCGCAGTCATAAATTACATTATACGTGATATCACCGGGAGGATGATACTGGGCGGCAGGCTGGAAGGGAGCAGGGAGGCCACTGTAAGCACTGTTTCCCTGTCGGGAGGGATTTATATCTTGGAAGTTATCTCTGATGGGAAGTCAGTGGGAAACCGGAAGCTGGTGAAATACTAATCATTCTTCATTTTTCTTTAACTTCGCGGCAGCAATAATTAGAATTTCCCGGCGTTTATCACCTTTATCTCAGGAGATATACCGGGCTTTGCAGAAGATGCTGAAACTATACCCTGCTTTCACGAAAACGTCTGCCGAAAGGAGTCACTATGAAATGGGGCCGGCCCGGAAAAAGGCAGGGATACCGGGTTCAGCAGTATTGTTTACTATTCTTACCCTTGTTTTTATTATCCTTTGCATCCCGGCCAGGCCTCAGGCCGTAAGCAATTATGCGAGGGATGCCCAGACCAGCATCCGCAACGGGCAGTTTGTAGAAGCCCTGAAGACCCTGAACCTCGCCATTCAAACCGACCCTACGGTGCCCGAATTATTTTACATGAGGGGATATGTAAAGTTCAGCCTTGACGACTACATAGGGGCTGAGCAGGATTTCAGCAAATCGATAAGCCTGTTCCCTTACCTTCCCGATGTTTATGTGAACAGGGCCCAGGTAAGGAGCCAGCAGCAGAATTATAACGGGGCGCTTGAAGACCTCTCGACAGCGTCGAAGATCGACAGCACCAATGCCGAGATATTTTTCACCCTTGCCAGGATCAAGCTTTACCTGAAGAAATACTATGCCTGTCTTGCCGATTGCAACCGGGCCATCAAGCTGAAATGCGAGAATGAATCGGTTTACATCATAAAAGGAGCAGCTGAGCTGGGGATAGACCGTTTTGATGCGGCCGTGGAGGACCTGAAGAAGTCCATAGAGATAAATCCTTCGAACATTTACGCATACATACAATTAGGGACGGGATGGAGCGACAAGTCGAAATATGATTCGGCACTGGTATATTTCGACAAGGCCATCGAACTTGACAGCAACAATATTTTCGCTCTTTTCGACCGGTCCATCACCCTGATCAAGAAGAAGGACAACAAGGCCGGGCTTGCCGACCTGGGGAAGATCATCCGCCTTTCGCCTTACAATTCCTATGCTTATTTCAACAGGGCCATTCTGTATAACGATATGGGCGACAGGAAATCGGCCATCGGTGATTTCGACAAGGTGATCAAGCTCAATCCCAAGAACATCGTAAGTTATTATTACAGGGGGCTGATGAAGATGCAGGAGAACGATTCCAAGGGGGCCCTTGAGGATATGGACAAGACCGTGGAGCTACTGCCCGATTATGCCGATGCCTGGTATGCCAGGTACGAGATCAAGCTGAAGTTAAAGGATATGGCCGGGGCCCAGAAAGACTACAAGATGGCGATGGATATTGCAAAGAAAAACAATCTTTCGACCGACAGCCTCACGACCAGGAAGAAGGACTTTTTACAGAGCCTGGTCAAGCTGAGCGGGGATTTCGAGGAGATGAACACCAACAACAGCAAGTTCCAGAACCAGGCTGTGGACATCCAGCTCATGCCCATGTTCAAGCTTTTCCAGGGGAAGGCCGGGTACAATGTGATCGATCTTTACGACACCTATCACAAGGGCCATTATTATACCGGGATACTCTCGCTTACCATTCATCCGTTCCTGATCAGTGATTCGCTTTGCAACAAGCAGCTTGAGCAGCAGAATGTGAAGGTGAATACCGGGGCCGAGCTGGCCGACGCTTATTTGCAGAGGGCCGTGGCGTATTCAGGTATAAGGAAATACAATGATGCGTTCGCCGATTACGCTGCGTCGGAAGAACTCGACTCATTATATGCCCTCCCTTATTTCTGCAGGGCGATCACCCGTTACGACCTCATCCAGCTTATCAGCACCCTTGATAATTACGACCAGCAGATCACCATAGTAAAATCCAAAACAAAGACCAGGGAGCAATACACCACCACCGAGCTGGAGCACACCTACGATGCGGTAGTTTGTGATTTTGAGAGTGCTATCAAGATCGATCCCGGGTTTTTCTTTGCTTATTACAACCGCGGCATTGTTTACTGCAAGATGGGCAATTACCACCGGGCCCTGGAGGATTTCAGCAAAGCCATCTCCCTGCGTAAAAACTTCGCAGAAGCCTTATTCAACCGTGGCCTCGTCCAGATCATGCTCGACGATTCCCAGGCCGGTTGCGAGGATCTCAGCCGTGCCGGCGAGCTCGGCATATCAGAAGCCTACAAGGTGATGAAGAGGTACTGTTATAAATAGCAAAAAAGCATTTTTTTAATCTCTCCCGGTGAATTCCCCGCAGCTTGCTGCGGAATCTGGGGCCGGGGATTGCCCCGGGGTTCATACCATTTATTTTTCAGAGGTTTCCGTATCACCTTTTGCCGTTTGCCGGATTAATCAGTATAACTATAATAATCCTCAAAATGAAAAAGGTTGAAGCCGCGATCGTCAAAACCGGTATGCAATCATCCATCGCACTTTTCTTTAAGTACGACGAGCAGATTGTAGAATTAATACGTCCATTAAGAGGGGCGCACTGGGATCCTGAGAGAAAGTGCTGGCTTATCATGGAGGCAAACGGCCCTCTTGAAAGCCTTAATCTGAAATTCAAAAATAAGTTACAATTCGTTTCAAGGGGAGCGGTATGCAAGCAGGCAGAGAACGTTCCGGAATGGGCAACTAAAATAAATATACCTCCCGAATACAGTAAAACACTATTATTAAAGAAGTACAGTAAGAGAACGGTTTCGGCGTATACAAGTTTATTCAGGCAATTCATGGAATATTACAAGCGGAAGTCATTGGATGAGATAACTGATGAAGAGATCCGGGACTACCTTTTATTCCTGAATACCAAGCGGAAGGTTTCAGATTCATACCTTAACCAGGCAATAAACTCGATTAAATTTTACTACGAGAAAATTTCAGGTTGTCCCAGAAAGGAGTATTACCTTCAAAGACCAAGGGCCAGTTACAAATTGCCGGAAGTAATGAGTATGGAAGAGGTAGTGTCTGTATTTCGCACAGTTACAAATTTAAAGCACCGCTGTATCTTATTTTTAATTTATTCGGGAGGATTACGTTTGAGTGAAGTCACCGGGTTAAAGGTATCGGATATTGATTCGATGCGGATGATGGTCAGGATAGGGCAGGGAAAAGGGAAGAAGGACAGGTATACGTTGTTATCGGAGAGGGCCTTGGAACTGTTAAGGGTATATTATAAGGAATTCAGGCCGACGGAATGGTTATTTGAAGGAACAGAAGGAGGGCCCTATTCCAACCGCAGTGTCCAGGAGATTTTCAATAAAGCGGTCCGCAGGGCCGGTATAAGGAAGCATGTAACGGTTCATACCCTTAGGCATTCATTTGCCACTCATTTACTTGAGCAAGGGACCGACATAAGGTATATCCAGGAATTGCTGGGGCACAGCGACATCAAGACCACGCTGATTTATTCCCATGTAACGAAAAAAGGGATGGATGGGATAAAAAGTCCGTTGGATTCGTTAAAGCTATAATAAGGCCGGTTCTTGTTACAACTTTCAAGAAAACACAAAGAACATAAGTTATTAAGGCCCAATATTTACAAGGAGTTAAAGGCTGTTAACAGCATTTGTAGTTACATACAAAACATAAGTAATTAAGGTCCAATATATACCAGGGGTTACAGACCGTTAACATCATTTGGAGCCACATACAAAACATAAGTAATTTAAGTCCAATGCATACCAGGGATTACAGGCTATTAACAGCATTTGGAGCCACATACAAAACATAAGTAATTTAAGTCCAATGCATACCAGTGACTACAGACTATTAACATCATTTGGAGCTTCACACAAAACATCATTGCATCAAGGGTATGAGACGAGGCCAGCCCCGGCCTAAGGGTTTTCCTCTCTGTCAAACTACGGGTAAACATTTTTTACATATATTTTTTACAGATACGGCATTTTTTATATTATATTTGATACTTAAAAGTTTAATTCCTCTACTGCAATTGTATTTACTGACCTAAAACCGACCAAATTGTACAACACCTTAAATAAATAAACGCTATCGCTTTACTGCAGGCAGCATGAATAATAAATACAACAAACCAAGCCACCAAGGCAAAAAATAAACGCAATCGCTAATATAAACGTTATGCACAAGGCTAAGGAAACAAGGTGTCATAAAACATGTCTACATAAATGAGATTTTTTTTACCTTTATAACATGAAACAAAGACTATACATAGACACATCCGTTTTTGGTGGTTTTTTCGACGAAGAATTTGCGGAATTCACGAAACCACTTTTTGAGAGACTTCAAAAAGGAGAATTTAAACTACTATTTTCAACGATAACTCAGGAAGAGTTAGCCCTTGCTCCCGATCAGGTTAAGAAATTGGTGGAAAATATTAAAATTGAAAATACTGAATTCATTGAAGCAAATGAAGAAGCAGTAGAATTGGCAACCCAGTACATTCTGGAAAAAGTTGTAGGACAAACAAGTCTTCTGGATTGTTTACACATAGCTCTTGCCACCATAAATCGGGCTGATTTTTTGATTAGCTGGAATTTTAAGCACATCGTAAATGTTCAGAGAATTCGAGGTTATAATGCGATTAATATTAAAAATGGCTATAAACAAATAGAAATCCGTTCGCCAAGAGATTTTATGACATATGGAGACAACGATTAAAAAAACGTTTGACGCTGTTGAATTTATGCGTGAACAAAGAAAAAGGTTGAGTGAGAAATTGTCAAAGATGACAAAGGAGGAAATAATTGAGTATTTCAGGAAGAAAAATATCGAAAACTCAGTAAAGCCCTGTGCATAACAAGCCGCTAACCGCAACAAAACCAAGGTATTGTTGCTATCAAAGGTTGCCCTTTGCTGCGTTTAGCGGCCGCACGTTA
>CAIRDP010000024.1 GCA_903877385.1 uncultured Bacteroidales bacterium
TCAAGATCGGCTGAGGCGATGGTGGTCATATGCTTTTGGCTGACCGTGGCCTGCATGAGAAGCAGAAGGATATCCTTCTGGTTCGTTCCGATATAGGTACCGAAAGCTTCTCTCAACTGAGCTAATGAAATTTCTGCCATTTTGAAAAAAGATTTGCGTGAATATTTTATTTACCTAAAAACTGTTCTGCGAGTTTATCGTGTCCGTACACGGCCTTGGCGGGATTTTCGCCGGTAATTTTATCGGCGGCTTTATCTGCGATGGTCTCAGCCTTGGCATCTTCTGCCTTGAGGTCCGTGAGCTCTTTGCGGGTCACAGCATGAGATTGCTGTTCGGCAGCCAACTGATCAAGTGCCTGCTTCTTTGCCGAAGATTCTTTCTGAAGGCTGGCATCCAGATCCTCGTTCCTTAATTTAAGGGCAGCCATCTCCTGATCAAGCTGGCCAATTCTCTCGGCGGTCATTTCTTCAGCCTCAGCCTGATCGTCGGTGAAACCAAAGAAAGTCCTAAGGGTATTCCATTTTGCTGAAAATTTCATGGTATCATTATGTTTAGATTGAACATTACTGTATTGAATTGCCAGGTTGGCTGTATAAGCAAGGGCTGATTGAAAGGAACCTATTTCATCAAGCAGGCCGGCCGCAATGGCATCCTGGGCAAAAAACATCTTGCCGCTTAAAGCGTCTTCGCTGACCGCAGGCCGGCACTCCCTGATGTGTGCTATAAATTTTTCATTGATATGGTCTAACACTTCTGTCCTGTACCCGTCATAATTGCCGGAAAGAACATCATTGAAATCCTTGTTCTTATCCGTTGATAAGGTTGCCGTGAACTCGTGAAACTTAACCCCAAGCTTTTCATAGTAGGGTTTAAGATCAGCAAAGGCGAGCATCACTCCAATGGAGCCGATACGGTCCAGATCGGATGAAGCAATTATTCTATCTGATCCGGCGGCAATCCATAGTGCTGCACTCGCGCACAGGCCTTCGACAAAAGAAACTACCGGCTTTGGGGATGATTTGACTTTATCGGCCAGAAGGTCTGTGGCCGAAACCTGACCACCTGGTGAATCAATCAGCAGAAGCATTCCTGATATATTCGGGTTGTTATTCACCGCGTCGATCTCATCCATGATGGACATCGTACCACGGGGTCCGCACTCCTGGTCATACTTCATGATCTCGCTGCGGATGGGGATAACGGCAATGCTGCCTGCAGGAATAGACTGGTCCTTTAATCCGAAAGACTGATCAGGGGAACTTCCTGAGAGTACAAATGATCTTGATTTCGCCCTTTCAATGGAAAGATCCCCCTGATTGACACAGCCGCCATTAAACAAAGTATGGATCAGGGAAGCATAATACGCTGAGCGTTCATTGTCGATCAGCCAAACAGAAGAAAGAATTTCATTTAAAAGGCGGTTCATTGTAACCGAATCAGGATACAATGATACTTCCGCAGTAAGGCTTAATAAAGGACTTACGAAGTACCGTCGCCTCCAGGATCAGGGGGCGGGGTAACAATGATGGAATTGGCTGTACCGCCATAAAACAAGGCCGGTTGAGGAAACTCACCCTGAAAGGTAATCTGGTAACCGTTATAACCTTCAGGTTCCTTTGGTACCAAAAGCTTGGATGTTTTTTTCATGGGACAATCCGGAGTTCCGAAAATCCGCATGGTGCCATTTTTATCCTTGGTGAGTACAATGATGCCCCGTTGATTCATCTTGCGAAGCAGAAGTTCAACTGCAGGCCGGTCTTTGGGAACCTGCATCGAGATCTTATAAACGTACTTGGTTCCGGAAGTAGTTTCCTGCTCTTCTCCTTCAATCTGTATGGTTTCCGCAGTGGCATACAACGTATTCCAGGATCTTCCAAAGCCAAGGGCAACAGTTGCAGTCCAGGTATTCTTTGAATAGACAAGGGAAAGAAGGTCTTCCTTGAAAATCCAGTAAATCGGATTTACTCCCCCAAAATTTATTCCTTCATGCACTAAAATATTTTCCATGGTTTCACTTTCATTTTACAATTTTCAAAAATGACATATAGTGGCATATAATGGCATATAACGACACTCAAGGGACAATAGAACCATTCAACTGACAAGATATTTTCCTCTTTTTTCGGAGCTTCAA
>CAIRDP010000025.1 GCA_903877385.1 uncultured Bacteroidales bacterium
TCAAGATCGGCTGAGGCGATGGTGGTCATATGCTTTTGGCTGACCGTGGCCTGCATGAGAAGCAGAAGGATATCCTTCTGGTTCGTTCCGATATAGGTACCGAAAGCTTCTCTCAACTGAGCTAATGAAATTTCTGCCATTGTGAAAAAAGATTTGCGTGAATATTTTATTTACCTAAAAACTGTTCTGCGAGTTTATCGTGCCCATACACGGCCTTGGCGGGATTATCGCCGATAATCTTATCAGCGGCTTTATCCGCGATGGTCTCTGCCTTGGCATCTTCTGCCTTAAGATCTGCAAGCTCTTTGCGGGTTGAGCTGTGTGCCTGCTGTTCGGCAGCCAACTGATCAAGTGCCTGCTTCTTTGCCAAAGATTCTTTCTGAAGGCTGGCATCCAGATCCTCATTCCTGGATTTAAGGGCAGCCATCTCCTGATCGAGCTGACCAATTCTCTCTGCGGTCATTTCTTCAGCCTCGGCCTGATCACCGGTGAAACCAAAGAAAGTCCTAAGGGTATTCCATTTTGCTGAAAATTTCATGGTATCATTAAGTTTAGATTGAACATTACTGTATTGCATTGCCAGGTTGGCTGTATAAGCAAGGGCTGATTGAAAGGAACCTATTTCATCAAGTAGTCCGGCCGCAATGGCATCCTGGGCAAAAAACATCTTGCCGCTTAAAGCGTCTTCGCTGACCGCAGGCCGGCACTCCTTGATGTGTGCTATAAATTTTTCATTGATCCGGTCTAATACTTCTGTCCTGTACCCGTCATAATTGCCGGAAAGAACATCATTGAAATCCTTGTTCTTGTCGGTTGATAAGGTTGCCGTGAACTCATGGAACTTAACCCCAAGTTTTTCATAGTAGGGTTTAAGATCAGCAAAGGCAAGCATCACACCGATGGAACCGATACGGTCCAGATCGGATGAAGCAATTATTCTATCTGATCCGGCGGCAATCCAAAGTGCTGCACTCGCGCACAGACCTTCGACAAAAGAAACAACCGGCTTTGGGGATGATTTGATTTTATCGGCCAGAAGGTCTGTGGCCGAAACCTGACCACCTGGTGAATCAATCAGCAGAAGCATTCCTGATATATTCGGGTTGTTATTTACCGCGTCGATCTCATCCATGATGGACATCGTGCCACGGGATCCGCACTCCTGGTCATACTTCATGATCTCGCTGCGGATCGGGATTACGGCAATGCTGCCTTTAGGAATGGATTCGTCTTTTAATCCGAAAGACTGATCAGTGGAACTTCCAGAGAGTACAAATGATCTTGATTTCGCCCTTTCGATGGAAAGATCCTCTTGATTGACACAGCCACCATTAAACAAAGTATGGATCAGGGAAGCATAATAAGCTGAGCGTTCATTGTCGATCAGCCAAACAGACGAAAGAATTTCATTTAAGAGGCGGTTCATTGTAACCGATTAAGGTTGCAATGATACTGCTGCTGTAAGGCTTAATAAAGGACTTACAATATACTGTCACCACCAGGATCAGGTGGCGGGGTAACAATGATGGAATTGGCTGTACCGCCATAATACAATGCCGGTTGGGGAAATTCACCCTGGAAGGTAACCTGAAAGCCATTATACCCTTCCGGTTCCTTTGGTATCAAAAGTTTGGATGTTTTTTTCATGGGGCAATCCGGAGTTCCGAAAATCCGCATGGTGCCATTTTTATCCTTGGTGAGCACAATGATGCCTCGTTGATTCATCTTGCGAAGCAGAAGTTCAACCGAGGGTCGGTCTTTGGGAACCTGCATCGAGATCTTATAAACGTATTTAGTGCCGGATGGGGTTTCCTGTTCTTCTCCTTCAATCTGTATGGTTTCCGCTGTGGCATACAATGTATTCCAGGATCTGCCCAAGCCAAGTGCAACGGTTGCAGTCCAGGTATTCTTCGAATACACCAATGAAAGAAGATCTTCCTTGAAAATCCAGTAGATCGGATTTACACCCCCAAAATTTATTCCTTCATGCACAAAAATATTTTCCATGGTTTCACTTTCATTTTACAATTTTCAAAAATGACATATAGTGGCATATAATGGCATATAACGACACTCAAGGGACAATAGAACCATTCAACTGACAAGATATTTTCCTCTTTTTTCGGAGCTTCAA
>CAIRDP010000026.1 GCA_903877385.1 uncultured Bacteroidales bacterium
ATGGTCACACCTACGCCATTTTCTGAAGCCTCTTTAATGATCCGTAGTTTTTCTTCAGTGGTAAAGGTTCTTTTTTTCATCAGCATAAAGGTATAGATTTGCATCTATAATCCAGTCTGATCTTTCAGGGGGCTAAGACAGACCGCTTGATATTTTATGCTGACTTCATTTTATAAAAAGACAATAAAAGCTGTTTATTGGCAAATTATACTTTATTAGTTGAAAAGTATTTGAAACGGCAGTAAGTGATGAACTGCCTGGTTGACCCCAGAATATCATAGATTGTGTAAAATTATTAGTAGATTGTAAATGAATCGTTAACGGTTCAAAACAATGGCAAAAAAGCCATAAATATGCCGTAAATTTGATTTTCTTGTTATTCTTAACTATATTTGTAAAAAAAATCGCTGCATTGTCAACCGGATTTTCAGATAAGCTACACGCAAGATTTGAAGGAAATATTACTATTCCCTATAGTGACCTTTTTGCCTTCTTCCGAAAGGAATTTCCGGATCTTGCTGAAAAAACAATCAACTGGAAGATCTATCAGTTGAAATCAGAAGGAGTTCTTTCTCATATCAGCAGAGGATTTTATACTTTCAGGAAGAAAAGTCAGTATCATCCTGAATTGTCTTCCAACCTGAAACGTATTTACAATAAGATAAATAAAGAATTGCCACTGGTTAATCTTTGCGTTTGGGACAGCCGCTGGTTTAATGAATTCATGATTCATCAACTTTTCAGGTACTTTATAGTTGTTGAAACAGAAAAAGATGCGACCAATGCCGTTTTTAACAAACTTACCGGTTTCATCAAAAACGTGTTTCTTGATCCCGATCAGGAACTCTTTAATCGGTATATTGTTAACTTCGATGAGGTTGTCATTGTTAAATCGTTGATCAGTGAAGCCCCATTGCTTGAATGGGATAAGATAATAATTCCATCTGTTGAAAAGCTACTGATAGATTGCCTTATTGATACCGATTTGTTCGCCGCCCAGCAGGATGAACTTGATCAAATTTTTCAGTCAGTTTTTCAGAAGTATGAGGTGAATCTAAATAAGATCAGTCGCTACGCAAGGCGGAGAAATCAAATTTCAGAACTCGAAAAGCGAATCAACCGACTCAATTTAAATTTATAATAGATGATTTTACCCGGTTCCTTTGAAAAACCCTGGATTCAGGAAATTGCTAAAACCATTGGTAAACGTGGTGATCCCAAATTGGTCGAGAAAATAATCTATTCATTCTCGTTGTTGGAGCAATTGAAGCGTTCCGGCCTTGACCTGATATTCAAGGGGGGTACTTCTTTATTTTTAATGTCGGATACTCCCAAAAGGTTTTCAATTGATGTAGATATTATAATCACTAAACCTCCTGAGAGTCTGCATGAATATTTTGAAAAGCTAATGCAATCAGGATTATTTTTAGAATGGAAGGATGACAATGAACGCAAAAGCATCGGAAATGCTCCGGTTGGCCATTATAAATTTTTCTACAAGAGCAGCATAAGTCAAAACTTTGGAGATGAACCAATTTTATTGGACGTCCTTTTTCTTCCAAGATCAACTTATCCCAGGACAAACCTTATCCCAATTAAACATAAATGGCTTTTAACAGATGGGCCCTATGATTTGATTAATGTTCCTTCATTTGAATCCCTTCTCGGTGACAAGTTAACTGCTTTTGCTCCTAACACAACTGGCATTTTATATTCGAAAAACCGGCCGGTTGAAATCATCAAGCAGTTATTTGATGTTGCGTTCCTATTTGACAAAGTAATCGATCTCCAAGAGGTGAAGGAATCTTTTCAAAATATTGCAAGTGAAGAAATTTCCTATCGGAAGTTGCAGGTGACTTTCACAGATGTTTTGCAGGATGCCTTTGACACGGCACTTTTAATTACCAGACGAGAACAATCCTCAGAAAATTTTCACTTTTTACAAAAAGGAATAAACAACATCGTTAATTTCATTATTGATCCATTCAGGATTGAAGATGCTATCATTTGTGCTTCTAAGGTTGCTTATCTTACCCAAACCTTAACAAGAGATTCTTTTTCGGGGATTCGGCGTTACAGCGTCCCTGAAGACGTTGCAAGTCTGACAATAACTCAGACTGAATTTGCCAAACTCAATCGTTTGAAAACAATTAATCCCGAGGCCTTCTTTTATTGGTATCATGCGATTTGATAAACCTGCCTTTTTACAATTTAACATTGACTTCACAATTTCTTCCACAGTTTTCTCCACAGTTCAATTTTTAGGGGCCTCAGTTTTTTTCTTCAGATCCGGAATATTGTGGAAGAAATGCCGGCTTTGACCAGCCTTCGCCAGAACAGCCTGACCATCTCATTTTATTGATTGCTAATATGGTAAAGTGGTCAATAAAAATCGGCAGAAGATGGTAACTGATGCCGGCCTGTCCACAAATGACCTGTAAAAGTCGAAAAGCTCCTCACGGGAAATTTGAGGTTGCTTGGCAAACCGTTGTTTCAGCTGTTCTATTAAGAAATCTGTTGACACTTTGAATGACCTTTATTTTAATATCGAAGAGATGTAAAGGTATAAAGAATTTTCTAATATTGGACAGTAAATGCGCTTTATTGGCAAAAATTAGAAATCAAATAATGGACAGTTATTGGATTTACTGGCAAATATTTGAAATGAAAAACCATTTTCCATTTAGATCATAGATTGTCAGGTTTTTTCTTTTGCACCGGAATATTATCCCACGTCCTCTCCATCTCCAGCTTTTTAAACTCCTCGGAGATCTTCACATACTTGTTAAAAACGGCGTCCTTCTTATGGCCGGTGATTTCCTTGATGGTCTTAGTATTCATGCCAAGCATAATGCTGTTGGTAATAAAAGTCTTTCTGGCAATATGGTTGGTTATCAGTTTATACTTAGGTTCGCGATGCTCCCTTGCCTTGCCCCCGGAATAATCGACGTAGTTGACCAGTTCAGTGATCACTGCTTCCTCGTTTGAGATTTTACGCAGGGTGACGAACAAAAGGCACATACTGCTGTATTGTGAACGATGTCTGAAAGCCCCGGTTCAAACGGAGGATGGCAAGAAATTTTGTAAGAATTGCAATTATTATGTAAGTTTGTTGGGTAAGCTATCGGAAATGCTTCTCTTTCTTTCGATTGCCGGTCTCATTCTTTCAGTTATCCTGGTTGTGTTCAATGCCAGGAGATTCAGGTCGTCATGTTATCTGGGTGGTTTTTTCTTCCTGATCAGTCTGTATGCTTTTAACCAATACGTGTTGGTGGAGTCCCATTCCCGAATTCTGGTCACAGTTTTCTTTGTCCATCCCGGGTTCCTCTATTACCTGATCGGTCCCATGCTCTACTTGTACGTAAGGAGCGTTCTTACCGACCATACCAGGTTCCGTACCCGGGATCTGTGGCACCTGGTGCCAGCCAGCGTCTTCCTGATCTCAACGCTTCCATATATGATACTGCCGTTGTCAGTAAAAGAATCTAATGCTGAACTGCTGGTCGCCGACATCCTGAACGTGACGTCCATCAATACTTCCCTTTTCGATTCCGTTATGCATTTCGGCCTGACTTTCATATTCCGCCCTCTCTTGATTCTTGGCTATGCCCTGTGGTCATTGGGACTATTTATCCGTTGGCTTGGGACCCGCCGGAACATCCTCGTGCTTTCCTACCAAAACTATATCATTCCCTGGCTGACGGTATTGCTTGTTTTTGTCTTCATCCTGACCATCAGTCACCTGATTACGATGATAAAAGCTTATCATTTCAACGATCTGAGGGTTTACTTAACCCTTGGCCTGCTTCAACTCATTTCGGGCTTCGGGCTTATCGGTTTGCTTATCTCTCTGCTTTTCTCCCCTTCTATCCTCTATGGGCTTCCAAGAATCCCGGACATCAGCCCTGGAGTTTCCCATCCGGTTCCCGCTTTGGTTCCTGGTGAGGTTTCCCTTCATACCCCTTTGTCGCGTGTTCCGGAAGAGTCCCATGAGCCTGGTTTTGAGGCTGTTTACCTGAAAATGATAGGGACGAAGGTAGACGAATGTATGCAACAGTTGCGACCTTACCTTCGAAACGATTGTAACCTGTTCTACATGGCGAAACTTACCGGGATACCCGCACATCACCTGGCCTATTATTTCCGCGAAATAAAACATCAGGCTTTCAACGACTACCGTAACTTTTGGCGGGTAGGCCATTCCCAGGAGCTGATCCGGGAAGGAAAAGCCCGGCAGATGACCATGGAAGCCATTGGCCTGCTGTTGGGATTTTCCACCCGGAATACCTATTACAAGGCTTTTAAAAAGGTGCTTGGAGTCTCTCCGAAGGTCTATTCGGAGTGAAACAGGGAGTAGCAAGACGCATTTCTGTCTCTTTTTTCAAAAACGATACAATTTCATCCTGTCGGGTTTTGGCTGGTAAGATATGTTATGCTTATTTTATGGCTTGGAACCAAGGCGGCTATAATGCAAATGAGATACATTCCGGCAATCTAATAGCTTAATTATCAATATATATTGCAAAAGGAATTTTATTGGGTTGAATCGACAAATGAATGTATAGAATAAGGAGACAAAAGCATGAAAATCAACAGACGAGAAATGCTGAAAACTTCAGCAGGCGCCATCGGCGGAATTGTTCTTGGAGGGAATTCAGTTCGTGCATTCGGAAATACTCCACCATCACCTGACAGTTCAGATCCATCGCAACGAAATTCATTCTATGATGCACTTCCGATCTTCCCCCTGGGAGAAACACTTGATCCTGAGGAAATACGGATCACTTTTTTTGGGACATCCTGCATTCCCAGGTTATCCCAGGAATGCACCAGCGTTTTCATTGAGGTTGGTTCCGGGGACCAATTCGTATTTGATTGCGGATCCGGTGTAGTATCCAAATACAATGCAATGGGAATCCTGATGAGCAAGATGGACAAGATATTCTTTACCCACCTTCATTGCGACCATACCAGCGATCTCACCCATATCTATTGTTTCGGAGCATCCCAGGACCGCAAATCGCCTCTCTTTATCTGGGGCCCTTCAGATTCAAATTTTACCTGGTATGATCCTGACGGATATCCCCGTGGTCCTTTTCTCGACGGAGTGACGACATTTTGTCAGCACTTCAGGGAAATGAACCGATGGCATACCGAGAGTTTCAGCTTTCAACCCACAGCCTGGTCGAATAATAAGCTCCCCACCCAGGCCCAGTGGGGATTAAAGAAACCTCTGCAAAAAGTAGGAGATGATCCCGACACGGACGGCTATGCGATTTATCCGATCGAGATGGACTGGCAGGCATATGGCCAGGTGCCAGGGGACAATATTGCTTACCAGAATCCCGACACAGGGGTTACCATAAGGCACTTCCCTGCCATCCATTGCCGTGAGGGTTCAGTCAGTTTCAGGCTGGAATGGAAAGATTTTTCCATAGTATTCAGCGGTGACACCAAACCCAATACACATATGTTGCATCATGCTTCGGGTGCAGATGTGGTCATACATGAGATGGTCATGCCGGCTCAGACCTGGGCGGAAAAGAATTCGGGATTAAAACCCGGAGATCCCGGTTATCAGCAGTCATACAACCTGGCTCTCGAGGTGCAAAACAGTTCTCATACGCCTCAGAATGCCTTCGGTTTTATCATGAGCCAGCTTTCTCCTCCTCCAAGACTGATGGTGGCTACACATTTCCAGGCACAAGATGACACGATACAGTCGGCATTGAGGAGTGTACGTAACCACAGCCCGGTGGGCGAGCTGACCTTTGCAGCAGATCTTATGGTCATCAATGTCTCCAAGACAAAGATCATACAAAGAAGGGCAATAGTCTCCGATTATGCCTTCCTGCCTTTCCTGCCTCAACCCCTGCCGCCTGCCGGTGATCCGATTTACTGGAAATGGGGGGATGACGCTCATACCTACAAGGTACCCGATGCCACGGCCCAGCTCGATATGTCATCAGATATTCCCCCGATCGACCCTGTCACAGGCAAAATGAATTATAATCCTGACGGATTCTGAGAACATAAAATAAAGTAAAAATGAACCAATACGGAATTATATGCTTAAGTCAAGAACTATACTGATAAGCGTCATTCTGCTGTTTTCATTCCTGCTGAACGCTCAGGATCTCCGGGTTACATTCACTGCCTCCGGTGCTTCATCAACAGTTGACAGCGTCAAAGCCACCAACCTCAGAACCAACAATTCGGTATCATTACCGGGAAATGACACCCTCTACCTGGAATTGAATACTGGTATATCCGAATTGTCCGGGTCAGGGAAAAACGGGATTGTATTTCCGAATCCCTGCAGCGGAACGGCTACACTGATATTTCCGTCCATAGAGACAGGAACATCAATACTTTGCCTGATGAACCTCTCAGGCCAGGTCCTTGTCCGTATTTCCGCGGAAATCCTTAAAGGGGATAACATTTTCCAGGTTTCATTATCAAAGGCAGGTGTATATCTTATCAGTTTTGAGACCGGTAGCGGGATCAGCGGATTTAAGATCATTTGCACGGAAACGTTAGAGGGGGCGGACCAGATCTCGTACAAGGGAACAATGCAGGGCAATAAAGGACCAATAAAGCTGAAAGACCAAAATATATACAGGCTTGGATACGCCTCAGGCGATATTATCCTCTACCGATGCCGGGGAGGAGTCCACACAACGATCATCACGGATTCGCCAGATGTATCAAAGAATAATACCGTAGAATTTGTACCCTGCATCGACCCGGCAGGAAAATCATATGCTATCGTTAAAGTAGGTACCCAAACCTGGATGGCTGAAAACATGGCATGGCTGCCAAAAGTGATGAAACCCGACACCGGGGCCGAAAACCTGAAATTTTATTATGTTTATGATTACAATGACACGGTTGTAAGCGCCGCCAGGAACAATCCGAATTACATCGCTTACGGAGTATTGTATAACTGGCCTGCAGCAATGAACACGACAACCAGGAAAAACAATACCATGGAATTTCAGCAGGCGGTTTGTCCTCAGGGGTGGCATCTGCCTTCCGATAATGAATGGAAAATACTCGAGATGAGCCTTGGTATGAGCCAGGCCGATGCCGATACCCTCTATCTGAGGACCAGCGGCGATGTGGGGATGAAACTCAAGTCCACAACTGCATGGCCCGAAGACACTCTCACATCGAACCTCAGCGGATTTACCGGCCTGCCCGGAGGTTATCGCAATTCTCACGACTTGTTCGGCGGCAGGTACAAATACTCCTTGTTCTGGACATCAACCCCCAGCGATACCATGAGCTGGTACCGTTGTTTCAATTTCAACGAAAGGGGCGTGTACCGAATGACAACCCTGTGGAGCCAGGGATTATCGGTCAGATGTGTCAAAGACTGAGTGGGCCCTTCAGGTATCCTTTATATCTTCAATAAAATCAACCACTTTGAGATAATCTGGAATGATTCTAAAGTTAGATAATTGGTCAGAGTATTGTACGATTTAGCACTTGAAACCCACGTCAATCATGGGTTTCTGTTTTGTGTGCCGTGCACACTTATAACCTTGAAGGTGAGAGTCCTTTATGGGGGTCGGTAGTTACCAACCATTAGCCAAGAGCAAGGGTGTCCGTTGTGAAGCGGAATCTGAAGGAAGCTGGAGGCAAAGTCCCGAACCGAGGAACACGAATTGCATCAGGCATACCCAGCAGGATGAGATTGCAAACCAAATCGAAGTCCAAAAACTACCCGGATGGTGGGGCGTAAATGCGACGGTTACCTGGGATGAAAGGGTATAAGTTTACCACGGGAGACCTGTTGGACGTGTGGAAACGGAGTAAGAAATACGGCTAACAATTGCCAACAGGAGTCAGCAGCGACCATAGTACGATATCACGGGGTGATATTGGAAGGGTCAAATCTTAAGAGGTGAGCATCAAATGAACGTTACCGTATGAATGGCAGAGAGCAGAAAACGGATAAAGACGCCTATTTTCAGAAGGATAGAGCGGCACTCGAAAGCTACGCAGAAGGGCAGACATTCCTATGGATGACCGAAAAAGGAGACACCAACACAACTACAGGAGGAGCAAAGCTATTTGAGTTCATTCTATCACCTGCCAACCTAAATTCAGCTTACAAACAAGTGAAGCGGAATAATTGGAGTGGCGGGATTGATGGGATGGATACGGAAGCACTGCGTTTGTATTTGCAAACCCACCGGGAATCATTGCAAAGCAGCCTTCAGGAAGGGAACTATAATCCACAACCTGTCAGACGGGCAGAAATACCCAAGGATAATGGCAGGAAGCGGCAGTTAGGCATTCCCACAGTAGTAGACAGGGTAATCCAGCAAGCGATTACGCAGCAACTATCACCGATTTACGAGCGACAGTTCTCGCCCACCAGTTACGGGTTCCGTCCCAGACGCAGTGCCCATCAGGCAATAATGCAATGTCAAAACAATGCCAACGAAGGATATCGTTATGTGGTCGATATGGACTTGGAAAAGTTCTTCGACAATGTCAACCAAAGCAAGCTGATAGAAGTTCTTTCAAGAACCATCAGTGATGGCAGGGTTGTATCATTGATACATAAATACCTTCGGGCAGGAGTTATGGCAGAGGGGCAATACTAGGATACTCCAACGGGAGTTCCGCAGGGTGGTTTATGCAACACTTTGCATAAACCACCCTGCGGGGTTCCACTTTCAGTGGGGAACCAGTTTTTATTATCAATATAACCCGCCTTGAGCCATTGCGTTAAAACCTTTTTGCTTAAAGGGATATGTTGCAGAATCCAATCATGTGAGATGTTATCGAAACATCCTCTGATGTCTGCTTCGAGAATCCATTGAGCCGATTTACGTTGGGATAGTGCATTGTGACATTGTTGGATAGCATCGGCACACGAACGCTTTGGTCTGAACCCATACGAGTTCGGATCGGCTGTGGTTTCTGCTATTGGTTCCAGCGCCAGTTTGAATAAGGCTTGCATGGCCCTGTCCCTTATGGTGGGAATGCCAAGATGTCTCATCTTGCCGTTTTTCTTTGGAATGGATTTTCTTTTCAGCGGTTTTGCTCTATATCCTTTGATGGATAGTTGCTCAATTGCTTTCCACTTCTTTGTTGGTGTATCCCAGAGTACCTTGTCAACCCCACAGGTTTTACTGCCGCGGTTGGTGGTAATTCACAGAACAGCCAAAAGCTTTCCGTAGAAAGAGCATGTAAGCAGGTGGATAAGCGTTTTTACTTTGTGAAAATGTTTTGCTTTGACGGCCTTTACGATACGTCTTTGCAGTGACTTAACGCCACGTCCTACCTTCTTCCAGTCAATGGTTTTCCAGTTATTAAATGTCGTCAGGGATGCACATCCACCCAAGGGAGGATTCTTTTGCGTTTTCCTCATGAAAAGTCTTACTGTAAATTTCTCGTAACAGCGTACCATGACAGAAGTGGGCGTATCCGCTGTATTACACACCGGCGTTAGCTTGCTCTGTCGTTCCTTTACCCGCATCGTATTGTACTCTCCTTACGGTGAGTCTATCCCGATAATCAGGGAAACGGTGCGGGCTTACCAAGTTCCACTTATATAACAAACCGGGTTAGGTTCTGCCTCTTTGCCGGGGGAGTCGTAATCCATGTAGCAGGAACCGAAAAGCCTGTTATCTGTACCCCTTACCTTTTGGTCATAGCGTGTCATCGCTTTTCGCTATTTTCACTTCACGACATTTATCAGCAGTTCACCTTTGTTAACCATACCGGTTAAGCCTAACTCCTCTATGTTGCAGCGATAACATATCAGAAATTCTTCACAGGATTTCTTTACAGGCTATATTGTCGGGACAGCTTCGCACAAACCAGTTGCCCGGTATGCACGTGTCCGTAGGCTACTTGTGATGGAGCACAAGGTTTAATCATCCAAAGAACGTTAAACAGTTATATTCAGCGACTTCTTGTCGCACTACGGTGGTGTGAGAGGACGGAAAATAAAATAGGAGGAAAACCTATTTTATTTTCCTCCTACTCGATTTATAAGGGGCTGGCAGAGGGGCTGGTAAAAATGTTTTCTTGGATAGCATGGCCTCACTGTAGCCGTTAAATTTTGACTTACCTTTTTAAGGTTTTTTAAATCGTTGAAAGATAGGCTTTCAATAATAAGATGAGTAAGATTATTCCTTGGTTTCTTCCACTGTTTGAACAACGGGATCGGAAGCAGGAGTTAAATTCTCAACAATGGGTTCTTTCTTCGCTGGTAGTTTTTCAAGTTTTGCAGACTTTGCCATCTCTTCAATTCTACGTTTCTCGAGAGATTTTTTCTTGGCAGCTTTCTTTACTTTAAGACGACTTGTCGGAAATATCAGGAATTAATACAAAAGGCCCCGTAAAGAGGGACCGACTTAATATTATTCTCAAACCCAAAGTTTTTAGCAGAGATTCGTATTGAAAATGGGGGTTTATACCTGGAAATAAACTGTTGCAAACTTTTTGACCTTACATTTTCTGCTGATTTGACTTCTACAGGAAAAACCTCACCCTTTTGGGTCTGAATCACGAAATCAAGTTCAGCTCTCCCTTCCGACTCCCAGTAAAACAGAGTGAAGCCATTTGCGATCAATGCGGATGCCACATAATTTTCTGTAAGTGCTCCTTTTATTGACTGCCAGGCAGGAGATTCACTTTGAAATACTACCGGTGAGATGCCATAACCGGAACAAAGAAGACCTGTATCAGCCATATAGATTTTGAAGGAACCGCTCTCTGCAAATGCATTGAGAGGTACGTTCCCCTGGGTCACTTTTGTACATTTATTCACCGTTGCAGAAGCAAACAACCAGTCGATCGCCGATTCGTAATGGGCAGCCCTTGCACCACTTTTAATTGTCTTGTACTGAAATTTTTTATTCTCTTTAGCCAACTGTGCAGGCACGCTATTAAAAACAGAAATGATCTTTACGGTTTCTGCAGACCCGGCATACTTTGCCATGTCGGCAAGATAGGCATCCGTGATATTTTTCTGCAAGGCCATCACCATGTTATAGTCTTTTGTCTTGATAAATTCGTTCACCACCTGGGGCATTCCTCCGACTCCGATAAAGACACGGTATTCATCCAGGAATGTTTCATGCAAGCTGCAAGCTTCATTTCTGATAAAAGAATCACGGATAATAGATACAGCCTGCTCTTTCCCCCGGGCAAGCATAAACTCCTCAAAATCCAGAGGGTGCATGGTAATAATCTGAACCTTTCCGACAGGAAAGGAATGTTTCTCACGATTGATTGCAACTCCTAATAGACTGCCTGCAGTTACCAGATGATACTGAGGCGCTTCTTCAGCGAAATACTTCAAAGAAGTCAATGCCCGTTCGCATGCCTGAATTTCATCGAAAAAGATCAGGGTGTCGCCGGGAACCAGCGGTTCCGAAGTAAAGGCAGAAAGTTCCCGGAGAATTCGTGTTGGTGAAAGCTCACGGTTAAACATTTCATGCAATTCCCGGCTGCTTTCAAAATTGAAATAGGCAGAATGTTTATAATATTTTCGGCCAAATTGAAGTAAACTGTATGTCTTTCCAACTTGTCTGGCGCCCTGCAAAATCAAAGGCAGGCGAAGTGTACTATTCTTCCAGTTTACTAATTTTTGTTCAATCTTACGTTCCATAAAATGTATTCTTGATTACATAATAGGATCCTTAAAGTGCAAAAATAATGCATTTATTGCGAATTTATGCTCGAAATCAGGATTTTAATTTCGCTATCGGTGTTTTATCCCAGCTTTGGACAAGCCGGCATCAGTGACCACTTTCTGCTGATTTTTATTGTCCACATTATCATTTTAGCAATCAATAAAATGAGATGGTCAAGTCGTTCCGGCGAGGCTGGTCAAAGCCAGCGTTTCTTCCATCATGTTCATTGAAGATATATAAAAAGGCAACAGTCATTGAAATTGATGACTGCCGCCTTGTTAATTATAAGCCAGATCAATGAAAACGAATTGTTCTCTGAAATCCTGAATATTTTAGTCCCTTAGTCTTTGTTGCGCTTCTTTTTCTAAATCGAGGTATTGGTCTTTCCCAACTGTGACTGCAACTCCGAAAATTGTTCCACCAATAAAAGTCCCTGGTGCTTTATACATATGGCTGACAGCATCACCGCTATCCCATCCAACACAAAGACCATCACCGGAAAGTGTGAATTTCCCAGCCTGTGTCCGCATCGGACCTTCCGCAACAACCTTTTCGTTCACATACAGTTTCATCGTACCGATGGATTCGAAGTGCTCGCCTGCTTTTTCCCTTATAAACTCCATACCGACAGTATATTTTCCCGGCTTAAGTTCACCTGATACAAATTGCTGTTCTGGCATTATTCCAAGGAAGTTATATACATAATACAACTTCTTGTCCTTGATGAACAAAGTGTGACCTCCGAAGCGGGAGCCGTGAGCGAAAATAACTCCTGAGCAGTTCGCATCAGTAATCTCAATATTGGCGATAATCTTGTATGAACGGCCTCTCACATTAACAGCGACACCTTCGGGTACGGCAGCAGTATGAGGATAATACAAATAAGTAAGGCGGGGAGGTTCTGAGGAAGGCCGGGGATAGTTTAACTGCACCAAAGGACTATGGTCATCCAGGGGTAGTACAAGGTTGTCATTGGCCTCTTCGTACCAGGCTTTGATCAGATGATCCAATTTTTCGGGATTCTCTTTCGCAACATCCTTTGACTCGGAACGGTCAACATCCACATGGTACAGCTGCCATTGATCTTTGTCAAATTTTCCCTGGTCGGTAAGAGGAGCATGAAGGGCAATTGCTTTCCATCCATCTTCCCACATTCCACGGGTGCCAAGCATAGCATAGTACTGACGATGCTTCTGGGTCGGAGCATCCGGCGTGGCATCAAACGTATAGCGCATCGAAACCCCTGATAACGGCCATTGCGGAATACCTCTGTATTCTTTGGGCATTTCAAGACCGCATATTTCGAGGATAGTTGGAACAATATCGGTAGAATGGTGATACTGGTTACGAACCTCCCCACGGGCTTTGATGCCTTTCGGCCATGAAATAATCAAAGGATCGGCTGTGCCACCGGCATAGGAATAACGTTTGAACATCTGAAAGGGTGTAGAGAATCCGGCAGCCCATCCTGTGGGATAATGTTCATAGGTATCGGGACCGCCTAATTTATCAATGTATTTCATGTTTTCTGCCAATGCGTCAGGATAACCATTGAAAAATTTATTTTCATTTACCGATCCATTTGGGGTTCCTTCCCCGGAAGCCCCGTTATCGGCACAATAAATAACAACGGTGTTATCAAGCTGGCCGGTTTTTTCAAGGTAGTCGATTAAACGGCCGATCTGGACATCCGTGTATTCTGAATATGCAGCGAACACTTCACACAAACCCGAGAACAGTTTCTTCTCATCCGGTGTGAGTTGCTCCCATGGGCGTACGAAATCTCCCGGGTTGGCAATATTGGGAGGCAAGGGGTTAAAGGAGGTAAGGTCTGTACCTTTTGGCAGGATTCCTCTTTCAACCATTCTTGGGAGAACCCATTTACGGTAAGCATCATAACCATCATCGAATTTCCCTTTGTATTTAGCAATATAATCTGCGGGTGCCTGGTGAGGAGCATGATTGGCGCCCGGGCAGAACCACATGTAAAAGGGCTTTGAAGGATTGCTTTGTTTCAGATCACTGATCATTGTGATAGCCTGATCTGCAAGGTCCTTTGACAAGTGATACCCGTTTTCAGGGCTGTAAGGAGGTTCAATGAAACGGTTGTCTTCAACCAGGTCGGGATACCATTGATTGGTTTCTCCTCCGAGAAATCCATAGAAACGATCGAATCCCATCTGAAGAGGCCATTGTTTACGTTCTCCGCCCGGGGCAACATCCTGTTCTGGAACGTTATGATCTTTTCCCAGCCAGAAAGTGGCCCATCCGTTGTCTCTTAAAATGTCGGCCATGGTGGCACAATTCTGAGGGATATACCCGCTTGATCCCGGGAATCCATTTGCTCCTTCGGTAATGGCAGCCATTCCGTTCAGTTGGTGATTGCGACCAGTAAGTAAGGTGGAGCGAGTTGGAGAACAAAGAGCGCAGGTATGCCACTGGGTATAAGTAAGCCCATTGGCAGCCAGTTTATCCAAAGTCGGCATATGTATTCTGCCACCATATGGAGACCAGGAGGCTAGGCCTGTATCATCAAAAAGAATAAGCAGGATATTTGGTGCTCCTGCCGGGGGGCTCTTTGGTGTAAAAGGTCCCCAGTCAGGGGTTGATTCCCGGACATCCAATTTTATAACGCCCTTGAAATCTTTGGGCGGCGCTGGTTTTTCGTATTGCTGTGCAATTCCACTAAATGTGAAAAATGCCAATGCAATGAAAAGCAAGGGTGTAAATTTGGTTTTCATAGTTTAAGTTAATAAGTGATTACTAAACTGATAGATTGGGATTGGTTTTTGCCAAAGTTGAGGATTTTATCTTGATAAACGTTACATAATTATTGGGAAAGGTTACATAATTCACACATTTTTCAGTGACCTCCAATTGTTAAACTCAAATTTACTCGTATGGTTAATAATCAATTGTTATTTAGGTTCGCGATGCTCCCTTGCTTTGCCGACTGAATAAATACATTGTTAACCATTTCATTATCCATGTAGAATTTCCAGGATTGAATGATTTCTCCACAATCCGGGATTTGGTTTTTCAGAGCGAACCAAAGATCAAAAAGATCACGTCCCTTTTTTCTTTGATATAATGCTCTGAGGGTGGAGGAAATGCCGGCTTTGACCAGCCTTCACCGGAACAACCTGAACATCTCACTTTATTGATTGCTAATATGGTAAAGTGGTCAATTAAAATCGGCAGAAGGTGGTCACTGATGCCGGCCTGTCCAATTGACCATCTGATCGGCGTATAAATTTTATTGGTTAGATAGACAGAGGATCAAAAATTTGGGGTTTCAGGAGTGAAAAACGGTAAAATGATTGTATATTTGCTGCCTGAATTAATACTAATACGGGCAGCATGATACCCAGATATATAAAAAAAGAGATACTCGCTTCTTTGTTAAAACCAAATACCGTCGTTGGAATTTTCGGAGCCAGACGCACGGGGAAGACTTTTCTCATGCAGGAAATTGAGAAGGAATTGGGAGAGAAGGTCCTGATGGTGCAAGGTGAGAACCTTGACGTAAGCGAAGTCCTTTCTTCTCAACGATTAATCCAACTGAAACGGTTTACCGAAGGGTTTAGCTATCTGTTTATTGATGAAGCTCAAAAAATCCCGGATATCGGAATTAACCTGAAACTGATGACCGATAACATTCCCGGTCTTCACATCCTGGTCAGCGGATCTTCATCTTTTGATCTTCGGAAAAATATTGGTGAACCGCTTACAGGGCGCAGCCATTTCTTTCATCTTTACCCGGTGGCTCAGATGGAATTGGCAGAAAATTTCTTACAAACAAAGGAAAATCTTGAATTGCGGCTTGTTTACGGAGGGTACCCCCAGGTCATCACCGCTTCATCATCAAAAGAGCAAACAGCAATCCTGTCTTCTATTCGTGATGGCTATTTATTAAAGGACATTCTTGAACTGGATAATCAGAAAGACTCCTTGTTTGTTTTCAACCTGTTACGATTAATCGCCTTTCAGATTGGCAATGACATCTCTTTTTCGGAGCTTGCCTCAAAGCTGAATGTTAACAAGAAAACCGTGATGCGATACTTGGAATTGCTTGAAAAGTGTTATGTGATTTTCTCCCTTCATGGCTTCAGCCGCAATCTCCGGAATGAATATACCAAAAGCCCGCGTTATTATTTCTGGGATAATGGAATACGGAATGTGCTTATTTCAAATTTCAACTCCCTGAATCTTCGTGATGATATTGGCAAGCTGTGGGAAAATTATTGTATTTCTGAACGACTTAAGAAGAATCACTACCGGCAGCAAATGGTAAACCATTATTTCTGGAGAACCTATGACAAGAAAGAAATTGATCTGATAGAAGAGGCCGGGGGAAGTTTAACCGGTTTTGAATTCAAATGGGCTGAAAGTAAACCTAAAATACCAAAACACTTCCTGAATTCGTATGATCATTCGGAATTCAAGGTTATAAACCGTGAGAATTACCTGGATTTCATAGCCTGATCGATCTAAATTTTCGTAGTGTAACTTTGTTTCTGTAAAATTAAAAAGCCACGGCTGAAAAAATGACGTATAAGAGTCATTAACTTAAAAATATCAGCCATGGCAAAAAGACAAACGAAAGTTACAAAAGATTTTTTGGATGAGTTCCAAAA
>CAIRDP010000027.1 GCA_903877385.1 uncultured Bacteroidales bacterium
ACATCAGCAGCCTGGCACCCAAAACAATCGATCTTCGCCCGGTGACTTCCGGGGTTTACCTGATCGTACTGCAAAATAATACCACCCATATTGCAAAAAGAATCACGGTTGAATAAACCTTTTATTTAACACTGGTTCATTATTAAAAAAAGAGGGCACCCTTTGGGATGCCCTCTTTTTTATTGAACCCTGGCAGAGAGACAATATCAAGCATCGCATCTGCGAACTGCGCTATGACAGCCCGTCAGATACTATTTCATAATTGCCATATTCTCGTGGTCGACCTCCAGATAGATAAAGTTCCCGACTGTTTTCAGGTACTCCTTGATCTTTCCTGCACCGGTATGTACCGACTCCATTACTATTAAAAAATGCGGATGTTTCTTCATAAATTCTTTGCCGCCCTGGAGTACGTCGATCTCCATTCCCTCGGCATCAATTTTGATCAGGATTTTATCCTCAGTTGAATAATTTATTTCCGACATCACCGTATCGAGTGTCCTTATTTCAACTTTTACTTTTTCAGCCACATCCCCCTTGTTCTCATGATAAGAATGGATTGAAGCCAGGTGGGACGCGCCTGTGTTCATTGATTCAAAAATGAAATCCACTTCAGAATTTCCGGCACCGAGCCCGAATGAATGCGCTGTAATCATTTTTCCCAGTCCGTTCCTCTCGATATTACTGCTGATGGACTTGCAATTTTGACTTACAGGTTCAAACGCATGGCAGGGGATTCCTTTCCTGGCAAGCAGGAAACAGTATGTTCCCACATTTGAGCCAATATCAAGGAATATGTTGTAATCTTTATAATGTTGAAGAAAGAACCTTTTTACATTCCATTCATATGCATAATTCAGAAATTGAAAATCGAGGGTGCCTTTACGTGTTTCAAATGTTCCAAGACTGCTTTTGTAAATACGTACAGGAGGATTTACTTTGTTGGTCAGGACGTACTTAATGGAAGTCAGTAAAAAATAGAATTCACCATATTTAAGATAATCAGCAACATATCTTAAAAATGTCCGGATTTTCTGCATGATTAAAAGTTTAATTTTCTATTGATCTGAAATTTTTCGAAATGCAAAGTTAGAATCCTATTTGTAACAATAAAATTTCAAGGCCGGAATTTCCATTTCCAACATGGCTAAATGCATTTTCAGAGCAGTTTGATAAAATGTTTGTAAATTTCTCAACAGCGTTAAGATTTTGTATTTATTTTTTTGCATACCTTTGCAAACTGTTATTTAATTATCAATTAATGTTAGGTAGCCGCAGAAATGTCAAGATCCTTTCCATACTGTTCCACAGTTTGGCTGTAGCTATCATTGTTTTCGGATCCATCATCAACTTCCACCAATACAAAATATGGGGGAAGCCGCTGATTCCTCAATTCGTCGGGCTAAAACACGATGTGGATAAAGCCAGCAAAATCTTTTCGGCCGGCAATTTTGCACTCAAGAACAATTTTACGCCTAAGTTGTCATTTCATCCTGCCGCTGTTTTACCCGTGGAAGTTTCAAGGCACAGTAGCGGAACCGGGTATATGACCACCTTTGACCTTAGCTACAAGGTCCCGGAATTGCAACACCTTAATGCCTCCGGCCTCAGGGCTCCTCCTCTTGCATAATCCCGCTTAGCAGCTTTTTAATACTTCACGGGCATATGATGCCAGGCCATTAGCTGTTAATTTGTGAACAATCCAGGGATACTGGGATGATCACATCCGCAGATTATCAAAAAACTTCCATTCCCAAATATTTATTCAAAAATGAAAAAGACTATATATTCTTTTATTATACTTACTGTTATTGCTTCGGTTTGTGCTTCTAATAAGCCTTTAAAAGCCCAGGGGTCTGTGTCCTCCGACACCATTACTATGGGAGCAGGATACACCAATGAAATATATTACAGCATGGCCAACGGGATGATCCTTGAGTCGCCCCGGAATACATGGGATATTGCTTTCAGGACCATGCTTCGGAGTTCGGGTATTTTAACCAATGACGGATCGGGTGTTGTTCTTTACACCTA
This sequence comes from uncultured Bacteroidales bacterium, assembly GCA_903877385.1. GTDB lineage: Bacteria > Bacteroidota > Bacteroidia > Bacteroidales > FEN-979 > CAIRDP01. Next base: position 2,035 of record CAIRDP010000027.1, read on the forward strand.
CCCTAAATCAGATACAAGTGGCTGGGCCGGTGTAGACACCTCGGGAATTAAAAACTGGACACCGATGTACAATGATCCGAATGACTGGGAGAACGGCGCTTTTTCACGAAATGCCAAAGGATATCCTGATTATGGCTGGTGTATTTATAATTCCGTATCTCATGACCTCACCGCTGATTCCTTGTTTATAATACAGCTGAGGGACGGCAGTTTACGCAAACTATGGATCAAAGATAAACGTTCGGTCCAGGATATCTACCACTTTCGGTATGCCAACCTTGACGGGACGAATGAACATACCGATACGCTGAACCTTTCGAACGACCTGGCAACCGACTTTGTCGGATTTTCTCTTGAAACCAACCAGAGAGTTGATTTTCAACCCCAGGTATCCAGCTGGGATATACTGTTCACCAAGTATATGTCGATCCAGCCTGATGGTACACCCTACCCGGTTACGGTAGTCCTGAATAATCCTGAAATTAAAAGCAAGAAATTTCATCCGGTTCCCCTGACCTATACCAACTGGCAGGTAAATCCCTGGGATTCACTGAGATCATCTATTGGCTGGGACTGGAAAGCTTTCAATATGACAACAATGACTTATGCTGTTGTGGATTCTCTTGTATTTTTCGTGGAACCCTCAGGGAAAGACGTCTACAAACTTGTTTTCACCGGTTTTGCCGGCAGCACTACGGGCCTTATCAGTTTTACAAACGAGAAAATATTATCCTACGGAATTAATGAACCCGCCGCATCGGGCTTAAACATTAAAGTATATCCCAATCCGGTGAGTGAAACATTGAATCTTCTCGTTACCGCCAAAACCGGTGACGAATTCCATATCGTTCTTTCAGATCTGTCGGGCAGACAACTTGGTGCAGATCATCCCGGGAGGCTTGAAGAGGGCCTAAATCTGTTAACGTTTGATGTTTCAGGGATCAAGCCTGGAGTGTATTTCGTGACTGCTTCAATGGCAGGGACGAAGGCAGTTACGAAAGTGATCATCACCCGTTAACATGAAGAAAGGCCCTTTCAGCCTCCTGCATGGATTAATAATCAGTCTTCTGGCCATAGCTTCGGCGAATGGCCAGAAGGCGTTTATTAAAGTTACAGACAAAAAGAACTCAGAGCCTGTTGCTTACGCTCATGTTTGTTTTGAAGGATTAAAAACAGGCAAACCACTCTATACTCTAACTTCGATCGACGGTACAGTTCAGAACGAAGTGCATGAACCCTCAAAAATTGCAGTAAGCTTTATGGGTTACACGACCTATAAAGATACAATCCGCCCGGGCGAGTCCCTTGACATCAGGCTGGTACCCTCGGTGCTCAATATGAACGAAGTAGTGGTTACCGCCCAGTATGCTCCTGAAAAAGCCGATAAATCGATATACAAGGTAGAGGTAATCAATGCAAGGCAGATTGAACAAAAAGCTGCCACGAATATGGCCGACCTGCTCAAAAATCAATCCACCATGCAGGTTACCCAGGATGGTGTTTTAGGGACCAGCCTAAGAATACAGGGGCTTTCGGGGGAGAACGTGAAATTTCTCCAGGATGGAGTCCCGATGATTGGGAGGATGAACGGTAATTTCGACCTGAACCAGATCAACCTCAACAATGTAGATCATGTTGAACTGATTGAAGGCCCGATGTCGGTAATTTATGGCAGTAACGCCCTGGCCGGGGTGATCAACGTCATCACGAAGGAAAATAAAACCTCCTTGTTAAGCGCAACCGTAAATTCATATTATGAAAGCGTCGGAGTGTTCAACTTTGATGCATCTGCTTCGGCCAGCCTTAACCGGCATGGATTCATGCTGGATGGAGGAAGGAATTTCTCACCATCCTATTCTCCGGTGGATACGAGCCGCTCCAAAATCTTCAAACCCCGCCGCCAGTATTTCTTTGATGGCTACTATACTTATACTGCAGGCTCGCTGAAATTAAAACTGGGAGGCGATTATTTCAATGAATTGCTCATCGATAAGGGAGCTCTTATGCCCGTCTATTATATCAATGCCCTGGACAATTATTTTACGACAATACGCTATTCGGCACGTGCAGAAGCATCAATAAAACTGCCCCGAAGCAAGGTGATCAACATCCTGGCTTCCTATTCCTATTATGAAAGGGTCAAGCAAACCTTTGATGTGGAGCTGACTACGCTTGAAAAGATCCCTGTAAACAATTCCGACGGGCAGGACACAACGGGAATCACATCCTGGATAGGCCGGGCTACCTTTGCTTCAAATAATACGGATCATAAACTGAATTACCAGACCGGTGCAGATATTGACCTGGAGAGCGGTAATGGTAAAAGGATACTGAACAACTACCAGCAGATAGGTGACTATGCTGCTTTTTTCAGCCTTAATTATACTCCTCTCAAACCGCTGATCATCCAACCAGGGATCAGGTTCATCTACAATACAAAATATAACGCCCCCCTTGTCTATGCCCTCAGCACCAAATGGAATATGGACGATGAATGGAGCCTGAGGTTCTCGTATGCAAGGGGATTCAGGGCACCTGATTTAAAAGAGCTTTACCTCAACTTCCAGGATGTTAATCATGATATCATCGGCAACCCGAATCTGAAAGCTGAACAATCGAATAACATTAACCTTGGGCTGAACTGGAACAGCGAGAAAAAAAATGCCTGGAATATTGAAGGCAGCGGGTTTTATAATCTTATAAACAACGTCATTCTACTGGCACCAACGGGAAAGGGTCCAACCTCCTATACTTATGTGAACCTCAGTAAGTACAAGACAACAGGAGGCTCGGCAAGCCTTGGGTTCAGCCTTTATCCATCATTTAAACTTCAATGTTCCCTTTCCGAAACCGGGGTGACAGGAAGCATGGATGAAGGGATGAATCCCGGCCCGTTTCAATGGCTTACCGAAGTCTCACTTACTGCAAATTACACCCTGGTTAAGCCCGGGTTGAGTTTTGCCTTGTTTTACAAATACACGGGAAAAGCCCCACAGGTTGTGTTCAACGATACCAGCCTGGGCTGGGGATATGTAAATCCCTTTAACCTGATGGATCTTACTGCAACCAAAGTATTTTGGGAAAACCGCATCAGGCTATCGGCAGGGGTGAAAAACATTTTCAATGTTACTACTGTTCCGGCCAGCGGCATGGTTGGTGTACATGGTTCAGGCGGGGACGGTATGAATATTGCCTGGGGCAGAACGGTTTTTCTCAGGCTGAGTTTTACTTTCAATAAGTACAAATGAAAAAACTGCTAATTCTTATCCTGGTTTCCTTTATGAGCTTGGGATTGGATTCCTGTTTTAAAAAGGATTCGATGGTGCCCATGCCCGACAGAGGCAATGTTTTGGTAGATACCATTGCCATGACTTCATCCTACCAGCTCCAGCTTTATTTCAGGCTGGATTCGGGTGCAGTAGTCAGTACGAATAAAAGAACCGAAAGCGATCTTGGGTTTGAATGCAGCCAAACGGGATATCATATCATCCTGAATTCTGCCGATTTCATGAGGATTGCCGATATGGGAGCCTTGAGCTTCGGGCAACCTATTGATACAAGCGGGGTAAAATGGAAGTTTGACAAGAGTGACGGCAATCCTGATTCCATTGCCAGCGGCCGGTGGTTTAATGTTACTGGCGGAGATACCGTTTCAAACGGCCATGTGTGGGCGCTTGACATGGGCAGGGATACCGCTGGGAATGCCCTGGGTTTAAAACAGATCATTTTTGACAGCCTCAAACATGGAATATATTATTTCAGGACAGCCGGGATCAAAGGAGGAAGCATTGCCTCTGCATCGGTCATGAAGGATGCTTCGGTGAACTTTTTATATTACGGGATCAGGAAAGGGGGAGTCCTGTCCCTTGAACCATCCAAAAGCAGGTATGACCTGTTGTTCACTCAATATACAACCCTTCTTTTTACCAGTGGGGGAGCGGCTTATCCCTACCTCGTCACAGGTGTGCTTTTAAATCCAAACGGGCTTAAGGTTGCAGTTGACTCGGTTCATGCTTTCGCTTCCATTGACCTTAACCTTGCCCGCACTATGAGTTATTCATCAGCCGCCGATGCGATTGGCTATGACTGGAAGGTGTATAATTTTGCAGCAGGCTCTTATACCGTAAGGACAAATCTGGCCTTTATCATTACCGATATCAAAGGTTATTATTACAAACTAAGGTTTACCAGCTTTTACAGGGCGGGAGTGAAGGGATATCCTGTTATTGAAACCCAGCGTCTCTGAAAATCCACTATGACTTATACGGCTTTTTCAGCGGAGGAACCTGATCAGTTCGTCACCGGTTCCTATACGGTAACCCTGCGACAGATACATGATCTCTCCTTCAGGGTTAATATATACTACTACGGGATAGGAGGAAGCAGTGGTTTGTCCGGCGGCAGCGGAAACCAGTTTCAACAACCCATCTGAAGGAACCAGGCAGGTATACCCCGAGGGAAACTCTTTGTCGGTTCCATGGATGAAGTCCTGCTCATCTTTTTCATTCCTGAACAGGAAGAATATCCTGGTTTTTTTCTTTTCAAATTCCCGCTTCTTTGCTCTCAGGTCAGCCATAAAATGCTTGCTCGGTTCCTTATCCGGTTCCATCCATGCCAGGATAAGGTTCCCCGATAAATTCCTGTCCAACTGGGGAAGAGACTCATATAGTTTCTTAGGATCCAGTTTACCAAGAATAGAAGGAGCCGGTTCTTTTCTCATCCTGATTTCCTGTTTGACTTCTTTGCCCGGTTCCAGCATGAAGAATGTTAAATTGGCCAGTACCGAACCATCTTTCATCCTGTTCCCCGTAACCATAAGGTAATACCCTGAGGCAAGGTCAATAGAGCAGGGAAACGATCCAAGCCTGGGGTCATTTTCATAATCGAGGGACCTGAAAAAGCCGTCATCAAATTTTTCTATTGTATAATGGATGTAATACTCAGGTTTCCTGTTGTTTGCGGGATCAGAGCCCAGGCTTAGCTTTACCCTTTGCCCCGGAGCAGGCTTTTCAGGATCAAACAGTATATCATGCCAGGTGTTGCCCGAATAATACTGAGGGAGCCGGGTCCCGGGTTCGAGTCGCGCCGGGACTCCGAAGCTTCGGCACATCGCAACAAAAAAGATGTCCCTTGAATGGGGATCCGAAACCTTTAATTCAAAAACCCCAATAGGGGAAAGGGGAGCCCTTCCATAATTCGCCTTGCTGTCGATGAGGATATTGCTCTTTATCCATTCGGCTATCTTTTCGGGCCTGGATACCGCCACGGTCCTGAAACCGGAGTCGAACTGCTTTTGAAGAAAGGATTTATAAGGTCTGAGCCATTCATTGTCAACCCTGGGGTTTAAAAGGCAGCTGTTGAGAATATCATTATTTAGGCCCGATGTCCCCCGATTGAGCAAACTCCCGGTATTGTCCATCAAAACATCAAACGTGATATCCCTCAGGTCTTTTGAGGAAATCGCCGAAAGAAGGGGGAAAATCCATCGTTTTGCCGAAGGAGACACAGATCCTGCAAAATCAATGAGCGTATTGTAATTGCCCCGGCTTTCCCTGAGAAAATGCCATAGAGTGTCGGAATTGAGTTTAAGGGTGGCAGCGATGCGGCAGGCTTTTAAACTATCCATGAAGGTGCCTTCATAAGCTGTTCTCAGCTTATCCTCAAAGCCCAGCATTTTTGTGTTGACTGTACGCAACGAATCGGGAACCCCCGAGGGGGAGGCTTCCTCGGCCGGAGGCACAAAATCATCCTGAACAGTGTATTCACGCCCAGGTTTCAGCGATAACTCAAGTATAAGGGTATCCGTGTCCTTCACACGGATTTTCCTGTATGCAAAACTGTTTTTCAGGGAAGTCCATATTAAAAGGTCACCTAAACCTGTTTGAAAACTGCATAAGCCCCTGGCATCGGAATACGCCCGGTGCAATGGGTAAAATTCAGCATAATTATAGAGCTGGAATTCCACAGCAGCGCTATCGGCAGGCTTGCCAAGGGAATCCCTCACAGATACGAATATCCGTTTCGTTTCGGCATAATTCGAAAGAATATTGATCCTGGTGTAGCGTTCATCCTTCACAAGAACATCCTCAGGGCCCTGATAATCGCCAAAAACATTGGTATTGACCAGCATTGCCCTTTTTGCAGGGGCTGTAAACCAGGCCTCATCAAGCACAGGTTCAGGTTCACAGGCCCCTATATAATGCCATTTACCGTCGACCCAAACCTCGACCCAGGCATGGTTGTCGTCTGAATGAGCCCAACGGGGAGTATAGCATTGCCTGGCCGGAATACAAACCGAACGCAACGCGGCTACGGTAAAGGTTGATTCCTCACCGCAGCGGCCAAAAGCAGTGCGCACCGTGGCCAGGGGAGAGGATGTGCGTTCATCAGAACCTTTGTAAGTTACTTTTTCATGGCACCAGTGGTTTACTTCAAGAACCGCATCACGCATGCTCATTTTCTTTATCCTGTCCTTCAGTTCATGAAAAAAGACGGTACGCGAACTGTCAAGATTTTCGTTGTTCACCCTTACAGGAAGTACAAAATGCCTGAAAAGTTCATCAGGCATGGTTTTACCCCAGGAAAAAGTATCGCGTGCGGCAAATGAAGACCTTACATTCTGTAAAAAGAATTCACCCTGGTAATCCGCGATATCGCTCAGGGGGGAATATGCCAGAATAAACTCCATGGCTTCTTTTTCCCTTAAGGGCAGTTTACCGTCGGCAATACTGAAAACCTGGACCAGGCGGTTTTTGCCTAGATTTTTCTGTTTTTGGTACTGGGTTTCGACTTTTTCACGGTATGCCTTATCTTTAAGGAAGTGTTCTCCACCCTGGCAACCTGCAAATACAAGGAAAATAATTAACAAAGGTGTTAAAACCAGTTTTTTCATAACATAGTGTTCCATCAGTATCATACTAAATTTTTTTAAGATCATATCCTCCGGATCAGTAAAATCGCTATCCATATCAGGTAGAACAGGCAGAAAACCGGGACAGTGAAGCTCATCCCGAGAGAGATTGAGTCGGCAACAGCCCACATCAGGGACGGGGAAAAGGCCCCCAGGGGGATCGTTCCAATCATCATACCAGTCATCAGCCGGTTCTCCTCCTTTAACCTCTCCAATGAAAGTGACAGCATAAGCGGGAAAATATTGGCTGTCCCCAGGCCTGTGATTACCATTGCAATAAGCGAAAGGTCTTTTTGCCCGACAAACATTGAAGACAATCCAAGAATGCCCAAAATCCCCGAGATCAGGAAAAGATTTTCGGCCTTGATCCTTCCAAGCAGGAATACCCCGGCCAGCCTCCCTGTAAAAAATGAGACCATGAACAGCCCTATTCCGGGAATAACCATCTGCATAATCCTGGTCCCAAATGTTTCTGAAAAATAAAACGGCAGGAAATCCACCAGGCAAAATTCGGAACCTGCATACACAGCCAGCCCCCCCAGCATAAGGATAACAAATTTGTTGGAAAGAAGAGCCCTGATGCTGAATTTGCCTTGTTCCCGTGTATCTTCCCGAACGGCAGGGTAATGGAAGATGAAGAGGCAAGCCACCGACAATGCCAGAAAGGCGATCGAGATGTATATTAGCTTATGGCTCTCGTTTATCCAGTCTTTTGCTATTGAAGTCATTGCCATGCCCATGATCAGCCCCAATGATTTGAACAGGTAAAGTATGGCTGTTTTCTTTGCATAACTTCCATTATCGCCAGGTGATATTATCAACCGGAGGCCTTCGGCCTGAACTAACAGGCTGCCCGCAAACAGAAACAGGGTGCTGAATAAAAGAAAATTCGAAGACTTTGCATAAACAAGGGGGATCAGCAGCCCCGGCAGGATTATGATAAGTGCGAACATCAGCTTAGTACGCCTGTCTTTGCCCTGCCTCATCATACTGAATAAAACGGGAAGAAGAGCCAGGACCAGCAAACCTGCGAAGGCCAGTGCACTTACATAGTAATTATCCAGTATTACAAAATTGACATGCCGGTTAAGCCGCGGGAATAAGGCTTCAAAGAGACCAATGGTAAAGAAAGCCACAATGATGGCAGCAGGAATTTTTCTCTGGCTTATCTTCCCCGGCATCATTTCCTGTACTCAAAAGATATGTTTAACTCGCCGGGTATAAAAGGCATAACTGCCGATTGGATGCCGTACGGTAAGTTTTGAACAGTATGGCTGCTCCCGTTTGCTTTAATGAAATTAATTAAAGGAAAGGTATGCAGCATAATCCTCACCCTGGTGAACTTCGAAGAAAATGAACCCTCAGCCTTTCCGATAATCAACCTCCTTTCGTCAGGATTATATTGAATCAGCCGCTTGCAAAAGGCTCCCTGCTCATAAGCATACGTCTTACCATCATCTTCATAATACAGGTATGTATTGGGTAGCTTGCCTGCATAGATATGGAGATCAAGGGTATCGGAAGGTTTTTCGGATGTATTCTGGATCACCGACTGCATGGGGATAATCCCTGAAGCCCTCACGAACACAGGCAGATCATCCAGGGGAGCTTCAACATTGACTTCCTGGCTGCCCGGGTAAAAGTCCCCGGAAGAAAGGCGGTACCAGCCGCCTGAGGGAAGATAGACTTTCGCATAATCCTGGGTGCATGAAACCGGCGCTATTAACAGGTTATCGCCGAAAAGGTATTCTTCCTGGTATTTCCACCACCAGATCTTTTCGTCATTTGTATAGTTGATTGCAAGACTCCTGGCAACAGGCAATCCGCAGTCAACAGAAGTATAAAAAGCAGAATAGATATAAGGCAGCAGCCTGTAGCGCTGTGAGATCAGCTTTACCGAAGATTCCTCAACGCCTTCGCCAAGCGACCAGGGCTCTTTCCTGTTGGTTCCCTTAGCCGCATGGTTCCTGAAAAAAGGAGTATAAACCCCCATCGAAAGCCAGCGGACAAACAATTCTTTTGAGGGGGTCTCCATGAAGCCTCCCATATCGGGCCCCACAAAACTCAGGCCCGACAGTCCCATGCTGTTGACCAACCTGGCCGAAAGCAGCATATGCTCATCGGAAGCCACATTATCGCCGGTCCATACCGCCGAATATCTCTGTATCCCTGCATATGCAGCCCTCGTGAGCACGAAAGGCCGCCTGCCGCCAAGGAGTTTTTTCGTTCCTTCAAAAGTGGCTCTCGACATGTTGAGACCGTAAACATTATGAGCCTGCCTGAGACTTGCCCCATGTCCGTCAAAGTCGAATTGCACAATATCGGGGATATTCTGTCCCCAGGCCGAAGGCTCGTTCATATCGTTCCAGAATCCTTCCACACCAGGATCTACGAGGTATTTAAAGGATGATCCCCACCATTGCCTTACTGACTCTTTGGTAAAATCAGGGAAATGGCATCTTCCCGGCCAAACGCTGCCGATATACCTGCTGCCATCGGGATATTTTACAAAATAGTCGTTCCTGATCCCTGCATCATAGGCAAAATACCCGGGTTCCACTTTTATGCCCGGGTCAACAATAGTTGCCACATGAAATCCCATGCCGTTAAGCTCAGCAACCAGAGCCCCGGGATTCGGGAACCCCTTTGGGTTCCAGGTAAAGATCTTGTACGAATTCATGTAATCAATATCAAGGTAGATCACATCGCAGGGGATCTTCTTTGCCCTGAATTCCTTAGCCACATCGAGGACTTCCGTATCGGGATAATAGCTCCAGCGGCTTTGCTGGAAACCAAGGCTCCAGTAGGGTGGGAGCGACATACGACCTGTAAGCCAGGTATAGTCTTTAATGATGCCTGCAATGGTCGAGGAAGCAAAGAAGTAATAATTCAATTGCCCCTCCTCAACCGAGAAGCGGCTGAAGAGATTATCAGTTGAAGCTGCAAAATCAAATTTCGTACGGGAGGAATTGTCAAGGAATATCCCGTAAGTAAGGCTGTCGTGTATCCCCATAAAAAACGGGATGCTAACGTAAAGTGGATCGGCATTGGAAGCATAGGCAGGGATATCGGAATTCCACATCTCATATTTATTGTCTCGCCTGTTCAGGTTCCCGGTTTTCTCGCCAAGCCCTATAAATTTCTCATCAGCGAAAAGCTTGCGGTAACAGCTGATCTCAGTTCCCTGCCAGCCTGTGCCGAAAGGTGCATATTCCTCTGAAAGTACACGGTTTTTACTGTTTTTTATTTGAATGCGGATGGGGTTTTTCCTGATCTCAATCTTTAATGAATCTGTGGACAGGCTTATCTTTTCACCATCTTCAAGCATTCTGAAACCGCCTGGCTGAGGACTTGCGATCACAGCATAAGAAAAGTCAGGGGCTGCCAGATCTTTATCGACCCTGATCCTGATCACCGTTGGGGAATAATACCGGATCCGGAGAGCCGCATTCCCGGCTTTGATCACAACTTCCCCGGCTGTGCTTTTCATGGATTTGAAATTCCCGATGAAGAAATTCTGCCCCTGCAGCCTGTTATGCGAAAATATCAACATACAGCCTGTGATTACAAGGGTGAATAAGATGCAGGTCTTTTTGCTCATAGTAAACTGATTTAATCTCCCTCGTTAAATTTCCCGCAGATTGCTGCAGAATCGGGGGCCGGTGTTCATATCATTGGTCTCAAATGTATTACTGATTCACACTCCTTCGTGCTCGGTGCGCCTGATGATCTCATTCTGAAGATCTTCACCCAGGTCATTAAAGTAGTCACTGTAGCCAGCAACCCTCACGATGAGATCCCTGTGTTTCTCAGGATATTTCTGAGCATCCCTGAGTGTTGCTGCACTTACCACGTTAAATTGTATGTGGTGCCCGTCCATCCTGAAATATCCCCTGATAAGGCTGGTAAGTTTTGCTATTGCTTCCTGCCCGTCAAAGAATGAAGGGGAGAATTTCTGGTTGAGAAGGGTCCCGCCTGTAAGAAGCTGGTCTATCTTGGCTGCCGATTTCAGAACCGCTGTGGGTCCTTTATGGTCGGCTCCCTGGAAAGGGGATATGCCTTCCGAAAGCGGCTGGCCTGCCATCCTCCCGTCGGGCAAAGCGCCGATCACGCTCCCGAAATACACATGCGAAGTGGTAGGCAGCATATTAATCCTGTGCCTGCCGCCCACCGAGGTGGGCTTACTGTCGACCGCTTTAAAAAACATTCCAAAGACAAGCCTGGCCTGTTCATCGGCATAATCGTCATCATTCCCGTACTTCGGAGTATGGTAAACCAGTTCTTTCCTGAATTCTTCAAAGTCCATGAAATCGGCTGAGAGTGCCTTAAGCAGGCCTTTCATGGTAATGGTCTTCTTATCGAATACATGATATTTAATGGAGGTCAGTGCATCGGTGATGCTTCCGAGTCCCACTCCCTGTATGTAGGTCGTATTGTACCTGGCCCCTCCTGCATTGTAATCCATGCCGTTCCTGATACAATCATCAATAAAAAGGCTAAGAAAGGGCACCGGCATCTGGCCGGCAAATATCCTGTGGATCATATTGTTCCCCCTGATCTTCACAGCCGTAAGATATTCAAGTTGCTGCCCAAAGGCCTCTGCCAGGTCTTCAAAGGAGGCAAATGTCTCAGGATTGGCTGTTTTTATGCCTGCCTGTTTCCCTGTACGTGTGTCAAAGCCTTCGTTAAGGGTAAGTTCGAGGACTTTTGCAAGGTTGAAATAGCCCGACAGTATATAGGCTTCGGTGCCGAAAGCCCCGGCTTCAACACAACCGCTGGCCCCACCGTTGCGGGCATCTTCCAGTGATTTTCCCTGCCTTACCAGTTCCTGGGTAATTGCATCGGTATTGAAGTAGGAGGGCTGGCCAAAGCCGGTTTTCGTGATCTGCAGGGTCCTGTGGATAAAGCTGTCGGGATTCTTTTTGCTGACCTGCACCATCGAACTGGGCTGAAGCAGGCGCATTTCCTCAATCACATCAAGGATGATGAATGTAAGCTCGTTTACCGCATCCGTGCCGTCGGCTTTTACACCCCCCAGATTGATCAGGCAGAAATCGGTATAGGTATTGCTTTCAAGGGCGGTAACCCCGACTTTGGGAGGTGATGGATGATTGTTGAATTTGATCCAGAAACTCAGTAAAAGTTCCACTGCCTTTTCTTTGTCCAGGGTCCCGTCTTCAAGACCCTTCCTGTAAAATGGAAGCAGGTGCTGGTCGAGCCGGCCGGGGTTAAAAGAGTCCCAGGGGTTCAATTCGGTGATTACGCCAAGGTGGACAAACCAGTAATACTGCAAAGCTTCATGAAAAGTTTCAGGTGCATAAGCCGGGACACGACGGCAAATCAAGGCCATCTTCATAAGCTCGGCTTTCCTGTTTTTAGCTGGTTCTTTTTTAGCAAGTTTTTCAAGTTCCGCTGCATGCCTTTCGGCAAATGAGATGAGAGCTTTAGCCGCAATTTCCATGGCTTTAAGCTCTTCTCTCTTTTCAAAAGCCGCGGAATCATTAATGAAATCAAGCCTGCCGGCCTCTTCGCCTATCTGTTTAACCAGGTCGGTCATCCCGAACCTGTATATTTTATTACCAAGGACGGTATGGCCAGGGGCCCTCTGTTCCTGGAATTCGGTGAAAATTCCGGCTTCATATGCATTGAGCCATTCCACGGGCAGGGAATTCATGATCCTTTCGCGATTGCTGCGTCCTTTCCAGAATGGTATGATTTTTTCGGCATAAACCCTGCGAACGGATTCATCAACTTTAAATGAAACTTTTTTACGGGAATCAAGGATTTCCAGGTCTTCAAGGCTGTGAAGGCAGATCTCGGGATAAGTGGGACAGGCTTTTGGGGCAGGCCCCCTTTCACCTGTTATGAGTTCCCCATCGTTGATGCAAACAGACTTTTTACCCAGGATATAGTCAAAGGCCATGGCCCTGCCAACAGGCAGCGAAAACTGGCTGACAATGCCTGTTTCATAAAATTCTGTAAGCAGGATGGCACGTTCGGCACTGATGCAGTTTACGGCATTCAGGCTTTGCTCCCGTAGTTTCTTTATTCTGTCATTCATATAATGTGATTTCGCTGTTTTTTATCCGCCTGTTTTTACGGTATAACCAAGCCCTTCCAGCTCAGTCTTTCTCCCCTGTAGAGCTTCCATGGGCATGCTTTTAATATTCTTCATGGAGTTCAGCTTCCCGAACCTTTTATACTTGTTTCCCGCTGCAGCATGGTAAGGCAAAAGATTGATCTCTCTCACCCGGGGTTTTATCCGCTCGAGAAACAATTTCAAAGCTCCGAAATTTTCATCCGAATCATTGATCCCCGGAATTACAGGCAACCTTATAATGATCTCTTTCCCAAATCCGGCAAGCTTCAGTAAATTTTCAAGGATCTGCTTGTTCGAAACCCCTGTATATTTCAAATGAAGCGCCTCATCCATAAGCTTCAGATCATAAAGATACAAATCTACATAATTCATAGTCGCGGCAAGCTGGTTCCAATTAACATACCCGCATGTATCCAGGGCCACATTCAATCCCCTGGCTTTCATTTCACCCAGCAAGGCCAGCAGGAAATCAGCCTGGGATGTTGGTTCCCCTCCCGAAACAGTGATACCTCCTCCCGATTCATCATAAAAAACCCTGTCTTTTTCAACTTCTTCAATGATCTCATCCACATTCATCCATAAGCCCGACACTTCCTCCTCCTTAAAAATCCTTCCCTCAAGTGAAAGATTTTTAATGGTTGTCTCGGGAAAACCATACTGGCTTTCGGGGTTGTGGCACCATATGCACGAAAGGGGGCAACCCTTAAAAAAAACAGTGGTCCTGATCCCCGGCCCGTCGTGAACTGTAAACCTCCTGATATCAAAAACCAGTCCCTGCATCATCTTTTCTATAGTGAGAATATGCGGTAAATGCCATCCTCAATTATCATTTATTATCTTTATTTTGCTCAGTGTAATACCTTATCATCCTGATAATTGCCTGCCGGCATACAGGGCAGAATCCCTGGGCTTCGTTCGATTTCATTCGGCAATCCATTCCCGGGCTGTACACTCCCTTGCCAAGATAACCTCCGCCTTCAAACATACCGGTAACATCCTTGTATTTCTGCAGCCTGGGTGTTGGTATAGGAACGCTGTCGGGGACCATTGACTTCCATTTGGAAGCAAAGTCAACGTTGGTGGTTAAATTAGGTTCCCAGGGCTCAACCTTAAGATTATAGAAATCGGAGTAGGTTACATCAGAAGTATAGTATTCATCTCCAAGCCCTGCAAAAGAATGCCCGAATTCATGCACCGCCACTATCCTTGAATACTGGTTGTCGATAGTCCCTTCACAGTAATGATTATAAAAACCGCCTCCACCGTAGCGTTTTGAATTTACAATGACGAATATGGCGTCGGAGGGGACATTGGCCGCAATATCATAAATGGCCCTGGTGTCGAAACTGGTAAGGTAACGGTCCATGTCGAAGGTGTAAAAGCTGCTGTGAATGTTTGTATTCACATACAGTTCCTTTCCCGGTATGGTTACCCCTGATTCATCCGAAGGGGACATTATTGCATAAAAATTGAATTTATCGCCGAAGCTGCTGTAGGGTTCAACCGACATGAAATAATCGCATAGCGAGCGTGCATCCTCTATGAATTTAGGCATTTCAGCCTCGGTGTAGCCTTCGGCCATAAACGCCACATCAACGTGATCTTCAGGAGCCCCCGAGTATTTTATTTTTTCAACTTTAAGCCGGTGGATGCTGTCTTTCAGAATAAAGTAATCGTCGGGTCTCAGTTTCATTTCATACATTTTCTCAAACATACCGGTTTCATAGGACCTTTTTTCGATCAGGAAATTCATGGTTTTTTTTGGAAAAGGCATGGTGGCAACCATTGGGAATGCCCTGCGGATCTGTTTTGCTTCGGGAGTCCCCCTCCATTCCTGGAAAAGGCTGCTGAATCCTTTCGCAAACAACAGCTTCCCTGATGCGGAATCGATGAGAATATAACGGTAGGTCCCGGTATTCATTAAAGCTGTCAGATCGGCGTGGGGACCACCCCAGTAAGGTTCTTCCCTCATCTCCCTGAAAAACACGTTTTCCTCGGTACTGTTCCCGGCCAGGAAATAATCTATCCTCAGGGTTTTATTGAGGAAGTACTCATCGAACTGCCCGGGGAGATGGCTGACTGCAGGGGCCGGGGAAGCCTTATCCTGTGCTGAAAGCAAGCAGGGGATGATAAGAAGTAACGCAAGAATTGAAAGGTTTTTCATTGATAGTATCATTGTTTAATGATTGAATATTGATATTCTCTGATCGCTTGCTTGTTCATGTGGATTTCCCTTTTAACTGGACCATGACAGTCCCTGAAAGCATTAAAAAGCAACCTGCAAACATACGCAAACTCATAGTCTCTCCAAGCAGCAGCATTCCGCCTATAACAGCAAAAACAGCTTCCAGCCCAAGGATGATGCTTACGTAGGCCGGGTGGGCGGTTTTTTGCGCTATGATCTGCAGAGTATAGGCCAGCCCAACCGAAAGTATGCCTCCATAGCAGATTGGTAGCCAGGCTTTCAGGATTTTGGCCATGCTGATTATCTCGATCGAGAATGCTACGCAAAGATTGATGAAAGCCGTGATCGAAAACTGTATCACGGCAAGAAGTATGGAATCCATCCGGGGTGAAAGCCAGCCTATAAACAACACATGAAATGTGAAAACGAAAGAACACATCAGCAGAAGCGAGTCCCCGGGGGCAAGGCTGAAGCCCCTGGTAACGCTGAGGAAGTAAAGACCTGCCATGGAAAGCAATACCCCGGCCCAGATATACCAGTTGCTCCTTTGGCCGAAAAACAAACCGATCACGGGAACGAAAGCAACATAAAGTTCGGTAAGAAAGCCTGCTTTGCCTGCTGTGGTTTTCTGAAGGCCAAGCTGCTGCAATGCAACTCCGGCAAAAAGGAAAAGTCCGGTGAGCAGGCTGCCCATCAGTATCTTGTTGCGCTCCCCGGTCCTTGCTGGAAACAGCATAGGCCCACCCTTACTGAGTCTTTTGTAAAAAAACGGCAGCAGCACCAATACGCCCAGCGAAAACCTGACCCCGTTGTACGTATAAGGACCAACATAATCCATCCCCACCCTCTGGGCAACAAAGGCAAATCCCCAGATGGCGGCGGCAAGCAAAAGGATAAGATCGGCTTTAACTTTCGCTGTGATCATTTGATGCTGATTTCATCAACAAAGATCCAGGCTTTTTTACCTGCACCGGGATGCCAGGCAGGGCAACTCCCCCTGTTCACCGCCTGTACCCTGATATACCTTGCAGATCTTCCGCTGAATTTAACCGTGAAATCTTTGATCACAGTGCCGTTGGTCCTTTCGCTAACCTGGTTTTTAACAGGCGGCAGCTCAGTGAAGTTTTTATTATCGGCAGATGTCGCAAATTTCACTTCCAGAGGCATAAAGATCCAGTCGCCCTGGTTCTGGAAACAGCCCAGTGCAAGCTCATGGATGTTCTTCAAAACCCCGAGGTCCACCAGGGCTTCCAGGTCGGCACCTTCATAACCCTGCCATCCGCCGGTCTTGAAACTATCGCCACCTCTTATGAAATCAATGAGTGCCAGGTCGCCCCCGGCTGAATACTGTCCCGAATACTTTGTGAACAGGGTGATCTTCCTGTTATCGGGGATCTTCATGAATTTCGCTTCGATTACAAAGCTTTTGTCAAGCCCGTCGGCAACTGCAAAGGCTTTCAAAGTCGTTACCGTTTTTAATGTTAAAGGTTTTGAATAAACCTCCGATTTTTCATCCGGGTCCTTACCGTTAAGCGTATAATAGATCTTTGCGCTTTTAAGAGGGCAGGAGAGGGCCAGCGTGGTTGAATCCATGAATGTTTGCCTGGCGTTTTCCACTGCAGGAACAGGGGTTATCAGCCCGTCGGTAATCTCCGAGACAGGGAAATCTCCTCCCTTGCTTCCCCATGCGGTTGAAGGTTCAGCCGACATTGTAAAACTCATTGTCCCTCCCTGCATGATATCGGCATGGCTTATAAAACATTTATTATATTCCTTTCCGTTCAGTGATGATGAACTTATATAATAGCTGTGATTGCTGATGTTTTTTGCCTCAATGGTAAAGGTTTTACCGTTTTCAAGGTGAAGAGATACTTTTGGAAATAATGGCGTTCCAATGGCATATATTCCCGACCCGGGAACAACAGGGTAAAATCCCATTGCACTGAGTACATACCAGGCGCTCATTTGTCCGCAATCTTCATTCCCGCAAAGGCCGTCAGGATCATTCCTGTAAAGGTCATACAGTATCCTGTGGACCATTTCCTGGGTTTTCCAGGGTTTCCCTGCATAATCATAAAGGTAGGCCATATGATGGCTGGGTTCGTTGCCATGTGCATACTGGCCTATCATCCCCGAAATATCAGCCTGTTCGCGGCCGGATGTAGCCGAGGGAGCTATGAAAAGCGCATCCAGCTTCCCTGCAAACTGCTCCCGGCCACCCATCAGGCACATCAGCCCGCTGATGTCCTGTGGCACATAGAAACTGTACTGCCAGGCATTGGCTTCGGTATAATTGAAATTCACCTCCGAAGGATCAAATGGAGAAAACCATCCTGCATTGGTTTTGGCACGCATAAAACCGGTCGATTGATCAAACAGGTTTTTATAATACTGGGCACGCCGGATATAGGTATAGTAATCATCGCTCCTGCCAAGAGCTTTTGCCATCTGGGCTATGCACCAGTCGTCATAGGAATATTCAAGGGTTTTCGAAACCGATTCACCTTCACGGTCTGATGGGATATAGCCCTGTGTTTTATAATATTTCAATCCGAGATCATCCTGTTCGGCACTGTTTTTCATTGCTTTAAGTGCCAGCACTGCATCAAATCCTTTAATCCCTTTCAGGTAGGCATCCACGATCACCGGCACCGAATGATATCCTATCATGCAGCCTGTTTCGTTCGACGAAAGCTCCCATACCGGGAGCTTGCCTCCTTCCTGGTACTCCCTTAGAAACGTCTTGACAAAATCACTGCTCCGCTTCTGATCCAGGAGTGTTAGAAGGGGGTGTTCAGCCCTGAAAGTATCCCATAAGGAAAATACCGTATAGTAATCAAACCCTCCGGTATTATGGACCTTCAGATCCCTTCCAAGATACTTCCCGTCCACATCCATATACAGGTTGGGACTCAGCATCGAATGGTAGAGTGCTGTGTAGAAAACAGTCTTCTCCTCGTCGCTTCCCCCTTCAACTTCAATCTTCCCCAATTCCCTGTTCCATGAATCCCGGGCCTGCCTTGCCGTTGCTTCAAAATCCCAGCCGGGGTTCTCCTTCTCAAGATTCCTTCTAGCTCCATCTGTACTAACTGCCGAGATGCCGATTTTGAGCAGTAAGGGCTCTCCCTTGGCCAGTTTGAAATTGAATTCAGCCCTGATGTCGTTGCCGCTCACCTCTGTTTGACTGCCCGATGTTTCGCTTCCGTACCGAATTCTGTATGCTGCAACAGGTTTTGAAAATTTTATTACAAAAAACAGTATTTGTTTTGAAGCCCAGGACTGTGACACCCTCATTCCCTCAATTTCGTCAGGAGAGTCGATCTTTAGTTTTGAATCCAATACCAGGTCCCTGTGTTTGAGGTCCAGTACCACTGCGGCATTGCCGGGATCTGCATATTCATACCGGTGCATTCCGGTCCTCAGTGTTGTTGTAAGCGATGCTTTGACCCTGGGGCCATCAAGCTCAACTTCATAATAACCGGGCCTGGCTTTTTCAGTTACCTTTCTGAATTTTGAACGGAAACCGTAATTATCCAGAACAGCCTGTCCGTTAACCGGCATGATCAGTATGTCCCCGTAATCAGAACAACCCGTACCGCTCAGGTGTGTATGGCTGAACCCATAGATCACAGTGTCGCTGTAATGATAAGCTGAACAACCATCCCAGCCTTCGAGACGGGTGTCGGGGCTGAGTTGCATCATCCCGAAAGGGAGGCTGGCCCCGGGATAGGTATGGCCGTGCCCGCCTGTCCCAAGAAAGGGATTTACATAATCTGCAGCCTGCTTTTGCTGATGTGAACATGAACCCAGGAATATTGAAAAAACCAGGATTCCGGCGATGTTGATTTTCCTCATATAGGTCTTAATAGGTGTCGTAAAGAGAACTTACAGTAAGCCTGTTTGGCAAATCCCTGAGCTTGTATGATGTGCTGAAGAATATTTCCAATGGTGTGCCCGGGATGATATCCACGAAATTATCCGAGAATTTTCCTTTGATGTTTGCCTTAAACCAGACACTTTTAGCAAGTTTGTCGGTTTTAAAAATGATCTTAAAACCACCCGGTATTTCCCTGATCTCCTTTGTTATATCCGGCTTTTCAAGGGCCAGGTCCTTGCAAGGAACAAAATATAAAACAGAGCCGTATTTCTTATGATGTTCATCAGCTGAAGTGAAACCGGCAGTGAGAACAATCTTCCGCAGATCCATGTCTTTAAGTAAAGAAGCAGAGTCGATGTCGAAAAAGCAGTTTGAACTGAATGATGGCACAGTAATTTTATATGTAGTATCCCTGAGTATCTTTCCGTCAAAGCCTTTGATCTGAACATCAAGCCGGCCTTCCGAAGCCATCTGCCAGTCTGAGACTATATAAACCTGAAGCCGGCCGTGTTCCATAATCGGGGAAACCAGCACATCATCGTATTCCCTGTGCAGGTAATAATGCAGAGCTTTGGGAGCCCCGTAATAATCACGGGCCGACCAGGAGACCACGGGCCAGCAGTCATTGTACTGCCAGAACATGGTTCCCATGCAGTAGGGCATGGCCCTGCGGTGGGCTTCAATAGCGGTCTTAATCCCCTCGGCCTGGAGTACCTGGCTTACATAGGCATATGATTTAAAATCCCTTGGCCGTTTAAACTCTCTCAGCATGTATTCATCTATGATCTCATAGCCAATGGGGTGTTTCTGGTGCACTTTCATTACGGCAGATCCAAGCTTAAGGTCTCCCGGCAATGTGAATTTCGTAAAGCTGCCAGGGTCAGGGAAAGCCTGAAAACCGTATTCCGATGCAAAACGGCCGATAACTTCACTGTACTTCGTAAAGGGCTCCTTACCCCACCAAACCCCCCAGTAATGCATATCGCCTGACAGTTTACTGTTTTGATTTCCCCAGCCGAACAGTGGGGAAGTGGGCACATAAGACCTGAGGGTATCCAGTTTCATAACATTGTCGGGCAATATCCTGTTAAAGATGTCCTCGTAGGCATGGTAAACCCCGGCCGAATCGGCAGGAGAGTAGTTGTACTGCCTGATCCAGCCCCAGTTTTTCCATCCTTCATCTATCTCGTTATTTCCGCACCATAGCGCGAGGCAGGGATGCCTGCGCAAACGGATTATGTTGTCGGTGGATTCGGCATTCACATTTTCAAGGAATTCCTGGTTTCCCGGGTACATGGCACAGGCAAACATGAAATCCTGCCAGACCATAATCCCCAGTTCATCGCAGATATCATAAAAAACATCTTTCTCGTAAATGCCTCCTCCCCATACCCTGAGCATGTTCATGTTCCGTCCCTTGACATCGGTAAGCAAGGCCCGGTAAATTGAATCACTAACCCTCGAAGGAAAATTATCCTGGGGAATATAATTTGCTCCTTTGATAAAAACCGGGATATTATTCACCCTGAAATAGAAAGCACTCCCGGGTTTGTCCTTTTGCTGCATGAGTTCAATGGTCCTCAGCCCGGTCTTCTGCAGTCCCTGCCCTGCAATCTCGTTGCCAAAATAGACCTGGTATCTTAAGGGGTAAAGGTATGGAGTTCCCATTCCGTTGGGCCACCATAGTTCGGGGTTTTTAATTTCGAAGTCAAGCCTGATCACATTAAGGCCCTTCTTAAAACTGAATACCTGTGAAGCTAACTCAAGGGTGTCATTGGCTATCCTGATCCTGCCTGTCTCGCTAAGGTCGGAGCCCACTGTAAAAACCGCCGACATGTACGCAACTGAAGCTGTGATCCTCTTCTGTATAAACCTGGCTTCTTTCAGGTTTACCCTGTTATACATATTAAGGTAAACAGGTTTCCATATCCCGCTTGTGACAAATTTAGGCCCCCAGTCCCAGCCAAAGTTGTACGCAGCTTTTCGGCAAACGACTTTTTCGTCGCCTGGCAGCTTCTGCCTGAGTTTATCGTAGAGTTCCCTGTTACGCCTTATCACCGAAGGGAACCGTATCAGAAGTTCATTTTTCCCTATCCTCAGTTTTGACTTTGCATTTTCATACTTCCATACCCTGAACATATTGTTTGCAACCACGATCAAAGAGTCGTTCAGGTAGACATCGGCATAGGTATCGAGGCCTTCAAGGACCAGTTCAATATGCCTGTTGGCAAAACTGGAAGCATCCAGGTAAAATATTTTCCTGTACTCCCAGTCGTTGTTTGCAACCCACTGCACACTGTCCTCATTGCTCCTGTAATACGGATCTTTGATGAGCTGGTCCTTCAGAAGATCGAGTTGTACGCATCCGGGTACACTAGCATTCGACCATGATTTTGTACCTGCTTTCCTGAATTCCCATTTCCCGCAAAGGTCAAACCGAGCGGGTAACTGGGCTTTCATGGGAGAAAGCAATCCGCAGACAAAAAATAATAACAACAGTTTTTTTATCATCAGAATCAATGGTATAAACCCCGGGTATTTAAGCCCCGTCTACCGCTTAAGCAGAAAGCTGCGGTAAAATCAGCCTGAGGGATTAATTTTATGTAACAAATTTATCAAATTATTGCGAAAATGTGGTATTTTCGAAGACTACAAACACCGGCAAGCTATGAACATTCACGAACTGCAAAAGCTGTTTTACGATCTGTACGGGAAACCTGATGAAACTCCAGGGATGTATTTTGCTCCCGGAAGGGTTAATTTGATTGGAGAGCATACCGATTACAACGGGGGATTTGTGCTTCCCTGTGCACTGCAGTACGGAACTTATCTGCTGATAAGGAAAAGGGATGACAAGCTGTTAAAATTCGCCTCCACAAATTTTGATTTTAAGACCGGATACGACCTCTCACAGGGATTTATCAAACAGCAGGGGCAGTGGATCAACTATCCGCTGGGGATATTTGAACAGTTCGACAGGCTAAAGATCAGCCTGCCGGGTTTTGATATGCTTTTCTCGGGTGATATCCCCAACAGCGCCGGCCTTTCTTCATCTGCTTCCATTGAAATGGCGGTTGCCTATGCCCTGGCTTCCATGCTTAATGTGACAAGTCTTAAAATGACCGACCTGATCAATCTTTCGAAGCGTTCCGAGAATGAATTCATAGGCGTGAACTGCGGCATCATGGATATGTTTGCAGTGGGCATGGGTTCGGCCGATCATGCCATCTTTCTGAATTGCCATACACTGGAATACAAACAAATACCATTAATCCTCAACGGGTATAAGCTTGTTATAGCCAATACAAATAAACAAAGAGGACTTGCCGATTCAAAATACAATGAGAGGGTCACTGAATGCAAGGAAGCCGTCGAAGCAATAAGGCCTCATTTCCCTGTAAACAACCTGGGGGAGGTGGGCTTCATGCAGTTTTTCAAGATCCAGGATGTAATAGAGGACGAAAGGGTAAGGCGCAGGGCGCGGCATGTGATCTCCGAAAACCAGAGGGTTCTGAATGCTGTTTCGGCCCTCTACAAGAATGACCTTATGCAGTTCGGGGCACTGATGAATGCCTCTCATGAATCTTTGCGCGACAATTACGAAGTAACGGGAGTTGAGCTTGATACCCTGGTTGAAGAAGCCTGGAAAATTCCGGGTGTCATCGGATCGAGGATGACCGGTGCCGGTTTCGGTGGATGCACCGTAAGCATTGTAAGGGATGATGCGGTTGCAAAATTCATTGATGAGGTAGGATTGAATTACAAAAAAAGAACGGGGCATGCGGCATCCTTTTATATTGCAGAGGTGTCGGGTGGACCCAGGGAACTGAAATCAGAAACCATTTAAAACCTTCTTATATGGCACATAAACATGATAAGCATAAGCATGACGACATTGAGGTCGAAAAAAAATCGCCAAAAGGCAAGTCAAAGAAGTTAGACTCCCTGAACATCCTGAAAAAGGAAGAAGAGATTAACAGCAGGCTGAAGAAGAAATTCTATGAGGAGGAGCTTGCCAAACTTCAGCTCGACCTGGTTAAACTGCAGGAATGGATCAAATTCAAAGGCCTGAGGGCCGTGGTTATTTTTGAAGGCAGGGATGCAGCCGGGAAAGGCGGAACTATCAAGAGGATCACCGAAACCCTGAATCCCCGCGTTGTACGTGTTGTCGCCCTGGGTGTTCCTACCGAAAAGGAAAAAAGCCAGTGGTATTTTCAGCGTTATGTCGCCCATTTGCCTGCAGCAGGTGAAATGGTCCTTTTCGACAGGAGCTGGTATAACCGTGCCGGCGTTGAAAGGGTCATGGGGTTCTGCAACGAAACCGAATACTGGGATTTCCTGAGATCCTGCCCTAATTTTGAGAACATGCTTATTCGTTCAGGCATTACCCTGATCAAATACTGGTTTTCGGTGAGCGATAAGGAACAGGAAAGAAGGTTCCTCCAAAGGATAAACGACCCTACCAGGAGATGGAAGATAAGCCCGATGGACGTGGAGTCTCGCACCAAATGGGTTGATTATTCAAAGGCAAAAGACGATATGTTCGCCTATACCGATACGAAACAATCTCCATGGTTCGTGGTGGAAGCTGATGATAAGCGGAAGGCCAGGTTAAATTGTATCACCCACCTTCTCACACAGATAAAGTTCAAGGATGTTCCCAGGGAGAAAATAGTTCTGCCTCCCCTTGAAAAGGAGAAGTCCTATGTTCGCCCGCCTATGTCGGAGCAAACTTTTGTACCGAACAAATACTGATCTTATTACCCCTGCCCGAGTGGGGATACCAGTTCCGGAGCAATCATTCCACTACCGAAAACCTGAATGTTGTCTTTTCCAGGTAAGACATCCCGGGTTTAAGTATGGTGTTGGGAAATTTGGGCTGGTTAGGGGAATCAGGAAAATGCTGGGTTTCAAGGCAAAGACCGTAATGTTTGCTGTAAGCCTTGCCCTCCGGACCTTTGCAACTGCCGTCAAGGAAATTCCCGCTGTAAAACTGCACTCCCGGCTGGGTTGTTTCAACCGTGACCTTTCGGCCCGACTCCTTATCGAATAGTATCGCTGCCAGTGACATCTCCCCGGCTTTTTTCCTCAGAACGTAATTATGGTCGTATCCGCCCTTAACCTGCCCTATGTTTTTACCTACAGCTGTCGGGGTATTGAAATCCATTGGTGTTCCTTTTACTGCAGGCAGGTTTCCCGTGGGAATAAGCTGGTCGTTCACTTCTGTATAGGAATCTGCAGGGATGGTCAGTATATGCCTGAGGACATCTGACTGAGCCCCGTTCAGGTTAAAATATGTATGATTGCAGATGTTCACAGGGGTAGCCTTATCGGTACCTGCTTCGATACTGATCAGCAGTTCGTCTTTATCATTCAGTGCATAATTCACAACTACCTTTAAGTTCCCGGGATAGCCTTCTTCCCCGTCGGCGCTTACATAAGTAAGGGACAGGCCTGCCTGGGCCGTGTCGGAATATTCACGGGCATCCCATACGACCTTGTCAAATCCTTTGATCCCGCCATGCAGGGCATTGTTGTCGTTATTCCTCGCAAGTTTGTACTGAACCCCTTCTAAGGAGAATTCGCCGTTGGCTATGCGGTTTGCATACCTGCCCACTATGGCCCCGAAATAAGGGCTGTTGGCAACATAATCCTGGAGTTTATCATAACCCAGGACTATATTCCCGATTTGTTCGTCTTTGCCGGGCATCAGTATCCCGGTAATTATCCCTCCGTAATTTGTGATCTTAACACTTATCCCATGCTTATTGGTCAGGGTGTATAGGAATACATCCTTTTCACCGATTTTACCGAAATCACTTTTCATGACTGATACTTTTGTAACATCCTTTAATACTTTGTCCTTCCCCAACCCTTGCTGCATGCAGGCTGTAAAGCCCAGGCAGATTGCCAGGAGTAAAACACTTCCCGTTATTTGTCGCATTTTTTCCTAATTTTGAAATCCCTAACAAACGTACTAAATTTTCTATTGCAGCAATGGGAATCAGAGATAAAGTAGTCATTATAACAGGAGCTTCGGGTGGTATCGGGCAGGCAACGGCCACAGCATTCGGTAATGCAGGGGCTAAAGTCATTCTCGTTGCCAGGAGGCTTGAAATTCTTGAAAAACTGGCCGGCAGCCTGCCCTCTGCAGTAGTTATAAAGGCAGACCTTGCCCTGGAGGAAGACTGCCTGATGATCATTGAGCAGACAATATCCCGTTTTGGGCGGATCGACATACTTATTAATAATGCAGCGAGCATTATCGTTTCACCTTCAGAATATGTGAGCAGGGAAGACATTCTAAAGGCTTTCAGTACAAACCTGCTTGCACCGGTAAGCCTTACCCAGGCAGTAATTCCGCATATGCTGAAACAGGGGGGAGGGCATATCATCAACATAGGTTCCCCTGGTTTTATGATGGGCATACCCTTTTATGCACCCTATGTATGTTCCAAGGCGGCATTCTCGGCCTGGACAAGGACAATACAGTCGGAATGGGAGGGAAGCTGCATCAGGGTGAGCGAGTACTTCCCGGGCTATATAAAAACAGATTCCAAACCCGAATCCAGGCTGGGTGATGTGGACCAGGATTTCCTGATGGACAGCAAACAGAATCTGATCACCAGGCTTTTTGCCGGCGGGAAGGCCCCAGGAAGTGTAGCCAGGCAGCTTGTGGCACTTGCAATAAAGCCCAGGACCCTGGTTTATACCGATTTTTCAACCAGGATAGGAGCATTCATATCAAATATAAGCTCATTCAGGCTGTCAATAGCTACACAAATGGTGCATACGGCCAGGAAAAAAACAAACCTGAAAATGTTCAACAAACAAACCTAAACTCAATGAGAACAGTAATCCCTTTGAAACAAAGACCTGCCGATTACATCTATATCGGTTTTTTCCTGATCAATGTCTTGTTCATTACCTATATTGTCGACCTGGAACAGCTTGTTATTGCCGACCCCTCAAATTTCAACTACCCCCTGTGGCCGCTGCCTTTCTTTGTTGACATGACCCACTGGTGGGGAGCAAGTTTTGATCCCCTGCAGTGGCTAAGGCCAACCTGGTGGAAAGCAACGATCTGGCTTGACGTGATCCTTTTCGGGCCCTTTTATGTGGCGGCAATCTATGCCTTTATCAAAGGAAAAGAATGGATCCGCATACCAACATTCATTGTAATGTCAATCTTGTTTACCAACGTTTTTATCATATGCAGCGAAGAGATTTTTGGCCCCACACCGGCCAGGAACCTGCCCCTGGTACTGTTCGCCAACGCACCCTGGTTTCTTTTCCCTGTTTTCCTGATCTGGAAGATGTGGAAGAAAGAACATCCCTTTACAAAGGAATAATGAATAAATGACCTCGCCCTGGAACAGCGAGGTATTCACGGGATTGTTCCAATTCGCGGCAAGCCGCGGGGAATTATGCCCTAAAGAGATTAAAAGTATGGATACATCCAGGTATAAGCATCTGTTCTCGGGTTCTCAACTCAAGGGCTTGAGGGTAAAGAACCGTATCGTCTTTCCGCCCATGGTCTGTTTCGGGTATACGGGCGAGGATGGTATTGCAAGCGCTAAGAACCTTGAGCATTACCGTTTAAGGGCCGAAAACGGGGCAGGGATAATCATCACCGAGGCAACATCTGTGAAAAAGAACGGCAGGGCTGCAACAACTCAACTCGGGGTATGGTCCGATGAACATATTGCAGGCCTTTGCGATATAGCAAGCCTTGTAAGGGGGCATGGATCCGTTTCACTTCTCCAGCTTCATCATGCAGGCCTGGTTTCCCCCCTGGGCGTCAGCCCCGAGCCGGCAGGCCCGTCGGCAGAGGCCGAAAAACCCACGAGCCGGGAATTGTCCCCTCCCGAGATCAGGGATATCATCAAAGCATTTATCCTGGGTGCATTCAGGGCCCGTGAGGCAGGTTTCGATGGAGTTGAACTTCACGGAGCCCATGGCTACCTCATCAACCAGTTCGCAAATCCCTTATGGAACCGCAGGGCCGACGAATACGGGGGCAGCTTTGAAAATCGTATGCGTTTTGCAGATGAGATCATAAAGGGAATAAGGGAACTCTGCGGAAATGAATTTATCCTTGGATACAGAATGGGGGCAAACACTCCTGCACTTGAAGACGGGATTAAAACCGCATTATACCTGGAATCACTTGGGGTTGACTATATCCATGTATCTCACGGGGGCAACCTCCAAAACCTCCCAAGGCCGCCCAAAGGCTTTGATTTTAACTGGATGGTATATTCAGGAGTGAAAGTGAGAGAACATCTTAAAATCCCTGTAATCGTCGTAAATGAGATTAAAACTGCCGAAAGGGCAAACTTTTTGATTGAAAGCGGCCTTGCCGATTTTGTTTCAATAGGGAGGCCTCAGCTTGCCGATCCATTCTGGGTGAGGCATGTCCAACTGGGTGAAGAGATCAACGCATGCCTTACATGCAAACCCAGGTGCAGGTGGTATGAGAGCAGCGACCTCTGCCCTGCACGAAAGAAGCTCAGTGAGAAGGTTTACTAAAGTTTTATTTTATCCAGTACGGGTTTATACCTGGCTACCAGAGTTTTGAACTGGGGCATAAACGAAGGCGGTACCGGCTCCGAAGGAGGGGATTCCAGGTGAAGCGGGTCAACGGGAGAACCGTTTTTATAAACCCTGAAATCCAGATGCGGACCTGTGGCAAGCCCGCTCATCCCTACAAATCCGATAACCTGTCCCTGGCTTACATGAACACCGGGCCTGATATTTTTTGCATAGGCCGACAAATGGGCGTAGGTTGTTAAAAACACTGAATTGTGGCGTATGGCGATAAACCTGCCATAACCGCCTTTCCAGCCCGCTTCCGTCACCTTGCCCTCACCCAGGGCCTCAACAGGAGTTCCACGGGGAGCGGCATAATCCACTCCAAAATGGGGACGGGCGATCCTGAGAATGGGATGCATCCTCGAGCTTGAAAAATAAGAACTTATCCTCGAAAACCTGAGCGGGGCTTTAAGGAATGAACGCTGAAGGCTCTGCCCGTTTTCGTCGAACCAGGCTTTCTTTCCCTTATCTTCCCATAAAAAGGCATAAAAATCCTTTTCCCCCGTAGTGAAGCAGGCCGAAAGTATCCTGTCAATTCCGATCATCCTGCCATCCACATACATTTCCTCATAGATCACCTTAAACGAATCCCCGTTCTGCAAACCATAAAAATCAACAGTCCAGGCATAGACCTCCGAAAGCCCAAGGGCAAGATTGATATTCAGGTCCTGGTCCTGGAAAGTCTTCCACAGCGAACCTGAAATGCTGCCAGTGGCAGTTTTCACTTCAACCTTCACTTTCTTTTTATCGCGGTAAACTTTAAGCGAATCCCTGAAATCATAAACGACAAACTCTATGCTGTTGATCTCATAGATAAAATACAAGGTACGCTGGGCCGGGTCTTTCGATGTGATCCTTGCAAAGGTATTTCCTGAATGCATTTTCCGCACATCGAATATGTCGCCGGTTTCTTTGGCAATTTTATCTATCAGCCCGGCCGGGATATATGGAGATAAAAGATCTGAAAGGTTCTGGTTGTTCCCCACCTTGCTGTACCGGATATCGAGACTGTCAAGTTTAATGTTGTATGCATGGCTGATGGCTGGGACGGCAATGGGTTCATGTTTTTCGGAGATCCTCATGTGGTAAAGCAATACCCCGATAATTGCCGAAGTAATCAGAACGGCCGCCAGTGCCGGCAGGATTATCCACAGTTGAGGTTTAAGGTGCAATCTGGTCATTGTTGAAGATAAGGTGAATTACAACTACTTCGGGACGGTTACCTAGCCTTACAGGCGGGCCCCAGGTGCCGAAGCCGCAGGAAACATAAAAATGGGTATTCTTGATCTTTTTATACCCCCAGCTCAGTTCATATATTGCGCTAGTGATATAATTAAAAGGCCATATCTGCCCGTGATGCGTATGCCCCGAAAGCTGAAGGTCCACCCCGAGATCAGCAGCTGCCGAAAGCTTAAAAGGCTGGTGGTCCATGAGGATGATGGGGTAGGAATGGTCAACATCTTTTAAAACCTCATTCAGTTCCTTCCTGGGTTTGCCCGTAAAACGCAGCTTGTCACGATCGTCCCTGCCCGCAAGATAAAACTGCCCGTTTACAAGGATGGCTGTATCCCTGAGCATCCTGATACAGTGTTTTTCAAGATATTCCACGGCGGGCCCGGCCCCGCCAATATATTCATGGTTACCGGTGATCGCATAAACGCCGATCCCTGCCTTCAGTTCACATAAAGCCTCACCGATATTATCTTTAATAACAGGCGCCAGGTCCTCATCCACAACATCCCCGGCCAGCAGGATCAGGTCGGGTTTGGCCGAATTAAGCATACGCACAAGTTCCCTGGCCTTTGCTTTACGGATTATTGTTCCCAGGTGGATGTCGGAAGCCATGGCAATGGTAAGCGATTTCAGGCCGTGACCCGGTTTGTCCACCTTGAGTGTTAGTTCCTTAATCCTGGGATTCCTGGCATTGATATATCCTGTAACCACCATTATAGTTGTGTATGCTACCGCTGCAAGGAGGATTACCTGTTTGGTCCTTACATAATCGGCATAGATGAAAGCAGGAAGAAAATGGAAAAAATGATTGAGCAGCCTTGTAATATCAAGAAGCAGGGCTATCAGGAAAAAGAACAGCAAAAAGGCCAGCCAGATGTTTCCTGTCCAGGTAAGGGCTTCGGTAAAATGACATGGATAAGCCCTTTCCATGAACCTCGCTGCCACGAAAGAGATTGCAACCAGCCAGAACCCGAGAATAAACCATATCCTTAGCGATGATCCGGAAGGAATGGCCTGTATTGCCCTGATGAAGATATAATAGTTCAACAGGGAGTAAATTGTAACTACAATAGTTACAAACAAAATCATTGCTGTTGTTCTCAAGAAGTTTTTACCTTTGAATTGGCATTCAGGCTGCAAAGTTATTTTAATTTTCTGCTCAAGCCGTGAAAGCTGTGGAATGTTAACGGAAATTCGCTCTTCTGAGCATTAACAAAACTAAACTTTTGGATGAATACAGGATTTGTATTGTCGTGGATCGATTACCTGGTGATGATCATTTATTTTGCCTTTGTCCTTGGAATAGGCTGGGCCCTCAAGAGATACATGAAGGACGCCAGTGCCTTTCTTGAAGCCGGGCGTGCCATGCCGGCCTGGGTTGCCGGGCTGGCTTTCATATCGACCAACCTGGGAGCCCTCGAAGTGATGGGGATGACAGGCTCGGGACTTAAATACGGTATGCTTACCACCCATTTTTACTGGGTGGGGGCGATTCCTGCCATGGTCTTCCTTGCTATGTTTATGATGCCGTTTTACTACGGCTCAAAAGCCCGCAGCGTACCGGAATACATTAAGCTGCGATATGATGAAAAAACCCGGGGCCTTAACGCCATCCTTTTTGCCGTAATGACCATACTGGCATCAGGGATCTCCATGTATGCCCTGGCAATACTCATGGAAAAAGTCCTCGGTTGGAATTTCCACCTCAGCCTCATACTTTCAGCCGCCATCGTACTTGCCTACACTTACCTGGGAGGACTCTCCTCGGCAATTTATAATGAGGTGCTGCAGTTTTTCATCATCGTCGTGGGCTTATTGCCTATTGTGATCCTCAGTCTTAAAGATGTAGGCGGATGGCATGGATTGCAGCAAAGCCTTGCACCCATTGTGAGTTCCAAAGGCTTTGCCCCCGATGCATGGACCACAACCTGGAAATATACGGGGTCTGCGAAATTAAACCCCATGGGCGTGGAATGGTACGGGATCTTCGCAGGTCTTGGTTTTGTGTTGTCCTTTGGATACTGGTGCACCAATTTTCTGATCGTACAGAGGGCCATGTCGGCAAAATCAACAACAGCCGCCAGGAACACCCCGCTTATCGGCGCCATTCCCAAGATGTTCATCCCTTTCCTGATCATCGTTCCCGGGATTGTAGCCCTGGTCCTCATGAATACACCCGGAAAAGGTTTTGCTCTCCCTCTTAACGAAGCAGGACAGCCTATATATGATTACACCATCATCATGCTGCTCAAGCAATACCTGCCCGCAGGAGTGCTCGGCCTTGGGGTCACAGCCCTGCTTGCTTCTTTCATGTCGGGTATGGCCGGGAATGTTTCTGCTTTTAATACCGTATGGACTTACGATATCTACCAGAGTTATATCAGACCCGTTACAAAGGACAAGGCATCCGATGACAAGCATTACCTCTTCGTCGGCAGGATGGCCACCATCTTCGGAGTAATCGTAAGTATTGCGGCCGCATACCTTGCAAGCCTTTTCGGGAATATCATGGATTTCCTGCAGACGATCTTCTCGATGATTAACGCCCCCTTGTTTGCAGTGATATTCCTGGGGATGTTCTGGAAACGGGCAACCGGTCATGCAGCATTTACAGGGCTTCTTATGGGCTTTTTCGTCGCGCTCCTGCATCACGGACTCACTTTTCCCGAAGGAGCCAACACTCTTGTAAAAGGAGGCTGGATCGCCCATCTGCATGCTTACCCGGTAGAAATGGCCCAGAATTTCTGGACGGCTATCTTTGCCTGTTCAACCTCGGCCATTATAACTGTTTTCCTGTCCTTTATGACCACCCAGAAAAAATCGGATAATGAGCTCAAAGGACTTGTGTATGCCCTTACTCCCAAACTCAACGAAGAAGCGGTTCCTTGGTATAACCGCTCATCCACCCTTGCAATTATTGTACTGACTCTTGTAAGCATTTTAACAATTTTATTCTGGTAAAACCACATCCTATGGGTATAGATATTAAACTTCCGATCGGGCTGATGTTCACAATCTTTGGATTACTGCTTACCGTATTTGGATTTGCCACCAGGTTGGATGCAGGCATGTACAAGCCATCGCTGGGGATCAATGTAAACCTCTGGTCGGGTCTGGGGATGCTGGTTCTTGGTGTGGTAATGCTTGTCCTTGCATTTTTTTCAAGAAAATCAAAAGCTTCATGATATGAAATCCCTGCTGCGGGCTTTTCTGAAAACACCCATAGGATTCATCGAAATCACGGGTTCTGAAAAAGGAGTGAGGAGCCTGTATTTCCTCGACTTCAAAGTGAGGTTGCCAAGAGTTCCCCATGAGTTAAAAGAGGCTGTGACCCAGCTTCATGAATATTTCACAGGTGAAAGACAGGAGTTCACCCTCGACCTTGACCTTGAAGGGTCTGATTTCCAGCTGAGGGTTTGGAACGAACTTCAGAGAATACCTTATGGTAAAACCATCTCATACCATGAACTGGCAAAGAATATAGGGAATGCCAACGCTTTCAGGGCCGTAGGCGGGGCAAATGCCTCAAACCCGGTTTCGGTAATAGTCCCCTGCCACAGGGTGCTTGGTACAAACGGACGTCTTGTGGGATATGCCGGCGGATTGAAACGAAAGAAATGGCTGCTTGAACATGAGCATGCTTTTGCCCAGAGAGACTTGTTTTACCGCTGATCAGATTTCCTCTTCCCTAAGGCGGTGGCCCAATTCCTTCACCGATGAATAACTCTCCATTAAACCCGGCAGGTATTCGGCCGATGAAATGAAGGTCCACAGGTAGGCTACTATGGAATATATATTGCCGGTTGAAAAATTGTCGACATCCACACAGATAAATAAAACCACAATAAAAATCCCCATCAGTATCAGTTTAATGACAAGGTAATTAAAAGAATTCCACCTTGCAATTTTAAACTGGGGGGCAACCATGCTGCGGTAAAATTCATGGATTGAGGCTGAACTCTTATGTTCAACGACCTTATAAAGATCCTCCTGGGCATCGCGTATGGTCTTTTGCAGGGCAAGCACATTCTTTCGGTAAAACCGCGAAAAAACATACAAGGGGCCTACCACAATTAAACAAACTGCGGCAATCCGCCAGTCATAAAAGAACATGGCAATTATGGCGCCGAATGTGGCGCAGAACTGCCATGATACCTCGGGTAGCCTTTCCTTGAAAAAAATCACATATTCTTTTGTAAGCTCGGCCCTGATAAGGGTCTTTGATACAGGATCGAACTTTTTCCTCGACAATATGATCACCTTTTCGGCAACA
This sequence comes from uncultured Bacteroidales bacterium, assembly GCA_903877385.1. Taxonomy (GTDB): domain Bacteria; phylum Bacteroidota; class Bacteroidia; order Bacteroidales; family FEN-979; genus CAIRDP01. The sequence continues at coordinate 35,208 of CAIRDP010000027.1, forward strand.
TCGGCAAACATCTTGGAATAAATACGTCCGCTTAAATACCGGCTCATCGTCCCCCCGACAACATTCAGAAGGTAAATAAATATCCACACGAAGAGAGGGTAGATATAATTGACTTTCTCATGATCATAAAAATAATCGATCAGTCGGTCAAGCAACTTCCCGAAATATCCCGGCTCAATGATCCAGGCAACATTCTCCAGCAGCACAAACACCAGGACCAGACCAATCCTGTACCTGTATTCTATTGCCAGCTTTTGTATCGTCATAGATAATCTTAGGGAAGTGATGCAAATTTACGAAATCCGGCCCGGATTTACTATTTTTGAGGTTTAATCTAATATTGTATGAAGATAAAGTGCTTATTTGCTTCAGCTTTCCTTTTGCTGATGATCTCCTGCGGAAATCACAGGACGGTTAAAGATGTGTATCGTTGCTATTACGGTGAAAAAGAGGGTTTTGCAATCTGGATAGTCGACGGTTACAAAGTCCGGCAAAACATCTACAAACAATTCCTTTACGGGGGGAATGAACAAAGGTACCTGTTCAATCCAAAAGGAGAGATCTGGATCGATCATGCCGTTTCCTGCGAGGAGTTTGAACTTACCCTGGCTCACGAACTGAATGAGCGCGCCCTGATGGCCAAATTCGGCTGGACTTACGAGAAATCCCATGATTCTTCACTCATGATTGAGCTGAAAATGAGAAAAAGGTATGATTCCATCTGCAGGGCGCACGAAGCATCCCTTCACAAGGTATGCCCCGAAGATGCAACCCATGTGAAGGAGATCCCGGGTATCGCCGACAGCATAACGATCAGCGGGATTTACCGCATCCCCCTGGGGGTAAGGGATGGAATAGGCATATGGATTGTTGACGGGTATAAAGTCAGAGCCGGGATTTACCCCGACTTTGGCCTGAGCGGAAACGATATGGCATATCATTTCATGCCACCGAAAGAAATCTGGCTCGATGGGCAGATGTCATCCGAAGAAACCGAATTTGCGATCCAAACCGAACTTCTTGAGCGTAAACTGATGGCCTCCGGAATTTCATACGGACAGGCCTATGATTCGGCAATCAACACAAACGTAAGGCTAAGGCAGGATATGCAGAAGGTCATCGACAGGCACCCCCCCCTGATCGTACCCCCGGTTTTGGTAAGGGATACGGGTGTAAAGGAATGAATACCGAATATTGAACAGCGAATGTCGAATATCGAATCATCACGTTATTTTACATCCCATGAAGAAGAGCATTCTTCTTTTTTGTCTGCTGATTGCATCCTGCCCGCTCAACCGGCTTGATGCCCAGGTGTCGTCGCTCTTATTCGACAGTAATGCTGCAATCACCGTTAAGGGATTGGTCATTAACGCATGTTCTGTCAAAACGCCTTATGGTATCCCGCTTTTCTCGGTACTGATCGACAGTAATTTTTATAATTCCTATTGCCCGAAAGCGGAATCCCGCAACGACAGCATTCTGTTCAATCTTGCCGATTCAGTGGGAGTGTCGCTGGTCCCCGACAGAAGCTGCAAGCAAGGGATCAGGTACCTGCTGCGTTTTACTAATAAGGGCAGGGGCATACACAAAATAGAAAATCTCGTCCCCTTTGGCGAGGGGCCCGGTAAGGTGTATATTACGGCCGGGGGCACTAAAGAATGGCCTCATTACCTCTGCCGTTCGCTTTTGTTTCGGCCCGGCTATGGCCCTGTAGGAGTGATCCTCCCCGATAATGCCTGGCATATGGGATTTTGCGATATGGTTCTCAACGACAGCCTATCCGTCACGGCAATCGCCCGAAGGAGCAGTCGTGACAAGGACCTGGCCACGGTTGATCGCTGGGCTGCTACCTTAAAACCGGCAGGATGGGTGGAATACAGCATTTATATCGACACCCATAAGGGCGAATGGCAGGAAGGCCTGAGGATGATGTTCCAGGAGCGATTCCTCTACGACCTGCCTGCTTTTGACAACAGCATGTTCGAACGGAAGGACCTTGGGTGGATGAAGAACAAATACATCATGCTTCTGCAGTTTGCCTGGGATGATCAATATTATGACTACAGGCAGAAGAAATTCACTTTCTATTCCTCATTCAATGAGTATGACGATCTCACAGGGGGGTATGATATTTTTACTTTATGGCCCACATGGCCCCGACTGGGCCTTGATCAAAGAAACCAATGGGATATGTACCGCGACCTCCCGGGCGGCCTGAAAGAACTGAAAAAGCAATCCGCCTTCACACATAAAAAGGGAAAATATTATTTCATTTCTTACAATCCCTGGGATGAAGGAACCCGCAAGGAGGACCAGATGAACGGCATGGAGACCCTGCTCAGGGCTACGGATGCCGACGGAGTGGTTCTTGACACCAAGGGCGCATCGAGTATGGAGTTGCAGTCGGCAGCCGACCGGGTGAGACCGGGAATCATCATGTACAGCGAGGGAATGGCGGTTCCGAAAGACATGCCTGGCATAGTCTCGGGCAGGGTCCATGACGCACTTGTGCTTCCGCCTCCTTTGAACCTGAATAAGTTCATCAAGCCTGATTTTGCCATTTTCAGGGTGCTCCAGCTGGCCGACGACAGGCTGCACAGGGAACTTGCCTGCGCCTTCTTCAACGGCTACGGTGTTGAGATCAATACCATGAAGCCCGGAAGACCAGAGTGGATAAGGGAGGAATATGCCTATATGGGGAGGACGACAAGGATACTGCGCGAAAATAATTCCGTTTTTCACAATAACCGCTGGGTCCCATTGGTCACTACCCTTACTGATTCGATTTACGTGAATAGCTGGCAGGGAGGCGACAAGACGGTTTATACGATTTACAGCCTGAAACCGGGAGGCTGGAATGCTGCTTTGTTCAATGCCCCGGGGGCAGCCAAGGGATATCATTATGTCGACCTCTGGAACCACCAGGAAGTTAAAACGGTTCAGGATCATGAATCCTGCTCTGTTCTTGCCGAAGTCGAGCCCTTCGACAGGAATTTCCTGAACAGCAGGAGGGAAGGGAATGTGGGCTGCATCGCCCTGCTTCCCCGGCTGATCCTTGCCAGGGATATGGGCGACAGCCTTGAATGCAGCGCACCCAAGGGCGATAAATTGAAGATATTCGGTGAAAATCCGACTTACAAGAGTAAAGCGGTGGAGATTTCTCCTAAAGGGGGAAAAATACCCTACCGCCAGGTATTCGGAGAAGCCTGCCCCAAACTGCTGGTCCAGCTTTTCGAAAAATGGGAACTCCTGGATGAGCTGGTAATCGTCCCAAAACCCAATATCCCCAGGCTCGTTTCTATTTGCAAACCCACCCGGGTTGCAGGTTCAGCTCCCCCGGGCATGGTTGAAATTCCAGGAGGGAAGTTCAGGTTTTACACCCTCAGAGACCCCAGCTCGGCCGAGGCATTTATCGCATTCCCCGATTACAGCGATACTGTAACGGTTTCAATGAAGAAACTCTATATGGATAAATATCCAGTAACGAACCTGGACTTTTACCGTTTTATCAGGGAAGCCGCTTATCACCCTGCCGACACTTCATCATACCTGAAGCACTGGATAAACAGGCAGGAACCACAAAAGTCTGATGAAAATAAACCTGTTGTGAACGTGAGCCCCGAAGATGCAATGGCCTATTGCAGCCACGCAGGGAAAAGGTTGCCTTCAGAGCGGGAATGGCAGTATGCAGCCCAGGGAGGGGATATGAGAAAATACCCCTGGGGTAACAGGCAGGATTCAAGCATGTGCAATTTCAACCTTAACCATGAAACTGAAGTAAACTCTTTTGCGGGAGGGGCAAGCCCGTTCGGGTTGGAAGATATGATTGGAAATGTTTGGCAGATGACTTCCGATGTGTATTACAACGGGGTCTATTATTACGCAATAATAAAGGGCGGGAGTTATTACCACCCGACCCAGAGCATCTGGTATGTCACGGGGGGCCCTGTGCCAGCTTATCATCCCGAAATGCTGCTACTGATTTCACCCGGGCTTGACCGGAATGGAACAATCGGTTTTCGTTGTGTGAAAGATGGAAATTAACGCTTCAGAAGCCAGGCATCCTTATACTGAAGCTTGACTTCCCTGAGTTTTGCCATGGCCTCGGTCCTGTCGGATGTCTCGTAAATAGAAATCCTGGCTTTTCCTTTTATGACAAGGCTTTTCGCAGCAGGGTATCCCTTTTCGGAATAGAACTTGACAAACTTGGCAGTATCTTTTAATAAGATATTGGTCCTTACAATGATATTGTATTTCAGGGAGCCTGTATTTGAGGCGTTTACCGGGGGTGTAATAACCGTGCTGTCCTCCCTGCTTATAACGGGTCCTTCCTGAACCTGCTTTTCTTCAGGTTTGACCGGCTCGTTAATTTTACCGCTTAGCGGGAGATACTCCGTGGCTGTGCTTTCCCCAACCAGCATAGGTGGGCCATAGGGATCGGGCAATTGACCAAACCAGGCGCAGGCATAATTTTCGTAAATACCAATCCCGATGGCTTCCCATTTAGTTCCTTTCCATTTGCCGGTATTCATAAGGAAGCTGTTGAAGTAATCAGCTGATTTCCAAAAATTTATTATACTGTCAATGTCCACAGGGTTATTCTCCCAGTAAACTATTTCATAGCCTTTGTCCTTGTACGGGGTGAACTCCTTAGGCTTATCCCACACTGAATTCTTCTTGTTCTCATCCTTAGGATAGCAAAATGCTTTCCAGGGGCCCTTGTCTGACCATGAATGGAAATTGCATGCCCCCTGGTCGGGATGATGAAAGAAGAGATCCCTCACGTGAGCAGTTGCAACATAGCAAAGCGAAACTGAGATCGGAATGGGAGGGAGGTCATACCTCTGGCGGTAATCATTGATCATCCGGTACAGCCTCATTTCTTCTTCGCTGATCCTGAAACTGCCGGGTATGATATTCGCGGTTTTCTGCAATTGCTGGGCATTACCTCCAAAGGAAAGAAGCAAAAGAATCAGCATCAGAAGAGTATACGTTTTCCTGGCCATTGCAAAATAATATCGCTAAGTTATACGGAGGTTCCCATAAATGGTTACCTTCAATTTTACTTTCCCTGCTTATCCGCTTTCTGGTATTCCTCGATAAGCAGACGCGCAATGATTGAATCCCAAATATAATTAGGCGGAGAATTCAGGATTTCATTATCCGCACTGAAAGATTCCCAGTAGTTGTGATTCTTTTTCAGCTGAACTGTCGCCGCATTTAGCATTTTACCGGCAAGTTCATGAGCCAGGTCGTTATAGCCATAATCCCTTAATCCTTCATAAACCATATAATCCCAAAGCAGCCATACCGGACCGTTCCACTTGCAGCAGTAATCGACATACGGACTGTACCATGGATCCTGAGCCGATAAGGTGGGCACTCCATACCTTCTCCAGAACTTGGTTGTATCGGTGAGTGTCTTAACAAGCTTTTCGGCCCTGTCCCTGGGAGCTGCATCAGCCCATAAAGCCAGGAAGCCGATGATCTCCTGCCTGCGCAGGTCACGGGTCAAATAATGCCAGCTGTAATCCTTTTTATTCACTGAATAATAGAAGCCTGAGCTGTCGTTCCACATCCTCTTATTCACAAGCTTAATAATCCCATCGGCTCTTTCTTTCCACATCCTTGCATCGTCCTTTTTCCCAAGAACTTCGGCCATCTGCGAAAGGGATTTTTCTTCCTTGACGACCATCAGGGTCAGGTCGAGGCATTCAAGTTCATCCGAAATATCCTCCTTGTCAACATCCAGGTAACGCTCGGCTGAAACCTGGAAAACTACATTATACCAATCCCTTACATTTTCGATAATCCCGTATGGCCCCCATTCAAAAGTGCTGTCATGGTTCGTATCCCTGTTATAAATAAGCCAATCGGCATACCGGCTGCCCGATGCATAAGCATCTTCAAGAAATTTTTTATCCTTGCTGACCTTATAAACTTCCCAATTGATCCAGTTGAAGAAGGGGGCGGAAGTGGTTGGCATGTTCTTGTGGGGATAATCCTGGAGGCCCCTGGGCCCATGGCGATAAGCGATAAGGCCATCCTCCCTTTGCTGTTCCATGTAAATCCTTTGCGAACCCTGGGCCGACTGCGGGTCCATATAAACATAGGCCAGCATGCTCAGCGATTCATGGAGTACCTGGTGGCCGTGTCCCCAGCCCCATAAAGGATTGCGTGAGAATGCATAGAAATTGTGGTTGGCCTTTCCCGAAGGAGGGTACATGCAGCCCCTTACCAGGTTGAATGCGCCCAGGTAGGCTATCTTCTCATCCCTGCTTTTAAAATTAATTCGGGGGATCTTTGAAAACAGGATAAGGTCATCCTCATAAAAGGTCTTAAGCATAGCAGTTTTCATCGTTTCCACATCCTTCATCAGGACTTCCTGGTCCTCATCCTGGCCCTGGAATCCCCTTAAAACCCTGAATGAAGCTGATTGTCCGGGCGACAATTTCTTTTTGAAATTAAGGGCAATGAACCTGCAAAGCCCCTGCTTCCTTTTATTTAAGGTATCGCTCCTTTTATCCGAATAGAAATCGGTTTTGATGCTGTTGTAAAACGAGGACAGGTCGCCAAAATAAGCTCCGTAAGTATAGGGCCCGGGGGAAGCGGTAAAGATATCCCTCACCCTGCTTGGGTACCCATATTCGGTTTTAAGGCTGCTGATCAGCCTGTACGGGCTTTCATAACGCTGGGTAATATAGGCCTTGTGAAGTGTATCATAACCCATCACTTCCATGGAATCGTTTTCGGCTTCCAGTATGGGGTAAACCGAAACCTCGTGGTTGATGTTATCGGTATTGTGCACCTCCATATCGATTAAAGCCAGGGTGGAACTGTAAACCAGGAAAATTTCCTTTACGTGGATGCCCCTGAAGGGCTCATATTCCATTACGGCCATGTCGGGGAAAGAGAAATTCACAACGGGTTTCTTAAAGAACTCCGACATTTTCGTTATCACTACCTGGTCGATCTTCCAAAGGGAATATATACTGCCGGCATGATCACTGGAATAGTTTACGGGCAGGCAGCATGAATAATAATCCATCTTGTAGGCCTTGTCGCCGTATAGCCTCGATCTTGCCATCGAAGCGGCATAGGTGGTGTATAATGGGTCATCGCAGCGGGCATCGATGCGCAGGTAATCCTCAACCGGTTTAAATTGCTGGCCCGGGACCTGCAAAACCATCATGCCGAGCATGATTAAAAGAGCCGATTTTTTCATTTTTCTGAATATTCGTCAATTAACATTCTTGCCGCGATACCCGCCCAGATATAGGTCTTGTTCCAGCCCGCCCTGTGGTCGTCGGCACTGTAAAACTCCCAGAATACATGGTCCTGCTTAAGGTTCCATATCATATTATCCAATACCCTTGAGCTTATCTCCGAGGCCTCCTTAGTATAGCCGTAATCACGCAGGCCACGGCATACCAGGTAATCCCACTGCACCCAGACAGGCCCGTTCCAGTATCCCATGGGATTGTAGTAATCTGATTTCGCCGTAAGTGTGGGGATGCCGTATGGCCTCCGGAATTCCTGAGGATCCCTGAGTGAAACCATCAGCTTATCTGCATTTTTAATGCTGCTGACTCCGGCCCACATCGGTAAAAACCCAATGATCTCCTTGATCTTCAGGTCATCCGTTTTGCGGAAAGTAAAACCCTTGTTCAGCTCATACCTGTTGTAATAAAACTGTGTTACGGTATCCCATAAATACCGTTCGATAAGTGCCGACCTCTGCTTCACAGCCTCATCCCATTGCTTTGCTTCAGCGGTGAGTCCGAGGGTTTTCGCCATTTCGCCCAGTGACCTGGCTTCCATCACCAGCATGGAATTCACATCCGGGCCTTCAAAACTCATAGGCCGGCCTACATTATCCCAAACCGCAACCCTGGCATCCCTCACCGATTCAAGTTCTCCTTCGGCTCCCCATTCGCATAAGCCGTTCTTATCGGCATCCCTGTTCCCGGTAAAATAATTGTAAAACTTCCTGCCCGACTCATAGGCCTCGCCCAGGAACTTCCTGTCGTTGCTGATCTTATACACTTCCCAGTTAATGTAGTTGTACCAGGGGGCGGATGTCGTTTTCTGGTTGGCATAAGGGATGGTCTCGTCAAGGTAAGGCCCGCTACGGTAGTTAATATACCCGTCGGGCTGCTGCCTCCGCATGAAAACCCTTTGCGAATTCATTGCACTCACGGGATCCATATAAGCATAAGCCAGCATCGACAGGCTTTCGTGAAACACCTGTCCTCCATATCCCCATCCCCATTTGGGCTCCCTTGAGAATACATAATAATTCGTATTGCATTCTCCCTCGGCAGGCATCATGCACTGCCTCATCAGCGAAAAACAGCTCCAGTAAAGCATTTCCTCATCCCTGCCGGGAAGCTTCAGCCTGGGTATGCTGCTGCAGATCTTCTCATCTTCCCGAATAATATTCATCGGGTCAATATCCATCAGGGGTTTTAATTTCCTGGTAGCATCCTGTGGCCTTACACCCGCATCCTCCAGCCCCAGAATGATACGAAACCGTGTTGATTCACCCGGCTCAAGGCTGATTGTCCTCACTCCAAACATGGCAACGACATAAGGTGAAGCGATTTTTTTAAGCTGCAGGCTTCGCCGGATGTCATCCGTGACATTGAAAGGCTTAGTGGTTTGTGTGGCCTGGTTAAAATTCGACATGACTACCGAATCAAATTGCATGCTTGAAATTATACAGGCTCTTAAGGAAGTCTGCATGGGGATGTGGTGCTCCTTCATCCAGGCATCCTGCCTCTTATACAAGGGGTAATAATAGCAGTCGAACAGATTGTTGTGGCTTATACTGATTGAACTGTCGCAAGCAGGGTAATAATGATAGGGGAGCAGGGTAAACCGGTGGACGAATCCTGTGTTGTTTGTAAGGGTATATTCAATGAAGGATGAACCGGAAGAGTAAACGTCGAAACATACCTCCACACGCACGCCATCAAAGGGATAATAATAATATTTTAATATGTCACTGTATGAAGTCGTTATGACTGGTTCTTTAAATAATTCCTTTAGCCTGAACCTGGCCTCGTTTTCAAGGCAGACCGCCAGCCCGAAATTGGGTCCGTCGGTGGAGACAATTTCGGCCCCGCATTCGGGATCATTGAACAAAAACCGGTATCCCTGGTCCAGCTTGTATGATGAACGGGAGAGGGGGGCTGCATAGGTGGTAAATATAGCATCATTCCTGTCTGCGTTCAGGTTCGAAAGGAACTGGCCAGAACCCGGGCAGGAAGCCATCAGCATACATAAAAAAAATAGTGTTCTCATTTCAGGTAGATCTTTAGGGGGACCTCGGTATACTTTGTTCCCTGTTCGGGGAATATTACCTGTATTGTACTGATCTTTCCAGTGGTAGTCATCAGGATCCCGTTTTCAACATGATCAATTCCCTGACCGTTGGTCCAGATGCTGAGCAGGCCAGAAGTGCCTGCTTTGTTCTCGGCAACAATCGAATAAACATTTCCGTCGAGGCCGGCATCAATGACTCTCAGGCCTTCGGATGAGCTGCCGGGTTTGGGATATTGAACAACAGGCAGAACGCTGATCCCGTTCCTGAATTCAAGTTCCACCAGGTCTGATTTTCCGGCCTGGAACTCAAGACTGGCCCTGGTCCCTGCTTTTGTAAGGGTGGCTGAAAAGGGTAATTCGTTATGGTTCAGTTTACACGACAGAAGCTGTGTTCCCGGAGGCAGCAAAGGGGAGAGGTCCACGACCAGCTGGTCCTTGCATTCAGAGCTGAAGTTGTATGACAGCAGGTTCCCGTTTCGCCTGAACTTCATGTTGACAAGGTTGCGGCCTGCTCTTATATTACTGACTTCGAGAGAGTCCCATTCGGCCGGCAGTGCAGGTGCCAGCTTAAGGAGCCCCCTGCCCGCATCAACCTCCAGTCCGAGAAGACCTTCAAGGGCCGGCTGAAGCACCATAGTCTCCGACCAGCACTGGTCTGCACAAACGCCCGATGGCTTGTAAACCGCCCCGTTCAACACTTCCTGCACAGTCCCGAGGGCCCAGGCATGATACACGTTAAGGTTATTCATCAACATTGAAAAACCCTGGATTGAGTTCCCGTAACGATATTCGGCCATGGAAGCCCAGCCTGTGAACAGGGGCCAGACGCTGCCATAGTGATAACCCGTGGGCTTGAACAGCCTGCTGTCGTCCCTCACAATCCTCACACCCCAGTTTGTTGTAAAAGCGTTTGAAGCATATTGCCTTAACACAGTCAAGGCTTTATCCTGGCCGGCTAAACCAAACCCCAGGGGAACGGCGGGAAGTACCGTAGGCTCCGGGCGAAACGACACGTCAATGTTTTTACCGAAATTAAAAAACGAGGTGGAGGGATTCCAGAAGTCTTTATTGATGATGAGTCCGAGCGTTTTAACCTCTTCCTGGTATCTTGATTTATCGGGATCCTTCATGAATTCAGCCATATTCGCCGCCTCTTTCAATGCTGCATCCCAGCATCCTGCCATATAGAAGGTAGCATGGGAACCGTAAAGTTCTCCTCCTTCAACCCAGCCATGGCCCACATTGGTATTTTCGATCAGGTGGTCCTTATCGGTATCGGTGGAAAAGCAGAAGTCAATGGCTTTGCGGATATAGGGCCAGCTTTGCCGCAGGAAAGCCGTATCGTTCGAGAACCTGAAGTACCTTCCCGCCAGCACTATATATAAGGGTGTGGCATCGGAAGCATCATAGTGAACAATGCCCGAAGTGCTGGCCTCATGAAGTATCTTGCCGTTCAGGTCCTGGTATTTCTGGTAAAACTCCAGCTCCGACCTTACCTTGGCATAGTCGCCAACATCGAGAAGGGCAAGTCCGCTCCACTCTCCATCCCTTCCGAAATACCAGGCATAACCCGGCCTTCCGCTAACCTTCTGTGCACCGTCCCAGCCGTGTTTCGAACTGGCATAGCCTGCAACCAGCGACTTTCCCATGCCGGGAGTATGAACGAAAAATTTATCTGCCGAGGCCACAGCCCAGCGATATCCCTTATTGAAATTGTCATCGGGTGAAGTGATCATCAGTTTGTTCCTGAATAATTCCCCTGTATGCTCAACGGCATGCCTGAACAATTCTTCAGGAGCTTCTGAATATTTTTCATAATACTGCCTTATCGCTTTTTCACCCTCATTCCCGGCTGAATAAATCACATCGACCTGGTCATTCATTTCAAGCCTGTAATGAAGGAAGCCTGCCGCCTGGAACTCATCCGTTACAATACCGGCAGCCTTGTAATTTTTATCAATGGAAAAGCCCGAATATTGCCCGCTCAGCTGCTGAACCACCGGTTTATCAGCCCCTATGAAAAGGTTCAGCATACCTTGTTTATCGCTGATCCTGATGGCCTGCAGCCCGCCGAGCCAGGTATGGCAGATGCTGCCCGTGGCTTTTTCCGAATACGGCCACATCCACCTGAAACTGGATTTGAACCGTATGAATATCTCGGCTCCGTAAACCCCCTGGTATTCATAATGCAGCAGGCCGGCCGGATCCACGGGATCATTCACTATGATCTCCTTAAGGTAAGCCCTGGGTAATTTATACAGCCTGCAAAAATAAGCAGGGTGGGCGAAGACCTCAGGCCTCTGGTCATTAAGCCAGTAGATGCTGTCCCTGTAATCAAACTTGATCCCTACCTCGTAATCCCTGAATGCCATGAAAGGATGGGCCCACACTTCCTCAATGCCGCCGTTCCCGGTGCCCATGGTAAGCAGCCTTTCACCTGCCACATCCCATTCCTCGTTCGCCGAAAACCTGCGCTCCATCAGCAGAGGATCAAAAGGCTCATTCCAGCAACGGGCAGGTTTCAGATTTTTTTTCACCATCCCGGCCGAATCTGCACCACAGTCAGCAACCAGCCCGGGTGAATAATCCCAATAGCGAGCATCCCCCGGGTTCAGGTCATGAGTGAGATAATCAAGGCAGTTGAGTGTGAATTTTTCAAGGTGAAGACGGTTGATATTGGGTTGTGAGAAATCCATATACCCACCAACTGCCAGTACTTTCCCATTCCCGGGCTTGTACTCGATAACGATCTTCGATTCCTCCCTCAGGAAAATATAATCCCAGTCAACCGCAACAACCTTTCCCTGCGCCGGGAGCTTATCCCCGAAATACCCGCAAAGCCCGACAACCTGGTCCTTCATGGGCTTCAGAATATATGCGCCCCCGTTCATCCCTTTGAAAACGGGATGAGCTATGAAGGCATGAAACCCAAGTTTCCTTCCGTAACCATCGTCATTACAGGGTTTCAGGCTGTCGTACGGCCTGGCAGACTCCAGTCCGAGATCATTCAGATAGTGGAGGGCAAAGCCTGAAAGAAGCAGGCTCCCCCCGTTTTCAAGGTACTGCCTTAATGCATTTACGGTTTTCTTTTCAAGAAGGCAGGACGGGAGAGCCCCGGCTTCATTCTTCTGATAGAAAACAACATCATATTGATTGACTGCGGATGGACGTTTTGCCAGTTGGCCTGCTGTAATGAAATCACAGTTATACCCAGGCTGTTTTGCCAGGAATGAAAAACAGGTCCTGATCATAGTATCACTGGTTTCATAAGGCATATCTGAAATGAAGGCAATTTTCGGACCAGGCTTGCGACCTGCATTTTTATCCTTATTGCTTAACTTTATGGTATGGGTCTGAATGGTCTTGCCCTTGATGGTTTGCGCTGTAAGGGGAAAGCCCGGGAGTGAACAAAACGCTATCAGCCAGAATGCAATTCTTTTCATCATAAGCCCGCAATTAAATCATTAAGTCCGGGGATCACGGGGAACCTGCATGCCCTCAGCCTTTCCTCGCTGTGATGACCGTTCGGGATGAGAATACAGTCAATGCCTATTTCATTGGCTACCTCGGCATCATGCCTGGTATCGCCTATGAACAGAAGGGAGGAAAAGGGAAGCCCCAGGTCCCTGATCAATTTTTTCCCTACATCGGTTTTACCGTGGGCGTAATGGTCGGCTAGCCCGTAAACTTTTGTGAAATAAGCATTGACGCCAAGGTCAAGGGTTTCGGTTATTAATTCGGTTTGCTCCCGGGCCGAAAGTATGGATTGCCCATATCCCTTCTGCCTGAGAGTTTCGAGAACACCAATAACCTCGGTATGCAAACGGCATTCCTTCTGCCTTTGGTTGTATAGATCCATGAATTCCATCCCCACTTCCTCAAAAGGCTCCTTTGTGAAATCATACCCCAGCTCTTGATAATAATCCCTCATAGGGAAGGTGAAAACCGAACGGTAAAATTCCAGGTTTACGGTGGGGAGACCGCGTTTTGCAAGCATGCCATTCATGACTTCAACACAAAGCCAGGCATCGTCAAGCAGGGTGCCATTCCAATCCCAGATAATATGCTTATATTCAGTAAGTTTTTGAAACATCAAGGTTCTTTTAACAGGAACCGCTTAAAAGATTATTCCTGTATGGTTTATAATGCCGAAATTTGTGGAATCAAAGTTAACAAAAAGAAGACCCGGCGGATGATCTCCCAGGAACTGTTTAAACCCCTTGAAGAACTAAAGGATTGCTCAATCTGCCCCAGGGAATGCCACGTTAACAGGTGGGAATCGGGCAGCGGGACCTGCAGGAGCGACGCATCATTCAATATCGCTTCAATCTGCATCCACAATGGAGAAGAACCGGCTATTTCAGGCCCGAACGGGATCTGTAATATTTTTTTCACCAATTGCAACCTTCAATGCGTCTACTGCCAGAACCACCAGATAAGCGATGTTAATTTGCCCAGGGCTTCTTCGGCCATGGAGCTTGACGATATCGTTCGTCAGGTGACTTCGATCCTTGACCGGGGGATTAAAATGGTAGGTTTTGTTTCTCCCTCTCATTTCGTTCCCCAGGTGAAGATCATCATTCAGGCCATAAAAAACAAGGGCTATAACCCGAAATGGGTTTACAACACCAATGCTTACGATAAAACCGAAACTTTAAGGTCGCTTGAAGGCATGATCGATGTTTACCTTCCCGATTTCAAGTACATGGACCCCATGCTTGCGAAGTCGCTTTCGAAGGCCGGGGATTATCCCTTAAAAGCTGCAGCCTCAATAAGGGAAATGTACAGGCAGAAAGGTTCGGCACTTCACCTTTCCGACGAAAACACGGCTGATTCGGGAATCATCATCAGGCATCTTGTCCTCCCCGGGCAGGTACAGAACAGCCTTGAGGTGTTAAGGCATATAGCCGAAAATATTTCCCCCCGAATCCATATTTCGCTCATGTCGCAGTATTACCCTACAGCCAGGGTAGCTGCCCATCCTTTCCTGGGCCATGAACTTTATGCTGAAGAATACGGCAAAGTAACAGATGAGATGGAAAAGCTGGGTCTGGAACACGGTTGGATACAGGGTATTGAAAGCAGGGACCATTACCGGCCCGACTTCGTTAAGGAACATCCTTTTGAATAGCCCCGTGGGATGTTATCGGCATTTTTGCCTGTTTCGTCGATTATTTTGTGCAGTCAGGCCGAATGTTTCTATTTTTGACAGCTACCAACCTAACAACAAATAATCCTATGAAACGATTTACCCTGATCTTGTTATCCGCTTTCCTTCTGGCAGGATTTAGTTTTGCCCAGGACAAGGAGAAAAAGGCTGACTCCGGTTACCAGTTCACCGTGGTTAAGAAGCTGCCAGCGACATCCATTAAAAACCAGAACCGGTCCGGCACCTGCTGGAGCTATTCGGCCATCTCATTTCTTGAATCCGAATTACTGCGTACGGGAAAAGATACATTTGATCTTTCGGAAATGTATTGTGTAAGGAACTGTTACTCCGACAAAGCAAAGATTTATGTGCGCTTCGAAGGCAAACATAATTTCGGAGGCGGAGGAGCTGCCCATGACGTGACTTATGTTTTAAAAAATTACGGTATGGTTCCCGAAGAAGCATACAGTGGTATGACCATAGGGGAGAAGCTCCCGGTCCATGGCGAAATGGACGCGGTTCTCTCGGCATACGTGGATGCAGTGGTCAAGAATCCGAACAAGAAACTCACACCGGTCTGGCACCAGGGTTTTGACGGCATCCTCGATGCATACCTTGGGAAAAACCCGGTCAGTTTTACGTATAAAGGCAAGAATTACACTCCCCAGACATTTGCCGATATGATGGGGCTCAATCCTGATGATTATGTTGAAATCACATCTTACAACCATCATCCGTTTTACTCGAAGTTCATACTCGAAGTGCCCGACAACTGGCTCATGGCCGAGGATTACAATGTACCTTTAAACGACCTTATTTCCATCATCGACAATTCTATACAGAACGGCTATACTGTAGTATGGGGAGCCGATGTGAGCGAAAAGGGATTTTCATGGAAGAACGGGGTTGCTGTAGTTCCCGATAAAAACGCAACTGAAGTTGCCGGACTGGAACAGTCAAAATGGGAAAAGATGAGTGACGCCGACAAAGACAAGCTGCTGTATAAATTTGACAAGCCCGTTCCCGAGAAAAAAATAACCCAGGAAATGCGTCAGACCGAATTCGACAACTACCAGACCACCGATGACCACGGCATGCACCTTACGGGAATAGCCAAAGACCAGAACGGGAACAAATACTACATCATTAAAAACTCCTGGGGTTTTGAGGATCATAAGTACAAAGGATATTTTTACGCATCCGAAGCTTATGTAATGCTTAAAACCATGGATATCATGGTTAATAAGAATGCCATCCCCAAGGAAATCCGCAAAAAACTCGGATTATAAAGTCCAGTTTCCTTTGTGAGAAGGAAAGCCCACCGCGGTTTTCAGTCTTTCAAGATACTCCACCCTGGGCATTGGCTTTGCGCCCATAAATTTTAAGAGTTCAGTCTCAACCTGGCAGTCGATAAAATGAAACTGCCAGGTTTTTACTTTTTCAACCAGATGATAAAGTGCCACTTTTGAAGCGTTGCTTGCTTTATGGAACATGCTTTCACCAAAAAAGGCCCTGCCTATTGACAGCCCGTACAAACCTCCTTCAAGTTCCCCGTTAAGGTAAGCTTCGATGGAATGGGCAAACCCCAGTTCATGCATCCCTGTATATGCTTCAATGAACCCGCTGTCAATCCAGGTTCCATCCTGTCCCTCGCGGGGGGCTGAAGCACAGGCTTTAACGACATCCTCAAATGCAGTATCCATGCGAATTTCGAACCGGCCACTGCGGATCACACGCTGCAGTGAAGGTGATATCCTCAGTTCATGCGGAATCAATACCATCCTGGGGTCCGGCGAATACCAGAAAATGTCGTCTTCGTCACGAAACCATGGGAAAATGCCTTCGGAATAAGCATTCAGCAACCTTTGGGGAGAAAGATCCCCTCCCACTGCAATCAAACCATCAGGTTCGGCTTCAGAAGGAGGGGGGAATACGGGTTCATCGGGAAGAAGATAAACAGGCATCCTCTGCTGGTTTATTTTCCAACAACAACGATCTGGAAGCTGCCGGGAGTAGCTTTTCTATGGTTGTTTTCGATAGTCACATCAGCCGAAGACATATAAACTTTCTTTTCAGCTTCGCTGTATGTTATGGTGCGGGCGCTTTTGCGGGTAGGCAGGGTCTGGATCACGCTGTATTCTTTTGGATTCGCCTGGTGTACTACCGTAAGGACTCCCTCACCACAGGAAGCCAGGGCATTCTGGTCCTCCTTGATATATACAAGCCCGTCACAGCCGTCACCCATAGGCAGGGAAGTAACTACTTTTCCGCTCACTGCATCCACGACTACTATGGTCTTCGATTCGCCGCAGGCCGAGAAAAGCCTGTTTGTTTTCTGATCAAAACCAAGTCCCGAAGGTTCTTTGCCTGGGGCGAGAGGCCATTCGGCTTCGATCTTCAGGGTTTTGGCGTCAAATTTTATGATGGTCGATTTGTCTTCGATATTTGCAAAGATCTTGCCCTTGCCGTCCGAAACTGCGGCTTCGGGTTTACCGGGTACAGGCATTGTCCCCACAACTTCATTAGTCTTTGCGTCAATTGCAGTGACAGAGCTGCCGCGGCCGTTAAATGTAAATATCCTCTTGCTGAAAGGATCATAGAGAACTGCATCGGGATTTTTATCAGTCTTGATTTTAGCTGTTGTTTGAAGTGTTACAAGGTCAAAAACAATTACAGAATCAAGACGGCCTGCAGTGATAAAACCCTTGTTGAACTCCTTTGCAATAGCAATACCGTGAACTCCTATTGTTCCCGGAATTGATCCTACAAGTTTTTCTGTCTTAAGGTCCACGACCTGGACCATATTGCCATGCGATACATATAATCGGTGAGTGGCATCGTCGGCTAAAAGGTAATCCCATCCCATATCACCTTCAAGGGAGATGGTTTTAAGGACTTTATACACTGTATTTTGTGCCTTTGCAAACTGGAGGCTGCAGAAAACAAACAGGATCAGCAGGAAATTTACTTTTTTCATCGGTTTTGATTTTAAGGATTGTTTGAAACTGTATTAGTTCAGTATTTTTCGGAATAGGTTCTCAACAAAGATAGTAAAGCCCTGCCGAAAAATAATGTCCGGGATCACTTTCACAATAAAAATATTATGCCCCCTGCAGCATTTTTTTTTCTACCTTCACATCATGAAAACAAGAACCTCCCTTATAATAAGAGTATTCATTTCGATGCTGCTCTCTACGCCGGTCTTCGCGTTTTCCCAGAACGGGAAGAATGATGCCGAATCTATGGTAAAGTTTCACCATGAAGTGCCTGATCAGCCTTATCTGCCTCCCCAGGCAGGGCCCCATACCCCGGCCCCGAGCATAAAAACTGCAACTTTTACCATGGTCCAGGTCAATGTGGATGCCAACGGCCAGAATATTCCCGGTGATGCAGCCAATGAACCTTCGATGATCATCGATCCCCTGGATCCCCTGCACATCCTTATTGGCTGGCGGCAGTTCGATAATGTAAACAGCAATTTCAGGCAGGCAGGCTATGCTTATTCAACCGACGGAGGACTTAGCTGGACTTTCCCGGGATCTATCAACGCCGGGATTTTCAGGAGCGACCCGGTTCTGGATTGCGATTCGGTGGGCAACTTCTATTATAACAGCCTCACTGTAGATGCTCAGAACAACTACCTCTGTAAAGTTTTCAAAAGCACAAACTGGGGAGCAGCCTGGGATGCCGGCGTTGATGCGCACGGAGGCGACAAGCAGTGGATGGTCATTGACCGGAGCAGCGGAGCCTCATCAGGGAATATCTATGCCAACTGGAATTCAGCCTTTACTTCATGTGTACCAGGGTCTTTCACCCGTTCCACCGACGAGGGGGCAACATTCGGGAATTGTACCGTGCTTCCCGGTAACCCGTACTGGGGCACCATGGCCATGGGCAACAGCGGGGAA
The DNA here is from genome assembly GCA_903877385.1 of uncultured Bacteroidales bacterium. Classification (GTDB taxonomy): domain Bacteria; phylum Bacteroidota; class Bacteroidia; order Bacteroidales; family FEN-979; genus CAIRDP01. The sequence continues at coordinate 53,592 of CAIRDP010000027.1, forward strand.
GTTTATATCACCGGATGGAGCGACATGTTTGGAACCATGGTATTAAAATCAACACAGGTCCAGTATGCCGATTCAACTCCTTCCTGGTATTTGTCAATGCCAAACCTTGACGGCCAGGTGGTTTACGGACAACTTGTTAATCCTGTAGGCCTTTCGGGCCAGATCAGCATCTCGGTCGACCATTCCGGCGGGTCATCCAACGGCAATGTATATGTTCTGGCTTCGGTAAGCAGGTTCTCGAACAGCGATTCGGCCGATGTGATGTTTTCGCGCAGTACCAACGGAGGGTTCACCTGGAGCAGCCCGGTAAAGGTAAACGATGATAATGGCAACAACGTCTACCACTGGTTCGGGACCATGTCTGTTGCACCCAACGGCAGAATAGATGCCACCTGGCTCGACACCCGTGATTCCCCTCCCGATTCCCTGCTGTCATCCCTTTATTATTCCTATTCCCTTGACCAGGGAGCAAGCTGGACTCCCAACCAGAGATTGACCGGATCCTTCAGTTCCCGTATCGGATGGCCACAGCAGGCCAAAATGGGGGATTATGTTTCAATGATCTCACACAATGACAAGGCCTGTCTTGCCTGGACCAATACGTTCAACGGTGAGGAAGATGTTTATTTCAGCACCATCAGACCTTCTACAACAGGTATTGCAGCAAGGCCGCAGGATGGTTCCGGGATACGTATCTCAGTTTATCCATGCCCTTTCAGCGATCAGGCAAGCGTGGATTATTATTTACCGGAAGGTGATTTTATCAGGGTATCGCTTGTAGATATCTGCGGGAGAGAAGTTAAAACAATGGTCTCAGCTTACCAGGAAAAGGGAGCCCACCAGCTCAGCCTTTCGGGTGCAGGGATCTCCCCGGGATATTACTTCGTCAGGATCACTTCACATTCAAAGAGCAGCACCGTAAGCGCGGTAAAGATCTGACAAACACCTGCCATCCCCGGATTTCTTTTGCTTTATCAGATTGAAGCCAATGCCTTCAGCAAGCGGTCCATGCCTTCGTTGATCTCCTCCCTGCTTATCACCAGGGGTGGAGCAATGCGGAATGCAGCATGTTTGAAAAGGTAATAATCGGTGAGTACTCCCTGCTGCAGGCAGGCATCAAGTAAAGCTTTGCGTTTCGAAGCATCGGCCAGGTCTATGCCCAGGGCCAGTCCTTTGCGGCGAATACTGCTGATAATCCCGTTTTGAAGCGCAGGGGCAAGCATCTCTTCGATAATCCTGCCTTTTTCCTCTGCCTGCCCGATGAGACCGGGTTGAAGTAATACCTCAAGACCGGCCAGGGATGCGGCACAGCTCAGGGGATGCCCTCCGAACGTAGTGATATGGCCAAGCTGGGGGTCGAAAGCCAGGGTATCCATAACGGGTTTGGATGCTATGAAAGCGCCAAGGGGCAAGCCAGCCCCGAGTGCTTTTGCAAGAACCAGTATGTCGGGCACTATACCGTAATGCTCGAAGCTGAACAAGCTTCCGGTTCGGCCTAAACCCATCTGCACATCATCAATGACCAGTAAAGCTCCCGTTTCACTGCAGCGTTTCCTCAGCCCAAACATAAAGCCATCCTCCGGGGGTATCAGCCCGGCTTCCGACTGCGTGGTTTCGGTAATCACGCAGGCCGTATGCGAATCTATTTTTTCGAGATCATGGAAATTGTTGAATTCCAGGAAACTGATACCCGGCAGCAAAGGACGGAAAGCCTGTTTCATGGCCTCGTTCCCTAATATGCTCAGGGCTCCCTGGGTTGAACCATGGTAGGCATTTTTAAATGCAGTGATTCCCTGCCGGCCTGTAAACCTTTTGGCCAGTTTCATTGCACCTTCAATAGCCTCGGCTCCTGAATTCACGAAATACACCGAATCAAGTGAAGAGGGGAGAAGGCTGCAAAGTTTTTCGGCCAGCCTCACCTGGGGCGAATGTATAAACTCCCCGTAAACATTGACGTACAGGTAATCGTCGGCCTGCTTTTTAATTGCTTCCATGACCTGCGGATGACGGTGCCCCACATTGCTGACCGAAATCCCGGATACCATGTCAATATAATCCCTGCCATCGCTGTCGTATAGAAACACACCCTCAGCCTTGACAATGTCGAGTGCCATCGGGCCGAATGCGGGCAGGCCAAGGTAACGGTAAAACATCTCCCTCTCGGTCATAGCGTATTTTTTACGAAATTACTGATTTTATCCGGCATCTGCATCCCGATTTTCGTTCTTTGAATTTGTACATTGTACATCGTACATGGTACATTGTTTAACTTTGCCCCAAACTCAGAACCATGAACAAAAAGGTCATCATCATTACCGGGGCTTCCTCCGGGATAGGAAAAGCCCTGGCGGCCGAAGCTCATAAACGGGGCGCAAAAGTCGTGCTTTCGGCCCGCCGCAAGGAATTGCTTGAAGATATAACGTCTAAGTGGAACATAGCGGATTACATTTCGGTTCAGGCCGACGTTACCCGTGAGGAGGATTGCAGGCAGCTGATCGAAGCTGCAGCTGAAAAATTCGGGCGTATCGATGTGATGATAAACAATGCAGGGATTTCCATGCGGGCACTGTTCGAAGATGTCGACCTGGGAGTTATCCGCAAACTCATGGATACCAATTTCTGGGGGACCGTCTTCTGCTCAAAATATGTACTTCCTTATTTATTAAAGACCAGGGGCTCTCTTGTTGGCGTTTCTTCGGTAGCCGGGTATAAAGGATTGCCGGGACGCACAGGCTATTCGGCTTCCAAATTCGCCATGCAGGGTTTCCTCGAAGTGGTGAGGATAGAAAACCTTAAAAAAGGTTTGCATGTCCTTATTGCCTGCCCGGGTTTTACAAGCAGCAACATCAGGAATATCGCGCTTTCGAAGGATGGCAGTTCCCAGGGCGAGACTCCCCTCGATGAAAGCAAGCTGATGCCGGCCGAAACGGTTGCAGTCCATATCTGCAACGCCATTGAAAAGAGAAAAAATACCCTTGTCCTCACCACAATGGGCAAAATGACCGTTCTCCTGAATAAATTCTTCCCTAAATTCATGGATGGCATGGTTTACAGCCATATGGCCAAGGAGGCTGATTCCCCATTTAAGTAAATAGTGAAACACTTTTGAATTTCGAATATTGATCAACGAATGATGAATTTTAAATTGATTTCGCTACCTCGCTACTTCGCTACTTACTCCTCGGATGAAACTGAATAATGGTACTTCGCAAATATTCACGATCAAGGTGAGTATAGATCTCAGTCGTTGTAATTGATTCGTGGCCGAGCATTTCCTGCACGGCACGAAGGTCGGCCCCGCCCTCAACCAGGTGGGTGGCAAATGAGTGGCGGAAGGTATGAGGACTTATATTTTTCTTTATCCCTGCTTTGACCGCGAGGTCTTTAATAAGCATGAATATCATGACCCTGCTGAGTTTTGAGCCCCTGTGGTTAAGAAAAACAATATCGTCATTCCCGCTCCTCACAGTGATTCCCGGCCTGATTTCCTTCAGGTAATACACTATCTCGTTGCGGGCCGTGCTGCCGAGAGGGATGAGCCTTTCCTTGTTCCCTTTGCCCACCACCTTTATAAATCCGTCATTGAAATACAGGTTGGTTATCCTCAGGCTTACCAGCTCGGTAACCCTGAGTCCGCAACCATACAGTACCTCCAGTATTGCTTTGTTGCGCTTGCCCTCGGGTGTGCTCAGGTCTATAGCGGCAACCAGGGCATCGATTTCGGGTATGCTTAGAAAAACAGGCAGTTTTCGAACAGTCCTCGGCGATTCAAGCAGCTCGGTGGGGTCTTTGCTGATGATGTTTTCGAGCAAGAGGTATTTATAAAAGCCTTTCAGGCCTGAGACTATCCTTGCCTGCGATGTCGCCGTCATCCCCAGCTCATTTATCCACCGTAAAAAATCCTGAAGATCCCTTAACTTCAATTCTCCGGGAACTGCAAGCCTGCCCGAAAGCTCCAGGAACTGGGCCAGCTTTACCACATCATGCAGGTAGGCATCAATGGAATTCGGTGATAAGGATTTCTCCAGGCGGAGATAGGACTGATACCCGTGTATGTATGAATTCCAATGCATCTGCCTTAAGTTAATGGGGGCCGGCTTAATTTTAGGCTAAAAGTATTAAATAATTTTTGTTTATTCCGGGAAAGTTTGTACTTTTGCAGTCCCTAATTTATTAAGTATATTTTTTCATGGCAAAGAAGAGCAAAGACCAGCGAATTCAAGTGATTCTGGAATGCACGGAGCAGAAAACAAGCGGTGTGCCCGGGATGTCGCGTTACGTCACCAAGAAAAACAAGAAGAACACACCCGAAAGACTCGAGTTGAAAAAGTACAACTCTTATCTTAAGAAAATGACTGTTCACAAGGAAATTAAATAATTTGAGTTATGGCAAAGAAAGTAGTTGCTTCATTTAAAGGTTCAACCACCGGTAAGGATTACACTAAGGTGATCCGCATGGTTCGTTCAAAAAAAACCGGAGCTTATGTGTTCAAGGAAGCTATGGTTCCCAATGATCAGGTTAAAGATTTCCTGTCGGGCAAGAACGATTAAACAGATTCATTCAATCATGGAGAGCTTTTTTCTGATGAAAAAAGCTTTTTTTATATAAACCCGAACCATGGGACTGTTCAGTTTCCTGAGCAAAGAAAAAAAGGCGGACCTCGATAAAGGGCTGGAAACAACCAAGACCAGCATCTTCTCAAGGATATCCAAAGCTGTTGCCGGCAAATCAAAAGTCGACGACGAAGTCCTGGATAAGCTTGAAGAGATTCTTGTGACTTCGGATGTGGGGGTGGAGACCACCGTCAGGATAGTCGGGCGTATACAAAGCCGGGTTGCCAGGGACAAGTACCTTGGCACTTCCGAACTGAACACCATCCTCAAAGAAGAAATCGCCGGTCTGCTTCTTGAAAATAATATTGAAGACCAGAAAGGCTTTGACTTTGCACTTCCGGCCAAACCCTATGTGATCATGGTTGTGGGAGTGAACGGTGTTGGAAAAACAACCACCATCGGCAAACTGGCTTATCACTTTAAGAAAGCCGGCAAATCGGTCCTCCTTGGAGCAGCAGATACGTTCAGGGCAGCAGCAGTTGACCAGCTTACGATCTGGGCCGAAAGGGTTGACGTTCCAATCGTTTCCCAAGGCATGGGCGCCGATCCTGCCTCCGTAGCCTTCGACACTTTAAAATCGGGGATTTCCAGGAATTCCGACGTGGTGATCATTGACACTGCAGGCCGGCTGCATAACAAGATCAGCCTGATGAATGAGCTGACCAAGATCAGGAAGGTCATGCAGAAATTGATTCCCGAAGCTCCCCACGAAGTGCTTCTCATTCTTGATGCTTCCACGGGCCAGAATGCATTCGAACAGGCAAAACAGTTTACCGCCGCCACCGAAGTCAACGCCCTCTGCCTTACCAAGCTTGACGGAACCGCAAAAGGCGGGGTTGCCATCGGCATTTCGGACCAGTTCAAAATTCCCGTTAAATATATAGGTGTAGGCGAAAAACTGGAACACCTCCAGATTTTCAACAGGGTCGAGTTCGTCGACAGTCTTTTTAAATAAATCATCCGGTTGAAAACCAAAGTGAGGCCACATAGTATAGGTATCGTATCGCTTGGATGTGCCAAGAACCTCATAGATTCGGAGCTGCTGCAAAAACAGCTGGATGCCAGCCATCTCAAAATTTCCTTCGATCCCGCTTCCATCAGGGGCATTGATACCATGGTCATCAATACCTGCGGATTTATCGGCGACGCCAAACAGGAGTCGGTCGATACCATTCTCCAGTATATCCGGGCCAAATCGGAAGGAAAACTGGAGCATGTATTCGTGATGGGCTGCCTGGCCGAACGTTACAGGGAACAGCTGAAGAAAGACATCCCGGAGGTGGATGCCTTTTACGGGGTAAACGAACTGAGGAAAATTGTGAGAGACCTTGGAGGGCATTATAACAAGCATTTGCTGGGCGAAAGAATGATTTCCACACCCCCGCATTATGCCTACCTGAAAATTGCCGAAGGCTGTGACCGCAAATGTTCGTTCTGCGCCATACCGGGAATACGCGGGGGCCATGTATCGAGGCCATCTGCCGACATTGTCAGGGAAGCTGAATTATTAGTAAAAAACGGGGTTAAGGAGATCATTGTCATTTCGCAGGACACGACTTATTATGGCCTTGACCTTTACGGAAGAAGGAAAATTGCTGGGCTTCTCAAAGAACTTTCAAAAGTAAATGAGAAAGGATGGATCCGTTTGCATTATGCTTATCCTCACGGATTCCCGGCTGATTTACTACGGGTGATCAGGGAACATGAAAACATTTGCAGGTATATCGACATCCCGCTTCAGCATATAAACAGCAGGATACTGAAATCGATGAAACGGGGGCTTTCATCCCTCAAAACCAGGGAGCTCGTTGAAACCATCCGAAAGGAAATCCCGGGCCTTACGCTCAGGACCAGCTTTATCGTGGGATATCCGGGTGAAACTGAGAAAGAATTCAGGGAACTCCTCGATTTCGTAAGGGAAGCAGAGTTTGACCGCCTGGGTGTATTTACTTATTCGCACGAAGAAGACACACCGGCTTTTAAACTACGCGATGCCATCAGCCGTAAAACAAAACAGGAAAGAGCCGGTGAAATAATGGCTTTGCAGGAGGAAATATCGCTGAAAAAGAATCTTGCACAGGTAGGGAAACAGCTTAAAGTGATCATCGACCGCAAGGAAGGGGATTATTATGTTGCACGCACCGAAGGTGATTCGCCCGAGATTGACAATGAAGTCCTTATCGCTGCGGCCGGCAATAAACTAAAGCCCGGCACGTTTTCAGATGTAAAGATAATGTCGGCCGAAAGCTTTGATCTTTATGCCGAACCTCCTGGCAATCTTTAAAGAAGCTCAAAAAAAATTAACTTTGTGGGCCTAAGTACCCACTCATCAGAATAAAAACCAAATAACAAATTATATGAAAAAAAATGTTTTTCTCGCATTGGTCCTTATGTTCCTGCTTCCCTTCACCCTGAAATCACAGGTAAACACGGCTGTTAAACCAAACGACACCATAAACCGTATGGATGCCAACGGACAAAGGACAGGTTACTGGGAAGAAAAAACCGGGGAGGTCCTGAACAAGGGGTTTTACCGTCAGAATAACAAGGAAGGCTCCTGGGTTGGTCTTTATCCCAACAACGTAATTTCGAGGATAGAATATTATAAGAACGGCCAGAAAGACGGCGCATCGCTCCAGCTTGACCGCCGCGGGAAGATCACCATATTCGAATCATACGGAAACGGCCAGCTTAACGGGCAGCAGATCGTGTATTCTGTAACCAGCGATTTCCCTGTTTCTGAAACGAATTATAAAAAAGGCCTGAAAAACGGCACTTACCGCTTGTATTACGATAATGGTAAAATACAGGAAGAATCGGTTTATACCGATAACCAGAGGGAAGGTATTTCGCGATGGTTCAATAAAAACGGCAGGCTTATTGCCGAATACCAGTACAAAGGCGGTAATTTCGATGGTTTGCAGAAGACTTTTTACGATAATGACACCGTTCAGATTCTATCGAATTATGCAAAGAATGAGCTTTCGGGCGACTACAAGGAATTTTACAGGAACGGTAAGTTCAAAGTCACAGGCAAGTATACCAATGGCCAGAAAGACGGCCCCTGGACTGAGTATGATGAGACCGGGAAGGCTGTAAAGGTGAACAAATTCAAAGTAAGTCCTGCTGCAAAATAATTCCTGATGCGAAAGGTTCTGAATCCTTTTGTTTCACTCGAAGGATACAATTGTTTTGGTTGCTCCCCGGGCAATTCATTGGGTTTACAGATGAGTTTTATTGAAGAAGGGGAGGAGATCGTTTCGTTTTGGGAGCCTAAAAAACATTTCCAGGGTTATCATACTATCCTTCACGGCGGAATACAGGCTACCCTGATGGACGAGATCGCCAGCTGGTTTGTTTATGTAAGGCTGAAATCGGCCGGGCTCACTTCAAAAGCCGAGATCAGGTATATCAAACCGCTTTATGTCGACAGGGGGGTATTGACCATACGCGCCTCCCTTCTGCAGATGAGAAGGAACCTGGCCGATATAAGGGTAAGGATATACGATGCCGATAAGGTTCTTTGCGCTGAATCCCTGATGGTATTCTTTACGGTAACGCCCGAGAAAGCGAAGGATACATTATATTATCCCGGCCATGAGACTTTCTTCGCCCGGGATGATGAAAAATAAAAAGGGGGTGGAAACCTACCTGCCGTTTTTAATCGTGTAGTTTTTCGGAACTGGTCTTGTCTTTGGGCTGTACAAGGCGCCGTAATTGCTTTTATTCTTTTTGATCTTGTGATAGCTCCTTGAACGGTTTGCATCACAGTAAAATTTATTCTTGGAGCAACTGCTGAAGCAAATCACCAGGAATGCACCGGCAATCAAGGTCGTGAGTGAAACTTTTAAAATCCCTGATAAAAAAGAAAACATAGCTGGAAATTGGATCGGCAAAGTTAAGAAATTATTGCTTTTTCGGCCAGGTGGTTTACCTAAAAAAGGAATTTGTATCTTCGCAGCCATGAATTACAAACCGGGATTTCTTTGTTTATTTCTGCTGCTGGTATCCTTATATTCATTCGGGCAGTATCCGCCTCCTCCGGGATATAAAGGTACTACGGCTATAAGCAAGGACAGTTCTGTTTTTTACAACTGGGCTTCAAAGTGCACGGTGATCAGGGGCTATGTGAACATTGCCGATACAAATTTCCTTTATAACAATTCAAACCGTGCATCATACGGCAACGTGTATATGGCTACGGGTGCTCCCGACGGGCTGGTCCTGAGCCTGGGCGATGGGGGTATGGCCACAATGTCTTTCGATACCGTGATATCGGACCATGATGGCTGGGATTTCGCTGTATTTGAGAATTCGTTCAGCGACAGCTTCCTGGAGCTGGCTTTTGTCGAGGTTAGTTCCGACGGGGTGAATTTCGTGAGATTCCCATCGGTTTCGCTCACCCAGGCCCTGCAGCAGGTCGGCACGTTTGACACCATTGATACCAGGCTGGTCAATAATCTCGCCGGGAAATACAGGCTGTATTACGGAACCCCTTTCGACCTTGCTGAACTGGCCGACAGTGGCCGCGTCAATATACATAAGATCACCCAGATCAGAATAGTCGATGTTGTCGGATGCATCCAGGATGCCTATGCTCGTTATGATTCCCAGGGTCATAAGATTAATGACCCCTGGCCTACGCCTTTTGATACCGGGGGATTCGACCTCGATGCAGTGGGCCTTATTCATAACTCCCCTTCGGCTGTTGATGAATCTTTGCTCAAGCCTTCGGTCAGCATTATCCCGAACCCCTGTTCACATGATGCAAGGTTCTTCTCAGGAAACCCTGGTTCCATTCATTTTGAAATACTTAACCAGATGGGGCAGGTGCTGGTAAAGTCGTCATTTACCTCAAGTACATCTGTTGACATTTCTTACCTGCCTGCAGGGATATTTTTTGTAAACTTTACCTGCCCCGGGTATTCGTATCCTTTAACAAAAAAGCTTTTAAAGTATTAATAACCTGCTCAAATACATCCTTCTCAGAGGGATTCCGATTTTCGTATTTCTCCAGAATCCGGCCTTTGCTTTTAGCCAGCAGCTCAACGATACCCTCAGGCTTAAAGAGATGGAAGTGAAAGCAAACCTTGTTCCCGGCAACAATGGATACAAAAAGGTGAGGTTCGACTCCTTGCTGCTGCTCCCTTACCGGGATGCAGACCTGTCGACCGTACTATCCCAGGTTTCCACGATTTTCATTAAAGAATACAGCCCGGGAAACCTGGCCACCACCTCTTTTCGTGGAACACCTGCCAATCACACCCAGGTGGAATGGAATGGGATTAACCTGAACAATCCCATGCTGGGGCAGTCTGATCTCTCCCAGATCCCTGTCTCGGCGTTTAACGAGATCGAGGTGCTATACGGGGCCGCCGGGCTTACAAGGACCAGCGGGGCCTTCGGCGGGGTTGTGAACCTCGTTACAAATCCCGACTGGAATAACAGGATTCATGCAGTGGCGGCTCAAACCCTTGGCAGTTTTGAGAACTACACAACCCAGTTGAATTTCATTGGAGGAACTTCTTCTTTTCAGTCGAACACCAGGCTAAACTATACTTCCCAAAGGAATAATTTCCCGTATTATAACGAGAATACGGGCGAAACCGTTACCCAGCACGACGCCAACGTAATGCAGTACGGCATAACCGAAGAAGCATTCTGGAAGATAAAGGACAAGCATCTTCTTACTGCCCGCGTATGGTACAGCTACGACGACCGGGATATACCGCCCCAGGTCGTGGGCTCGTATTACCTCCAGAAAATGCTGAATAAAACCCTGAGGACAGTTTTAGAGTATAAGCTTGTGGAAAAGTATTGGAATTTCTCATTCCGCTCGGCATTTGTTAACCAGTTTATGAATTACCGGTATGACAACATGTTCATCAACGATAACCACAGGTATTATTCCTGGCTGAATTCGGCCAGGTTCGCATATACAAGAGTGAAAAATCTTACAATCAAACCCGGGCTGGATTACACTTATGAACATGTGCGGTCTGATGATTATAGTGGTATAAAGACACGGAATACCCTTGGCTTTTATCTTGAAGCCAGTTATATTTTCAATGATCATATCAGCAGCCGCCTGGTATTGAGGGAAGATTTTCTTGACGGGAAATTCATGCCGTTCATCCCTGCACTCGGATTTGATTATAAACCATTTAATAAAATCAATCTTTACTTAAATGCCAATGCCTCCAGAAACTACAGGTATCCTTCACTCAACGACCTGTACTGGATCCCGGGAGGCAACCCTGAACTGAAGCCCGAATATGATAACGGGCTGGATGGCGGAATTACCTATAACTACCCGTCCAAAAACAATGCTTTCTTTTTTGAGACGTCGCTTACCGGATATTATTCATGGATGCACGATATGATAGTTTGGAGCCCCATGCCCTCAAACCCTTCGGTATGGACCCCTCAGAACGTAAGTGCAGTGAATGCCAGGGGAGTTGAAGCAAGCCTGAACCTGAAATGGAAGATCAATAAACTCCAGATAACATCGGCCGGTAACTACACCTATTGCAAATCCACTAACGAGAAAACCACTTCACCCCTTGATCAGTCCCTTGGCAAACAGTTGATTTATACTCCCGAAAATACCTTTAATGAGACCATTAACCTCATCTGCTGGAATTTCATCCTCGGGTACAATGTGAATTATGTTGATAAAAGGTATACATCAGCTGACAATCAATCATATATGCCCGGTTATTCATTGTCGAATATTATTTTGGGCAAATCATTTGTTTTGCATAATTTTGTCATATCTTTACTGGTCAAAGTCAATAATGTTTTCGACCTGGACTACCAGAGCGTGGAAAACTGGCCAATGCCGGGAAGAAATTATTCAATGACTGTAAAATTTGAATTTAAAAAGTAAGGTCATTAGAAAGAACGTTTTTTATTCCAATATACCGGGAAGCAGGCTTGTACTGTTTACCTTCCTGTTTGGTTTGTTCCTGTCGGGATGTTCAAAAACCCCGATCCGCGAAACAACTGTTAATCAGCCGGCCCCCATCGATACCACTGCCAGCACTTACGAAAACGGTGTTTTTGTCGTGAACGAAGGCAATTACACCTGGGCTAACGCCTCAATTTCCTATATCACCAATTCCGGCGATTCGGTTTATCAGGATATTTTCCAGTATGCAAACAAAAGGGGACTCGGGGATGTGGCCCAGTCTATGAAAATCCTCGGTAACAAGGGATTTATCATCGTTAACAATAACGACCGTATAGAAGTGGTTTCCCTTACCAATTTTAAATCGCTGAACACCATAACAGGGTTCAGTTCTCCCAGGTACCTTGAATTCGTCGACTCCACGAAAGCCTATGTCACCAACATGAAAGCGAACATTTCGGTTGTTGACCTGCGCAAAATGACTATCATTAAAAGCATTCAAACCCCTTACTGGACCGAAAGCCTCGTCCGCTTCGGCCAGTATATGTTTGTTACCTGCATGGGTAGTTTCAACCTCCCCCCGGCCGACCGTAAAGCACAGGTCTATATAATCGATACCAAAACCGACATGATTGTCGACAGCCTTCTTTTAGGCAAGGATCCTGTAAGCATTACGGTTGACCGTAAAAATAAAATATGGGTGATCTCCACAGGAGGGTATAATAATTATGAAGCCCCTACACTGAGCAGGATTGATCCGGTTCTGATGATCGTCGATAAAACATTTACTTTCCCCGCCCAGCAAGGCGTTCCTAGCCGTTTATGCATTAATCCCACAGGCGACACCCTGTATTTTATCAATGGAGGTGTTTTCCAAATGCCGGTAAATGCGACCGCTCTCCCGACTACTGCACTGATACCTGCAAACGGACATCTTTTTTATGGACTTGGCATTCACCCCACAACGGGCCAGGTATTTGTAAGCGACGCAGTTAACTATGTTCAGAGCGGGTATGTTTTCAAATGCAGCCAGTCGAGCGGACAGGTACTGAAAACATTCACAGCCGGCCGGATTCCAGGCTCTTTCTGCTTTACAACAACTACCAAAAAATAATCAGCCGATTTCTTTTAAGATTACCCGAAACTCGCTTAGGATCATGGCGGTTGCTCCCCATATAATATTCCTGTCAATATAATAACAGGGAAAATTAGCCGAAAGTCCCATGAACAGCTTGATACGCCTGGTCTGCACATGCCGTTCATCAAGGAAGTCGGTTAGCTTCACCTCGATGATCTCATCAACTTCCCTGGGATCAGAAACAAATTCAGGCCTTTGATCCGACCATCCTGCAACTGGAGTTACAATATAATTACTGGGGGGTATATACAATGGCGTAAGTTTTCCAATAATATTGACTGCGGATGGCATTATCCCCACCTCCTCCCGGGCTTCCCGTATCGCCGTCGCTATGATATCCCGGTCTTCAGGTTCGAACTTCCCGCCGGGAAGGCTTATCTGGCCCGAATGAACACCGGTATAGTCGGGCCGCCTCATCAGTACGAAAAAGATATCTTCAAGGTGAGGATAAAGCAAAATCAGAACCCCGCTCGGCCTGGCCGAAGCAGGAGTACCATTTCTGAATGGAAACTTAAGCCTCTTTTTCGAAGCCATGATAAGTTGTGATTCCAGGCCGGGAAGAGGCTGTTTAAGTCGTTCCGATAGTTTTTCGGCAAGAAATTTCAAGTCCTTCATATTGTTTGCAAAATTAATTGAAGCAATCTTTGGTTTGTGATTTATTATTAATATTGTAGCGGAATTTCAGGAACAATGACAAAAGAAAAAAAAGATCCCTCAAACCACCCGCATTACGAGCAGGAGGATGTCCTGGATCTTATTTTATACAATGACGAGGTGAATACATTTGAATTCGTCATCGAAACCCTCGTGGAAGTCTGCAAACACAATGCAGAACAAGCCGAACAGTGTGCACTCATTGCCCATATGAAAGGCCGCTGCCCGGTTAAGAACGGGGTGGTTGACATCCTCATACCTCTGAAATCGGAAATGACAAACCGGGGGCTTACGGTTACCATTGAATAATAAAGCTTTTCGCCCAGTATCAACAGCTTTTCAACATTTAATTAACAGGCTCAAATTCCGCAAGCCCGGGAAGTCTCATGATCAGTTCTTTATGAATTGATTTTTATTAACAAATTGTTAATAAACCCTGTTCATCAGATGTTGATATAAAGTTTGATGAAAAATTGACCCCGGCCATGCCCCGATTTTATATTTGCTGTACAGTTGAGCTGCTTATTGCCTGGCTCTTAAGTCATTCAATGCAGATCCTGGCGTTACGGGAAGCTAAGGCTTCACGTAACGTGAAGCGGAATCCCTCGGCCAGACGGGTTCCGTTTCGTTTTTCATACCGATCGTGATTATTTTCACCAGCCGCATAGTTCATTGACCGGCTCATTGCGCTATTTATCGGCTCCCGCCTTTACAGCAGGTAGGGGAGAACCGCTTTCCGCTGCGGGGGGTAATCGGGGAAAGTGGACTGGTACCAGCGATGATGGTGCAGTGCGCGGGGTAAAAGATTGACCATGGTCCAAACAGCAAAGGCAAGACCGGGCGAACTCCAGGTCATCAAAGCATATCCGAACCATTCTATGATCTCGCCGAAATGGTTGGGGCAGGAAATATACCTGAACAAACCCGCCCTGGGAATCACATATCCGGTTTCTCCGGGTTTTCTCAGGTGGATCAGGATGTTGTCGGCCTGCATATTGATGAACATGCCGGTAAAGAAAACGATAATCCCTCCGATAAACCTGGGATCCTGCAACCACTCGATAGTATGCTCATCGGCAAGATTGCCCAGGTAATACCCGTTGATAAATCCATTGACCAGGTTGAAGAAAATGGCCATAAACATGATGGCAATGGGCATTTTCTTTCCTTTGGTCCTCAGCCTGAACGGGAAAATGATATCACGGTTGATATAATGAATACAATACAAACCGAAAAATATCCAGGTTGGAGCATTGTGCTTTGGCGAACTCATAAAGAAAAAACCAATAAAAACAAGCAGGGCAGGAGCTTCCATGATGATCCAGCCCCAGCGGTTGCTGATCATGGCTCCCCATTTCGAACTGGTATGGCGACCGTAAGGCGCAACCGTTTTAATAATGAAAGGGAAACTCAACAAACCTATGGCTATCCATAGATAGACTATGAAATAAAACGTGGAGGAAGACATCATGAGTTTACTTATTTAAATAGTTATTGGTTTTAAACCATTCAATGAGGTCGTGAATAGTTTCATCCAGGGGGCGGGGTTCAAGCCCGAGTTCCTTTCTTGATTTGGAATTGTCGATAAACCTGCTTCCTTTGGCTACTATTTCAAGGGATTCTGTCGTATATAAAGGCTCAGAGCCTGTAAGCTTGCTGTACATGGTGATGAAAGGAAGGCCAATTTTGGCCGACCAGAACGGAAGCACCGTCTGAACTGTTTTAACGCCCGAATGCCTGCATACAATGGCCGAAAGTTCCTTCAGGCTGTGCCACTTGCCAGCTACAAGGTATTTCTGTCCCGGCCTTGCGTTCTCGATTGCCGAAATGGCAGTGCTCACAACATCCCGAACATCTATCCAGTTGTATCCACCCGGGACAAGTGCGGGTATTTTATGATTTAAGAGCTGGAGGACTGCCTTTCCCGTAAGTCCCGGCTCAGGGTCGGCGGGCCCTATAATGGCTGTAGGGCTCAGAACAACCGCCTCCATTCCGTTACGGGCGGCTTCCATCACGGCTTTTTCCCCTTCGGCCTTGCTACGGTCATAGGCAAAAGCCTCAGATCCCACAAGCGGACGGGTTTCATCCAGCGACTTCTCCTGGGGATCCTGGCAAAAGGCATGGATGGAACTGAAATGTATAAACCGTTTTATTTTACGGTCCCTGGCTGCCGAAAGCATGTTTTTCGTACCATCGGCATTGTTCCTGTACACCGAACCCGAGGGATCACCCGTGATGGAGATCTGGGCGGCAAGGTGAAAAACAACATCGACCTCATCCAACAGCTCAAGCAATGAAGTTTTATCCAGTACATCGCCCTTTACAAGGCTCAGGTTAAGCTTACCGATTGAATTTGTATGTTTATGGGTCAGGGCCTTGACCTGGAATCCTTTGTCCAGCAAAGATTTACAGAGATTATATCCGACATGCCCGTTAGCGCCGGTAACAGCAATTTTCATCAGTATGGTTTAAGTTTGCGTGCAAAAGTAGTAATTTAATCTGCATCGATCCGTTTTGGCAATTTTTAGATTAATTTTCTCCTATAAATCTGTTTCCAAAAGTAACGCCTTGGGTGCGATTTTCTCCTGCGAGTTTTGCTGTTCCGAAGAATAGCATTAACTCATGTCTGTGTTCTTAAAGTCCTTTTCAGGACAAGTTACATTGGTCAATTTACTGACGGGGTTATAAGCCACCATAAAATTAATCGACCTTTACGTTTTATCATTTTAACAAGCCTTGCAGCCTGTCCCACTCTTTCTGATGGTACGATATTTTGGCCTGTACTTTTCCCGGATCATATACTATGAGTTTTTGAGGGTTGTACTGTTGTTCGTAATAAAGTACATTCCATATCAACACACCCATTTTTCTTGCAATAGCAATGAGCGCTTTTTTCCTGGACTTTCTCATGGCAAGCCGGTTGAACTTTTCTTTGAAATAGGTACCTTTTGTCCGTGAGGCTGCCCATGCAATTTGAACCAGTATTGTTCGCAGGAACCGATTGCCATTGGTGGTGGCTGTGCTTTTATATTTTCCGGCGCTTTCGTCGTTTCTTGGACGCAGTCCCGTCCAGCCGGATAATTTGCCACTGTTTTCAAAGGCTTTCATATCTGCACCCGTCTCTGCCAATATCATCATGGCTGCAATTTGTTCGATCCCGGGTATGGTTAAAAGCAATTGCATCTCTTTGGGATAATGTTCTCGGCATAATTGTTCCATCCTGGACAAACATTGATTGCTTTGATTGATCAGAAACTGATATTCCTGAAGAGACAATTCCAGCATGAAACGTTGATGCTCCGGTATGAACCCCGTAAGTGACTCTTTGACCTTTTTCTTTGTGTGGGCATTTAGGATGCGTCCATGAATGGACTCCACCAGTACATCCGGATCCGTTTCACCCTGCACAATTTGCTCAATTACCCTCATAACACTTTTTCCGTGTGTGTGGCTTGCAAAACTGGTAATACGAATACTGCACATTTCGAGTGTCCTTTCCAAAGCTTGCAGCGTAGATGTTTCCCGCTGGGTTAGCTTAACATACCTTCGGCTATAGGATCGCAACTCCCTTATTTGCCTGCAAGGCACCAAACTGCTGCGCAATAACCCCTTGTGCAACAGGCTTGCTATCCATGGCTATGGTCTTGACCTTTTCAGTTTGTAACTCTTTCCCCATGTCCTGAATTTGTGTGGTGAGCGTTAAATACTCTCTTACAGGGGCATGGTTCTTACCATTAAATGTCGCACAAAAAATAGTATCTTTGTGTACATCCAGTCCGCATACTCTTTTCATATTCAGAAAGTTTGAAATTATACGCTAAGTTAAGAATGTGCTTCGAGCACGGTGAGCGTTTGAGTCGCGGACTGGATTTATATGTGTCTGTGTGAAAACAAAAAGGGTTTTCATGTAAATTTACATTATGCAAAGTTTAAATCAAAAACCCATGAAAACATTTAAGAAAATTGTGATCTGGATACTGGCGATCATTCTTGTTTTGATCCTGGCAGCCTATGTATTGCCTAAAACATATAAGGTTGAACGTTCTGTTTATATTAAAGCCAGGCCCGAATTGATTTACGACCTCACCAGCAACTTCAGGAAATGGAAATTATGGGAACCCTGGACCAAATCCCTGGATTCAACGGCTGTGTATGAACTTATCGGAAAAGAAGGACAGCTAGGTTCAATCTGGAAATGGGATGGGAAAATTCTCGGTAACGGGCAGATGACGGCCACCGGCTACATTCCACAACAGCAGTTTGCGTATGATCTCGCTTTCAACAAGGGGAAATACCAGTCAAAGGGAAAAATTACAATTGAGCAATCAGGTGATTCCTGCAAAGTTTCATGGATCGATGAGGGAGACCTTGGATATAACCCGGTAAACCGGTATTTCGGACTGATGATGGACAAGATGCTGGGCCCTGATTTCAATAAAGGGCTTAAGAAACTGAAAACCGTATGTGAAACCAGGGCTTCATGGCCAAGGATTGAAGAAAAGGCCATGCCTGAGCAGATTGCAATCCTTATACGGGATTCAGCAGGACCAACAACATACGGAAAGGTTATGGGGAAAGCGTTTGGAGAGCTAATGGCCTTCGTAAAGACAAACAAATTAAACTGTAAAGGACATCCGTTTACAACTTATATAAAATTTGACACCCTCACCATGAACGGAGTCATGGATATCGGCATGATTGTTGAAAAGGCCGATGAGGGCAAAGGCAGGGTGAGTGTTAAAAAACTGCCTGCTCAGAATGTGGTGATGGCCTATTATTTCGGGCCCTATGACAAAACCGCCGGCACATACCGTTACCTGCATCAGTATGTCCAGGAAGCCGAACTGCAGATCACCTGTGGCCCAACAGAAATTTATGTAACTGATCCAACCACCGAAAAGGATCCTGCCAAAATCGAGACCGATATTTTATTCCCGGTGAAATAACATCCAACGTAAAAAATTACAAGCATCATTGTCTTTGCCGACAGCGGCTAAAAAGAGGGTGGAAGCTAAGGAAAGCTTAGAGCAAGGTTACGGAAAGCTTAAGGGAAACTGGTGATTTTTCAAACAGCTCAGAATATTCCAAGCCATTCCGAATAACAAATATAATGAATAATTAAGAGGAAGTCAAGTCATTTCAAAAAGGCTAAACAGATCCGAGAACTTCTTTGAACGGGGAGAAGGTTTTCCAGAATGAAATATGGGAAATTTACTATTTGGGAAAACGGGCTGAAAATACATTTGGTTAATTGTAAATCGTAGCAAGGCTGGTCCTCAAAACGGATCAGCCTTGCTTTTTAAAAATAAACCATGAGAGTAAAAGGCAATACCGATTTTATGCAGAATCAATTGCTTAATGCAGTTGTCCATAAACTTACAGGTAGTCCACCATCACCAGTTGAAGGTCAGATTTATTATGATTCAGGGAAGCAAAGTGTTTATATTTATTCCGGAAGCAGTTGGATTCCTTTGTGATGGGTAACTCATGGGCATTTGATTTCTGATATTGTCAATCTGCAGACAATTTAAGATAGTAAAACTCCTTATTGTTTAGATGCAAAAGCTGCCATTTCACATTCTCATCCCATTTCAGCAATTACCGGTCTTCAAAATGCACTTGATGGAAAATCAGTGCTTGGGCATGGGCATTCAATAGGGGATGTTTCAGGCCTTCAGAGTGCCCTGGAGTCCAAGGCCGCTTATTCTCATGGTCATGTGATCGGTGACGTTACCGGATTACAGAGTGCCCTGGATGCGAAAGCCGCCGCAAGTCATTCCCATGCGATTTCCGATGTAACAAATCTTCAATCATCTTTGGATGCCAAGGTGAATAGGGCAGGGGCAACCATGACCGGTGCCCTGGTTGCTTATGCTCATGGAACAGCTACCAATTTTGAAATTATTAATGTGGCTTATGGTACAGGATCCACGCCACCAAGCGGTCCATCCGAAGGTTGTCTGTATATTCAATATTCATAAACCATGGCAATTCAGATGTTTGTTGGTGGATCCTGGCGTTCTGTTTCAGCGATTCAGGTTTATACCGGTGGATCATGGAGAACAATAAATGCTATATCGATCAATGTTTCCGGAGTGTGGAAATCTGCTTGGGCAGCAGCTGGTGGATCGACACCGGTGAATGTCTATAATTGTGGTGGATATTATAATTCGCCTTCCTGGTTGAATGTCATTCAACGATTGTCTTTATCAACAGAAACGATTGCCACTATAAGCGCGACTTTGTCTTCCGGTAGGCAATACATGGCACCTTCATATAATAGCAATTATGGGTATTTGATGGGTGGTCAGATCAGCGGAAATGTATTGATCAATGCCATTGACCGGCTTCAGTATTCCACGGAAACCTGTTCGAATATCTCAGCAACATTGCCGACAAATACTTGGACTGCTGCCGGTGCAAGTTCAGTTTACAAAGGGTATGCAATGGGCGGTTATGATGGTACGAACAGGATGAATGTAGTTCGTGGAATGACCTTTGCAGGGGAATATGTTTCAGAAATTTCTGCAAAATTAAGTGTTGGAAAGAGCCATTCAAATGGTGTTCATAGTAGTACCAGGGGATATATGGCCGGTGGATATACAACCGGTGGGGCCACTGCAAATATTGAAGGGGTGACTTTTGCCAGTGATACCTTGTTCAGCCTTACGGCCGTGCTTACAATGTCAAGATATTGTGCAGGAAGTGTTTTTTCGCCTAATAAGGGATATTGGAATGGTGGCAGTCCAACCAATAGTAGAATTGATGCCTTGAATTTTTCAGCGGAAACCGTTGCACTTCTTACTGCAACAGGTGGATTATATGGCCAGGGAAGCGGAAGCTCACTCACAAAAGGCTATTGGATGGGTGGCAATTATACCAATGGTATTTCTGCATTCGCTTTTTCCAATGAAACCGTTTACGGAATTGGTCAAAATGTTTATCAGACAATGTCTTATTCCGTTGCTCTAAATTATTGGACAGGAATAAAATAACAACAACTAAAACCCAAACAGTATGCAAGATTTAACAAAATTTAAAACGCTTTTAAGCGAGATCCAGGATTCATTTTTGAATGTGCCTTTCGGAAATTCTGATTTTCAGATTGCCAATTTCATTGTAAATGGGGCCCAAACTCCGCAGCGTGCATTCCGAGCAGTCTGTCTTTCGTTGCGCGATAAAATATTAACGCTGAATGAAGCGTATTACAATCAATTGAAATTCCAGGTTGATCTTGATGAATTACAGGAAAAGATTGGTGATCCTGCCACTGATAAGTTTACCCGAAGAAGGATGGAGATTGATTATGAACAAAAATGTTCTCAGCAACGGGATAATGAAAAGCTTCTCATTGATGCAATACATGAAGTGGAATTCCTGTATTCCTATTGGCAGAAGCTTCCGCATCCGACCAGGGCTGAGTTTGAAGCAGCCGAAGAAGACTATTTCAAGATTTCATTGACCAAACAGGTCCTTGGCATCGATGGTGTCGTGGGATCCCTAGAAAATATGGGATATGTGCTGAATGCGCAGGGTAGGTTGCAGAATTCAGCACCGAAGCTTTTAGATACTCTTTAAACTTCGAATCGTTTGTTAACTTTATAAAGTTGATTTATTCCTATATTTGATATTGAAAAAACCAAAATAAAATTTTTGCACTTGTCATCTATTTCAGCATGAGTGTCATTTTACTGCTAATGATCTAATGTTTAGACTAATGAAAGAACCGTCGAAAAAAAAACCTCTGAAAGCAGGATTACCGAAAAGGGCACCTCACAATCTATATAAGAAATCAATAAAACCAGTTAAAAAGGACAGATATTCTGAAATTTTTGGATTGGCAGTTATAATCCTGTTAGGAATAATCATTTATTCCAAATTTAGCGGATGTGAAAGCCTGGGTGAATATTTATCCATCACGTCCTTTTGGAATGTTCACTTTTGCACTTAATTATCATTTTAATCAACTGGATGTTTATTATTATCATTTTGTTAACCTGATCATTCATCTCATAAATGCCTGTCTTGTCTGGTGGCTTACCTTACTGATCTTTTCTTCCCCTGCCTTAAAGGATAATCCAATAAACAGGCAAAAAAAAGTTATTGCTTTATTCACGGCATTATTATTTGTTTCACACCCTCTTGCAACTCAATCTGTAACTTATATTTGGCAACGTCTTGCCTCCATGGTTGCTATGTTCTACCTCTTTTCCTTAATATTTTATATAAAAGCCAGACTTTCAAACAAGGGAAATATATCTAAAACTCTATTGTTTTCTTTTTCATTGATCTCTGCCGTGCTGGCTATGCTAACAAAAGAAAATGCTTTTACGCTTCCGTTTGCTATCATGCTTTTTGAATTATTCTTTTTAAGGACAAAGAAGTTTTCATTAAATTTTAGGGACTACCGCGTGATCCTATTGCTCGCAGCATTTCTGGGAGTTATGTTGATCATTCCTTTTAAATACTCATTTAGCGTTTTTAAAACGATTCCTCCAAGATTGGGACATGCATATGCAATAACCCCAGTTAATTATCTTTTCTCACAGTTTAGCATCATTGTAAAATATATTCAGCTCTTGTTCTTTCCAATAGACCAGAATTTAGACTACGATATCCCGATTTCAAATACTTTTTTTGAATTAAAAACGATTCTATGCTTCCTTTTCATTTTATCATTAATCATACTGGCAATGTTTTTATTTAATAAGCATAGGGTCATTTCTTTTGGCATTTTCTGGTTTTTCCTTACTTCGTTAATTGAATCGAGCATCATTCCATTGGATGATTTGGTATGCGAACATCGGACCTACATTCCTTCATTCGGTTTTTTTCTGATCCTTACTTCGGGCATTTACCTTTTATTCTGGAATAAATACAAATACCTTGCACTTTCCATTTTCGTTTTAATTATAGGATTAAACTCTTACCTTACTTATGAGAGAAATAAAATTTGGAATGATTTTATATCTCTTTGGAATGATAATATCGCAAAAACCCCGAATCTGCCAAGGGTATTATTAAACCGTGGAGTTGCTTTTCGTCGACTTGGGCAGTGGGAGAAGGCAATAGACGACTATTCAAATGTGATCAGTATTAATCCGAAACTTGAAGAAGGGTACAACGATCGTGGCTTTGCCTATGTTCACCTTGGTAAATATGACAAGGCAATAGGTGATTTCACTAAAATTATCGAAATTGATCCAAGAAGTATAATTGCGTATTCCAACCGTGGAGCTGCTTTCTTTAACCTTGGGCAGTGGGACAAAGCGGTAGCTGATTTCTCCAAAGCCATTGTACTTGATCCTAAATATGCAAGCGCATATAACAATCGTGGTGCAGCTTTCTGTAACCTTGGGCAATGGGATAAGGCAATAGCCGATTACTCCAAGGTGATCGAGATTGATCCAAATAATGCCAAGGCATATTCTAACCGTGAATTTGCTTACAAGAAATTGCTTAGTAAGAATTAGTATTCTGAACCGAGTGAATTTATTTCTGTTCGAAGTGAGTTCACTCGTTTTTTTATGGCTTTAAGTGATTGAATTTCCTGATAATTATTTCTTCTTTTGTCAATAGTGATAAAGGTTTTGATGATTTTTTCAAATTCATCTAAAATTATGTTCAGATGTTTGAAGGTGAAATAATTTGCATCAGGGTAGTTGGTATTGTTTACAACTAGATCCATGAACCGATCAATGGAATTTAAGGAATCGCGTATCATTTTATCTTCTTCAAGATTATGATTTTCCTCATCAAGGACAAACCATTTTCTTCTATGTAAGTTAAATAGCTCCATGTACATATGATTCAAATCAGCGAGATAAACATTAAGTTCTTCGTTGATTTTCGATATTATGAGTAATAGTTTAGATTCATTTTTCAAGGTGATAGTTACCTTGTTTCCAAGATTAAACCGAAACATCTTATGTCTCTGATAAGTTGCTGATTTATCAGGGGTGGAGTAATAATGAAGTTTGATTTTTCGCATACTTTATTTTAAACGGAGAATCAAG
The DNA here is from genome assembly GCA_903877385.1 of uncultured Bacteroidales bacterium. Taxonomy (GTDB): domain Bacteria; phylum Bacteroidota; class Bacteroidia; order Bacteroidales; family FEN-979; genus CAIRDP01. The sequence continues at coordinate 76,924 of CAIRDP010000027.1, forward strand.
TAAAATATTTAATTAATGATTTGATTTATTGATGTTTAATCCTAATATCATTGTTTTTACAATGAATATTAATTTCTCTATCATATTGAATTACTGTCTATTAAACAAGGTTAAAGCGCTTAAACCCCAATTTTTTAACCAAAAATGGCCTTTTTTCAAAATCGCATGTAGTTGTATTTCAATTATATGCATCTTTTTAATTTTCTTATAATTAATATTATGTTAAGTATAAAAATGCAATTAATATTATGTTAAGTATAAAAATGCAATTAATCTATTAATAACCTCCCTGCCATGCAGATGAACAGGTAGCTCCACCTACCATTTTTTCCAACCCCTGGTCCTATTGACAGACATTTGTGGCAAAAAAAAACCGTCAGGTTATGACGGCCTTTTCCAGGGAATAAAAATCCCCTATTTTTTCAATAACGCATTAATCTTTTCATTGATCGCTTTGATCTTGTCTGTCTTCTGCTGCCTTATATAGATTTGCTTCAGCGAATTCAAAGTTGAAACATCGGTTGGCTGCAACTCACAGGCTTTCTCAAGAAATGGAATCGCTTCTTCCAGGTATTTGTCGGCCTGGGCCTTGAGAGACTTAAATTCTGCATCAGCATCCAAAGGCAGGTTCTTGGCTTTGTCATCGTATACAACTGCTTTGTTAACATACAGAGCACCAATGTTGAAGACCGGGTCAAAATAATCAGGCTTCAGCTGTATTGCCCTCTTATAGGCCTTTTCGGCCAGGGTGAACATCTTGTCCCTGAATTCGGCAGTCTTTGTTGTATCGTCCACCAGTTTATTATAAATGGTGCCCAAAGCATAATAAATACTCGGATTCGCACTGTCCTTCTTTGCTGCGAGCTCGAGATTGCTCAAGGCTTTATCTGTATTGTTAAATGTCAGATATATATTTGTCTCGGCCAGGAATAAGGGCATGTTTCCCGGGTACATTTTCTGCCCGGCACGTATCACGGCAAGCGCTCCGGTTGAATCTTTATCTAAACGATATAATTCAGAAAGTGAAGCATATATAGCTACTGATTTAGCCTTAAGCTTTAACAGATCAATGTAATATTTTTTAGCCTGCACCCTGTCGTTTGCCATGGTCGCACAGGTAGCGGCATAAAACAAGGACAAGGTATCGGGGATATTGATTGCTGCAAGAGCTGAATAGCTATGATCAAATGACAGCATTGCGCTTTTGTATTCCTTTTTTCCGTAAAAATCAACAGCCTCGTTAAAGTATTTATTCCTCTGCCAGTTCACCTTCTGAAAAATATCGTCTGTAAACTCCTTCTTCTCATCGTACAGGGTTGCTTTTTTATAGGACTCCAGGGCTTTCCCCATAGGATCCGGCTCAAGGGCTTTATACTTTTCATCCTTGGTAATGGCAATTTCTGAATAAATATTCCCACGGATAAACCATGCTTTGGAATCCTGGGCGGTACTTGGGTCTTGGATACACTGGTTGATTGTTTCCAGCGCTTTATCCAACTTGCCTTCTTTTAAGTAGTTAGATGCTGTCTGCCTGACAGACTTTTGACTAAACGCAAGTGAAATGGAGATTACCATTAACACCATTAATACTATCCTTTTCATGTATATAGAATTTAGTTTCAATTTCGAAGCGGCAAATTTATAAAAAGCACTCTGATTAATAAAGATACACTGAAAATTAATTTTCCTCATTCCCTTCAGGTTTCCCTGTTTCGGGAGTATCTGTATCATCCTGTAGAGGCTGATCGGGATCGACTACCGCAGTTTCATCCGGTTCGGCACCCTCTTCAACTTCCACCTTTGCCACAGCAGCAATGGCATCTCCCTCGTTGATCTTTATCAGTCTCACTCCCTGGGTGGCCCGTCCTACTATCCTGAGGTCGGCAATTGCCATACGGATTATGATCCCCGATTTGTTGATGATCATCAGGTCATCGCTGTCGGTGACGTCACGAACAGCAATAAGCTGGCCGGTTTTCTCGGTCACATTGATGGTTTTAACACCCTTGCCTCCGCGATTGGTCACCCTGTAATCTTCGATGTCGGACCTTTTTCCATATCCGTTTTCGGAAACCACCAGGACTTCCCTCTTCTGATCTTTGGGCAGGCAGATCATCCCCACCACTTCATCATCTTTACTCCCAAGTGTAACCCCACGCACTCCCGATGCGTTTCGTCCCATCGGCCTGACTTTGCTTTCGTTGAAACGGATGGCCCGGCCCGAACGCAGGGCCATTAAAACCTCATCCTCCCCGTGAGTCAGCTTGGCTTCAAGCAAATAGTCGCCTTCATTGATATTGATGGCAATGATACCGTTCTGCCTCGGCCTGGAATAAGCCTGAAGCGAAGTCTTTTTAATGGTTCCCCTCTTGGTGCAAAGGATTATGTAATTTGAAGCACAGTATTCTTCATCCTTCAGATCCTTAACATTGATAAAAGCCCTAACCTTATCGTCAGGCTCAATATTGATCAGGTTCTGTATAGCCCTTCCCTTAGAAGTCTTGGAGCCTTCGGGGATTTCAAATACCCTGAGCCAGAAGACTTTGCCTTTCTGTGTAAAGAAAAGAAGGTAATTATGGTTAGTGGCCACAAACAGATGCTCGAGGAAGTCCTCGTCGCGGATGTCGGAACCTCTAAATCCTTTCCCTCCCCTGTTCTGCCTGCGGTATTCCGTTAGGGGAGTGCGCTTGATATAGCCCATATGAGAAATGGTGATCACCACATTCTCATCTGCAATAACATCCTCCATCCTGAAATCACTTGCAGCATAAACGATCTGGGTACGCGATTCATCCCCGTATTTTTCCTTGATCTCCCTCATCTCGGCCTTGATGATATCCATTCTCATGGTCTCGTTCGCAAGAATGGCTTTCAGGCTTTCAATGAGTTTGAGAAGTTCATCGTATTCGGCCCTGATCTTGTCCCGCTCAAGCCCTGTAAGCCTTTGCAGCCTCATGTCAAGGATTGCCCGGGCCTGGAGCTCACTAAGTCCGAATGCGCTCATAAGGCCTGTCCTTGCATCATCCGGGGTCCTTGATTCCCTGATCAGTTTTATCACTGCATCAAGGTTATCCAGGGCTATCAGCAAACCTTCAAGAATATGTGCCCGCTTTTCAGCTTCCGACAACTCGAATTGTGTCCTGCGAATGATTACATCATGGCGGTGGTTTACATAATGAACGATGAGGTCTTTTAGGTTAAGCATCACCGGCCTTCCGTGAACCAGGGCGATATTATTGATGTTGAATGATGTCTGTAAGGGTGTTAGCTGGTATAATTTATTGAGGACGACATTTGTGATCGCCTCTTTCTTGAGTTCATATACAATACGTACTCCTGAACGGTCCGACTCATCACGGATATCGGTGATCCCTTCAATTTTTTTATCATTTACAAGCTCGGCTGTCTTTTTGATCATTTCAGCCTTGTTCACCTGGTATGGGATGGAAGTTACGATGATCTTTTCCCTTCCGTTGTCTTCCTGCTCTATCTTGATCTCACCCCTCATCATTACCCGGCCCCTGCCGGTATGATATGCTTCCTTCACGCCTTCATAACCGTAAATCACCCCTCCCGTGGGGAAATCAGGGGCCTTGATGAACTTCATGAGCTCATCTATGGTGATTTCCCTGTTATCTATATACGCAATGATGCCGTCGACCACCTCGCTTAAATTATGAGGGGCCATATTGGTGGCCATACCTACTGCGATGCCGGATGCGCCGTTAATCAGCAGGTTGGGTATCCTGCAAGGCATTACCGTTGGCTCTTTCAGGGTATCATCAAAATTCAACTTGAAATCGACCGTTTCTTTTTCAATATCGGCTACAACTTCCTCGGCGATCTTTCTCATCCTGGCCTCTGTATACCTCATGGCGGCAGGATTATCACCGTCCATGGAACCGAAGTTGCCCTGGCCGTCAACCAGGGGGTACCTCAGGCTCCAGTCCTGGGCCATGCGCACCATGGCGTCATATACCGATGTGTCTCCGTGAGGATGGTACTTCCCAAGCACCTCCCCTACTATTCTTGCCGACTTTTTATACGAACGGTTCGAAAGTACACCCAACTCATACATTCCGAAAAGCACCCTGCGGTGAACAGGCTTCAATCCATCCCTTACATCAGGCAACGCCCTGGCGACAATTACCGACATGGAATAGTCGATATATGCCGTCTTCATCTGGTTCTCAATGTTGACCTGAACTATCTTCTCACCGGATTCCATTTTTTCCATTTTTATCTTATTGATTACCAGGAAAATAATAATTCATTTTCCTGTGTACGAAGGTAGCGAAAATCACCCTTATAACCATGAAAAAAAACGTTAATATTTTACACTCTTATGAACACGGAAATGTTAATAATTAAAGGCCTTTCATTATGATCAGGACAATTTCGATAGTACTTTTGGGCCATTGCCATTTTTACCGATAAAAATATTCTGGCTTGATTATTGTAAACAATAGACTGCAGGTTCAAAATAATTCGTATCCTTGATATGTTTTTATTGCTGCCTGTAACGTTATTAATGAGAAAGGATTAATTCATGGAAGCTAAGTTTTCACAACGTGTCAAAGACGTTTTAATATACAGCAGGGAAGAAGCACAACGGCTTGGTAATGATTATATCGGGCTTGAACACCTGATCCTGGGTATTATCAGGGAAGGTGAAGGGCTGGCCATCAAGATTTTACGAAATCTCGGGGCCGACCTCAAGGAAATCAGGAACAAGATTGAACAGGCCGTAGCCAGCCATAAGGAACGCCCCATAGGCGCCGAAAACATTCCCCTGATCAAACAGGCCGAAAGAGCCCTTAAGATAACCTACCTTGAAGCCAAGGTTTTCAACAGTGAACTCATTGGAACTGAACATCTTCTTTTGGCTATCCTGAAAGACGAGAATAACCTGGTGACCAAAACATTCGGTAATTTTGGCATAACATATGACAGCTTTAAAGAAGAACTCAGGGCTATCATGACTTCGGGCAGGGAGGAAAAATTAATGCCTCCCCAGAACATTCTTCCCAAGGATGAGGAAGATGAAGAACAGGAAGAAGGAGGCAAATCATTTATGTCGACCCCGAAACGGGCCGGCGAAGCCAAATCCAAAACCCCTGTCCTTGATAATTTCGGAAGGGATATAACACGGGCGGCAGAGGAAGGCCGGCTTGACCCTATTGTAGGAAGGGAGAAAGAACTTCAGCGCATTGCCCAGATCCTGAGCCGTCGCAAGAAAAACAATCCTATTTTAATAGGCGAACCCGGTGTGGGCAAGTCGGCGATTGCCGAAGGTCTTGCCCTGAGGATAGTCCAGAGAAAAGTTTCCAGGGCTTTATTCAATAAACGCCTGGTTTCGCTTGACCTGGCCTCCCTGGTTGCCGGCACCAAATACCGCGGACAGTTCGAGGAAAGGATGAAAGCCGTGCTCAATGAACTTGAAAAAAATCCGAACATCATCCTGTTCATCGACGAAATCCATACCATTGTCGGAGCAGGCAATGCCTCAGGTTCCCTTGATGCATCCAATATGTTCAAGCCTGCCCTTGCCAGGGGCGAACTGCAATGCATAGGCGCTACCACTCTCGATGAATACAGGCAGTATATCGAAAAGGACGGAGCTTTGGAGAGACGTTTCGAAAAAGTCCTTGTCGATCCCACCGACCCGGATGAAACAATTGAGATCCTTCAGAATATTAAGGAAAAGTATGAAGACCACCACCTGGTAAAATATACCGATGAAGCTATCAAAGCCTGCGTTTCCCTCACAAACCGCTACCTTAGCGACCGTTACCTCCCCGATAAGGCTATCGACGCCCTTGACGAAGCAGGTGCCAGGGTTCATATCACCCACATCAATGTTCCTCAGGAGATCATCAATATCGAAAGCCAGATTGAAGAAGCCCGGAAAAAAAAGATGGAGGCTATAAACAGCCAGAAATTTGAAGAGGCTGCCGACCTCCGCGATACTGAGCGAAAACTCCAGGACAACCTGGAAAAGGAAAAGAAAAGATGGGAAGAACAGGCCAAGATCAACCGCGAAATAGTAAGTGAAGAGAATGTGGCCGAGGTAGTTGCCATGATGACCGGCATTCCTGTTCAGCGTATCGCAAAAAACGAAAGCGAAAAGCTGATTAACATGGAAGGCGAGATCGAGAACTCAGTGATCGGGCAAAATGAAGCCATCAAGAAGGTCGTTAAAGCGATCCGCCGCAACAGGGCCGGGTTAAAAGACCCCAATAAGCCCATAGGCACCTTTATTTTCCTTGGCCCTACAGGGGTCGGCAAAACCCACCTGGCAAAGATACTTTCGAAATACCTGTTTGATACCGAAGATGCTCTCGTTCGCATCGATATGAGCGAATACATGGAAAAATTCGCCGTATCCAGGCTAATCGGTGCGCCTCCGGGATATGTGGGCTATGAAGAAGGAGGTCAGCTCACCGAGAAGATCCGCCGCCGCCCCTACTCCATCATCTTACTCGATGAAATCGAGAAAGCGCATCCCGACGTATTTCACCTTTTATTGCAGGTGCTTGACGATGGACAGCTTACCGATAGTTTCGGGCGCAGGGTGGATTTCAAAAACACCATCGTGATCATGACTTCAAATATTGGCTCCCGCCAGCTCAAGGATTTCGGGCAGGGTGTGGGCTTCATGACCAAGGCCAAGCTGGATTCCAGCGCCGACAACACAAGAAGCGTGATCGAAAATGCATTGAAAAAGACATTCGCACCTGAATTCCTCAACCGTATCGACGATGTCATCATCTTCAATTCTTTAGAAAAAGAAGACATCCATAAAATCATTGACATTGAACTGGCCCAGCTTTTCAAACGCATCAAAAACATAGGCTACCAGGTTGTCATTACCACCGAAGCCAAGGATTTTATAGCCGAAAAAGGCTGGGATTCACAGTTCGGCGCAAGACCGCTGAAACGTGCAATTCAAAAATACATCGAAGACGTCCTTGCCGAAGAGGTAATCAAATCAAAACTTACCTTGAACGATATCCTTACCCTGGATATGAATACTGAGAAATCGGATGTTTTTGTAACTGTAAGCAAAGCCGAAGCAGCCCTGCCTGCCAAGGAAGCAGGTGTTTAAAACCGGTTGATCAGCTCTTCGTGTTTCATCGTCTGGATCAGCGTTTCCCCGTTTTCACCGGAATTCCCGAAAACGGAATCCAAGAGATGGTTCACATCTTCATCCCCGCGGAAGTAATAACGAATAGTGATTGAAAACCCATTGTTCTCATAATTGATCTTGTCGCCCTGGGGATCGGAAATATAAAAATTGTCGGACTGAACGTTATTTTCCTTCAGATACTTGCCTGTTAAGGAAGCCAGTACTTCGGCAGTCCTTACTTTAATAAGGTCGGCAAAATTATATTCTCCCATCACAAAACGGTCCTCAATGAAATAATACATCGATTTCATCGCCATGTTCTGAAGCGATTCATTGAAGCCCACAAGTTTCACCCGGTTTGCTGCAAACCTTGACACATTGATGCAATCAGGTTCGCCTTTCATCTTGATCAGCTTTTTGTAGGTAGTCAAAAAGGGAACATCCCCGAATTCAATCTTGGTATCGGTCGTGAAAAACAAAGCGTCCCGCTTCGGCTTGTAAAAAGTGAAAAAGTGCATTGATATTTCGTCTTTGATACAGTTGTTGTGGGGATTCCTCAGGTTATTTTCCTTGAAAAATTCGAGGAATTCATAACTGTAACGCCCATAAACCAGGTGGACATATCCCAGCTTGATCAGCGGGAACAAACGAGCCCTGGTAAAGACCAGTAGAAGGACGAAAAGAAAAAGCCCAACAAGTGCCAGTATTAGATATAGCATGCTCGGGTCGAAGGAAGTACTGTCCTTCGCCGTTCTTGCCAGGAGAATAAAATTCAGGATAGTGCTGTTCATAATACTTCAAGTTCAGCACCTCTCAGTGCAAACCCTATAAATAACCATGCAAAAGTAATCTAAATTCCTATTGCGTTTTTAAAGAGAGCGTATTAAAATTTGTATTGGTTGTCCTCGATAAGCCTTGCTGCAATTCTCCTGCGTGATTCTTTGACGTTAAATCCCGCTACCACGCTCAGCGACTGTACAGCATCAACCAGGGCAAGGGCCTTTTCGTCGTCGGCAAAACAATAAATAGCATCACATCCGGCTTTCCTTATCCTGTCGGCCGCATCGTAAACCAAAACATCAAGCATATCCTTGTATAATGCCACGGCAGCGGATCCTTTCATAGTTTCAAGCTTGTTTACCCTCAGGCAGGTTGATTCGGCAATATATAGCTCAATGATCATGTCGGAGAGATTATTCAGGACTTCCTGTTCCTGCACCAGCTTCTTGTCAAAAGTCTTTGATGCTCCGTGGATTGCAATAAGGACAGCCTTTTTGAAATTACGGATATAACGCATTTTTTCATCAAAGTAGCTTTCCGGTTCAGGCTTTGCTTCGGCAAGCTGTCCGCTTAAGGCCATTATCTTATCGGCGGCACCCATAAGGTCAAAATCACCTTTCATGGCACGTTTCATTGCTGTATCAACAACCAGCAAACGGTTGATCTCGTTAGTACCTTCGAAAATCCTGTTGATCCTTGAATCCCTGTATCCTCTTTCAACCGCCATTTCGGCTGAATATCCCATTCCTCCGTGGATCTGAACAGCTTCGTCAATAATAAAATCCAGGACTTCCGAACCATACACTTTAAGAATGGCAGCCTCAACGGCATAATGGCTGATGCCTTCGATGCTGGCCCTGCCCTTGTCCATTCCTTCAGCTTTATTTTTTTCTATCTGGATGTCTATATCCCTGCTCACCCTGTAAATTGCCGATTCAAGGGCAAATGTTCTGATCACCTGCTCGGCCAGCTTATGTTTGATTGAGCCGAAGGTGGAAATAAACACACCGAATTGTTTCCGTTCGTTGGCATATTTGACAGAATCGTTGATTGCTTTTTTACTGGCACCAAGAACGTTGGCACCCAGCTTGATACGCCCCATATGTAATATGCTCAGGGCGATACGGAATCCTTCCCCCCTTGTTCCAATCAGGTTTTCGACCGGTACTTTTACGTCGGTGTAAAAGATCTGTGCCGTAGACGATCCTTTAATACCCATCTTATGTTCGTCGGGATTGACTGAAACTCCCGGGAATGAACGTTCAACAATGAAAGCCGACAACACCCTGTCCCTGTCTATTTTGGCAAACACAACCTGGGAATCGGCAAAACCAGCATTGGTGATCCACATCTTTTGCCCGTTCAGGATATAATGTTTCCCGTCTTCCGAAAGTACAGCCTGGGTTTTGCCTGAATTGGCGTCACTTCCTGCTCCTGGTTCGGTAAGACAGTATGCCCCTATCATCTCGCCTGTTGCCAGCCGGCTTACATAACGCTGCCGCTGGTCCTCATTCCCATAATACATGATAGGAAGGGTACCTATACCGGTATGGGCCATGAACGCTACTGAAAACGAATACCCGGCTCCAATGGTTTCTGCGGCAAGCATCTGGGTAACGAAAGACTGTCCAAATCCCCCGTACTCTTCGGGAATGGCAATACCCATAAGTCCGAGTTCCCCGGCTTTTTTCAGGGTGTCTCTCATAAGGATAATATCCGGTGCATCAAGTTTATCCACAATCGGATACAATTCCGTTTGAAGAAAATCGCGGCAGGTCTGGGCAATCATCAACTGTTCTTCGTTAAATTCCTCAGGGATAAAGATTTCCGCTGGAGTGATCTCGCGAACAAGAAATTCGCCGCTTTTCAATACTTGCTGGTTTTCCATCTGGTTTGGTTTAATGATTAATTGCTTACAGGTTTAACGAAACAGCGATCATTTCGGCTATATCCATATTCCTGACCTCGGTTTCCTTGTTTTTATATTTAATTCCGTCGGTGATCATATTCATGCAAAAAGGGCAGGCCGTGGCAACAACCGATGCGCCTGTTTGCAAAACGTCTTCGGTACGTTCAGTATAGACTTCCTTCTTTCCCGGTTCAGCTTCCTTGAACATCTGTCCGCCTCCCCCACCGCAGCAGAGAGAGGAACTGTGGTTCCTGCGCATCTCGGTAAAATGCGAACTCAGGTTTTTCAGTATATTCCTGGGCTCTTCATAAATATTATTGGCACGGCCAAGGTAACAGGGGTCATGATAGGTCACCTTCATATTGCTGTAACAGGGATTGCTGATCTTCAGCTTCCCTTCAGAGATCATCCGGTCGAGGAAATGCACGTAGCTGACTACTTCGTAGTTTCCCCCGAGATCAGGGTATTCGTTTTTAAAGATATTATAACAATGAGGGCAGATGGTCATTATCTTTTTGACATCATACTGCCTGAACAGCTCAATATTCTGCAGGGCCTGCATCTGGTATAGCATCTCGTTCCCGGCCCTCCTGGCAGGATCACCAGTACAGGTTTCCTCATTCCCCAGAACCGCATAGCTTGCATTAAGGTAAGTCAATATCTTTGTAAAGGCTCTTGAGACTTTACGGTACCTGTCGTCAAACGCCCCGGCACATCCGACCCAGAACAGAAATTCAGGTTTCTCCCCTTTTGCAAAGAGATCAGCCATTACCGGCACTTGTATTTTAGTCTTCCCACTCATCTTCTTCAACTTAGCCTAGTTGTTATGGATTTCCAGGTCCCTGGCCCATAACATCCGGTCGCCCTTTGAAAACTGCCATGGGGCCCCGTTATTTTCAATATAACTGAACATGGCTTTAAGCTGGCCCGGAGCCGAGCCTTCTTCCATGACAAGATATCTCCTTATGTCGATTATGAGGCTCAGGTGATTAATGTTAATTGGGCATTCCATCGTACAGGCATTGCATGTATTGCAGGCCCACAGCTCCTCTTCAGAAATATAATCCCTCACGAGCGACTTCTGGTCAGAAAAATCCCTGCCGTTTTTAACCATCAGAGGCCCCTTTTCTTTCATCCTTGCCCTGAGATCCATCATGATTTTGCGGGGGGATAGCTTTTTCCCGGTAATATTGGCCGGGCATACCGAGGTGCAGCGCCCGCATTCGGTACATGCAAGGGAGTCGAAATAGTTCTTCCAGCAGGCATCTTCGGCATCCTTCACTCCAAACCTCTCAACAGTTGCTCCGGCATCAGGGGCGGAAAAAGCTTCAGTGGGACCAAGCATCAGTTTCACCTCCCTTGTGATGCTGTCCATGGTTTTTAATTTGCCGAGAGGCTCGAGCCTGGAGAGAAAGACATTGGGTACCGACATGAAAACATGAAAATGCTTTGAATAAGGCAGGATGTTGGCAAACAGGAAGATAAGAAGGATGTGTGACCACCAGCATGCCTCATAGAGTATTCCCAGCTGTTTTAAATCCCAGCCTGCAAGCAAGCCTGTGAGATGCCTGCTAAGAGGATAAAGGCCATCCAGGGCCTTGTTTGCAAGGGATTGCTGCTGTAAATAGGCAATGTTCATCCCCTGTAAGGAAATCATAAGTAAAAAGATAAGACTTAGGGCGATGTTGGCATCGACATGTGAAATGTGTTTCATTTCTATGCCCTCGAAACGCTTTATATGGGCAAAGAGCCTTCTCGAAAGGAAAGCAAGTATTGCTAACGCGATCAGTAGTGCAAATACATCCCCGCTGCCTATAACCAGTTTATAAAATATGCCCAGGAAGCTCAATGCATGTTCGGTACCGAAAAGTCCGTCGATGATCATCTCAATACTTCCGAACAGGATTACGCAGAAACCCCAGAAAACAATGGCATGCAGCAATCCCACGTAAGGGAACCTGAAGATCTTGGTCTGGCCGATAGCCACTTTGAACATGATGCCAAACCTCTTTCGAAATTCCTTAACGGGAAAACCGGTCCTGGTGAACCTGAAGAACCTGATGTAACGAAACGATGAATATGAGAATATTCCCAGTGTAAGAAGGAGGACCAGAGAAAAGACGATCTGTTTAAGCATGATTAGGTTATTTCCCTTTTACCTCTCTGAAAGCTTCAACAAGTTTAGGCAAGACCTTTAAGGCATCCCCAATAATACCATACTGGGCAGCTTCGAAAATGGGTGCATCTTTATCGGTATTGATGGCAACGATATATTTGGAACCGCTTACACCTGCAAGATGCTGGGTTGCACCTGAAATGCCGATGGCAAAATAAAGATTCGGGGCTATGATCTTCCCGGTTTGCCCGGTATGCTCATCATGGCCTCTCCAACCTTCATCAGATACGGGCCTGGAACAGGCGGTTGCGGCTTCCAGTATACTTGCAAGCTCAACCAGGGGAGCCCAGTTATCGGGCGACTTCATTCCGCGTCCTCCCGAAACAACGATATCGGCATCGGTAAGAAGAACTTTGCCGGTTTGTTTCTGGGTGTCTTTTACCACGATTTTATTTTCAACAGCTTTGCCGGCTACTTTTTCGATGACAACAGGCATCTGTTTTTCAATCAGTTCGAAAGAATTTTGGGCAAGTGTCAACACCCTGATGCCTGATTTAATGGTGATGTTTGCAAATGCATTCCCCGAGAAGACTTTTTTATAGACCACGAAAGGATCAAGCGAAACCGGGAGGCGGCTAACACCGGCTCCAAACCCCGCCTTAAGCTTTACAGCTATCCTTGGGGCGATGGCTTTACCCATATTATTGTTCGAAAGGACAACCACCCCGGCATTGTATTTCACTGCCATTTCTGCAATGGCAGATGAATAATTCTGGTTATCAAGAACATTGTACTGATCACCTTCGATGCTTACAATAGCGGATGCACCGTAAGCAGCAAGTTTTGAAAGCTCCGAATCCTCAACTTTCCCAATAGAAACGGCAGTTGCGGCGGAACCCAGCATTTCGGCAAGCTTTGCCGCGTAGGAAACAAGCTCGAAACTGAGTTTCTTGAACCTGCCATCCCAATTCTCAACAAATACTAATACACTCATGATATTATTTTATACGAATGGATTTACATTGATTAAATAACCTTGGCCTCATTCTGAAGAAGCTCGACAAGCTGCTTTGGATTTTCGGGGTCAATATATTTGCATGCCGCCCTTGGCTTGGGTTTCTCATAATTAAGCAGTTCGGTCATGGAAGCGCTTCCTGTCGGTTCAAATACCCTGATGGGTTTTGTCCTGGCCATCATAATGCCTCTCATGGCGGCGATCCTGGGCTCTTTTGCAATACCCTTCTGGACAATCGCAACAAACGGGACCGGGACATTTACAACTTCTTTGCCCCCGTCAATCTCCCTGGTAAGAACTGCCTGCCCGTTTTCTATATTCATTGACGAGACTGAGGAAACCGATGGGACATCCAGGAATTCGGCAAGCATCCCTCCTACCATGGAGCCATTATAATCACTGGATTCAATTCCGCAAAGGACAATGTCGTAAGCTTCCTTCTTCAGAACCTCCGCAAGCTGGGAAGCAACAAAAATACCGTCGCCGGGATCTGCATTCACTCTGATCGCGTCATCTGCGCCGATAGCAAGTGCTTTCCTGATCGTCGGTTCTGAACCGGCCAGTCCTACATGAGCTACCGTAATTTTCTGGATGCCGTTGGCTGCATTGTCTTTAAGCTCAAGCGCCCTGGTAAGGGACAATTCGTCCCATGGATTTATAACCCATTGAATTCCTGTAATATCGAGTTTTTTAGAATCATCGATAAACTTCACTTTTGTCGTGGTGTCAGGAACGTTGCTGATACATACAAGTATATTCATTCTTCGTTTTTTGCGGATGCAAATTTAAGATAAAAAAAATAAATGGAAAACGGAAATGATCACTCGTCCTCAAGACATTTTTTATATTGAGTCATCGCTTTGAGACTCATACCCATACCTGAGAAACCGCCGTCGTGGAAAATGTTCTGCATGGTGACCTTTCTCGAAAGATCAGAAAACAGCACAATACAAAAATTGGCACATTCTTCGGCGGTGGCATTACCCAGGGGCGACATCCTTTCGGTAAAATCAATCAAAGCATCGATTCCTTTGACGCCACTGCCGGCAGTAGTCCTGGTGGGTGATTGAGAAATAGTGTTGATCCTCACATTCTTTTCCCTGCCGTATATATAACCGAAACTCCTTGCAATGGATTCAAGCATGGCCTTCGCATCAGCCATATCATTATACCTGTACAAAGTCCTCTGCGCTGCAATATAAGAAAGGGCAACAATAGAACCCCAGTCATTGACGGCATCAAGTTTCTTGGCTACCTGAATGATTTTATGAAACGACATGGCGGATATATCGATCGTCTTCCTGTAAAAATCATAATCCAGGTCGTCATATTCCCTGCTTTTCCTCACATTCATCGACATCCCGATGGAATGAAGGATGAAATCAATCTTGCCGCCCATGATTTCCATGGTTCTATTGAAAACATGTTCAAGCTCTTTTACGTTGGTTGCATCAGCCGGGATTATTTCTGTGTGGCAATGTTCGGCCAGGTCTTTAACATTCCCGAACCTTATTGCCAGCGGGGTGTTTGAAAGTGTAAAAATTGCGCCTTCCTCATAGGCCTTCAGCGCAACATTCCAGGCAATGGATTGCTCATCCAGAGCTCCGAAAATTATTCCTCTTTTCCCTTTTAGTAAATTATATGACATGATGTTATATTCTTAATTAATAATAATTTGGAATATTTACTTAAACTTTAAAATTAACTAAATTCCATAGTTCATTTTTTAGTTTGAAAGTAGTTCCCTGGCAGTTTTAATTGCCGAGGCGGTGACATTTTCATTGCTCATCATCCGGGCGATCTCTTCGACCCTTTCGCTGTTCTTTAACTTCCTGATCAGAGTCACCGTGATATCTTCGTTTTCGGTTTTGTATACATTATAATGGTGCTCGCCCTTGCCTGCAATCTGCGGCAAATGGGTTATAACGATCACCTGCATTTCACCCGACATTCCCTTGAGTATGTTTCCAACCTTGCCTGCGATATCACCCGAAACACCGTTATCAATTTCATCGAAAATGATAGTTGGCAAGAGATTTTTCCTGCTTACCATCGATTTTACCGACAGCATCAGGCGTGATAGTTCGCCCCCTGAAGCGACCCTGGAAACTTCGCTTGCAGGAATCCCTTTATTGGCCGAGAACATGAATTTTACTTCATCGAGTCCCCCGAATGAAATTTCAGTATTCTGACTGATGTCCACGGCGAACTTCGAAGCCGGCATGCCAAGCTGGGCAAGCCGGTGTTCAACTTCTTTTTCAAATTTAACTTTAACTTCTTTCCGGGCAGCCGAAATAAGGCTGGCTTCCTTTTGCAAATTATTATAAATGAGGGAAAGTTCGGCTTCTGCCGACCTGATCTTTAACTCCAGGTTGTCATCTGCATTAATCTTATTTTCAATGCTTTTAATAATTTCAAGAAGTTCTTTAACAGAGCCTGCCTGATGCTTCTTCTCCAAACGGTAAATCAAGTCAATCCTTTGGGTGAGCCTTTGAATTTCTTCCGGATCAAACTGTACCTCCTCCTCGAGCTTCTCGGTTTCCTTAAGGATATCTTTCAGGTCGATCTGGTTATTTTTGAGCCTTGAAGCAAGATCTCCGATTGTAGGATGATACCTGGAGGCTGATACGAGTAATGCAATTACCTCATTCAGCATCGAAAGTATATTCAACTCGGATCTTCCTGTCTTTTCGGCAGCCAGGAAGAGGCTGCTTTTAATCTCTTCGGTATGCGACAGGATATCAAGCCTTTGTTCCGAATCCTCCTGTTCCCCTTCTTTTAAACCTGCCTTGAGGAGCTCATCCAGCAGAAAACGGTAGTAATCAAGTTCTCCCTTAGATCTTGCCTCCTGGCTTTTGTAATCTTCCAGTTCTTTTTTCAGCTGTGAAAAGTGCCTGAAACCCTGCTGATATTTCTTGAAGGCTTCAGTCTTCCCAGCATAACTGTCAAGGATAGCCATCTGGAAATCAGCATCATTAAGCGTAACCACGGCATTCTGGGAATGTATATTCACCAATTTATCACCCAGTTCTTTCAACAGGTTGAGATTCACGGGTGTATCATTGATGAATGCCCTGGATTTGCCATTCCGGTTAATTTCCCTGCGAAGGACTGCGGTATCGTCATAATCAAGGTCGTGAGCGCTGAAAAAAGGCTCAAGTTCATATCCTTTAATCAGGAATATACCCTCAACAATGCATTTGCCGGTTTTATCAAGCAGGGAATTAGTGTCGGCCCTTTGACCCAGTATCAGGTTCAATGCTCCCAGCAGAATCGATTTTCCTGATCCTGTTTCACCTGTAATAACAGATAGTCCCGGGAAGAAATCGATTTCCAGGTCATGGATTAGGATATAATTATCAATCGACAGCTTCCTGAGCATTGTCGCAAATAAGGGGTTGAATTTACTTATTATCCAGAATTGCCTGGTATTTTGACCCGTTTGCCGGATCAATTTCTTTAAAAATATTAACCACAGTGGCTTTTTCGGAAGGAGGAACCCTTTGGTCTGAATAGATATTTACGAACTCATCGCGTTTGGCATCGGTGAGCAACTGAATTGCGAACAATTCAGGTTTAGCATCAAAAAGTGTTTTTATTCCATCAAGGCTTTGGCTGCAGTTTTCCCTCCCGGCATCTACTTTCTCGTACATCTGGTCCAATCCAAGCCGGTGAAATTTATAGTAAAAATCGGTAAGAGCCGAGTTGCTGGGGTTCACGAAATTCTCTGCCATCCAGTAACGATTACGGGTTCCGTCAAATGCCTTCCATCCCGGTTCGCTGGCATTCTGGGCAGCTGTAACAACTTCCTGGGCTTTAACCAGAAAAGCCTGTCCCCCGTTCAGTGAAAAGGAATCGAAATACAGACCAAGGTACATGTAAGTGTAGAAAGCAAGAACAGAAGTAAGGTTTGACGTAAACGTACCGTCGTTATAATCAAGAGGCTGGAATTCGGTGTACCTGAACTGGAATCCTTTATCTATATAATTCAGGAGGACAGAGTTATAAGCTGAATTGAGTATCGGCCGCCTTAGCACGAGGTTTATGTTCCCCGAAAATTCATCGGCGCTTAGGCGCTGATTCACCGTTATCAGCATTGTGCATTCTATTCTTTCTTCAACCCTGAAATTGTAGCTGGTCCATTTACGGTTGTTGATAAATTCATAAATGGCATTCTGAAGGGTTTCAAACACCCTTTTATCGGTACCTTCCAACTGCTGAGCCGTAACGCTCACAATGCAGTTCATTTCCTGGGCTGATACAGAAGCAGCCCAAAAAGAAAAGCCCAGTATGATCAGCAGTTTCTTCATTATTTGGAAATAATATCCCAGATATCTTTGGCAACTTCTTCCTTGGGTTTTACATTTCCCTTGTGTATCACCCCATCGGGGCTTAAGATGCTGATTTTATTAGTGGGTGTACCGAAGCCGGCGCCTTTATTTCTCAGGGAGTTTAAGACAATGTAATCAAGGTTTTTGCTCTTTAGTTTTTTTTCTGCATTTTCGAACTCATTTTCAGTTTCAAGAGCAAAACCTACCAGCACCTGTCCTGCTTTTTTTGTCTGACCCATTTTTTTCAGGATGTCCGTAGTGGAATGGAAGTCAACAGAGAGATTCTCCCTGGTTTTTTTGATTTTATTTCCCTCGGTTTTCACCGGGGTATAGTCTGCAACGGCCGCTGCCATAATGATGTAATCAACCCGGGGAAATTCTTTCATGCAGGCTTTGAACATCTGCTCGGCCGATTCGACTTTAACTTCCTTTATACCTCCTGCCACGGTAAGGGGATGGCTTGGGCCGGTAACCAGGGTGACATCGGCACCTCTTGACCTTGCCTCATTAGCCAGGGCAACGCCCATAAGTCCTGATGAGAAATTGCTGATATACCTTACCGGATCGATACGTTCAATAGTAGGTCCGGCTGTAATCAGTACTTTCCTGCCACTCAGCTGGTTCTGCCTTCCGAAAAATGTTTTGAAAATAGCAAGGATCTTTTCCGGTTCTTCCATCCTGCCGGGACCCGACAGCCCGCTGGCAAGTTCCCCGATCTGGGGTTCGATGATGAAATTGCCGTATGACCTCAGGATGTCGATGTTCTTTCGGGTCGAAGGATGGTTGAACATGTCAAGGTCCATGGCCGGTGCAATGAATACCGGGCATTTTGCAGAAAGATAGGCAGTGATCACGAAATTGTCGGCAATGCCGTTGACCATTTTTCCAAGCGTATTTGCCGTTACAGGAGCAAAGATCATGGCATCGGCCCAGATGCCCAGTTCAACGTGATTGCTCCATTCACCGCTCGAAGCACTGAATGGCTCACTGATTACAGGGTTCCTTGATAAAGTTGCCAGAGAAAGAGGAGTAACAAAACTTTTTGAAGCGGGGGTCATGATCACCCTCACCTCACATCCTTCTTTTATAAGCATTCTTACCAGGAAAGGAGTTTTATATGCAGCTATACTGCCTGTAACCCCTACAACGATCTTTTTACCTTTGAGCATGTTCCAATACTTTAAAATTAGAACTCGTCAGGCCTTTCTTTATGCGGATTCCTGAAATAAATCTCCCCGTTTATATATTCGTGCACAGCAATAAGCGTAGGTTTGGGAAGATGTTCATAATACTTTGCGATCTCAATCTGTTCGCGGTTCTCAAATACCTCCTCAAGGTTATCGGTAGTGGTAGCAAATTCGGAGATCTTCTGGTTTAATTCCTCCTTCATCTCAAGCCCGATCTGGTTCGCACGTTTCGAAAGAATAGAAACCGTTTCGTATACATTTGCCGTACCGTTCGTAAAATCCTCGATATTACGGGTCACAGCATTAACATCCGTCTTGATCTTTTTATAATCCATTCTAATGAGTTGCTTTACTTGGTTCTGAACTTAATTGATTTAACCTCTTTTGTTCCCTGGCATAAATTGCCTCAAGTTCTTTCTGGCTCCTGGCTTTGAGATCTTTGGCCTCATTTATGAACATACTTTCGGGATATTGTACAATGAAATCATTATAAGCCTGAATAGTCTTTGAATGCCTGTCCTTCTTTTTATCTTCAATACTTTCCTTTGCAAATTTAAAGTAAGATTTCAGGATCATGAACATGATCTCCTCTTTGTTTTTTGTTTCAGGATATTCCTTGAGAATATTATTAAACGATGTGATGGCGGCCGAAAAATCCTCCATCCTGAAATACATCTTTGCAATCCGCAGATCCTTAGCGGCAAGCTTTTCGCGCAGCTTATCTATAAGTTCGTTGCATTCGGGCACCCTTTTGCTGGTGGGATAAGTGTTGACGAACAGCTGCAGTTCCTTTAAAGCTTCATACGTATTGGTCTGGTCGAGAGTATATACCGGTGAGTTCATGAACAGGCAGTATGCTCCCATGTATGCACATTCCTCTGCTTCGGGGGTGCTTGGATAATTGCTGGTATAGCGCTTGAAATAGTAAGCGCCCAGCGTATAGTCTTTCTGGTTATAATAACAATACGCATAATAATAATATATGCGCTGGGATTTGTCGGTTGCCCTTACAACATTGATCAGCTGGTCAAAAAGCTGCAGCGCATGAGAAAAATCTTTTTCATGATACAGTTTCATTGCTTCGTCATATTTCTCATCCATGGACCCGCTTTTCAGGACTTTCTGATAACGGCATGAACCAAGGGATAGGAGAATGATAAGCAGTAACGGAATGGATATCCGGAATTTCATGTGGCAAAGGTACGTTTTTTTGGTGAATAAATACTAATTTTGCGCCTTCAGTTTAGATAACGCTTCAATAACTAAAAACGTATTAAGGTGGACATTTTTGACAAAGTAGTGAATAATATGGGAGCCCTGGGCCAGTTTGCCGATGTTGGCTATGGTTATTATTTCTTTCCGAAATTAGAGGGCGAGATCTCCAACCATATGAAATTCAGGGGCCAGGATATGCTGGTGTGGAGCCTGAACAATTACCTGGGACTTGCAAATCATCCCGAAGTAAGGCAGGCAGATGCAGAAGCTGCCGCAAAGTACGGCATGGGCTCGCCCATGGGGGCCAGGATGATGTCGGGGCAAACTGTTCATCACGAACAACTTGAGCAGGAACTGGCATCATTCGAGCACAAAGAAGCTGCTTATCTTCTCAATTTCGGTTATATGGGGATGATTTCCATCATCGATTCCCTGGTCGACCGTCACGATGTTGTGGTTTATGATTCTGAAGCACACGCCTGCATACTCGACGGGCTCAGGATGATCCTGAGCAAACGTTTTGTTTACCCCCATAATGACATGGAGAAATTCGAGACCCAGCTGAAAAGGGCAAGGAAACTTGCCGACCAGACAGGGGGTGGCATTCTCGTGATCACCGAAGGTGTTTATGGAATGGCAGGTGATTGCGGAAATCTCAGGGGAATTCTTCAACTCAAGGAAAAGTACGGGTTCCGCCTTCTCATAGACGATGCACATGGATTTGGCACCATGGGAGAAACCGGGGCAGGCACAAGCCAGGACCAGGACGTCATGGACCAGGTGGACGTATATTTCGGAACTTTCGCCAAGGCAATGGCCGGTATTGGGGCTTTCGTCGCCTCGGAAAAAAGAATTGTAAAATCGCTGGCATTCAATATGCGCTCCCAGATTTATGCAAAATCCCTGCCCATGCCAATGGTAATCGGTTCCTTAAAAAGGCTGGAACTTATAAGGAATAAACCCGAACTGAAGGACAAACTCTGGACCATAGTTAGTGCCCTTCAGGCTGGTTTGAAATCCAATGGCTTTGACCTTGGGAAAACCCAATCGCCAGTCACACCGGTATATCTTAAGGGTGGCGTAGGCGAAGGCACACAGATCGTTGCTGACCTGAGGAAAAATTACGGCATATTCTGTTCGCTTGTTTCATACCCCGTAGTTCCGAAAGGGGTGCTCATGCTTCGCCTTATCCCTACCGCGGCGCATACACTCGCTGATGTTGAGTACACCATCAAAGCGTTCTCCGAAGTGAAAGAGAAGCTTGATGCAGGGAAATACAGTTCAGGAATCGTTCCACCCGTTGCCGATAAATACTAATCAGCCCATTATCATGCTAAAAAACAGGGTTTACCTGCTAATTTTCCTGAACTCCCTGTTTTATTTTCTTTGTGCCTACTTCATTCTTTTTTTCATTTCAAGGATAAGCGTTGCTGTTTCTGCTTCAGCATTCAGCATACCTGTAAGAATATATTACAATACGATTGATTACCTTATACGAAGTTCCGACTGGACTTCCGATGCCGTTAGCGTAATATTCGGCACCGGTCCCCTCCTTTGCCTGATACTTGGGCTGGTTTTTCTTATCGTTTACACCAAAGTAGAGAGCGAGACAGGGATCCTCAGGATACTGCTGGTATGGCTGATCATCATTTCGGTGGTAACATTCCTGGGCGAAATCATCATAGGGGCCCTGATGAACCAGGGGTTTGGTTATGTGATCATGTATTTGTTCATCATGGATACCGGGAGAGTTGTCGTAACCCTTTTAGGAGGCATATTGCTTTTCTTTGCGGGACTGGCTATGTCGAGAGTACTGCTGTATACTGCAAACACCTATTTGCCTGACCTCAAGGGTTTTGATAAAACTAAATTCATCATCTACCAGTACCTCTTTCCGTATATGGCAGGCATCCTCATTATACAGCTAGTCGAAATCCCGAAGATCAGTTGGTTTTACACTCTGATCCGCCTTTGCGGTATCATTTTCCTGGTCCCTGTTTTGACTCGCTCAGCAAGCCATCAGGATATCTGCTTTGAAGAGGAAATCCCCGAAGTGAGCATATCATGGAAAGCCGCAGCAGCGGCATTGGCTATGATCCTGATTTACCGTGTGGTCTTTGGGTTCGGTATAAAGTTCCTGCAGTGATCAGTGGCTTACAAGGATCTGTTTCCGGTAAATACCATTCCCGTTGGAGAGCACTACAAAATACATCCCGCTGGCGAAACCTGCAACATCCAGTACATGAATCAGCTTACCTGAATTAGTGATCTCCGATGAAAAGATGCTGACCCCCATAGTGTTCAACACATCGAGTTTCCATTTTTTCGAGTCGGTTTCGGGAAATACAATGTGGACGTCGGTTTTTGCCGGTGAAGGGTAAATGGTAAGTTCTCCCTGCTCGAGCCGGGCTGTGCCGTAATAGAGAGACTTCAGCTGAACGTTTAGATGGGTAGCGTTATAATGTGTTATGGCAACGTTATTTATCGTCTTTGAATAGTATCCCGGGGCCGAGAATGTGAGGCTCCAGGATCCCTCATCGATTACCCTGTCGTAGAATCCGCTGGGCATCCTGGAATAAACCTGTGAGCTGTCAATATCATGATTTGCAATATTTACGAATGCCTTAAGGGGAAGCCCGGTGGCAGTATCGGTAACTACCCCCTGAATACCATATAAAACCTGTTCAATGTAATTAAGATAGGAGTGATAATCATAATTCCAGAAACTTACCAGTTGGGAGGCCGGGGGCATTTTGTTGACCGACAGCTCGATGGTAACTTCCCGGCAATGCTGCCAGTAGTTCATATAATCCTGCCTCCCACCAATAGCCTGGTACCACGCATACCCATCGGAAATACCGTTATCCAGCATTGTAAAATACCCGGCAGGACCGTATTTGTGAATGGTATCTGCAAATTCACGGCCGACAAAGACCCACCAGGAATTATCGGCAGTGAGCTTTGGCTGGGTATCCCACGGGTAATTGAACACTTCAGCGCCTCCATGAAAATTAGCCGACATGGTCAATCCTTTTGAACTGGCAAAACCCATAAAGGCAACAGTTTCAAATTGCCATGGGTTTCCGTCGGGATGAAGTCCGTATACCGGATCAGGATAATTCCTGTTCAGGTCAACGCCGTTGGAATTATACCTTGTAGCCCCGTTAACCGTATTGTTGCCTCCGGCATAAGTACCGTCAGGATTAGCAAGCGGATTGATAAAAATCTGAATACTGTCGACAAGCTTAGACACAGCGGGATTCGTTCCGTAGCCGGTAAGAAGGTATTCGATAAGGTGGAGCATTCCTATATAACCGGTAAGCTCATCTCCATGCATCGAACTGGTATAGAAAAATTGTGGTTTTGGGCCGTCGGTATTAATGTCTTTGGAAATCTCAAGGACTAACAGCAGGCGGTTCTCAGCTGAGGTCCCGATGGTGTCAAGCTTGCATAACGAAGGATAGGTATTGGCAAAATAAACCATGGTATCGACATACTGCTGGTAGGTTGGATAAAAGTCCCAGGCAGCAGGGCCGGATGGATTACGGGTGCCGGCAGGCTTCATCAGTTCCGCATCGGTAAGCATGCTTCCCGGAGCTTTCAGAAATGTTACCTGGTAGCCCAGCTTGCTGAATTTTTCAAATTCAGATTTGTTGGCATATGCGAAAACCTCATCCGCAGTCACATTATCAATAGAGATAATCCTGGTCAGCTTATTCACTTCGGCCTTGTCGAAAATATGAAATTTGAAATAAATTTCCTTTTTTGAACCAAAGAGGCTGTTCAGCTGGTTATCGTTGGAGGTCTGCCCCCGAACCATCAGGGTTGCAATCAACACCAGAAGGGATAATGAGAAGATTTTTTTCACAGTTTTATGAGTTGTTGGATCAGTTTATAGGTTGTAGCATTCACAGGGACAAGAGGCAGCCTCAGGAAGTTGCCTGCAAGTTTCTTTATTTCAAGCGCGGCTTTGACACCGGCAGGGCTTCCATCGGCAAAAAGTGAATTCATGAAATCAAGGAGGCGGAAATGGATCTCCCTTGCTTTTACAAAATCTCCTTTCAAACCCGCCCTTACCAACTCTGAAAATTCAGAGGGGAAAACGTTGGCAACAACAGAGATCACACCATCGGCGCCCAGGGCAAGCAGTGAAAGGGTAAGAGCATCATCTCCCGACAGGACCAGGAAGTTATGAGGCCTGTTCTTCAGGACCTGGCTTATCTGGTCAATGCTACCCGACGCTTCCTTGATACCGATAATATTTTCACATTCATTTGCAAGCCTGATGGTTGTGGAGGCTGAAATATTGCTTGCGGTCCTGCCTGGCACCGTGTATACTATGAGCGGGACAGGGCTTTCTTCCGAAACGGCTTTAAAATGCCTGAAGATTCCTTCCTGCTGAGGTTTATTATAATAAGGACAAACCGAGAGGATGGCATCAACTCCCTTGAAGGAGGTTTCATGCAAAGCGGCAATGACCTCTGAAGTGCTGTTTCCTCCGATCCCGACAACAAGGGGAACACGGCCTTTATTTTTTTCAACAGAAAACTTTATCAATTCCTTTTTTTCCTCTTTGGAGACAGTGGGTGACTCTCCTGTGGTACCAAGCACGACGATGAATTCACAACCGCCTTCAATGATATGGTTCATCACCTTTTCATATGCAAGGAAATCGAGGGCTCCGGATTTTTTAAAAGGGCTTACAATGGCAACGCCTGTTCCTTTTAATTTACTGCGGATGTTTTTCATCGGTCTTGATAATAGTTAGGTAATGCTTTATCTGGTAAAGGTATTCATCGAAGGTAATGGCCGGTTTTGCATCTATCATAAAATCATAGTAGGATGTATTGTCTTCGGAGAACCTCCCTACCCTGCATACCGACCTGGATAAACCGGCGATATACTTTAAAGGGAATGTATCGGCGAGACTTAGGTCTATAAGCAGGTCGAATTCTTTTTCAATGAAATCCTTCACGGTGTTATGGATCGGCCTGTAAAACCAGGTCACGTCTTTACGCGAGAAAAAATCATAGGATAATTTAGGAAGAAACCTGTGAATCAGGCTTTTGCTTTTAACAAAGCCCAGGGCTTTAACTTCCTTATGTTCCTGCTGAAGCTGGGTGACGAATTCCGACACCTTGTCATAATCAGGAACATCAACGAGGGTGTACAGTATGCCGACCCTTTTGGCGGTCCCCAGGTTTACCATCCCGTGAACCTGGTTGGTTTTTAACCTTTCCTTTTTAAAATAATACTGGCCTATCTTTCTTCTTAATTTTTCAAACATATTTTCATCCTTCTGAAACTGGCAGGAATTCTGCAAAATTACAATAAAAGGATATAACGTCAAATCCCTTAAAAGATTATAAGAAGAATCAGTGGTTTTTGTAATTTTACAGCAGATGAATGATGATGTATGTCACAATATAGTATAAATATCTACACTCTTCTCTACGCACTCACGGTTGTTATCTCCCTGATGGCGGCGATTATAGCTCTCCAGCACCGAAAAACTTACGGTGCTCCCACCCTCGTTGCCCTGCTGCTTTTAACCGCCTGGTGGTGTTTTGGCGGTTTGTTCGAAACTTCGGCAATGACACCTCCGGCAAAGTTTTTTTGGTCCAAGTTCGAATACTTCGGAGGAGTTAATGCTCCCGTAGTATTCCTTTTACTTACCATTCAGTATACCCATCCGGCGATAAAACTTAAATTATCGTGGATCATTTCGCTTTTCATAGTGCCTGCATTCACTATACTGGCTGCTTTGAGCAACGATCTCCATCATTTCATCTGGACGGGTTTTACACCCGGGCCGTCCGGTTCAAACCAAATACTGTATCACCATGGGACCTGGTTCTGGATTGGGTTTATGGGGTACTCCTACCTGATGCTGCTGTCAAGCATAGGTATCCTTTTCAACTCCCTTCTGCAATACCGCCACACCCTCAGGTACCAGATGATTGCCCTGTTGATTGCCGCTTTGCTTCCATGGATTGGGAACATTTTTTATCTTCTGAATATCAATCCATTACCAGGACTTGACCTTACAAGGATCGCCTTTTCAGGCTCGGGACTAGTCCTGGTCTATGCCATGACCAAACTAAGGCTGCTTGACCTTTTGCCCAGGGCCAGGACTTTACTGCTCGAGACCATGGTTGACGGGATACTGGTGGTTGATGTCACAAAAAGGATTGTTGATATTAATCCTTCGGCAAGAACGTTTCTGGGCCTTGGGAAAGAAGAAGAAATAATCGGGAAAAAGATTGATGATTTCACTTCCGATCACTTAAGACTCATCAACATTGCCATTGACAGCAATGCCGAAGAAAAGGTTTATTCTTTTCCCCCGAGATTCATCGAAATCAACCTTACTTCATTGCATAATAAAAAAGGTGAGATAAGCGGGAAGTGCCTGTACATGCATGATATCACCGAACTCATGAGCAAGGAAAACGCATTGAGGCAAAGTGAAGAAAAATACAGGGCAATTGCCGAAAACGTTTCGGATGTGATCTGGATGATGGACACCAACATGAAATATACGTATGTGAGTCCGTCGATTATGAGCCAGAGAGGTTTTACGGTTGAGGAATTCATTAATCTGCACCTTGATGAAGTATATATTCCTGAATCACTGAAGCTGGTCCTTGAAAAGTTCAGGGAGTACAAACGGCTTTCAGACCAGTGCAAACTGCAGCCGGGGATATCGATGATACTTGAGCTTCATCACAAATGCCGTGACGGTTCCGTGAAAACCGGGGAGGTTCATGTTAACGTAATGCTGGACGAGAACAACAAGCTCATGGCTGTTCATGGTATAACCAGGGATATTACCGAAAGAAAGCGTGAAGAATCGGCTTTGAAGCAGCGGGACAAGCTTCTGCAATCGGTCACCAAAGCGGTGATCAGCCTGCTGCACAGATCGGACCTTGAAGTTGCGATCCAGGAGGCCTTGCAGATTCTGGGTGAAGCAATCAATGCCGACCGGGTTTATATTTTCGAAAACATACGGGATTCAAAGACCCTTGATACCGGGATGCGCCTCAGGCAGCAATGGACAAACAGCGGTTCATTCGGTTTGAGATCCTATGATGAAAAAGAATACCTTTCTTACCAGACTTCTTTTCCCCGATGGTTTGAGCGACTCTCTACAGGCAAGTCGGTAAACGGTTTTGTTAAAGATTTTCCCGACCTGGAAAGAATGGTGCTTGAACCTCAATCCATCAAGTCGCTTCTGGTTATTCCAATTTTCATTGAATCGAACTTCTGGGGGTTTATAGGTTTTGATGACTGTACAAAGGAAAGGACATGGACGGAGGCCGAAGAAAATGTTCTCACGACTGCTGCTATAAGTATCGGCATGGCTTATGTAAAAAAGCGTACCGAAATAGAACTGATCAAGGCAAAAGAACATGCAGAGGAGAGCGACAGGCTGAAGTCAGCATTTCTTGCAACTATGTCGCATGAATTAAGGACACCTCTGAATGCCATCATCGGTTTTTCGGGCATCATCGGACAGGGGATGGACTCTTCGGAACAGGAGGAATATATAAGGATCATTAACAGGAGCGGGAAGAACCTCCTGAATATCATTGAGGACCTGTTCAATATATCCATGATAGAGTCCGGTGACATCAGGGTTGAGATGGAGCATTTTTCGTTCGATAAGTTCCGCAACCAGCTCAATGAGATCCTTTATTCGGAGATCAAGAGCATGGATAAACCTAACCTGGCAATCCATTACAGCCCTGATCCCTCCAATCAGGATATTTATCTTTTCACAGACCAGAATAAACTTCTCCAGATATTCAGCAACATCCTTAAAAATGCCGTCAAATTCACGCAGAATGGATCAATCGAATACGGTTATTCTGTCGGCAACGGTAAGGAAATAACTTTTTTCATAAAAGATACAGGGATAGGAATTGCCCCCGAGCTGCAAAAAGTTATTTTCGAAAAATTCAGGCAGGCAGATGAAACTTTTACCCGCAAATTCGGCGGGACAGGGCTTGGTTTGTCGATCAGCAAACGTCTCACTGAGTTATTAAACGGGAATATCTGGGTGGAGTCGGAGCCCGGGCAAGGGTCAGTATTTCATTTCATGATCCCTTGCAGGGACCTTAGCTGGCATTCCAGCCGCGGAGGAGGCAATGAAAACCAGGTCCTGGGATTTCTTCATAATAAGACCATACTGCTGGTCGAAGATGAAGAATCGAACTTCCTTCTTATTAAAACAATCCTCAAACATTCCGACGCAACCTTATTGTGGGCGAAGAATGGCAAGGAAGGAATCGAAATGATAGACACACATGAAGATATCTCTCTTGTACTCATGGATATTAAAATGCCGGTCATGGATGGTTATGAGGCAACCAGGATGTCGAAAACCATCAGGCCTAAATTGCCTGTCATTGCCATGACCGCCCATGCTTTATACGGGGATGAAGAAAAGGCTTTCGAAAGCGGTTTTGATAATTACATCCCCAAACCTATAAACAAAAGCCTTTTGTTCACCATACTGGAACAATATCTTTCGTAAGGATTATGGGCAGGCTTCACCTTAATGTTGTAATTGATAATAAATCGGGCTTTTGTTTCGGCGTGGTGGGAGCTATCGAAAAAGCAGAGAAAGAACTTCATGCCAGCGGCGAATTATTTTGCCTGGGCGAAATCGTTCATAATGATGAGGAAGTAAAACGCCTGGAGATGGAGGGGATGGTGAATATTTCAAGGGAGGACCTTGGACATCTTTCTGATAAAACTATTCTTTTCAGGGCCCACGGGGAACCGCCCGAGAGTTACAATATCGCCATCAGGAACGGGAACAGGATCATCGATGCCTCCTGTCCTATCATTCTTAAGCTCCAGAAAAGATTCAGGGAATCCTATGAAAAAGGTGAAACCATATACCTTTACGGTAAGCCCAACCATCCAGAAGTAATTGGTCTGAACGGACAGATAGGGAATAAAGCAATTGTTTTCGGGCACGTTGAAGACCTGGATATGAAATCGATGCCTCGCAGGATAACCCTATACAGCCAGACCACCATGTCGATCGACAGTTTTTATGACATTGTGAAAAAACTTGAAAATGCAGGAATAAAGGTCATCGTAAAGGATACCATCTGCAGGCAGGTATCACACCGTGAACCAAGTCTCAGGCAATTCAGCCGGATGTTTAAAAAGATCATTTTTGTTGCCGGGAAGAGGTCATCCAACGGAAGTGTTCTTTTCAATGTTTGCCGGCAGGAAAACCTGCATACATACTTCGTAAGCTCTCCCGGTGAGATCTTTGAACATTGGTTCGACAAGGATGACACAGTGGGTATTTGCGGCGCCACATCTACTCCCATGTGGCTTATGAAAGAAGTTGAACTGAAACTTTTATCTCTCTGATTTTGAAAATCACATTTCTGGGTACAGGAACATCACAGGGCGTGCCGGTCATTGGTTGCCATTGCAGGGTATGCACTTCTAAAGACAAGCGTGACCGGCGGTTAAGGTCCTCAATCCTTGTTGAATGGGAACAGGGGAAGATCGTGGTAGATTGCGGCCCGGATTTCAGGCAGCAAATGCTGAAGCACAAAGTCAACAGCATTGATGCGATCCTTGTAACACATGCACATAAGGATCATATCGGCGGGCTGGACGATGTGAGAGCATACAATTATATACTGAAGCGGCCTGTGGATGTATATGCAGAACCCAAGGTTCAGGAGATCATCAAGGTGGAATATTCCTATGCTTTTGAGAAGGAACCTTATCCCGGTGTCCCTGAAATCGTGCTCCATAACCTCCTTAACCGGCCATTCACGGTCTGTGGCCTTAATGTGGTCCCCGTGAGGGCAACACATTTCAGTGACCGTAACTTCGTTTTCGGTTTCAGGTTCAATGATTTTACCTACATCACCGACGCCGTGAGGATCTCATCCGCAGAAAAAGAAAAAATAAAAGGTTCGAAGGTAATCGTACTTAATGCCCTGAGAAAGGAAAAGCACTATTCGCATTTTAACCTTGAAGAGGCCCTGGCCCTGATGGAAGAGTTCCAGCCTGAACAGGGTTACCTTACCCACATCAGCCACCAGATGGGCAGGTACAGTGAAGTTTCAAAGCTGCTACCATCCAATGTTGCGCTTGCCTGCGATGGCCTTACATTCGATGTCAACGGCTGATCCTGACCCTTTTCAGGCTTAACATGTTCATTGGATTGCTCCCAAGCCCGCTTACACCTTTCCTGACAAACCTCAGCACCTGGTCATAATATAAAACAACCACCGGGGATTCCTCCATCACGATCTTCTCCATTCGCCTGTAAATTGCATAGCGAACGGGATCATCTGCCTGGTGCATGGCAAGGTCATATAAATGGTCAAATTCCGGGTTGGAAAAATGCGTATAATTTGGCCCCCTGGGGCAGAAATTCTGGCTCAGGAACATCAGCAGGTAATTCTCGGCATCAGGGTAATCGGCAATCCACGAGGCCCTGAAGAAGGGAAGCCTTGATTCGGCTTTCATCTGCCTGATTGCTGCCGGCGTGCTTGTTTCTATTTTCATATCAATCCCCAGTTCGGTAAGCTGTTGCTGGATATTCTTACAGAAATCCAGGTAATCGGGCGTAGCTACCAGGGTCACCGGGGGCATGCCTTTACCACCGGGGAAACCGGCCTCGGAAAGCAGCTGCCTTGCCTTTTCCAGGTTGAAGGTATAACTCACCGCTGTGGAATCAAATGAAGGGAGGCCCTTAGGGATAATCCCGTAAATTCCGGGGAACCCGATATTATTCCTGAGGTAAGTGATCATCTTCTTCCGGTCAAAGGCCAGGTTTATGGCCTGTCTTACCCTTTTATCGTATAAGGGGTTTGCCTGGCCTCCTACAGTTTTCTGATCCATGAGAAAACCCAGGTATTCGGTGTTCAGGTAGGGCTGGGTCAGCATCTCAACTGTGGCATTGTACTTTGGTTTCAGCTTTCCCTGCTTTGTAAGAAGCTCATCCTTATATGAAGGGTCAAGCCCTGAAATAAAATCAAGCCGACCTTTAACGAACTCCAGGAACGACGACTGCCTGTCGGAGAGAAAGCTGATGCTCACGGCATCGAGGAAGGGCAACTTTTCGTTGTTTTCAGTTTCAAAATAGTCTGGATTCTTCACCAGAACGAGCTTAACTCCTTCCTTCCAGTATTTGAACATGAAGGGCCCGGTTCCCACAGGATGGCTGCGGAAATCATTTCCGTATTTAAGGATGGCTTCCCTCGGGACTACAGAGACATACGGCATGGCAAGCATCGACAAAAACGGGGGGAATGGCTTTTTAAGCCTGATGACCAGGGTTGAGTCATCCGTAGCAAAGAATGCAGGTGTTTTACTGTCCTGTGCCACATAATCAAATATCCAGGCCCCTGAGGAGGCTGTTGCAGGATCCATTATGCGTTTAAAACTGTAAATAAAATCTTCGGCATTGACGGTCCTTCCTTTCTTTGAAGGGAACACCCCATCGGCATGGAAACAAACATCATTCCTCAGGTGAAACCTGTATTCCATACCATCGGGGCTCACCTCCCAGCGTGCTGCGATACATGGTTTTACAAGCAGCCTTTCGTCCATCTGAACCAGGCCATTGAAGATCTGGTTTACAGGCCAGATAACCGATTGGTCCCTTGCATAAGCCGGGTCCAGCGAGGAAATATTAGCAGCTTCATTATACCTGAAAACATTCCTCCGGCCTTCATCCCATCCCGGACCCTGGCAGGAAATCGAAAAATATAATAAAAATAATACAGGATATCCAGACAACCTTCTCCAGCTTACTGCGCTCATATTTTGCAGATTCAAAACGTAAAAGTGATCCCGCAAATTTATTATAATTCCATGACCAGGGGCATGTGAGTAAAGGATATCCCGGATATTTTATATTTTTGCATGACTATCATTAACAATTCCACCTTGCATTTTTTTAAATTCTGCAGAAATGAAACAGTTTTCATTCACGTTGCTGCTCCTTGCGTTGTTCTCGGCCTCTGTATTTGCACAATTTAATCCGAGAACATCGGGGGCCTACAATTGCTTTAAAAGAAAATCAGGCATGACCCGCTTGCCCCTGAGCCCTGCCCAGATCAACACTATCGGCCCTCATGCCTATGATGTGCTGAAGTATACAATGAACCTGGATATCTACCATTGTTATGCGGCCCCGTATCCCCATGATTTTACAGCCAACATCAAAATAAGATTTAAAGCCGACAGCACCATCAGCAGCATCAAGCTGAATGCGTCCAATACATCATTGCAGATCGACTCCATAAAACTTAATGCGGGCTCATTTACGCATACCGGTGATATTCTTACGGTAAACCTTGACCAGACATACAGTCCGGGGCAGATTGCCGAGATCCAGATATATTACAAGCACAACAATGTGATTGACGGTGCTTTTTATGCTTCCGGGGGATTTGTTTTCACCGACTGCGAACCTGAAGGAGCAAGGAATTGGTTCCCCTGTTATGATTCCCCTTCAGATAAAGCATTGCTTGACCTCACGGTGAAAGTTCCTACCAACGTCAAACTCGGATCCAACGGGAAGCTGGCCGATTCAACTGTTAACTCGGATACCCTTCACTACCATTGGGTCAGCGACAATAATGTGGCCACCTACCTCATCGTAATGACGTCGAAAGTCAACTACAACCTGGATATAGTGTATTATCATAAAATAACAAACCCTTCCGACAGTATTCCCATGAGGTTTTACTATAATGCGGGGGAGAATCCACAGCCATATGAGAACATGATAGACTCAATGACAGGGTATTATGCAAGAAACTGGTGCGAACATCCCTTCGAAAAAAATGGATTTGCCACCCTGAATTCACAGTTTGCATGGGGCGGCATGGAAAACCAGACATTAACGAGCCTATGCCCGAATTGCTGGGTAACCGATTATGTTTCACATGAATTTGCGCACCAATGGTACGGCGACATGATCACCTGCGATACCTGGGCCGACATCTGGCTGAATGAGGGTTTTGCATCCTGGTCTGAGGCTTTCTGGAAAGAAAGTTCTTTTGGTTATGCCACTTATCTTCAGTCGATCACGAGTTTTGCAAGCGATTACCTCCAGGGGAATCCCGGTTGGCCTATTTCAGATTCAAGCTGGGCTACTGTCACCCCTTCAACCGGTGTACTGTTCGACTGGTCCATAACGTATTGCAAAGGAGCCTGCGCCCTTCATCAGCTGAGGTATGTACTTGGAGATTCCCTGTTTTTTAAGGTCCAGCAAACTTATTGCACCGATACAAACTACAAATATAAATCTGCAACGATCGGAAATTTCAACCAGGTTGTCAATTCTGTCACCGGGCAGGATTATACCTGGTTCTTCAATGAATGGATTTTTACCCCGAACCACCCTGTTTATGCCAACACATATATTTTTAATAATCTTGGAAGCGGGAACTGGCAGGTAAATTTCAGGGCCAGGCAGATACAAACCAATGCTCCCTTCTTTAAAATGCCATTAGTCCTTAAGATCCATTTCACCGACAATACCGATACTCTGGTCAGGGTCATGAATGACAGTAATAATCAGCTGTTCTCAATGCTGTTCAGCAAACAGCCCCAGGCATTTTATTTCGACCCGGATGGAGAGATCGTTTTGAAACAGGGCTCAACGGTCGTGGGTATTCCGGAAAATTCAGACAACCAGGGGGTTACCCTGGGACAGAACTCACCAAACCCTGTTAGCTCTAAAACAGTAATCCCCTTTGTTTTGCCTGCCAATTCATCAGTAATGATAAGCATTATGAATACCCTGGGTATGGTGGTCTGGCAAACAGAAGAATTAAAGTACCCTTCAGGCTCTTCATCGGTTGAAGCAGACCTGAGTTCCCTGCCTTCGGGTGTCTATGTGTATACGCTCAGAACGGGAGGCAGGAACTTCACCGGCAAACTGCTGGTCAACAGGTAATGAAAATCTGAGAATTCAGGGCGGGATCAGTAATTCAGATCCAGGGGAACTTTTACCAGGCTTTTCGTCATGGCCGCTTCATTGATCTCATTCATTTCTTCAATGTAATGGAAGTTAAGACCTTCAATGTAATCGGCTTTGATGTCTTCTATATCCCTGCGGTTCTCTTTTGAAAGGATAATATCACGGATCTTCGCACGCTTGGCAGCAAGGATCTTTTCTTTTATCCCACCCACGGGAAGCACTTTCCCCCTCAGTGTTATTTCACCTGTCATCGCTATCCTTTCCTTGATCTTACGTTGGGTGAAGGCCGAAGCCAGCGCTGTGAAAAGAGTGATCCCTGCCGAGGGACCATCCTTCGGGGTTGCCCCTTCGGGTACATGGATATGAACGTTCCACTTTGCAAATATATCAGGGGAAATATTAAATTCGGAGGAATGGGCTTTGAGATAAGCCAGTGCAATGCTTGCCGATTCTTTCATCACATCCCCGAGGTTCCCTGTCAGTGTGAGGTCCCCTTTGCCGCGACTCAGGCTCACTTCGACAAATAAAATCTCGCCACCGGCCGAGGTCCATGCAAGTCCGGTAACAACACCCGCAATTTCATTCGAGATATATTTCTCGGCCTGGAATACCGGTACTCCCAGGATCTTCTTCAGTTCTTCGGGAGCGATCTTTTTATCGAATGCCTCGTCTGAAACAATTGCTTTGGCTTTGTTCCTTATGATCTTTGCAATATTCTTCTCCAGGGTCCTTACTCCAGATTCACGTGTATATTCTTCGATGATCTTTTGAAGGACAGGGCGGCCGAAAGCCAGTTGGGTCTTCTTCATTCCATACTCCCTGAGCTGCTTTGGTATAAGATGCCTTACAGCTATCTCAATCTTTTCCTCAAGCAGGTAACCCGGGAGTTCTATCACTTCCATCCTGTCGCGCAAGGCCGGATGCACGGTTGCCAGGGTATTCGCGGTTGCCACGAACATAATCCTGCTCAGGTCATACTCAACCTCCAGGAAATTATCGTAGAAGGTACTGTTCTGTTCAGGGTCAAGAACCTCGAGCAGGGCAGCCTGAGGGTCCCCGCTGAAGTTCATCCCTGCCACTTTGTCAATCTCGTCAAGAACAAAAACAGGATTTGAAGATTTCACTTTTTTAATGCTCTGGATTATCCTGCCCGGCATGGCGCCAATATAGGTTTTCCTGTGGCCCCTAAGTTCCGATTCATCCCTGAGTCCGCCAAGCGACATCCTGATATATTTTCTTCCCAGCGCCCTTGCTATGGACCTTCCAAGGGACGTCTTGCCAACGCCCGGAGGACCTACAAGACAAAGGATGGGAGATTTGAGGTCCTTTTTCAGTTTGATAACGGCAAGAAATTCAATTATCCTTTCCTTCACTTTTTCAAGGCCGAAATGATCCTCATCAAGCACCTGCATGGCATGATGAAGGTCGAGGTTGTCATCGGTAAACTCATTCCAGGGAAGCTGCACCAGGGTCTCCAGGTAGTTCACCTGAATGGAATATTCAGCCGATGCGGAATGCATCCTCTGGAGCTTATTGATCTCCTTTTCAAACACCTCCGCAATTTCCTTTGACCATTTTTTATCCCTGGATTGTTCCCTTAATGTATTTACTTCCTGGGCATTCGGACTTCCACCGAGTTCCTCCTGTATGGTCTTCAGCTGCATGTTCAGGAGGTAATCCCGTTGCTGTTTATCAAGATCGGTCTTTACTTTATTCTGTATTTGCTGTTTTAATTCGGTGACCTGTAATTCTTTTGTAAGGAAACCTAAAACAAGGTTAGCCCTTTCATACAGATCAACCGTTTCAAGCAATTTCTGCTTCTCTGAAACATCCACGTTGAGGTTTGATGAAATAAAATGCACGAGAAATGAGGAACTTTCGATGTTCTTTATTGCAAAAGCCGCTTCTGACGGGATATTTGGGGATTTGCTGACAATCTGTGTTGCAAGGTCCTTGATCGATGACATGAGCGCCTGGAATTCCTTGTCGTCCTTGTTCATCTTCTGGGGGATATCAAAATGTTCCACTGTAGCCTTGATATAGGGCTCAGTCTGAAGCAATTCCTTCATCCGGAACCTTCTTTTTCCCTGTATGATTGCAGTAGTGCTTCCGTCGGGCATCTGAAGAAGCTTAATGATATAGGCTACCGTGCCGACCGTGTTCAGGTCAGTGAATTCAGGGTCCTCGATACTTGCATCCTTTTGTCCGATAACACCTATGATCCTGCCCGATTTATAATATTCACGTATAAGGCGGATCGATTTGTCCCTTCCCACCGTGATGGGAATGACCACCCCGGGAAAAAGGACCGTATTCCGAAGGGGAAGGATGGGCAGTTCCTCCGGGACATCCTCATTATTCATCAGTTCCTCATCCTCAGAAGAAAGCAAAGGAATGAATTCGGTTTCTGCATCAAGCATATCCGACATATTAAGAAAAATATTTTCAGGTGTTCTTTCCATAATAAAAAAGTAATTCCCGGTACGATTAACCGGGCAATAGGCATTGTCAAATTACGTGCCAGAAATCAGGAAATTACAGGTATTTGTTTTTTAGAGTGAGATTGTAAACACTGGCAAGCAGGTCTTTTTCAATCTCATCAAAGGTTTTATGCCGACGGGCATAAACCAGCTCGGCTACTTCAATGGCTTTTTTAAGGTCGTAGTTTGTATGGCCCGACGTACCTCCCCATGTGAATGAAGGGATGAAATTTCTCTGGAAACCGGGGCCAAAAACATTTGCATTCACTCCAACCACGGTGCCTGTATTGAACATGGTGTTGATGCCGCATTTGGAATGGTCGCCCATGATAAGCCCGCAAAATTGCTGGCTGGTGCTTACAAAGGTCTGCTTACCGTAGCTCCATATCCTTACAATATCGTAAGTGTTTTTAAGGTTGGATGTATTTGTATCAGCCCCGAGGTTGCACCATTCGGCTATCACCGAATGACCCAGAAAACCGTCATGAGCTTTGTTCGAATAACCGAATAATACCGAATTATTGATCTCCCCTCCTACCCTGGAATACGGCCCGACGGTAGTTGGCCCGTAGATCTTCGCCGACATTTTAACCTGGGCCCCTTCACAGAGGGCAAACGGGCCGCGGATTATGGCACCTTCCATAACCTCGGCATTCCTGCCGATATATATGGGGCCGGCATTCGTATT
This sequence comes from uncultured Bacteroidales bacterium, assembly GCA_903877385.1. Lineage (GTDB taxonomy): Bacteria > Bacteroidota > Bacteroidia > Bacteroidales > FEN-979 > CAIRDP01. Next base: position 113,758 of record CAIRDP010000027.1, read on the forward strand.
AAATACTGCACATTCCGCCTTAGCGCCTTTTTCAACAAAAACATTCCCCTCGCCGATCACTCTATTGGTGGAACTTAGTTTCTGAGACTTCCGGCCATTGGTCAGGAGCTCAAAATCTTCAAGGATCGCGACACCGTTCTTTGAAAACACATCCCAGGTATGCCCTATCCTCAGCGGCTGGTTCATAATGCTGATCTCTTCAATGCCCTCGGCCGAAGCATCCCCCAATTTATCAAGGTCCTCGGCCATCACATGCAAAGCAATGATAGTATCCTGGTAAACAACGGTCTGGTATGGCTTAAGGTTAAGAATGGCTTCAACAATCTCCTTTGTAGGACAAACTGATGCATTGATGAGGATGTTCTCATTCTCCCTGATGATCCCGAATTTTTTCGAAAGATATGCCTCGGTAAGTGTGGAAGTCTTTGCATCCAGATGCATCTCCCATTTTTCCCTGATAGTAAGAATGCCTACGCGTATATCGGCAATAGGCCTCATAAATGTCAACGGGAGAAGGTTAGTCCTTACAATACTGTCGTCGAAGAGGATGTAATTCATACTTTGCAGATAAAGATTATTCAACCGGAAATTCCCTTTGCAAAACTACGGAACTTAAGGGATAAAAAAAAGCCCTTGTCATGATAAACAAGGGCTCAATATGACCTACAGGAATTATTTTTCATTCTTTAAATCCAGGTGTTTCTTATAGCGGTTCTTGAATTTATCAACACGGCCGGCTGTATCAACAAGTTTCATTTTCCCGGTATAAAAAGGATGGGATGTATAAGAAATTTCAAGCTTTACTAAAGGGTACTCCAGCCCGTCTTCCCATAAAACGGTTTCTTTGGTTTTAACAGCCGATTTTGACATAAACGAATAATCATTCGACATATCTTTGAAAACCACCAGCCTGTAATCCTTTGGATGAATATCTTTTTTCATTTTAATCTTAATTTGCAAATGAGGGTGCAAAAGTAAGGACTTTTCTTTGAATAACAAATATTTTTCCTTAAATTTCTTCGAGAAGGAAGCGAAGCGTGTCAATGCCGTCGGCATAATCCCATAAACCGGGTTTCTGGGCTGCTCCCGGAGGCAAACAGTTCAGCCCGGGACATGAAACTGAAACCACGCATTGTATCTGTTCCGCCTGTGTGAGCAGGTGTTCCGAAAGTATTCCGGGCTCAGTATACCGTTCAAAATTCAGAACCGAAACAGGCGAAGCCAGACGGCCATCCCCTGTAAGCAGGATATTCCCGAAATCATGGAATTCCTTACGGTTGACGATGAGAATGCTTTTCTGGTATTCGTAATTGTTAAAAAACTTATTATGGCGGATGACAGAGCTCCAGGGCTCAAAGAATGGCTGCAACTGCAAGATGTCATAAGAGGCCGGGATGTATATTTTGGAAACACTCCTGCACCCCAGACCGAAGTACAGCATTACATCCGACACCAGGCCTTTATTCTCATCATCCGTTTCATGACCGTTAAGGACGGCGATGCTGTTCCTGTTTTTCCTTATGATATGCGGATATCGCGAGAAATAGTAATCAAAATACCTGTAAGTGTTCCCGCTTCCGGTAGCAATGATCGCATCAATAGTCCTGAAAGGCTCGTCGGTGAACAGTATGCGTTGTTTCCATTCGGGGTTTAAATTCTCCATAATCCCTGCTATGGCCGGTATTAAAACGGCATCCTGACCCGAAAGCTTACCGCAGAATGTATGGCCGCTGACCAGGACCGTAAGAAAATCATGAAAGCCTGCCAGAGGGATATTGCCTGCAGTCACAACACCGATCGTCTTCCCGGCAGTTTCTTTAACGTCAAGGAAACTCATATAGGGATCAAGCCAGCGTTCTATCTTACCTGCGCTCATCGATTCCCCCAGGGCATTCAGGGCATAACGGATGCTGCTTTGGGTGAACCAGCGGTTCCTTGCCTCTGCCAGCAAGGCAGGTTCAGTCAGGGGATGATGGGCTCCTTCAGCCTCAGTTCCGGGAAAGCCGGCCAAGATGCGGCCTACTTCAATAAATGTTTGGATTCGGTCTCTTATGTCCATATCTTCGTGCTGCAAAATTACAAATTAGATGAGAACCCGGGCTATTTACTCATTATTGATACTGTTTGCCTTGCTGGCCCGGCATAACGTGCAATCCCAGGGTTCGCTGAACCTGTTAAGGGCTGAAAAGGAACTGAAGGAGGATTTTAAGGCGATAAACCTGGGGCAGACCGATAGTGCCAGGCTTGTCATCAGCCTGGTTTTCAGGGAAGAACTGAGGCTTGCATTGAATATCAGGGGCTCCGACACCTACGGTTGGGATTCCCTGAAATATATCGCAAAGGTTGAGTCCCCCGACGGCTTGTTCCGCCTGTACAACTGGAACATCCCCCTCACAGGAGGAGGCAACAGGTATTTCTGCCTGATACAGTTCAAGGGAGCTCTTAAAAAGATCCCTCCCGTCGCATTGTCCGACCGCTCTTCTTCCATTACAGAACCCGGGCAGTTCAGGGGCGATTCCCTTCGCTGGTTTGGTGCCTTATATTATAAGGTCATACCTTTCGAGCTGAAAGATGCAAAAACTTCATATATCCTCCTTGGATGGCTTGGCATCAGCAACGAAGTCAGTGGCAAGATCATGGAAGTGCTCACACTTGACAGTAAGGGAACTCCTGCATTCGGGGAAACGGTATTTCCTGATTACGGCGACGGACATTCAACACGCATCATCTTCCGTTTCTCATCGTCTTCGGCTATGAGCCTTCGCTACCTGCTGCAGCCGCTTCCAGGAAAACCTTTGTGGAACAGCAGGAAAAAAATTTATGAATCGGATAATCATCCACGCTGGATGCTTGTTTTTGACCACCTGGTCCCAATGGACCCCCAGCTTGAAGGGCAGTTTAAATTTTATGTTCCCGCTTCAGAAACTGCCGAAGGATTTGTTTATGAAAATTACAAATGGAAATACATTAAAGAATTTGACGCAAGAAACCCTTAAATCAAATAAAACCTTTATCTGCATTGCTTTTCTTTAAAAAAAATCTTATTTTTGATTTTTCGGTTGAAATTCGCTTATTTTGCTTCATTATTCAGTCTATGCCAGATTTCTCATCAAAACATTTATATAACATCTAAAATCTCATTTTATGAAACACAATTTTAATGCTGGACCCTCGGTGTTACCCCGGATTGCTATTGAAAACTCGGCTAAAGCTATTCTCGACTTGAACGGAATTGGTTTATCTCTGCTTGAGATCTCGCACAGGAGCAAAAATTTTCAGGCTATACTTGATGAAGCTACGGCTTTATTCAACGAACTTCTTAATATTCCCGCCGGTTACAAGATCCTTTTCCTCGGTGGAGGCGCAAGCCTGCAGTTTGACATGGTTCCTTTCAACCTTCTGAACAAGAAAGCCGCCTACCTGGAAACTGGTGTTTGGGCGCAGAAAGCTATCAAGGAAGCCAAATTCTTCGGTGAGGTTAATGTTGTAGCCTCCTCATCCGATAAAAATTTCAACTACATACCTAAAGGGTATACCATCCCTGCAGATGTGGATTATTTCCATATCACAACAAACAATACGATTTACGGTTCAGAGATCCGTTACGATATTGACAGCCCTGTGCCCCTGGTAGCCGACATGTCATCTGATATTCTCAGCCGCCCTGTGGATGTTTCCAAATATATCCTTATATATGGAGGCGCACAGAAAAACCTGGGACCTGCAGGTGTGACCTTTGTTATCATCAAAGAAGATATTTTGGGAAAAGTTGAAAGGAAGATCCCTACCCTGCTCAATTATGCAACGCATCTTAAGGAGCCTTCATTATATAACACCCCTCCTGTGTTTGCAATTTACACCTGCCTCGAAACTCTGAAATGGATCAAAAGCCTTGGAGGCGTAAAAGCTGTTGAGGAAATGAATATCAGGAAAGCCAAACTTCTTTACGACACCATCGACAGCAGCAAAATATTCACAGGTACCGTTGCTCACGACAGCCGTTCACTGATGAACATCTGCTTTGTGATGAAAGAGCAGTATAAGGATAAGGAAGATGCATTCATGGAAGTTGCCAAGAAAAAAGGTATGATTGGCATTAAGGGCCATCGTTCGGTAGGCGGTTTCAGAGCATCTTGTTACAATGCCCTGCCTTATGAAAGCGTTCAGGCTCTTGTTGACTGCATGAATGAATTTGAGAAAGAAAATGTATAAATGAAAACCCGGGAGGTGTTCAAAGCACCTCCCATTATTTCTAAAATATGACAAAAGTACTTGTTGCAACAGATAAGGCATTTGCTCCCGTTGCTGTTAAAGGTATCAGGCAGGTTGTAGAACAGGCCGGATTCGAACTCGTTCTCCTTGAAAATTATACCAACCCGGATGATTTTAAAAAGGCTATTGCCGATGCAGATGCAGTGATCGTGCGCTCCGACAAAACAGATAAGGCCGTGATCGACTCGGGACAAAATCTGAAGATCGTGGTACGGGCCGGTGCAGGATACGATAATGTTGATCTGCCTGCAGCCACCGCCAAAGGCGTGGTGGTAATGAACACCCCGGGTCAGAATTCCAATGCTGTGGCCGAACTTGCCCTTGGGCTCATGGTATATTACGTAAGGAATTTCTTCAATGGAAAATCAGGATGGGAACTGAAAGACAAGAAACTAGGTATCCATGCCTACGGTGCTGTCGGTAAAAATGTTGCCCGCATTGCCAAAGGTTTTGGAATGGATGTCTATGCTTTCGATCCGTTCATCCCGAAAGAAGCAATTGAAAAGGATGGTGTAAAATGGCTGGGTTCTGTTGAAGAACTATACAGCAAATGCAACTTCATCTCCCTGCACATCCCTGCAAACAGCCAGACCAGGCAGTCGGTGAACTCAGCCCTGCTTTCGCGGATGCCTTCACCTGCAGTACTTGTTAATACGGCCAGGGCTGAAGTCATCAACGAAGCTGATTTGCTGAAGATGTTCCAGGAAAGAAAGGATTTTGCCTACCTTTCAGATGTTGAGCCTTCGAACAAAGCAGAAATTGAAGCAGGATTCAAGGCAAAGTATTTCTGCACCCCCAAGAAAATGGGAGCCCAGACCGAAGAAGCCAACGTTAATGCCGGGATTGCCGCTGCAAAGCAAATCGTGAATTTCATTAACAACGGAGATAAAACATTCCAGGTAAACAAATAAGGCTTGGCAATCTGCCGGGAAATTAAAACCCAGCCATGATATTCTCACAACTCATCTAGTAATTAACAAATTGCCTTAAACAATGGAAAACGGACAAGAAAAACCCACTACTTTTTTCAGATTCGAAGATCTGAGAATCTACCATAAATCCTTGGAGTATATTAGTTGGGGATACGACATGGCAAAAAATGCAGGTAATGACCCGTATACAAAAACGTTCTTTGACCGTTTTCTTACCTCGGCCCAGGCTATTTCACTAAATATTGCAGAAGGGTCCTCCAGAAATAAAAGCCAGTTTGTATATTACCTTAAAATGGCAAAAAGTTCTGTGAGGGAATGTGTTGTGCTGACCACTCTGGCGATGAACAGGAATATGATCAGCCAGAAGCATTACGACGAGTCGAAGAACCAGCTTATGGAAATGACTAAAATGATTGGCGCCCTTATCGGATCACTTCAACGCAGTGTTAAAGTAGGTGATCATGGGAACGATGAAGATGAAACCGATTAACACATATCAATAGCCGGTTCTTTAAACCGGCTTATTGATTTACTTAGCTTTCCGCCTTTCGCGGAGAAATCAAACCTGGATTTTATTAATCTTATTTTAAAATGGCAATACTAAAAGCTTTTAAGGGCCTCAGGCCCCCACAGGAAATAGCTAAAGAGTTAGCGTCAAGGCCTTATGATGTGCTTAACTCAGATGAAGCAAGGGAGGAAGCAAAAGGGAACCCCTATTCACTTCTCCATATTATCAAACCCGAGATCGACCTCCCGGCCGATATGGACGTTCACGCCCGGGAAGTATATGACAAAGCAAAGGAGAACTTTGAATTGTTCAGGAACAAGGGCTGGCTTAAACCCGACAGCAAGGACAATCTCTATATCTATGCCCAAACGATGAACGGCAAAAGGCAATACGGGCTGGTGGGCTGTGCAGCCGTTACGGATTACATGAACGGCATCATTAAAAAGCATGAACTGACCAGGAAAGATAAGGAAGAAGACAGGATGAAACATGTAAGGATAACCAATGCCAACATGGAACCGGTTTTCTTTACATATCCCGCCGTTAAGGAGATAGATGAAATAGTTTCAAAATTTGTCGGCAGCAACCCTCCGGTATATGATTTCACTTCTGTTGACGGCATCGGGCATCATTTCTGGGTCATCGAAGATGATTCCGTTATATCAAACCTTACCGGCTTGTTTGCAAAAGTCCCTGCAACGTATGTTGCCGACGGGCATCACAGGACTGCTGCTGCAGCCCTTGTCGGGAACGAAAAGAAGAATAAAAATCCAAACCATAGGGGAACAGAAGAGTATAACTTTTTCCTTGCCGTTCATTTTCCCGACAACCAGCTTTCAATCATAGATTACAACCGGGTAGTTAAGGATCTTAACGGCTTGTCAAAAGAACAGTTATTTGAAAAACTGTCAAAGGTCTTTACCATTGAAGAAAAAGGGAGCTCGATATACAAGCCAGTGAAGCTGCACAATTTCAGTATGTATATCGGCGGACTCTGGTATTCAATGACTGCTAAACCGGGCACTTACAATGATTCCGATCCCATCGGGGTGCTTGACGTGACTATTTTATCCAAACTTATCCTCGACGAAGTCCTTGACATCAAGGATCTCAGGACCTCAAACCGTATAGATTTTGTGGGAGGCATCAGGGGCCTTGGGGAATTAAAGAAACGGGTTGACAGCGGAGAAATGAAAGCCGCATTTGCCTTATACCCTGTTTCAATGCAACAGCTCATCGCCATTGCCGATTCAGGAAATATTATGCCACCCAAAACAACATGGTTTGAACCCAAACTCAGGTCGGGCCTGGTTGTTCATTTGCTTGATTAAAACTTTCAGTGATTTCTTACAGAGGCTGCTCCCGTTCCCGGGGAGGCCTCTTATTTTGAATGCCGCTCAGTCTTTCAGGTAATTACCAAAAACCGTTTGAAGGTAGGCTTTTGCCTCATTAATATATTTAAGGCTGTCGGAAGCCGGCTTAAACATGCTCCATTTATAGCTGATGAACGGATGTGACTCAAATGTGTAATAATTCTCGCCGTGCAGCCAGCCCGCACCATCCTCGGTGGTATAATACGCAAAACTGCCCGAATAAGGGTTGAAAAGGTTTTTACTGTACCTGAAGGATTCATGAGGCCTTCCCATCTGCGCCAATATAGTAGCAGCTAAATCATGCTGGTTGCCGAGCTTCTTCCAGGATGTTCCCCTGAACTCAGGTTTAATGACATCCCCATAAAACAGAAGAGGAATTTTATGATACTCCCTGGATCCGGGGTTCCAGTTCCTGTATGAGTTATGGCTGTGATCGGCGACTATTATAAATAAGGTATTGGAGTACCAGGGTTTAAGCCGGGCTTTTTTGAAGAATTCACCAAGGCAGTGGTCGGTGTAATAGGCAGCATTGATGTATTCATGCTCATTACCGCCCCAGCTCAGGGGTTTCCCATAGGGCTGGTCCCAGGGTGAATGGGTTGAAACTGTGAACAGGGACGCAAAGAAAGGAGTTTTGAATTTATCCAGATCATTGACCAGGTATCCCAATGAAAATTCGTCGTGTATCCCGAGTTTACCCCTTGGAATTGAAGCAGGGAAATTTTCCCCCTCCATGATCTGGTCGAAGCTGTTGAAAATAATATAGCTCTTGATGTTGCCATAGATCAGCTGGCCGCCGAAATAAAAGGCAGTGCTGTAATTCATTTTTTTCATTTCACCCACCAGGCTGGGAAGCTTCACAAACTTGTCGGGCTGAACGGTTATTGACGAGATAGGGTGAGCAGGGAATCCGCCGAAGATACAGGCCATCCCCTGTTCCGACCTGGAACCGGATGCATATATCGAGTCGAACAATATCCCTTCCTTGGTGAGTTTGCTGAATTGAGGGGTTATACCCGGCGTACCGCCCAGTTCACTAAAAAGATCGGCCGACCAGCTTTCCATGATCAGGATGACAATATTAGGCCTGTCGGTTGTAAGCACCTGTATCGTCGTATCCTTTTTAACAGTATACAGGTCTTTCATGATCCCTGCCGCCCTGCTGTCGTCCATAAATTTAAAAGGGTTCTCCCTCATATTCCCCAGGTTCTCGAATATGCTTATATAAAGATTAAACGCATTGTTTACCGCGGCAAGGTTCAGGATATTGTGGCTGGAAAAATACGACTGGCTCTGGTTGATGGGGATCTCCTGTACCCCTCCCCTTAAACCGATGAACATCAGCGGGGGCAATACAACAGCATAAACAAGAGAGTGCCAAAAAGGGACCTTTTCCCTGCTGAAATCACGGTAAAACCAGCGCAGATAAGCAAACAAACCGAAAACAAACATGGCAATGAATAAAACAAGAAGGAGAAAGAAAATCCGGGTTTCGGCCGAATTGTATATTTCGGAAGGATTTGACAGGTATTTCACAACCTTGTATGTAAGCTTTGTTTTCCATTCGGCATAGATCCCCATTTCTGCTGCAGCGCTCAGGGAATAGACGAAAATCATAAACCCTGTATAGATCTTATTCAGAATGTTCAGCCATTTCGGACTCCAGAACGACTGCAGGAGAAGCAGGACAAATGGAAATATCATGAAATAGCAGGCAGTTGCAAGATCAAGTTTGAATGCATGGTAAAAAACACCCAGTACTTCCGTAAACCTTATTCCTTCAATGGCAATTATACCGGAGTAATAAACTAGGAAAACCAGCCTGGTGAAATTGAAAAGTAAAATCCAGAAAACAAGCTGGCGTATAAACAAAGAAAAAAGCTTTTTCATCAGAGCAAAGGTAAGTGAATGAGATAAACGCACAAATCATTACTTTTGTTTCATTCTCCTGCATTATGAATATCGCCGAAAATCTCCGATTGCTAAATCATTCCATCCCTGTGAATGTACAGCTTATCGTCGTCTCAAAAACTCAGAGCATTGAAACTTTGACTAAAGTATATGAGGCCGGCCACAAGGTCTTTGCCGAGAACAAGGTACAGGAGCTTTTAACCAAAGCTGCGGCCCTTCCCTCCGATATACAGTGGCATTTTATCGGCCACTTGCAAACCAATAAAGTCAGGTTAATCGTCCCCTTCATCCACATGATCCAAAGCATCGACAGTATGAAACTTCTTAAAGAGGTTGAGAAAGAAGCAGGAAAAATCGGGCATATTATACCCTGCCTGCTTCAGATGCATATTGCCAGCGAGGAAACCAAATTCGGGCTAGATCACGGGGAACTTATTGAAATACTGGATTCCCCCGGGTTCAGGGATATGAAGCATATCAGGATTGACGGGCTCATGGGAATGGCAACATTCACAAACAATGTTGCTGTGGTAAAGCAGGAATTCAGGACTCTTAAGGAAACCTTTGATGAAATAAAAGCAAACTTCTTCAGCCAATGCAGCGATTTTTCCCAGCTTTCAATGGGGATGTCGGGCGACTATAAACTTGCGATTGAACAGGGAAGTACCATGGTCAGGATTGGTACAGCCATTTTCGGCGAGAGGATCAAATCATTAAATTCTTTATCATGAAATTACATATCTTTTACCTGACATTCATCTGCATTTTCCTGAATGCCGGAACCGAAGCCCAGACGATGATCCCTAAAAAGGCATACTGGAGGCTCACCGGGAAAATAAACCAGGATATTTTGGTAAATATCAACCTCATTAAAATTAATGACAGCCTGTATGCCGACTGTTCCTTTTCAGCTGCAGGCAGGCAGTTTGTTTTTGAATCGCTTGAATGCGGCAAACCGTATAATTTCTGCGGGAAAATGGATGCAAAGGGAAATTTCCGGATCACTCCTTTTGGAAATGAATTTCCGTTATTGAGTGGACAGTATTACAAGACCGGCAGCTTCCTTGGAGAGTGCCATGAAGGCAGTGATAAAAAAATCCTGCGTTTTGAACTTGTTGAAACATACAAAGCGGGGAGCGTGCAATTTAACGTGTATTCTCTGCAGCAGAGTGTAAACCTGGTTAAAAAACCTAAAAGCCCCTCGGGAACCCTTCATATGGCAATGCTTTCACCATTGGAATCAGGTAATCCGGTAATCTCCGATACCCTGAGGAAAGTGATGCTGAAATCCTTTAATAATTCGGTTTACAGGGGGACTAACGCCGACAGCGTCCTGGCTGGGAATTTCAGGATATTCAGTCGTGATTACCTGTCGGGCAACGAGGATCTCTATAAAAAAATGGCGGATGCCGGGACCCTTAGCTGGGAACTCCTGAGGTTTGTCCATATTGTTTGTAACGAAAATTATATCCTGAGCACCTACGTCCTCAATTATGCATTTACCGGCGGGGCTCACGGACTTGAAACCCTTGAATACACAACGGTCGACCTCAAAACCGGCAAAATCCTGAACCTTGCAAACATCATGGATGAAGGCAGGAAACAGGACCTTTCCAGGCTTCTGACCTCCAAATTAAAGAAGATGAATAAAATTCCCGACTCCCGGAAACTCAGCGAAAACGGGTACTTTGTTGACGAAATACAGCCTACCGAAAATTTTTACCTCATGCCTGACGGAATTGGATTTCTATATAACCATTACGATATTGCTCCGTATTCTTACGGGGCTACTGATATTTTTCTTTCTGCGGATGAGGTAAGGGATATTATCAAACCTTTCAGGAATGGCTTCTGATTTCTGCGGATGAGGTAAGGGATAGTATCAAACCTTTCAGAAATGGCTTCTTAATTCTGCACGGATGAACCGGTCTCTTCCCCCGAAATCCTTTCGCACAACCACATTCGAAAACCCGCACGAAATCAGCAGCTCCTTAATTTCATTTCCGAATGCCTCGTTGATTTCAAAATATAACAGCCCCCCTTCGGCCAGGCGTGTTTTCGAGTACACCGAAATTTCCCTGTAAAAAATCAAGGGGTCCTCATCCGGGACAAAGAGAGCCGTATTGGGCTCATAAGCCTTGACGTTAATCCTCATAGCCTCTTTTTCCCTGAGGGTGACATATGGAGGGTTGCTCACGACCAGGTTGAATCTATGATTCGAAGGCTGCCCAGATGTATTGAGGATGTCGGTGTTGTAAAAATCAATATTGGTGCCGTTGTCGGCTGCATTGGCCCTTGCAGTTGAAAGGGCATCTTCTGAGATATCCGTTGCATGCATGCTGATACCTGGAAATTGTTTTTTCAGGTATATGGCAATACATCCCGATCCCGTGCATACATCAATGGCCGAGAAGTCATCCATCTCAAGGGTCTTCAGCTCAAGAGCGATCAAAAAAGCCAGTTCGGCAGTCTCCTGTCTCGGGATCAGGACCGAGGGATTGACAGAAATTGAAAGCCCGTTGAAATCGGCTTTACCGGTAATATATTGCACCGGGCAGCCATCTGCCAGGCGAAGCAGTGCATCAGAGAACATCCTGGCCTTTAATGGTTCTATTACGGCTCCTGCTTCCAGGTGCAGCTTCGTCCTTGGCCAGCCAAGGAAATCCTCAAACAGTATATATGCGATACTGTTGATCTCCTCCTTATCATACAATCCCTTCAGCCTGGCAAGGAAGGATTGCCTGATTTCCATGACTGTGGTGTTCCCTAGATTCATGCCCCGAAATTAATATAAAAATTGAGCTTGGGCTGCTAATGTTCTTCCATAAAATCTTACTTTAGCGGTATGAGTGAATCTCCCGACACTTATTATACCGTTGCAGGCAGCGGGGAATCTGTTTACCGCGAAAAAGCAAGTAAATTCATTGGACTTGCTTTTCCTGTTGGTTCGGAGGCAGAAGCAAAGGAAATGCTCCAGACCGTCCGTAAAAGGTACTTCGATGCAAACCATCATTGTTTCGCATATTGCCTGGGCCAGGGCATGGAAGTATACCGCTTCAACGACGACGGCGAGCCCTCGGGATCGGCAGGACGGCCAATTTACGGTCAACTGGTATCGAGAGGGATCTCAGATACCCTGGTCGTAGTGGCCAGGTATTTCGGAGGGACGAAGCTCGGGATACCCGGCCTGATCCATGCTTACAGGCAGGCAGCATCGGATGCACTTGAAAATGCAGGGAAAACCGAGAAGGTAATCACTCTGAAAATCATGGTTACTTTTCCTTACGCGAACATGAACCATGTGATGAAAATCCAAAAGGAAGAAGAGCTTGAAATTCTTGAACAGAGCTTTGATAACGAATGCAGGATAAGCCTCGGTGTGAGAAGGAGCAGGATGGAAATCGTACAGAAGAAACTTATGCAATATAAGAACATATATATATTGTTGTATAATTCTGATAAGTGAAGAAATTATGTTTATAATCAGTCTGTTTTATAATTAACAAAACCATTGATTTTGCTAAGTATTTGGAAGAGAATGACAATGAAATTTAGAATCATTCTAAAGAGTACTTATTCACATGAAAATCACTCAAACAATTCCCTGACAATTAATAAAATACCATAATCAGCAGGCATTTTAAATGAAATAAAAGTCGGAAAGCCATACTGAATTTTTATTAAAAACAAGACAAAAATAATTTTTTTATAAACTTTTTTTCATCATTTTTGTTTATCGAATCAGGAACACCTTTCTTAAGGATTTTAAATTTGCAAATAAAATCCGACACCTTGACACATAAAGAGTTATAAAATAATTAGGAAACTATTCAGGGTAAATTGAATTAATGGAAAAGAACTTTGTTGAAGTTTGGGAAAATTGCCTTAAAGTAATTAAGGACAATATCAATTATCAAAGCTTTAAAACTTGGTTCCTTCCGATAAAGCCTGTAAAACTAAAAGATAGTGTATTGACCATCCAGGTTCCCAGCCAGTTTTTTTACGAATGGCTCGAGGAACATTATATTGGATTACTAAAAAAGACTATTAAAAAAGAACTTGGAGATAAGGGCCGGCTGGAATATAGTATTATAGTTGACAATTCCGAAACGGACCCTGGTCCGTTTACAATAAACGTACCCACATCGGAGAAAAAAGCCACTGCAAACCCTGCAGTGTCAATGCCTATTGATCTTAACAGGGGAACCTCCAAGGAGATCCCGAACCCCTTTATCATACCGGGCTTGAAGAAGATCAAGGTAAACTCCCAACTCATTGAGAGTTATTCTTTCGAGAATTTCATCGAAGGTGATTGTAACCGCCTGGCCAGGTCGGCCGGCTTTGCAGTCGCCAGCAACCCTGGCAAAACGGCATTCAATCCGCTTTTATTATACAGTAATACAGGGCTCGGAAAAACCCATCTCTCCCATGCCATAGGGCTGCAGGTGAAAAATAGTTTTCCGGAAAAAACCGTGCTGTACGTAACCACCGACCAGTTCATCAACCAGTTCATCGATTCGGTAAAGAATAACAACCAGAACGATTTTATTCATTTCTACCAGATTATCGATGTACTGATCATCGACGACATTCATAACCTGGCCGGTAAAGAAAAAACCCAGGATGTCTTTTTCCATATTTTCAATCATCTCCATCAGAAGAGTAACCAGATCGTTCTGACTTCCGATAAGCCCCCGGTGGAAATGAAAGGCATTGAACCTCGACTTCTTTCACGCTTCAAATGGGGATTGAGCGCTGATCTCCAGGTCCCCGACCTGGAAACCCGCATAGCCATCCTTCAGAAAAAATTATACAATGACGGGATCATAGTCCCCCCTGAAGTTGTGGAATACCTTGCATACAGCATCAACACCAATGTGAGGGAGCTCGAAGGCGCCCTGATTTCCCTGCTTGCACAGTCCTCTCTCAATAAAAAGACCATTACCCTCGATCTCGCCAAACAGATGATCGATAAATTTGTCAAGAATACTTCAAGGGAGATCTCGATTGATTACATCCAGAAGGTCGTCTGTGATTATTTCAACATTCCTGTCGAGATGATCCATTCCAAGACCCGCAAACGCGAGATCGTCCAGGCAAGGCAGCTCTCAATGTATTTCTCAAAAAAGCATACCAAATCATCCCTGGCCAGCATCGGCCTTCATTGCGGGAATAAAGATCATGCAACAGTGCTTCATGCCTGCCGTACGGTAAACAATCTTGTTGAAACCGATAAACAGTTCCGGCAGTTCGTTGAAGAACTTGACAAGCGAATTAAATTATAAAACTTTCTTTCTGATGAAAATCCTGTTTGTCTGCACCGGTAATATCTGCCGGTCGCCTATGGCTGAAGGCATTCTCAGGAACAAACTGACCCTGGCCGGTCTCGGAGATGAAACCGACTCATGCGGCTTTGAATCCTTTCATACGGGAGATCATCCCGATAAAAGGGCGCATACAGTAAGCCGGAAATACGGGATCGATATCTCGGCCCATGTGGCCAGGCTCTTCAGGAAACAGGATTTTGACAACTTTGACAGGATCTACGTGATGGACTCATCGCATTATTACAATGTTTCACGGATGGCGAGGTCAGAGGATGATATGAAGAAAGTCGATTATTTGCTTAACCTCCTGTATCCCCTTAGTGATATGCCGGTTGAAGATCCATGGTACCACGACATCCAGGCCTTTGAGAGGACTTACCTCCAGCTTGATGCCGCCTGCGATATACTCGTTGAAGAATTAAAGTCTTATAACAAAGACAAGCTATGACAGATCTTACTCCCACGGCTGAAACTATAAAAGCAGCTCATGAACGGATAAAGCCGTTTATCAGCCATACCCCTGTTATGACTTCTGCTACCTTCGACCGTATATTCCGCACAAGTATTTTCTTTAAATGCGAGAATTTCCAGAAGGTGGGAGCTTTCAAGGCAAGAGGGGCAACCAATGCCGTAAGGAGCCTCTCCCCTGACACTCTGAAAAAAGGAGTTGCCACACATTCAAGCGGTAATCATGCCCAGGCGCTTTCCTGGGCGGCAGCCCTTGCAGGCACGGAAGCGTATATTGTTATGCCCTCAAATTCCTCGCCTGTCAAAGTCGATGCAGTCAAAGGTTATGGAGGAAGGATCACCTTTTGTGAGCCAAACCTTTCGTCACGTGAATCAACCCTGCTTAAAGTCATTGCCCAAACCGGGGCCATTGAGATCCATCCGTATGACGATCCCCGTATTATTGCAGGACAGGCTACATCGGCATTTGAACTCATAGTGGAGATCCCGGGCCTTGACATGATTATTGCACCCGTTGGCGGAGGAGGGCTTCTTAGCGGAACAGCTCTTTCTGCTTTTTATTTTGCCCCAGGCTGCCAGGTAATGGCAGCCGAACCCGAACAGGCCGATGATGCCTGCAGGTCATTTGCCTCAGGCTGCCTTATGCCCTCGGTCAACCCCCAAACCATAGCCGACGGACTGAGGACCTCGCTGGGGACCTATACCTTCCCGATCATCCGGAAGCATGTAAGCGGTATAGTTACGGTTAGCGAAGAAAGCATTGTAAGAGCAATGAAACTCATTTGGGAAAGGATGAAGATTATTGTGGAACCTTCATCAGCCGTGCCAATGGCCGCCATAATGGAAAACAAAATCGACTGTGCAGGCAAACGCATCGGGCTGATTCTTTCGGGAGGTAACGTCGATCTGAATAACTTACCCTGGTAATATGAAACAAGGAGTTCTGTACCTGATACCTTCTTCACTGGGCGAACAACCGCTTGAAGAAGTGCTACCCGAAGGGACATTAAAAATCATCCGCAGCCTTGAGTGTTTCATAGTTGAAGAGCTGAAGACAGCCAGGAGGTTCCTCAGGAAGGCAGGATATACCCGCAATTTTGATGAAGTCAGTTTCCATGTTTTCAATGAACACTCTCCCCTGCCCTCATTTGAAGAATACCTTGGCTTAGCTGATGAAGGCAAAGATATAGGGCTGCTTTCAGAAGCCGGCAGCCCCTGTATAGCCGATCCAGGTTCCGAGATCGTAAAGTTAGCCCATGAGAACGCACTTATCGTAAAGCCGCTAACTGGGCCTTCTTCCATATTGCTATCATTAATGGCTTCAGGGTTTAATGGCCAGAATTTCGCCTTCCTTGGATACCTTCCTGTTGATAAACAAAGCCGGTCGAGAAGGCTGAAGGAAATAGAAAAAACAGCCGGGGACAAAAAGCAAACCCAGATCTTTATTGAAACTCCATACAGGAACGAGCAGATGTTCCAGGCTATACTTCAGTCCTGCCACGACAGCACCATGCTGGGGTTGGGGATCGGGCTCACCTCTGCAGGCGAAAAAATATGCGTGTATTCTGTGGGAGATTGGAAAAAGATGAAGCCTGTTCTTGGTAAAACCCCTGCGGTATTTATGCTCTACCGGTATTAGCTTGTAACTATTGAATCCGTTTATCGTCTAAGACCTACCTTTAAATCAGTCCGTTTGGAAACCATTCTTCATGTTGAAAAATTATCAAAGAGTTACGGCAAAATCAAAGCTGTAAACCAGCTTTCTTTTGAAGTCGGGAGAGGCCAGGTTTTTGGTATTCTCGGACCTAATGGCAGCGGTAAGACCACTACCCTGAGCATGCTCCTTGACCTCATGCCTCCCGAAAACGGCGAGTTCAGCTGGTTCGGTCAGCCACCGTCCAAAGAAAGCCGGAAACGCATTGGTTCAGTTATCGAAAGCCCTAATTTTTTTCCTTACCTGGATGCCGTTATAAACCTGAAAATTGTGGCCGATATCAAGGATAAGCCGTATGACGATATCGACGAGGTGCTCAAGCTTGCGGGCCTTTATGAGCGCAGGTTCTCGAAATTCAGAACCTTTTCCTTCGGCATGAGGCAGAGGCTGGCCTTGGCATCAGCCCTGCTGGGTAAACCTGAGGTCCTGATCCTTGATGAACCGACAAACGGCCTGGATCCCCAGGGTATTGCACAGATCAGGGAGATCATAGCACTTGTGGCATCAAGGGGGACTACGATACTGCTGGCCTCTCACCTGCTGGATGAAGTGCAGAAAATCTGCAGTTATGTGGTCGTGTTGCGAAAGGGGATCATGCTTTTTGGCGGAAACGTAAAAGAAGTCCTGGCTGTTTCCGACTCCATCGAACTTTCGGCATCTGACATGCCCGCGCTTATTGCAGCAGTGAGGGAACTTCCTGGCTACATATCCTTTATTGAAACCGAAGGAATGATCC
The DNA here is from genome assembly GCA_903877385.1 of uncultured Bacteroidales bacterium. Taxonomy (GTDB): domain Bacteria; phylum Bacteroidota; class Bacteroidia; order Bacteroidales; family FEN-979; genus CAIRDP01. Next base: position 130,999 of record CAIRDP010000027.1, read on the forward strand.
AGGTACATTTCAGTGAGATCGTGAACACTGCCGGGATCAATACTTTTCTTTATCAAAGGGGGATCTTTTTAAGCCACCTGGCCGAAAAGAGAAGAAGCCTCGAACAGCATTTTCTTGAACTTTTACAGGAAACCCCATGATCAAACTGCTTAAAATAGAATTTAAAAAGATACGGACCTACAAGGTATTCTGGATACTGACCGGGCTGTATTTCGTTTTCCTTGCTGCAGGAATACTGCTTGCCGAATTTATGATCAACAACATGGTAAACCAGATGAACAAAAGGTTTCCTATCCCATTTCCCCATGTAGCTATCTATTATTTTCCCGACGTCTGGCAGAATGTGGCATTCTTTGCAAGCATCAGGTACGTTCTGATATTCCCTGCCATCATCATGATCATCCTGATCACCAACGAATTCACTTATAAAACAATACGTCAGAATGTGATCAACGGAATGAGCAGGACCGAATTCCTTGCCTCAAAGCTCCTTATTATCCTGATCATGGCAGTGGTTATAACAGTGATACTGTCGGCCGGATCATTTCTCATCGGTCTTTTCCACTCAGGATTCAATGAAGTCAGCTTATTTTCAAAAGGAATCCCTTTCATGGCAGCCTTTTTTATCAGCCTGCTTTGTTATATGGTATATGCTTTCTTTTGCGGGTTTATGCTCAGGAACACAGGTATGGCAATTGCAATTTTCACGCTGTACTCACTCATCATTGAACCTGTTGTTTACTTCTTCTTCAGGGCTCCGTTCATGTTTAAAAACACAATCTACACTTACCTCCCCGTGAATACTGTTATACGCCTGAGCGAGTATCCTGCCATCCCCATACTTAAGAAAATGATGGGACTTAACCTTCAGGATCATGTTAGTTTTGTCGCATGCCTCATCCCTATGGGTTATGCAGCGATAATGATCGGAATAGCATCATGGGTGCTGAAGAAAAAAGACCTTTGACAATCAGGTATTCAGGTCCCCGGTGAAGCCTACATACCATTCCTTTTGCGTAGCGCCCATTCAGCTGAAAGAAGAAGAATGAGTAAAACGAACATCCACCATTTCATAGCAAGCTCATCATATTTTCGCTGAAGGTGGATGACAGGTTTCAGATCGTTGCGGCTTTTCAGAATTTCTGCAAGTTTCGGAATATCTTTGAGAGATACCACTTTTCCCTCACGCCTCGATGATATCTGCTGCAGCAGGGCATTGTCGGCCACAAGGTTCACAAGTTCAATATCGAGGGGGGTAATGCTCAGTCGTCCTTTTTTATCATATAGCGACTGCGTGGTTTTCACCGATGCTTCATAGGTATAATTGCCCGAAGGGAAATATCCTGCATTCAGATAGTATGCTTTCTCGGTACGGTTAAAAATAAACGGGTATGTTTTGCCTTCTTCATTTTTCAGTTCAAGGGAAACGTCAGGGGTATTGATAAGTTCATGGCTCGGATTGAAAAGCAAAGCATCAAATTCGAGAGGATCCCCTTCTTCAATGCGGTTTTTTACATTTATCCGGAAAGGGCTTGGATCGTTCTTCACCGAAAGGTACTGGGCAATCCTGCTTATCATGTCATCAAACAGAGTAAAATCAGATTTTTGGACATAATTTGAGATCCTCCACCTCCAGATATTCTCCCCCGCGATGATCCCTGTTTTACGTTCAGGAAGGTTGAAAAACATAATCAAGGGATATTTTGTGTTCACATTGCCTATTTTCTGATACAACAGCACATCCATAAGGGCAGCTGTTTCAAAAGCTCCCGATGGGCATTGAAGGGGCGGAAATTCCGCGATCAGGCCGGCCGATTCCCTGTCAATTCCGAAAAGGGAGAAATCAGGGTTTGCTGCTGCCTGTATGTCGGTCATTGTCTTTCTTTGTGAATTAACGATAAGCCCGGTTTTTAGCCGGTTGAACCCGGTAAGATCGGTCTGGTTGCCAAGGATATAAAGCACAGGGCTGTTCCCGGGCAATAATTTTGAAAGGTCCGAAATTCCCGCAATTGAAGGTAACTGGTATAAAATATACAGATCATACACCTTGTCGTTTTTCAGCAAGGCGGTCGGTTTGAGCTGGCTGACTTCAAATTTCGAAGAGGATCCCAGTGCGCTGACCAGGGCGGAGATGTCAGGGTGGGGACTTTCATAGACCAGGGCCACTCGTATCCTCGATTCAAGGACTTCGGTATAAAAATCACGTTTATTATTGGCTTTGTTGAATTCATCCCCCTGGGTTTCAAGTTCAACTGAGTATTTCTGCATTCCTTTTTCCCTGGCTTGCAATGTTCCGCTTACACGCAGAAGGCTGCGATCATTAAAAGCTGAAATTGATTTGCCGAAAACAACCGCCCCTGAATGCCTGACCAGCAGTTTAACTTCCTTACCCATGAATTTATCCAGTTCGACGATGATCTCAAAGGGAAACTCGTCATCGATGTAAACCTGTAAGCTTACGCTGATGGATTTGACCAGGGCATCCTTATGAAGTGAAGTATCACCCAGAGCAACTGAATATACAGGTACTCCGAGTTTCCTGGCTGCATAGTAAGGGTTTGTCCCTTTGTTATAGATCCCATCGGTAGCCATGATCACAGCGCCCAGGTTCCGGTTGACATACCTTTGTCCCAGCTCATCAAAAAAACCCGAAATATCAGTATGCCTGCCTTGAAATTCTTTTGGCAAACCCGTGGATACATCCTGGCCAAAAGTATACAGGGCCACTTCAAAGCGGTCCGACAGTTCTTTGGTAAGCTTTTCAAGCTCAGTATTGAGGTGTTTTTTCACCATATCCGAATCGGCCGACGAACCAACCGATAAAGAACCGTCAACCCCGATAGCAATCACTGGTTTCTCAAACAGGCGTGTAGTTCTCCGGATGAGCGGGGTCAATAACAGGAATGTGATCAGGCTAACCGAAATAAAACGGAGAAGCATTAAAACAACCAGCACCCTGCTGCTTGTTTCGGTTCCGCCCTTACTGTAATAAAGCCCAATAGAGAATGCCGCCCCTGTAAGAAAGCAGAACAGCAGGAACCATAATGGGTATTCCGTTAAAAGGCTCACACGATTATTCTATCAGGTATGAAGTCCGCCGCATACACTGATCACCTGCCCTGTGATATATTCCGAGAGGCCGGAAGCCAGGAATAAGGCCAGGTTGGCAACATCATCCGGGGTGCCGCCCCGTTTCAGCGGGATATCCTCTATCCACTCTTTCCTGACTTCTTCGGGAAGTTTGGTTGTCATCTCGGTCTCGATGAAGCCCGGGGCAATGGCATTAACACGAATATTGCGTGATCCCAGCTCCATAGCCAGGGATTTGGTAAATCCGATAATGCCTGCCTTAGAGGCGGAATAATTAGACTGTCCGAAATTTCCTTCGATCCCAACCACTGAACTCATGTTGATGATAGATCCGTAGCGCTGTTTTATCATCTGGCGCTGGGTTGCTTTGGTCAGGTTGAATACTGACTTCAGGTTCACCCTGATCACCAGGTCCCAGTCGGCTTCGGTAAGCCTCAGCAGCAGGTTGTCACGGGTTATCCCCGCATTATTAATCAGAACGTGAAGTTCGCCAAAATCTGTTATCACATCATTTACCAGTTTTTCGCTGTCCTCGAATGAACCGGCATCAGAAGCATAGCCCCTGGCCTGCACTCCCAAATTTCTCAGTTCTTCTTCCAGGGATTTGGAATTCTCATCATATGCGATATCCGAAAATGCAACATTCCCTCCGTTGCGGGCAAAACATTTTGCAATGGCCCTGCCTATGCCGCGGTTTGCACCGGTTATCAGGGTTGTTTTTCCTTCAAGTAATTTCATGCCTTAATTTTGGTTAATAATCTCCTTCTTCATTTGTACATGGTACATTGTACATTGTACATTCTCTTACATCCACTTCACCAAAGGAAAATCCTGCCTGTGCGGCAATAAGGGGCTCTTCGGGAAAAGACGGAAAACAAAATCATACACTCCGGCCTGGTTAATAGGGATATTGCATTCAAAAACAGCAATATTTTTCTCAGACCTTGCAAGGTTCATCTCTTCAATCAATGTGGGGGTTTCAACCTGGTCGTTGACCTTCCTTCCGAAAAGGACTTCAAGTCCGACGTCCGTTGCTGATAATTCGTTGAGATCAAGAATGATCTCCGCAGCGAAGATATCGCCCAGTGCCAAAGGCTTCTGCTCCGAAAAGGGAGTCTTCATTGAAACGATTTCAATCCCTTCCCATCCCCTGAGTACCTTTCTTTTCCATGATGCTATATGACGGGCCATCTCATAGTTTTTACCTGTCATAATCTTGGTCCTCTTGAACAACTTTGAATAGTACTGCCGGTAATAGTCGTCAAGCTGCCGTTTCATCGTAAAATGAGGTGCGATCTCCGCTATGGTGTTTTTTATATAGGATATCCACTTGACAGGTATCCCATCCAAATCCCTGTTATAGTATACAGGAATGATCTCTTCCTCAAGTATCGTATAAATTACCTCGGCATCAAGGTCATCCTGGAACATACTATTATCATAGGTAGCCTCTTCAGGCAGGGCCCAGCCAGCATCAGGCCTGTAGCCTTCGGCCCACCAGCCATCCAATACACTGAAGTTTACAACGCCGTTCATTACAGCTTTTTCTCCGCTGGTACCCGAAGCCTCAAGGGGACGGGTTGGAGTATTAAGCCAGATATCAACACCCCTGATCAGGTATTTGGCCAGCTCCATGTCATAGTTCTCGATAAACATTACCTTTCCGAGGAAAGCCGGCATCCTTGAAACTTCGATGATCCTTTTTATAAGGTCCTGGCCTGCTTTATCATTCGGGTGGGCTTTCCCTGCAAAAAGGAAGCGTACAGGCTTGTCTGAATTGTTTACTATCCTGCCGAGGCGATCGAGGTTGCTGAAGAGAAGATGTGCCCTTTTGTATGTTGCAAACCTCCTGGCAAAGCCAATCGTCAGCGCCTGGGGCTGGGATGCCTCCCTCATCTGGAAGATCAGCTTGGGATTTTCATGCCTCCTCGTCATGTCGTTATACATACGCGAATAAAGGAATTCGGTCAGTTGGGATTTCTGTTTCTGACGGGTTTGCCAGATGACCTTGTCGTCAACATTATGGATTTTCCTCCAATGCTCAGGATTTGACTGGTCGTGCAGGAATGCTTCCCCAAAGGTCTCCCTGTACAGTTGTTGCCAGGATTTGGCCGTCCAGGTTGGATAATGGACCCCGTTGGTGACATACCCAATATGTAATTCGTTCGCATAATAACCGGGGTAAAGCGGTTGCAGCATATCCCTTGTCACCCTTCCGTGAATCCTGCTAACCCCATTGATCTCCTGGGAACATTTGGCTGCCAGTACACTCATTGAATATTTCTCATCCGGATCGTTATCGACCATTTTGCCCAGGTTCAGAAACTGCTCCCATTTGATATTGAGGTAATCGGGATAATGCGAGAAATACCTTCTCATCATATCTTCAGGAAAAGCATCATGGCCTGCAGGTACAGGAGTATGAGTGGTAAACAAGGTTGAGGACCTTACAACCTCCATGGCCTGCACAAAAGTCAGCTTTTCATTTTGGATCAGCTTGCGCAGCCTCTCCAGGCCAATAAAAGCCGAATGTCCTTCATTACTGTGATAAAGACTGGGTCTTATTTTCAGCACGTCAAGCAACCTGATCCCACCTATGCCCAGGACTATTTCCTGCCGGATGCGGTTTTCGAGGTCTCCTCCGTATAACTGGTGTGTAATGCTCCGGTAACTCTCGTCATTCTCTTCAATATCAGTATCGAGAAGGTATAAGGGTATCCTTCCCACATCCACCCTCCATATCTTGGCATAAAGCGTACGGCCGGGAAGGGCAAAAGTGATCTTTTGCCAGTTACCCTGCTCATCGTATACAGGTATGATCGGAAGCTGGGAGAATTTCTGGGGGGTATAGTTTGCAATCTGGTCGCCCGAAGGGCTCAGGGTTTGCATAAAATAACCATACCTGTATAGAAGCCCGACACCTACGATATTTGCATTTGAATCACTGGCCTCCTTCAGGTAATCCCCTGCAAGCATACCCAGCCCGCCCGAAAAAATCTTGACTGTATCGTGAAGCCCGTACTCCATGCTGAAGTAAGCCACCATTTCCTTTGGCTTATCTGCAGCCTTTGCAATATAGCTGTTAAATTTAGCGGTTATCTTTTCAAGATGTGCAACGAATTCCTCGTTATGGCTCAGTTCCTGCAGTTCCTTGTATGACAGCGATTCCAGTAAGGCAATCGGGTTGAATTTCAATTCATACCAGCGATCATGATTGATCATTTCGAATAATTCAGCCCCTTCATAATGCCAGCACCACCAAAGGTTTTTAGCCAGGCGATCAAGGTTGGCCAGGTTTTCGGGTATCCTCTGTTTCACCAGGACCTTTTTCCATTCAGGCCTGACATCAAGGATGCTTTTCAGCGAAGGTGCAATGATCTGGGGCTGCTTGCCGGCGTATAACTCAGCCCGGCTCAACGATTTCTCAAGGGCCATGCCGAATGCATCATGATAATGGGTGATAAGGTTCGTCCATAAAGCTGAGCGGGAGATCTCGTAAGCTTTGATCCTGATCTTGATGATTTCCTTCTCGGTTTTCGAAGCACAGTTCACCACGGTCTTCACGATCTCCTCTACCACATCGCTTTCATTATCATCATCCCTGTCGATGACCGATATGCAATCCTTAATATCAGGATAAAGTTTCTTAACCCATTGCCCAAACCCGGTAAGGCTTGTTGTTATCGTGGGTATATGAAACGAAAGGCTTTCCTGTGATGAATATCCCCAGGGCTCATAATACGAGGGAAAGATCGTTCCGTCAAATCCTACCAGCAAATCATAATATGAAAGGTTAAAAACACCGTCATGCCCGTTCATGATAGCAGGTACATAAATCAGCTTAACCTTATCCCCTGCACGGTTTTGTATGCCGCTATGCCTTATTTTGCCAAGGACCCAGTCGTTATCAGGTTCGTTGAGAACATGGGTAAGAAACTGTTCCGAGCGGGGATTGGTATGGTCCTTCCTCGACATCCACTCAAGGAGTTCCTTCCTCGGTCCTGATTCAATGGCCGGAACAATAATAAAGGCGACCACGTTTTCGGGAATTTCCGACTTGGAATTAATCCTTGACATAGCCTCGATAAACAATTCGTAACCCCTGTTCTTCTGCTCATACGGACCGCTGGTAAGGATAAGGATACTGTTTTTCGAAACCGGCTGCCCTGTTAGTGCTTCGGCAACCTGAAAAAGCTTGGCCCTTGCCTCTGCCCTTTTCTGGTAGTACACATCCTTAACGGGGACGAAACTGTCCTCAAACCCGTTCGGAGTTATAACATCCGCCTGCCGGCCAAGGAAATGCTGGCATTCATCATCAGTAAGAGATGAAAGGGTTGTAAGGACATCGGTTTCCGAAGCCGTTATCTTTTCCAGGGAATATTTTGACACCAGCCCAAACTGCTTTGCAATGGATTCGGCATGATACTGTTCGAAATTTTTATAAAGCGGAAGATTATTTAAGGCAATATTCCTTCCAACCACTGTGGAATGCGTGCTGAAAACCGTCCCGGCCTGGGGGACTTTGTCCTTGATATAGAGAAGGCCGGTACCGCAGGTCCATTCATGAAAATGGCTGATTATCTTGTCGTGGTGCGATAAGTTATGGTTGTAAAAACTCTCGATAACCTTTCCCGAGGCATACCCGAATAATGCAGGTTCCAGGTAATCCCAGCCACCCATAAGGGAATCCAGGTTGAACCTTTCCCAGAAATGCGACAGTATCTTATCCTTGTCTGAAAAGAAAGGAGTAAAATCAATCAGAAAAACCAGGGGTTTCCCCGGGATATTCCATCGTCCGATCTTTATCCTCAGCCCCTCGCTTTCGGCTCTTTCCCTCCAGGATTTGTACAGGAACCTGTCCTCCTGGAAATCTGGATTCTGATGAGTTTCCTTCCATACATCAGGGCCTATAAGGATGTAATTATCCCTGAGCTCCTCTACCATGGTAAGGCATTTCGTAGAGATCACGGTATGGATTTCCCCTACTTTATTGCATACTTCCCAGCTTACTTCGAAGACGTAATCCGGAACAAGTTTTGATTCTTCTTTCACGGGCTAATAATTAATGATTTCGTGAGACAATGCTACGCCTTTTTGGAGGCGGATCCGGATTTGGGCGCTTTCTTCGCTTTTTCAACCGTTTTAACTGTGCTCAGCTTTTTGGCTTTAACTTCGGTCGCAGGTTTTACAGCCTTCTTCTCTTTCACGGCAAGCGCAGCCTTTGCAGGCTTCGTTTCTTTAACCGTAGCTTTTGCCCTTGGAGTCTTTTTCTCTTTCACCGCCTGAACGGCCTTTGCTGCTTTCGTTTCTTTCACCGCGGCCTTTGTTTTGGCAGATTTGACTGCTTTCGGGGCGGTCTCGGTTTTTGCAGCTTTTTTCTTTTCAGCAGGGGCTCCTGGTTTTGCAGTTTTTTTCACTGTTTTTATTTTGACTGCGGATGTCTTTTTCCCAGCCTTCACAGGCTTTACCGCCTCTTTTCTCTCACTTCCGGAATCGGGAGATGCAAGAGAATCTTCCACCCGTATTGCAAAATCGGAAATAGCATTCATGTAATTTATGAATGCGTCATATGGCGAGCTGTAGGGATTGAAATGCTTATGCACTTCTCCTGCCGAAAACCATTTGGTCGACATGTAATAGAAGTGGTTGCTCGACTGAAGATAGCCCCAGTCGCGAAGGATCACCGGGTCCTTGCACTTCGATATTGAACCTGAAAGTGAATAAAGCTTTGACAGGGCTTCCGTTTGCAATTCGTTCCCTTTCCAGGCTGTAAGGTCTCTTTCTTCATCAGCCCAGGATATGGCATATGGAACATTAATGGCAGCCATAGGCTGCAGTCTTTGATAAAGTTCCTCGGGAGTGGCAAAAGTGAAATTGGATTTGGTAAACAAGGTTGATGGCAAGTGGTAGAAGAAGTCGAAAATACCGGTTTCTTTCCATTGGTGTTCTCCTATGGTTTCATAATCCATAAACAGGTTAACCACTTCTTCATGCGGATCTGAAGCATTAAGCCAACCCACGAATTTTTCGGCAGTGAGAGGCCATTCCGACCATCTCTGTTCCGAAAACCTGAAAGATAAATCATCGCTCAGGTTGAAGTTACGAAGCAGTACCCTGAGTTTCGGGTTCAGGTTATTGCAGTATATATAATTCGGGCTTTTCCAGCCAAGTACATGTTTTGCCCCCTCGGTAAGTATGGTATGGAAGCCCAGGTTCGCCACCGTTTCACCAATCGTATCGCTATAGATGAGTTCGGAGTTCCTGAATGTTTGCGGCTTTTGCCCAAACAGCTTTTCTATCCTTTGACTGTGCAGTTCGACCTGCCGGATGAACTCCTGTTCATTGCCCAGGGAAGCAAGCGAATGGTATTCTGTTTCGGAAATAAATTCCACGCAACCTGTTGCCGCCAGCTGTCGGAAACTGTCGATAACTTCCGGAACATACTGGGCAAACTGATCCAGGGCCGTCCCCGATATCGAATAGCTCACCTTGAATGCTTTGCCGAATTCGTTGATCAGCTGCAGCATCATCCGGTTGGCCGGCAAATAACATTTCTCGGCCACCCTCCGGATAATGTGCCGGTTTTGATAGTCATCGTAATAATAGTGGTCCTGGCCGATGTTGAAAAACCTGTAAGTTCGCAGCCTGAATGGCTGATGAACCTGAAAATAAAGACATACTGACCTCATAAATCTATATTAATTTGAATGGCCTGTTGCATTGTTATATACCTCAAGAACTTTTAATGCCGCATTCTCCCAAAGAAGGCTGTCGACTTCCGACTTGCCATATTTGGCAAACATTTTCCTTAAACCGTCATAATGGAGAATGCCGTAAATTGCATCTGCAAGAGCATCAATATCCCAGAAATCAACTTTAAGTGCATGTTGCAGGACTTCGGCAACACCCGACTGTTTTGAAATCACCACCGGGACATTCGTCCTCATGGCTTCCAGCGGCGATATACCAAAGGGTTCCGAAACGGAAGGCATTACGTATACATCACTCATGGCAAACATCCGGTCAACTTCGGCACCTGCAAGGAAGCCTGTAAAATGAAAACGGGTACCCATTTTAAGCTGTGCCACCCTGCGTATCATCCTGTTAAGCAGGTCACCCGAGCCGGCCATGACGAATCTCACATTCGGATCGCGCTGAAGTACCTTATGGGCTGCCTCAACAAAGTAATCGGGTCCTTTCTGGTAGGTCACCCTGCCTAAAAAGGTTACTATTTTCTCCTTAACATGTTTGGTTACATCCTCTGTTTCGGGTTTGTCAACCGGTTCAACGGCATTATGAACGGTAAAGACTTTTTCGGCAGGGATGCCGTAACGTTCAATTACAATCTGCCGGGTGAAGTTACTTACCGTGATCACACGGTCGGCTGCTTCCATCCCGTTGCGTTCAATATCATATACAACCTGGTTCACGTTTTCGCCCGAACGGTCGAACTCCGTGGCATGTACATGCACTACAAGAGGCTTCCCGCTTATTTGTTTTGCAGCAATTCCGGCAGCATAGGTAAGCCAGTCGTGGGCATGGATCACATCGTACTGGAAATTATTTGCAACCGAAAGTGCAACAAGTGCGTAACGGGAAACCTCCTCCATGAGGTTGGCCCCGTATTTACCCGAGAACTGGTATTTGCGGTTGAAGACCGAATGGGTCTCTGTTTTCTTCCCAGCAACTTCTTCGGTATACCATCGCTCGAATTCCTCAGGGTCCAGGTAGGGAACCAGGTTTGAGCCCACCTCCATATAACTGATCTTTTCACGGAATTCCCTGGTCAGGGTCTGTGTAAAATCCAGTTCAATATCGGAGGCATTGATCAGCCTGAAACCTTCCTGCGACTCATCCCCGAATGACTTTGGCACAACAAAAATAACCTCCACTCCATGTTTTGCAAGACCTTTGGTCAGTCCAAAACAGGCAGTGCCGAGGCCACCGGTGATATGGGGCGGGAACTCCCACCCAAACATGAGTACTTTCATAGAAACTCTGATTTATTGAGATTGGTCATATATATCAATCAACCATTTAATACGCAGCAGTTCGGCAACACTATCGGCATAAGATATGGCTCCCCTGGGTGTATGAGGAGGATCCCCGTCATAAATTTCACTGATAGTCCCTATTCCATATTCAGTTAATACAGGTTCAAAACCGGTATATAAATTCCTGATCATCGAAAGACCGCTTTTACCGTGGATCTTAAGATATCCTTCGGCAAAATGGCCCAGCAGCCAAGGCCTTACAGAACCCTGGTGATAGGCAAGGTCCCGTTCCTGCGGTGATCCAAAATAGATCCCTTTATAAACAGGGCTTTTCGGTGTCAGAGTGCGTATCCCCCTGGGGGTGAGAAGTTCCTGCCTTACCCGGCTCAGAACATCCTTGCGCATCTCTTCAGTAATAGGTGAAAACGGCAGTGAAGTTGCAAATAACATATTGGGCCTTACAGTCCAATCTTTGTATTCGCCATTGACATAATCGGCAAGATACTTTTTATCGGCGTTCCAGAAGGTTTCTGTAAATGACCTGGATATCCTTTCGGCAAGCGCCGACCATTCGGTTATAAATTCACGGTCGCCGGCCATTTCGGCACTTTCAACTGCAAAACAGATGGCATTATACCAGAGGCTGTTGATCTCCACAGCCTTCCCTGTCCTGGGAGTGACAGGCTTGCCGTATGCGACCGAATCCATCCAGGTGAGTGCCATACCGTGCACACCTGCATAAATAAGCCCGTCGGGCTCCATATGGATGTTAAATTCAGTGCCATCACGGTAACCTTCAAGTATCTGGACAATTTTTTTCCCGTATTCCTTCCAAATCTTCTTTTCGGTCCTGGTGAACATGGCATATTGCTGCAAAGCCCAGATGAACCATAAGGAAGGATCGGCAGCATGATAAGTTGTATTGCTGCCGCTTCCGTAATGGGGCATTAATGGCCCTTTCATCTCCGATACCATCTGGTCAATAATGGCTTTAGCCGTTTTAAAGTCGCCTGTGACCAGCAGCAAACCCGGGAGTGAGATAAAAGTATCCCTGCCTGCCCGTGTAAACCAGGGGTAACCGGGTAAAAGATATGTCTTGTTTCCTTTTTTTATAATGAATTGCTGGGCAGCATTTTCAAGGCAGTGTTCGAAAGTATCCCTTGAAGTACGGTTTTTCAGTTCCGCAGAATAGGCTCTCTTTATTCCGGGAATGGAAATTTCTTTTGTGCCTGCACAGAAATAAATGCTTTCGCCGGTTTTAATCTCAATTTCAAAAAAGCCGGGAGTATAAAGGTCCTCCTGGAATTCATATCCCCTCTCCATCTCCTGCTGGTATTCTATATTATGGTACCAGTCGGGCACATGCACATATTCGTTCTCCTTGGAGATCTGCATGAAGAGATCGGTATACCCCTGGTACATCCTTACCTTGATCCCGTTGGGGACTTTCTCGAATTTCTTATCGGCAAAGATATTTTCCCTCGTGAGGGTATGATAATTCCTGAAGGCCAGGAAAGGCCTCAGCCGCAGTTTCGTCGAGGAGTGGGCTTCCACCAGGGTGTATTTCACAATAAACCTGTCCTCCCTGGAATCAAAAAGGCTTTCCCTGGTAAGGACTGCACCGCCTACACGGTAAGTAAGCAAAGGAAAGGGATCTGCGCTGAAATCCCTGATGTATTTATGCCCTTTGGGATTATAGAGGTTCCCCGGATATTTATGCAGGCCGAGGTTAAACTCCGCATCTCTTTGTATTATGGTTTCATCAACCGAAGAAAGCAGAACATGCATCTCGTTATCGATCCCCGGCTGGGGAGTCACAAGCAAGCCATGGTACTTCCGGGTGTTGCAGTTAACAATTGTCGTATTGGCATATGAACCGGCACGGTTCGACCGGAGCATTTCCCGCTTCAGCGAGTACTCGAGGTTAATAAGCTGATACTTATCGAAAGTGATATAACTCATTTTACCGATATCATGAAAGAATCAAATATAAATAAAATTTACGGCAGTGCAAAAATACGATATTTTTGCTGGCAGCGTTATTATGAAGTCCGAGGCCGGGTTAAATTCACCTTAAATATCTGCAGACCAATATCCATGCACAGAGCGAACATCAGCAACCTTGTATTTATATGCCTGATTCTACTGGCATTTTCCTGGTCGTGCCGTAAAGCCGACAAAACGGATTCAAGCCCTTCGCTCATGCTGTCCTTTTCGGTTGACACTGTGATGTTCGACACTGTTCTTACCACTGTAGGCTCCGTCACTAAAAGGCTTCTTGTTTATAATCGCAACAAGAACAAGGTCGTGGTCTCCCAGATCCAGCTTGGCGGAGGATCCGGTTCCATGTACCGGATGAATGTCGACGGCACCGCTGCCTACAGCGTACAGAACACTGAAATCAGGGGCAACGACAGCCTGTACATATTCGTGAAGGTCACCGTTAATCCTAATGATAAAAACACGCCTTTCATTGTAAGCGATTCCATTGTTTTCATGACCAATACGAACCGCCAGGTGGTCCAGCTTGCGGCCCTGGGTCAGAATGCCGACTTTAACATAGCGAAAACACTGAAGGGGAATATTGTCTGGGACAGCCTTAAAGCACATGTGATTTACGGCTTTTTAAGGGTAGATACCGGCGCCTCGCTTACGGTACTGCCTGGTACAAAAATCTACTTTCATAAAAATGCATACCTCGCCGTTTCACATGAGGCATCACTTGCGGTTAACGGAACCTGGGAGCATCCTGTAAGAATGCAGAGCGACCGCCTTGATTTTTACTACAGGGACCTCCCTGGTCAATGGGAAGGGATATACCTTGAAAGAGGAAGTAAAAACAACAACCTGAGCTATGCTGTGATCAAAAACGGGAATTACGGACTTATTATAGATTCACTGGTAAGCGGTAGCGACCCAAAACTTACCATGGACGGCACCATCATTCAGAACATGGTTTACGACGGCATCTATGCTTATTCCACTTCTGTGGTATCCACCAACTGCATCATCGGTGACTGTGGAGGAGCTGCACTCAGGATTGAAAAAGGAGGAAATTATAATTTCAAACAGCTAAGCGTGGGTAATTACTGGAGTTCCTCGGTAAGGAGCATTCCATCGATGATCTTAAGTAACTACACTTCCGATTCGGTTGGGATCAAGCATCCGAACGACCTGGCTGCAAATTTTGGGAATATCATTCTGTACGGCACCGAGACCGATGAACTGGAATTGGACAGTGTGGCCAATATAAAATTCTCATACATCTTTGATCATGCCCTCCTCAGGACTTCACTGAAAGTGAGCAACCAGGCGCATTACCTGGAATGCATAGTCAATAAAGACCCTCTGTTCCTCGACGTTCAGAAATTCGATTATGAGATCGACAGTCTCTCACCTGCCAGGGGCAGCGGTGGAGCAATGGGTGTAAACAACGATATAAGAGGTAGTCAAAGACCATCCCCCCCCTCCCTGGGGGCGTATGAGTATTTTAAGAAACCCTGAAATAATGTACAATGTAGATGGTACCTTAAAACTATCGTCCCATGGCTTTCATCATCGCCACACCCAGGTCGGCCGGAGAATCCACAACATGAATTCCGCATTCCCTTAAAATTTCCTTTTTAGCTTCGGCCGTATCGGCTTTTCCTCCCACGATGGCACCTGCATGGCCCATGGTACGTCCTTTGGGTGCAGTGGCCCCGGCGATAAAACTCACTACCGGTTTCGTACCGTGCTCCCTGATCCAGTATGCAGCGTCGGTTTCCATATTCCCGCCGATCTCCCCTATCAGGATGATGCCTTTGGTTTCGGGATCATTCATAAAAAGCTTGACAGCTTCAATGATGGTAGTACCCGGAATGGGATCGCCTCCCACTCCTATCATGGTTGTTTGCCCGAGACCAACCTTGGTGATCTGGTCAACAGCTTCATATGAAAGGGTTCCCGAGCGGGAAACAATCCCTATGCACCCCTTTTTATGAATAAAGCCGGGCATGATCCCGATCTTGGTATGAGGTGGTGTAATAATACCCGGGCAATTCGGACCAATAAGCCTTACATCATGGCATCTAAGGTATTCTTTTACTGTGACCATATCAATCACCGGGATACCCTCGGTAATACAAACAATGAGCTTTATCCCTGAATCCGCCGCCTCTATTATGGCATCGGCTGCCATTGGAGGCGGGACGAAAATAACCGAAACATCGGCATCAGTGACTTTAACTGCATCGGCAACAGTATTGAACACCGGGCGGTCGAGATGGGTTGTGCCACCCTTCCCGGGAGTAACCCCTCCAACCACATTAGTACCGTATTCAATCATTTGCCCGGCATGAAAGGACCCTTCATGTCCCGTAAAGCCCTGTATAAGGACCCTGGAGTGCTCATCAACAAGTATGCTCATGGAAGTAAATTTCATGCCAAAATTAAATTCTTTTAAAACACGGGCAAGTTTTATTTGATATTTTTGTACTTATGCAGCAATTGAATTTCAAAGATACCATATGCGCAATCTCAACAGCCCCGGGAGTTGGAGCTATTGCCGTTGCCCGCATCTCGGGACCACTCACATTCAATATTATCGAACTTATTTTCAAACCTTCCAATAAAAAGACTTCCCTCAGGAAAGCGGCCAGCCACACTATTCACCATGGCACCCTTCAAACAGCCGAAGGTCCCCTGGATGATGTTCTTCTGAGTATTTTCAGGGCCCCAAACACATATACAGGTGAGGATCTGGCCGAAATCTCTATCCATGGCTCCGATTACCTTCAGAAAAGGATAATGGAAATATTTCTTGATCATGGACTGCGGATGGCGGGTCCCGGGGAATTCACACTCAGGGCTTTTTTAAATGGCAAACTGGATCTCGCCCAGGCCGAAGGGGTGGCCGATGTGATAGCAGCCCATTCGAAGATGTCGCATGAACTGGCATTTACCCAGCTCAGGGGAGGATTTTCGAAAAAGCTTAAATCGCTTCGCGAACAGTTGATCAGCTTTGTTTCCCTTATCGAACTTGAGCTTGATTTCGGAGAAGAAGATGTGGAATTCGCCGACCGCAGCAGCCTCATCAAACTGGTGAAAACCCTTAAAAGCGAAATTTCATCCCTGGTTGATTCCTTCAGCCTCGGAAACGTTATTAAAACAGGAATCCCGGTTGCCATCATCGGGAAACCAAACTCGGGCAAATCCACCTTGCTGAATGCCATACTGAATGAAGAAAAAGCCATAGTCTCGGATATCCCGGGAACGACCAGGGATTCAATTGAAGATACCATTGTCATTGGAGGGTACAGCTTTCGTTTTATCGATACTGCCGGCTTACGGGCTGCCGAGAATGTGATCGAAACAATGGGTATAGAAAGGACCTGGCAGAAGATAAGCGAGGCAAGCATAGTGCTTTACATTTTCGATGCCACGAAAGAGTCCTTCGAGGATGTAGTCAGTGCACTTAAAGACTTTAAAGATATAGCCGACAACCCAACAAGGCACCTTATCCTTATAGGGAATAAAATTGATAAAGTAAAAAAACTGCCTAAAGGATTTTCCTCCTTTGTGAATCAGGAGACGATCTTCGTTTCGGCGAAACGGCATGAGAACATTCACCAGATTGCCGAAAGCCTGGTCAGTAAAGTCAGCCTGAGCGCTATCAACGACGGTATGGTCATCTCCAACGCAAGGCATTACGAGGCTTTGCAGAGCTCACTCAGCTCGATAACCGAGGTTGAAAAAGGCCTGGCCAGGCACATCCCTGCCGATCTGCTGTCGAGCAACATCCGTAACGCCCTTTACCATATCGGCAGCATTACAGGAGAGATATCATCAGATGATATCCTCGGGACCATTTTTTCGCGCTTCTGCATCGGAAAGTAAGCGCCACAAAGTAACCAACTACTGAAAAAAACGCTCGGTTTGACCAGGCTGCACCTGAACAGTCAAATCATTTAAGATTACAGATTTCGATAAATTAAGGGGATCAATCAAACCGGCGGCGGGGGTCGGATGTTCCGTTTTGTCCACTTTGGGAGAGAAAGGGTCTGGGATGAAATATCAAAATAGATCAGTAATTTTAACTCAATATATTGAGTAATTTATCTCAATTGTTTGAGATAATTATTATATTTGCAGAAATTGTCTTTATGTTTCAACGTCCATATTATTCAAAGATCAAGGAAAGACTTGGATTTAAGCGACAGTTCATCCAGGTTCTCATGGGACCCAGGCAGGTAGGAAAAACAACATTAGTTCGCCAGCTTTTAGAAAAATATTCCTTCCCCTGGCATTATGCATCAGCAGATGAAGCTACCCAACCTCTCTGGCTACAACAACAATGGGAGACAATCCGGTTAAAAGCAGGCGCAGGAAAAGCAACTGAAGCTTTACTGGTTATCGATGAAATTCAAAAAATTCCGGACTGGAGCAATCAGGTAAAAATCCAATGGGACAAAGACAGCTTTGATAACCTTCCTGTCAAGATCATTCTACTGGGTTCTTCACAGCTCATGCTGCAAAAGGGCCTGAGCGAATCACTGGCAGGAAGGTTTGAAGTAATCTATATTCCGCATTGGTCATATGCTGAGATGAAAGATGCTTTTGATTTCACAATTGAAGATTATATCTGGTTTGGCGGATATCCTGGTCCTGCTGATCTGATCCCCGATGAAAGCCGGTGGAAAGACTATATCCGTCATTCGTTAATTGAAACCACACTGATGCGGGATATTTTACTGATGGTAAGGATTGATAAGCCTGTTTTACTTCGTAACCTGTTCGATCTGGCTTGCTCATGGTCAGGACAAATCCTTTCCTATAATAAAATCCTTGGACAATTAAAGGATGCAGGGAATACAACAACATTGTCACATTATCTTAAACTGCTTGAAGGGGCTGGTATGATCAAAGGATTGGAAAAATATTCACCATCGAAAATTCGTCAGCGTGCTTCCAGTCCAAAGTTCCAGGTATTTAATACAGCCTTGATGTCGTCTCTGAGTTCAAATCAGCGCACTCAAGTACTGCAGCAACCTGAGATTTACGGCCGCTGGGTTGAATCTGCAATAGGCGTACATCTGCTCAATCAATCATTAACGGACAAGTTTAACCTATTTTATTGGAGGGATGGCAATCATGAAGTGGATTTTGTTATACAGAAAGGGGAACATACAATTGGCATAGAAGTAAAGAGTGGAAGGAATAAATCAACCTCTGGTATTAGCGCCTTCTCAAAGCAATTTAATCCTCAAAAAGTCCTTTTAGTAGGCAGGGAAGGAATTCCTATCAAGGAATTCTTAACACTACCCACCTCAGAATTGTTCAAATAGTGAAACTACACTAAAATAAATGGTTGGCCGGGTTGGATTTTATCGTGAATTTCCGTTATCATTTGCACCTATGATTATAACTAATTGTATATCAATGCAAGTTTCATTCTGCATCGAATAGTGAAGAAAGAAAAGGCTCAACATCCCATTTTACAATTCCTGCCTTATGAATAAAATATTTCTCCTGCAATTGCTTATAACTTTCCTTACAGGAAGTCTCTGGATCTACTTTACCGTGATTGCCGGGCTTCGTTTCGGCAGTAAAATTGGCGGATTCATAGGAGGACTTCCCTCCACGGCCTTATTGTCATTCTTTTTCATCGGGTATACACAATCGCCGGAAATGGCTTCGGCCGCTACTGCTGTTTTTCCGGTTGCACTTTCCATTTCCGGTTTGTTCCTGGCAGTTTATGCTTCGCTCGTGCGAAGAGGTTTCATACCGGCCCTTATCGCAGGACTTTGTTTTTGGTTTCTTTTATCGGCCGGAATTTTCTTTTTAAGGCTGGAAAATTTCCTTTCCGTTCTGTTAATATACGCAGCAATCACTCTGGCAGCCTATATCATACTTGAAAAGTACTTAAAGATACGATCAGTAAGCCAGGAGAGACGAGGGAATCCTGAAAAATATCTTATTGTACGTTCCTTATTCGGCGGAGCCATCGTTATGCTTACCGTGCTGGTTGCAAAGACCGTTGGGCCCTTTACAGGAGGAATATTTGCGGCATTTCCTGCCATGTTTATCTCAACCCTGACCATATCCTATAAGGTAAACGGAATTGAATTTTCACGGGCCCTGACCAAACCCCTGATGGTCACCGGGATGATTACAATAACCGTGTATGCCATTGCCATTAGGTACCTCTATCTCAGTACCGGTATTTACCTGGGGACAGTCCTTGGTATCCTTATTTCTTCATTCAGCGCCTACATTACGTTCCGCTTAATATTACCCAGGCTTATTTAGGATATGCTGAATTTTAAATGTATATTTGTGCATTGAGGTACCTGAATAAAACTGGTGATGTCATCCCTGAATATAATTAGTAAACTTACGGCAATCATTGTTGATGATGAATTTCATGGCAGGGAGAACCTGAAGAAGATCATTGAATCGTATTGTCCCGAGATTGAAATCCTGGGCCTGGCCGAATCAGTCCTGAGGGCCAAACAGCTTGTTGATGAGCTAAAGCCAGGAGTGGTATTCCTTGATATAAACATGCCGGTACTTGACGGGTTTGATTTTCTTGCAGATTACGAAGAGAGGAACTTCCTGGTGGTGTTTGTGAGCGCGCATGAGGAATTCGGGATAAATGCCGTGAAAGCCGGGGCTGCGGACTACCTCCTCAAACCGATCAGCATAAGGGAGCTTAAGCAGACTGTAAAAAAACTATTATCGATTCAGAACAAGACCTTAATGACTGCAGGCACTCCGGATCCCGATAAACTGATCATCCCCTCTTCTCACGGATTTAATGTTTTGGCTATCGATGACTTAATCCGCCTTGAAGCGGATGGATCTTATACAACGTTGGTTATTAAAGGCGGGAAGAATACTGTTGTTTCGCGCACACTGAAAGATTTTGAGGACAGCCTGCCAAAGGAGAAATTTTTCAGGACCCATAAATCACACCTGGTCAACCTGCAGTATATAAAAGACTATTCAAACCTCAGCGGGAACCTTGTTACCATGACCGACGGAAGCAAAGTCGGGATATCGCGCCGGAAAGCACCGGAATTCATTCAGAGAATTAAAACCTTGCTGAAGTCGGTTTGATTATGCAGGTAAAATCACTCCTCCTTGCCATCCTCAGCCTTTGCCCTTTTGGTGCACTTCATCCGCAGACACCATCATATTATCATTATTCGACAAACGATGGGCTGGCTTCGTCAACCGTATTTAATATCATACAGAGCCGCGACGGGTTTATCTGGTTTGCCACTTTAAACGGGATGAGCAGGTTTGACGGTAAACATTTTACTACATACCGTACAAACGACGGGCTTAATTCAAATACGATAACCGCGCTGGCCGAAGGAAACGGGGGTGAATTATATATTGGTAATTATGAAAAGGGGGTTAATGTACTGCAAAACGGAAGGATAGAAAATTATTGCGATAACATCCATGGAAAGAGCCTGGCTATCTCATATTTGATGGTAGTTCCATCAGGCAAAGACGAGCAAAAATTATATGCGTACCGGAGTTATGGGAACATCAACACTTTTACTAAAACAAAGCAAGGGGGTTTGATTTCTGATATTTTCAATACCATCCCGGTTCATATCAACAGGTTAAAATTATTCCCTGGCGGGGAGATCATTGCTTTAACTTCAAACGGCTTATTCAGCCTAAGGGATAACAGACTTGAAAAATTAAGAATTGAGGGTTTTCCAGATAGTGATGTGTATTGTATTTCAACAGGATACGGGGGCAGTTACCTTATAGGGACAAAAGGGATGATCTACCGCATTAATAACAACAGGGTTATTAAAAAGTTCAGGATCAAACTGGCCGGGAACAATGATGTAAGCTGCATTTTAAGCGATAAAAACCAAAATATCTGGTTTTCGATAATGAACAAAGGGTTCTATGTAATTCCAGGGGATTCAAATGGCATTATTGACATTGGAAGTAAAATGGGGCTGCAGAATTCACTGGTCAATGATTACCTGGAAGATATTGAGGGGAATATCTGGGTGAGTACTTATGGCAAAGGTGTTTATTGCTTAAACAATCTTTACCTGAAAAGCTATAATGAAAATGACGGGAT
The DNA here is from genome assembly GCA_903877385.1 of uncultured Bacteroidales bacterium. Lineage (GTDB taxonomy): Bacteria > Bacteroidota > Bacteroidia > Bacteroidales > FEN-979 > CAIRDP01. The sequence continues at coordinate 152,179 of CAIRDP010000027.1, forward strand.
GAGCAATAATAATGTTTATTCAGTGGTTGATGGGGGATCAGGGAGGTTGCTGACTGGCACTTTTAACGGAATAAACATCCTGGAAAACGGAACTTTTTATCAGCTTAAAAGCAAATCACTTAAAACCCTGACCGATTACATTTACAGCATAAAAAACATCAATAAGGAGTTTTACATATGCGGGGCAACCGGTGCGAGTGAGATAGAAAATGTTTCGTTCATGGGGCTCAGGATGCATATCATCGACCGGCCTTCATTCTGCAAAACCCGCAAGGGTCTTTACCTGCTCGGGAGCGGGGGAAATTTCATCCTCGTTCAGACTACTATAAATAATGCGAAACAGGGGTCATCCATGTTCCATATATTCGGGGACAGCTCTTCAATCAACAGGGTTAACGAGATATTTGAAGATTCTGAAGAAAATGTATGGATAGGGACCACCCTGGGTTTGTGTAAAATCACCAATTCAACGGCCCCTCTTAAAGATTGGACGAAATCATTCTTTCACTCCGATCCTGTTCTGGGTTCGAGAATAAATGCCATTTTCCAGGACAGGAAAAATAATGTATGGTTTGCCGGCGAGAAGGGCATAGGAAAATATCAGGCTGGGAATGATCGGCTTAAAACCTACACTGACATTAAGGGGTATGACTTGTCATCTTCAACCTCGATTACCGTTGATAACAAGGACAGGGTATGGATTGGCAGCATGAAAGGCTTGTTTGTATTTGACGGGAATTCGGTCAAATACCTGAACCGGCAAACGGGCCTTCCTTCGGATGAGGTGCTTTCATTGTATTTTGACGGTTTGAAAAACACCCTCTGCATCGGCAGCAGCAGCGGGCTTTCATTCCTGGATCTGACATTGTTTGACAATTACAATCCTTCGCCTCCCGATGTAAGAATTATCAGTATTAAAGCCGGTAATTCGGTTTATACAAATTATAATAAGCTGGTTTTTGAACCTGAACAAAGGGATGTTTCCTTTGAATTAAAAGCATTGAATTTTTCCTCACCGGGTTCAGTAAAATTTGAATATAAACTGAATAACGGATGGATTGCAACAGATTATGATTTCCTGAATTTTTTATCGTTGAAAAATGGGGTTTACAATCTCCAGATCAGGGCCAGGGCGCAGAATACCGGTTGGAGCAAACCATTTTTACTGACTTTCAGGGTGAAGCCGAAATTTTTCGAAACTATTTGGTTCGACCTTTTGCTTATTTCAGTCTTTATGTTTTCAACACTGCTGGTGGTAAGCTGGAGGCTCAGGACAAATAACAATAAGGTCAGAAGGGAACTTGAGCTTAGCGAAAGGATCAATGAACTGAAACACCAGGCCTTATCGGCAATGATGAACCCACATTTTATTTCCAATTCCCTTAATTCGGTTCAATACCTGGTCAACAGCCACAAGTACGAAGAGGCTAACGATTATATTGCCATGATGGCCAAGCTTATGCGTAAGAACCTGGATACGGCGGGAAGCGGCTTCATTCTTTTATCAGAAGAAATCAACCGGCTTAAACTTTACCTGGATATAGAGAAGCTGAGGTTCCAGGAAAGCTTCTCGTATGAAGTCATCTGCGGTCCCGATATTGATGCCGCCTGTGTGATGATACCCAATATGATTATTCAGCCCTTTGTTGAAAATTCATTATGGCATGGGATCATCAATTCGGGGAACAAGGGACTTCTCACGGTTTCATTCGCCTTTGAAAATGTGTATATTGAATCCTCCATATACAGGTCCCTGATCATAAAGGTCACCGACAATGGGATCGGGATCAATGAAGCAAGGAAGAATAAAAAGGAGGACCATATTTCAAAAGGCATACAAATTATTGAAGAACGCCTTAGCCTACTCAGCACCAAACTGGATCTTCCCAAACCGATCATGTTTGAAGACCTGAGCAATTACGAAAACAACTCCCATGGCACCGAAGTGATCATTTCACTGCCTCCCCCTCTCTATAAACTGATTATCCAGGAGCCGGGCAACACCTCCACTCTTACCGTTTAACCGGAATTTAATACCGTTCACCAATTTCCACATACCATGTGTTGGTTAGGTATTGCGCTGCACCTGCATTGACGGTATGTTTGAACGGAATTTAAAAAAGTTCAATTGAAAAATCTCAAGAGTCTGTTACGACTGTTCTCCAAAAAGCCTTCTGACCCTTCGCCCCTACTGATAATTAAAAAGAATACGGATGATGCGAATGTGAAAGAATACAGATCGATAGATGAAGCTATCGCGGATCTTGAAAATGATCCTAATGTTTCCTCCGGTAAAATCGAAAAACTAAAAACAGCTCTGAAAAACCTGAAGAATAAAAATTCCATCAGGATCAGGAATGGTGAACTCGTAAAGTAGAATTAACAAATTCAGGATCATCAAAAATCAATGTCATGAAAAAAGTATTAATACTCATTACCATATTATTCACAGCGTGTTACACACAGGCCCAGGTAAACGGCTTCACTCTTACCGACCCGGCTTTCCCAGCGGTACATAACCTGGGTGATTCTTTCCCTTTAAATGTTTCTTTTAACTGGACAGCTTTCACCACCAGCGATACCGTGAAAATAAATTACAATGCTGCTTTGGTTAATTATGATCCCGCTTGCGCAGCGGCATTGCCATCCTGCATGACTTTATCAATCAGCGGCAGCCAGCTTAAAATTGTAATAGCCAATTTATCAGCCTGCACAAGCACAGGCGCAATAAGTTTCAATGTCTGTTTCAGGTTTAACTGCCCTGATTCCTGCACGGGCGTTATCAAAGCATCAGTGTTTACAGGCATTAATACAGATAACAAGGGAACTTCCCTGAATGCAAACTGCAGCTCGAACGGGATTCTAAATAACAGCGTATCGTTGAACCACTTTTTTCAATCGTTCAATGCATTAACAACGGAGGTTACCTTCAGAGCATGTTTTTATAATCCCGCTTGTTTTAAGATCAGCAACCCGGTTTTTGACATTGCACTTTCTCCTTCAGTAGGTACTATTACCTCGGTATATGGGACGAATTACACCTACACACTTTCGGGAAATTCAATTACACCCAACCTTACCGCCATAAATCCAAATGCAAACGATTGTTTTTATTACGTGGTAAAGCTTGACTCCTGCAATGCAGGGCTTGGGCAAACACTTACAAGCGACGTAACCTTAAAAGGCACAAACTGCAATATACCGGGCAGTATTATTAAAGGCCCGGTTCCTGCATCTTTTACTATCCCTGCAATTCCAGTTGCCGTTTCAAGTGTTTCCGTTACCAATATGTCGGCAACATCTTCAACTTTTTCATATGCCATAAATAATACGGGGAATACACCGATAGACTTAACTGCCAGCAATTTTTTACCACTGGTTCATTTAAAAAGTTCGACCGATCCAACTCCATCCATTTCAGTATCCCAGGGCACTTCACAAGCCGGGCTAAGCGGGAGTGTTACATATTATGATTGTACTTCGTCAGCTACAGCTGCTTTCCCCCTGCCTGGCAACGGAGCTTCCAATGCTGCAGCCCCTTCATCAAACACAACAAAGTTCAGGCATACTGTAACCAACTTATTGCCAGGTCAATGGGTGAATCTGGTTTTACACTATGATCTTTCTGCATCCTGCAGCGGTGCAGCAGGCAATCCGCCATACAAAGACAGTCTGGCAATATCCTATACCTGCGATGCCGGGGCGGGAGGTGGATGCATAGCCTGCGGGCAGGGAGGAAATACAACTACGGTGATTACGTATAACCCAAGCCCGTTTTTATCCTGTATATCTAATCAATCCATACCGGGCTGCAAGAATATAGGAGATACAATAAGCTTATGTTATGAATTTAAAAACAGCGGAGATGCCGCTTTGCTTAACGGGGTGCTCGACATACAGTTTCCGGCCTGGTTACAAGCTGTTAATACAAGTGTTGTATATACCGGCTTTTCACCTAATCCCACCATTATATCTGCAACAAATCTTAAATTTAATTTACCATTAATCCCAACAGGCGACAGCGCATATTCGATATGTTTGAAAGCTGTCGTTCAGAGTGGTGCTGTAGGAGGATCAAATGCTTTCTGGTCAAAGGTTTCGGGAAGTAATTTACCTGATCCCCAGAATGTATGTTATACCTCGCTCAATATTTGTGCTTTTGCTGCAATCGGCATAGATAAAAAAGTCAAAGGGAGTTTGAACGGAAGTTATGCAAGCAGTGGTAACGGGAAACCCAACACTACCGTGTTTTACCAGGTGACTGTTCATAATACCGGAACTATTCCGGTCGATTCTTTGATTGTTATCGACAGGATACCCGCCACGGGGAACCTCACTATCCTTGGCAGTCCTGCTTCATTGCCCTTAACCGATCAGTTTAACATGCAAATGCTGGCTGTACCGATAAATGTTAATTATACAGCTTCCTATACAACTGCCCAAAATGTTTGCACCGGCTGGCCTGCTACCGGCACTCCCTGCACCGCGGGTACATGGGTGAATACCGTTGAGGATGGCGGAGTTAAATTTGACTTCAATCCAACGTACACCCTGGCACCGGGAGGAAGCTATACGTTTACATTCACAACAAAAATACCCGCCGGCACTGCCGATGGGCTCAATGATTGCAACACCGCCGGGTTTATTGCAAAATCAAAAACAGGCGGTTATACAATTAACCCGGTTGAAACGAGCCCTGTTTGTATTACGGTGGTCAATGACACCTGCAATCATCTCTGTAATTCCGACTTCGAAGATAAGCAGCTGGTACCAGCCGGAAGCCAGATTATCATTACGGAGGATTCGGTCCCATGCTGGAAGACTACCGCAACCGACCATATGATTGAAATCTGGGGCAACGGGTTCCAAAGTGTGCCATCCTATTCGGGCAACCAGTTCATTGAGTTAAACGCAAACATGGTTGGCACGCTTTACCAGGATTTTACAGCAATCCCCGGAAGCAGCGTGACCATTTCCTTTGCCCACAGGGGGCGCCCGGGGTACACAAACCAGATGAGCGTAGCCATCGAACCTGCACCTATCGGCAGCGGGACAGCTGTTGTATTGGGAACCTTCACAGCCAGCATCACAGCCTGGACTATGAACACGGTAAGCTATACATTTCCCAATACCGGGACTTCCTACGTGCTTAGCTTTATTTCCCTCCCTGTCGGAGGCACTTCGGCAGGCGGGAATTTCCTGGATGACATCTCCGTCGACTGCCATACCGATATTTGCAGCAAAACCAATGCAAGGATCACAAAGCTGGGTACAGGCGAATGTTGTTACCTGCTTGAAATATCCAATACTTACAAGCCTGATTATTTTACCGGTATTTCAATTACTTCAGATAACCTGACCCTTGCAAACGTCTCTTCTTCAAACTCCTGGAGCAGCATCACCTACCAGGATCCGAACCAGGTTGTTTTTACAAAAACACCTTCATATAACGGAATCCCTATGGATTCTGCAGGATTCCAGGCTTTAGGGGTGATTTGTTTTGCAGGAAACGGCAGTAACCATATCAACGTCAATTTCATCGGCAATTCTCCGAATTACGATACGGTTTGCCGAAAAACACTGACCAACCAGGGCTGCAGTGTCCCGGTTGATACTAATTGCGTTGCCATCCTGAACATGAAAGCCGAATGTGACACCGGGGCTGTTAAAATGAAGTTCAGGGTAAAAAACAACTCCACTTTTACAGTTCGCGGGCTTACACTTTATTCCCAAAATCCTGATGTAATCCCTTCTCCAAAATTTATAGGGATACCTGACCTACTGCCTGGTCAAACTTCAGCTTTAATTGAAACCGCTTTGATCATTTCAAACAATGCGACCCATGCATGTTTCTTCTTTGCAGCCTGCGATCAGTATACAAAACCTGGTCCAAACGGTCCTTTCCCCTCATGGTGCTGCATGGACAGCATACCGTATTGCGTTGATATTCCTCATTGCGATCCCTGTGACGGCATCTCATTTACTTCAACCAAAAGCGATCCCGTAAAATGTTGCTACAACCTCACCCTAAGCAGCAATTATTACAATGCTAATATCGAATACCTCGAGTTTACTGGTCTCGGAGGGACCCAGTTCGCGATCTTTACCGGGTGGAATATCATACCGCCGGTTGGAAGCAGCCATATAAAGATCAAAGCGCCGGGGGGCGGAATTCCTCCGGGACTTTACCCTGATTTTGCTTCCTTCTGCCTTACGGGGACATCAGCTGCTCCTCATATGGTGGTCATTAAAAGCATAGATACCAAGGGGAATCATTTATGCACCGATACCCTGAAATTCGATTCCTGCCAGATGGTGGCTCCTACCTGCGCCAATATAGTCAACGATTCTCTATATTGTTCGGGGAACAAGGTAAGGTACACGTTTTTTGTGAAGAATAATTCACCTTTCACAATGTACCAGGTTGACTACAGAACAACAGATCCCAGCCTGGTCCTGGATTCAAACTTCACCCAGCCTCATCCTCCCATTGCACCGGGATTGACCGGTGGCCCGTTTACAGTCAGCATTGACTCCGCGAGCCAGAGCCTTGACAGGTTCTGCATGTATCTCACTGCGCATAACGGGATATATGACACTGCAACAGGCCAGGCAGCAACTGAATGCTGTACCGACTCCATTGGAGGAATCTGCCTTCCCATGATAAAATGCGGGGGAGCCGATACAAATTGCTGCTCGTTTGACCATATGAAGATCCCTACCGGCATCACACCCAACGAGGACGGTAAAAACGACGCATTTGAAATTCTGAATTCAGCTTGCTGCAGTTTTATTTCCATTAAGGTGTTTAACCGCTGGGGAAATATCGTCTACCAGAACAGTGATTATAAAAATGACTGGAAAGGCGTCAACAATAGCGGCCAAAAGCTGGTGCAGGGAACCTATTTCGTCCTGCTTGAGCTTCCGAACGGGGATAAAAAGAGCATGTATGTTGATATCAGGTATTAAATTCTTAAACTCTGAAAAATGAAAAAAATCATAATACTTGCAATGATATGTTCCGCATTTGTTGCAAAAGCCCAGCAGGAACCACAGTATACACAGAACCAGTTTAACAGCAACCTTGAGATCAACCCTGCCTATGCCGGCGCGAACGACGATGCCAGCCTCAGCCTCAGGTACCGAAAGCAATGGGTGGGGTATACCGGCTCTCCTTCCACGCTCTTCTTTAACGCTGAAAGCAAAATCGTTAAACAGCGGCTTGCATTAGGTATCACGGTTATCAGTGACTGGATAGGAATTACTCAAAGCACATCAGCCGACCTGAGTATTGCCTCCCACCTGCACCTGGGCGCAAAAGGGCTTCTATCGGCCGGGATCAAACTTGGTGTTCAATTTCTGAAGTCGGATTTTTCAAAACTCTCAAATGTTGACATCACGGATCCCCTGTATAACACAAACTCCAGTGTTTTCATTCCATATGCAGGGTTTGGACTGCTTTACCACACCCCCAAATTTTATGTTGGCTTTTCTGTTCCCCAGGTTGTTTCATTTGAGAGTGTTTCCCCTCAGACGAAAATCGTCAAACCACACTTCTTTCTTTACGGGGGGTACAGGATCGTCCTTAACAGTGATTTTGAACTCAGGCCTGCACTCTTGGGCAAATACGTTTCTTCGGCACCCTTCGAAGCAGATATCGCCCTGGATGCATGGTTCAAAGGCATGGTCGGTCTTGGGGTTTCTTACCGCACTTCCGATGCAATCAACTTTATGGTAAAAGGCAAGATTGGGAATTTTTACCTGGGCTATTCTTACGACCTCACGATTTCAGGCCTTAGTCCATACAATTCGGGAACCCACGAGGTCTATCTGGGATTTGAATTTGGTAAGAAAAGCAGCCTTGACAGGAAACAGAATAACCGGTATTTTTAAAAATGTTACAATGAAAAAATTGATATTGATACTGTTTTGTTTTTTCAGCATTTCATTGTTTGCGCAAAAGCAGCAGGCCGATAAAAAATTCAAACTGTATGAATACAGTGAAGCAATACCACTTTACAGGCAATACCTCGAGAAATCTCCTGACGATTATGTGGCAGAAAAGAATCTCGCTTTATCCTACAATTACACAAATAACATAGCAGGCTCTATAGAAGTTTACCAGTCACTGGTCAATCTAAAGCAGGCTGTTCCCGAGGACTGGTACGAACTTGTGCAATTGTTAAGGATAAACGGCAATATTGCTGATGCCAGGAACTACGCTCTGCAATACCAGCAGAAAAGCAAAGGGGAAAGAGCAGAGAACCTTATCCGGTCCATTGATATGTATGATGAACTGATGTCGGGCAAAGACAACTTTATAGTGGTCAACAAAACAGCATCATACACCCAATCTGTCTTTGCCCCGGTGTATTATCTCGGAGGGCTGTTAGTAACAGCCGAGAACCCCGAAGGGGCTAAAAATGAATGGACCGGAAGGGGAGATACAAAACTGTTTGTTACCGATTTCAATTGCAGCAAGCTAAACCCGGTGGCGACCGAAATCATGTCGAAATACAATGATGGACCTGCCACCATATCGAATGACGGAACAATAATGTACCTGACCACCATCAATAAAAAATCCATACTGGAGCAGGATGTTCACACCAGCAAACTGCAAATCTCCGCTGCCTTGCTCAAGGATGGCAAATGGTTGCCGTCGGATATATTCAAATTCAACAACGCCGGTTACAATGTTGCCCACCCGGCACTCAGGAACGACGGAACCATGCTGGTGTTTTCGTCTGATAAACCGGGAGGAAAAGGCGGAATGGATTTATATTATTGCATCAAACTGCCCGACAATACCTGGTCCGAACCGGTAAATATCTCAATATTAAACACTTCAGGCAATGAAATATTTCCGTCTTTTGATGCTGCAGGAAATCTGTACTTTTCGTCCAATGTTCTGCCAGGTCTTGGCGGACTGGACCTGTTCGTTTCCAAAACGGATGGTGACAATTTTTCTCCTCCTGTTAACCTTAAAGCGCCAATAAACTCCAGCTATGATGATTTTGCTATTGCCACGAACAATAAGCTTGAAAGCGGTTTTATATCCACGAACAGGTTTGGAACCCCCGAAACGGATGATATCGCTTTCTTCTCCAGAAAAGAAATCACTAAGCCTTTACTCAAAACCATAGTAAAAATCAATGTGCTGGATAAGTACACTTCCACTCCCCTGCCCTATGTTACCGTAACATTGAAAGACGATAAAAATAATATTGTTTTCCAGGGGATGACCGATCCCAATGGCATACTGACTGCCGAAGAACTTCCAGCCGACAATTACAGGGTTCAGGGCATGCTTAATGAAGTAACAACCACCATTGCAATGATAGGAAAAGAGGAATTTTCCAAAGAACTGATTGAGAAAACCATTTTACATAACGATCCACGGTTTACCTTATCGGGAATAGTTACAAATTCTCATAACGACCTGCCTGTTTCAGGGGTAAAAGTCAGTTGTGACAACACTGTTCTGAATAAAAAAAATTCGAAAATTACAGCTGCCGACGGTAAATTCTTCTTCCAGCTTGAACAGTCCAGTGATTTTAAAGTCGCAGGAGAACTGCAGGGCTGGTTAAGCAGTGAAGAAATATATGAAACGACCAAAGGACTGGACCGGAGCAAGGACCTGTATGTAAAATTAAAACTGAGTATGCAGCAGCCGGCAGCCGGGGAAGTGATCAGGTTGGATAAAATCTATTACGACTACGATAAAAGTGATATCCGGCCCAGGTCGGCCGAGGAGCTTGACAGGTTGGTCAAGCTTATGAACGATTTTCCCGATATGAAAATAGAATTATCATCGCATACCGACAGTAGGGGCAGCAATGCCTACAATCAGAAGCTTTCACAGAGCAGGGCCAACTCGGCAGTGGCCTATATCCTTAGTAAAGGAATATCAGAAAGCCGTATCACTGCAGTCGGATATGGCGAATCAAGGCTTGTCAACGGCTGTTCTGATGGTGTGAATTGTACCGAAGCACAGCATCAGGAAAACCGCAGGACTGAATTTGAGATTATAAGCTGCCCATCCTGCCCGAAAATTGTAAAATAAAGGCAAAGGCTCCTACCTGTTTTTAAATGCTTTTATGCCTGCAAACCTGGACTTATCGCCCAGTTCTCTCTCGATCCGCATCAGCTGATTGAATTTCTCAATTCTTTCACCCCTGCAAGCGCTTCCTGTTTTCAGATGGCCTGCATTTACAGCAACGGTAAGGTCTGCAATAAAACTGTCAGGGGTTTCGCCGCTCCTGTGCGAAACAAATGCGTTGTAATTATTTTTATAGGCAAGATCAATGGTTTCCAGTGTTTCTGTTACCGTCCCTATCTGGTTTAATTTAATCAGGATGGAATTGGCAACACCTTTGGCGATGCCTTCGGCCAGGATTTTCTTATTTGTGCAAAAAAGATCATCTCCCACAATTTCAATTTTCTTTCCCAGTACGTTAGTGAGGTTGTGCCAGCCCTGCCAGTCATTTTCGGCTAAGCCGTCCTCAAGCAAAACAATGGGATATTGATTTACCCAGTTTTCCCAGAGTTTCACCATTTCATCGCTTGAAATTGACTTTCCTGAACTCTTTGAAAATTTGTATTTGCCCTCATCCCACATTTCACTTGTGGCCGGATCGAGACAAATACTTACATCGGTTCCCGGTTTGTAACCGGCTTTAACAATTGCTTCAAGGATCACATCAACCGCTTCCTCATTTGATTTCAGGTTTGGGGCAAACCCTCCTTCATCACCAACGCCGGTATTATAATTCTTCTTTTTCAATACCGTTTTAAGGGTATGAAATACTTCCACTCCCATCCTTATCGATTCGGTGAATGAGGGTGCATTGTGGGGAGCAATCATGAATTCCTGGAAATCCACGTTATTGTCGGCATGGGCACCGCCGTTAATCACATTCATGCAGGGGACCGGAAGAAGTTGTGCATTATCCCCACCCAGGTACCTGTACAAGGGAATCCCGGCGTTTTTTGCCATTGCCCTTGCATAAGCCATGGAAACAGAAAGTATGGCATTCGCACCCAGTTTGGATTTATTCGCAGTTCCATCCAGGCCAATCATCAAATAGTCAAGTTCTTTCTGGCTTTCAAACGATTTTCCCTGGACCTCTTTTGCAATGATACTATTGACATTGCCAACAGCTTTCAAAACGCCTTTTCCCCCGTAACGGTTTTTGTCCCCGTCGCGCAATTCACAGGCTTCGCGTTCACCGGTTGAGGCGCCACTGGGTACCATGGAATGCCCGGTAATCCCGTTTTCAAGTTCGACGAAAGCTTCCACGGTTGGATTCCCACGGGAATCCAGAATTTCAGATGCTGTAATTTTTTTTACTTTCATAATGTTATCTTGTTATAGGTTTTTTCTGCGATTCAAAATTGTCGGAATAATAACGGCTTTTGCCGGTTTAAAGTATAGGATTCCATAGTAAGAATTCATGTTGCGGGATTGCCGGTGGTTTCACTTCCTTTATCATCATTGTCGAGTTGCAGCATCTCCTCATCGCTAAACGGGATCTTTAAAAGATGTTTCGGAAGGAAGGCAAAATTCGCAATTATTGTCGGAATAACCGCACTTCCGATGACTACAGCAACCAGGTAGGAATATTGATCCTTACTGACGATCCCATGGGTGAGTCCGTACATTGCCGAAATAGTGCCAAATGTCAAACCGGTCGACATCAGCAAGGTATAGTACCATATTTCCTTACGGTCGCTCCTGAACCTGCTGATCACCGGGAACAAGCCTAAAATTTTCGAGAAGACCTTCGAACTGAACAGGATCAGTATCAATAATGGGGCTGCTATGATAGCCGGTATCGAAACCAGGGCGCCGGCGCGAAGAAAATAGAATGGAGTCAGAAACCCAACTGTAAGAGTCCTTAAACGCCTGATAAAATGATCATCTTTGTTAATTGTGGTTGCCAGGACCATCCCTACTATGTAGGCTGGCAAAACAGCTTCACTGCCGGCCCAGAAAGACAGGGAGCCGAGAAAGAACAAAACGAGCAATATCCATTTTGTCCTGATTGCAGCCGTTTTGAAAGCATACAGCTGCATCATCTTTCGCGTTATTGAAGGGAGGAAAATAAAAACCAGGATACTGGCAGTAATGAAAATGATTGTTTTATAGGTAAACGGAGCAAAGATCAGGCCCAGGGCTATAACTGTTCCAAGGTCATTCACAAAGCAGGCTCCTAAAATTCCTTTGCCAAACTCAGTTTTGTTAAACCCGTACTCAAGCATCACCGAGTAAACAACTGCCATTGAAGTGGTGGACAAGGCAATTCCTGCAAGGAGGCTGGCTCTGAATTCCCAGTGCAGGATATATTTCGCTGCTGCCGAGGCACCCAGGAAGGGCATGAGGAAACCAACTGCTCCAACGATGAAGACTTCTTTACGCTTTGCCTTAAGCACCGAAGGTTCCAGTTCAGCACCTGCAAGGAAAGTCAGTAGTATGGCTCCGGTGGAAGCGATAAATCTCAACCATTCCTCATTGGTTTTCAATACATCAGCTATAAAATAATGGGAACACACATATCCTGCCAGAGCCCCGACACAAATTTCTATGAGGGCCATGGATATCTTAAGTTTATTTGCAAGTACCGTTGCCAGCACTGCCAGGAAAAGCCAGATGGTCGCAGTAAAAAAGATTTCAGTCATAGTTCTGATGCTTGTTTATTTTCTTTTCTGTGCGAAATAGTACCTCCAGTCAAAAGCGATCCTCAGGCCGAGGATCAAGGTTGTTTTGACCTTGGGCGCAGGTGTATCAACAGGAGAAATCACTGTAACCTTTCCGGGAATGTCAAAGCCTCCATATATCTGTGCGACCAGGCTTGCCGTCTGGTTGGATGAGAATGAATGAAAAGGCCTGTATTCCACAATTGGGAATTCAAGTTGGGTTGTGCGCATTGAAATCATGACCTGGTCAGGTGTATTGTTCAGGGTGACGGGTATTATGAACCTGTCGGGGGCCCTGGTATTTCCGTATAAATAGACCCCGACTTCCCGCCCAAGAATAAACTGAAATCTCCCGATTGAAGTCACCATTCCCGATTGCCAGGGAAGCAATCCGCCATTACCCGCAGCGATTATCATTTTGGTCATTGCTTTGGGTGCGAACAGGTATAGGATGGGGGCCACGATCAAAAGGTCGCCTGGGATAAGGTAGAAAGGCAGGCGAAGGCGCGCATAAAAGGCATCCCGGCTTGGGATAGCCGAGGAAATGCTCCCGAATTGCTTGAGGTCAGGGTCAGTCGCAAATTTCATCGATGAAGATCCGTCCTGTTTCCATCCCAGGTCAAGAAACACAAGCCCGTCACCGGCTTCATTCAAAACTCCTTCGAGACCAAGGCCAAGGCGGATCGACATTTCGAGACCTCCAACCGCACCGGTGGTATTCTGTTCCTTGTCAAAACCGCTGAAGACTGCAGATCCCGTAGCGGCGGCAGCCAGCCCGATAAACGGCCCGACTTCCGACCTGAAACGGGGAAGTTCGCCAATGCCCGCGGTAAGCCCGGGAACGGCCGTAGGCATAAAAACAGGGATAAGGAACCTGTCGATGGCCGTATCAACTTTCCTGGGAGGCAGGAAATTCATTTTTGAAATATTCAGGGTATCCGGACCTGAAAGCAGGTTCTCATCCGTAGCCAGGTGCACCGGGCTTCTTCCCCCGGCGGCATCCAGGAAATCCTGCAGGCTCTTAAGCACGTCATTAGCGGTTCTTTCAGCATCCGCAGGCCTCATAAAAGCATCTCCCATCAGGATGGTCCTTTCACCCGACCAGGTAGTCACTTCAAGTCCTTTCTCGTTATAATAATCATGTGTTCCCTTGCGCTGTGCGGCATTTCCCCAGGTTCCTGCCACATGGCCCGATGCAAACATATCCTCGAGAAAATGGAGTGCGAAAGCTTCATCGGCCAGGGCCGACATCATCAGGGACCGGCGTTCCTCCCCTCCCATGGTCCCTTCGGCAAACTTCTGGGCTTTAAGCAGCGCACTGGTATGGAACCAGGCATATGTGCCCATGGCATTCATCTCGCATCCCCTGCTGCAACATTTATCAAAATACTGATCAGGTTTTGTATTGACATCCATGCGATAAAGCATGAAATGGACATTATTGGACCCGGCCCTGGTCACATAATCGGGATCGACCCTGAACAATTTCAGATCGGATTCCTTAAGCTTATTGATCCTTTCGCTCCTGTTCCGTGCATTTGCAATACCCGTTTTTAACTCCGCGGCCACATCGGCCACACCCAAAATCCATTCTGTTTCCAGTACTTCATAAAGAAGGTTTACAGGGGAAGTGGAATGATCGCCCGAAATTGCCGGCCAGGAAGCAAAATCAATAAATTTGGGCTTTCTTGCATTTGAAGTATCAACCGTCGTGGCAAAAAGCCTTGATTCATGGCCTTTCCTTACCAGTGTCCAGAATTGTTCCAGCTCAGCACGCCGCGCAGGGTCAAGTTTTTGTATTGCAAGTGCGGTTATACCCCGGTGTTCAGGGTAAATCCAGGCATCGGCATTAGAAGCGAAGGCAGCAATTAACAAGGCAGTAATCAGGAGGTTTTTCATAAGTGCTAATATAACGATGGTTTTATGCAGATGTTAAAGATAGCGTATTAAGGCATAAGGGAAGCTCAGGCCGGGAATTTCAAATTCACAAAATGGGCTAAAAACTCAGGGTGCCAGGCGCTCGATAATCCAGCCGGACCTGCTTTTCCGGTATTGTATCCTGTCGTGCAACCTGTTGTCCCTTCCAGACCAGAATTCAAAGCGATCGGGAACCAGGATATAACCTCCCCAGTTGCCGGGTCTTTGCGGAGATTTTTGCCCAAGGTCATTTGAGAATGCTGCATGCATGGCATCAAGGAAAAGCCTGTCGGGGATCACCGAGCTTTGAGGCGAGATGCAGGCGCTGATGCGGCTGCCCAGGGGGCGGGCATTAAAATATGCATCAGATATTTTCGCACTCACCTTCTTTATCTTACCCTCCACCCTCACCTGCCGGTACAATCCGTGCCAGTAAAACAACAAGGCCCCATAGGGATTTGAACCGAGATGCAGGGCTTTACGGCTTTGGTAATTTGTGAAAAAGTGAAACCCGCCAGCCTTTAAATCCCTGAACAACACCATCCTGACAGAAGGCCGCCCGTCTTCATCCGCAGTTGCCAGTGCCATAGCTTCAGGTTCATGTTCGAAGTTTTTCTCTGCTTCTTTAAACCATGACCTGAACTGATCCATAGGATCCTGCCTGAATTTAAAGGTTCCTGTCATTTTTTCATTGCTTATTTTGACGTTTGTGGCTTTACTTTTCAAATTCTGTTGGTATTATAAAAATCAACCAAAAATAATTAATTCCTATCTTTACGCAAAGTTTTATATTCACGTGATGACTAATAAAATCACTAAATCAGAGCTTGCCGAAATTAAAGAAAAGAACAGAGGCAGCCGTTCATACACAAACGGGGAAGTCACGATATACTGGAGACCACATTTATGCATTCATTCGGCAAATTGCCTGACTGGTTTGCCAAAAGTTTTTGATAATTCATCCCGGCCATGGATAAAACCACAGGAAGCATCGGGTAGAGATATTATAAGGGTTGTCAACACCTGCCCCACAAGGGCTCTCACCTATCTGAAAAATTGTGCGAATGCGGCAGGAGATAAACCAAAACCTTCGTCTGACAAGACCACTGCTGTAAAGGTTCAGATCATGAAAAACGGGCCAGCCCTGATCCGTGGTAATTTTTTCATCACCGACGGAACAGGCAATCTCATTGAATCCGACAATGAAGTTGCCTCAATCTGCCGTTGTGGTGGCTCAAAGAAGAAGCCTTTTTGCGACGGGACACATTTAAAGATCGGATTTACTGATTAAAAACTGCTCCTGCCTGAAAAAGGTCGGGGAATGAGCCTGAAAATAAATAAACCTTATGATCATAGGATTACTGAAAGAAGAATTACCCGAAAGAAGGGTTGCCCTTTTACCTGAGGCGGTGAAAACGCTTACGGGGATGAATGTTAAGGTACTGGTTGAGAAGAATGCAGGCCTGAATGCCTTTGCCCCGGATACAGAATATGAGGCTGCGGGAGCTGGCATTCATTCAAAGGAAGAAGTGTTCGCATCGGCAAACTTCATTATCAAAATTCAGCCTCCCGATGCAAAAGAGCTCGGGCTGATGAAGGAGGGGCAGGTTTTCCTTGCTGTATTTAACCCCCTCGTCAATCATAGCCTGGTCAGGGAGCTTTGCGACAAGGGGATCACCAGTTTCAGTCTTGATATCCTGCCACGCACATCACGAGCCCAGGCCATGGACATACTTTCATCTATGGCGACGGTTTCGGGGTACAAGGCTGTACTTACAGCAGCGAATAATCTTGCAAAATTTTTCCCCATGTTCATGACTGCGGCAGGTACTGTCACCCCGGCCAAGGTCCTGATACTGGGGGCAGGTGTAGCAGGACTCCAGGCACTGGCCACATCCCGCAAACTCGGCGCTGTGGTTGAAGTCTTTGATGTGCGTACCGCTGTTAAAGAAGAAGTCACCGGGCTTGGAGGGAAGTTCGTCGAGGTGGAAGGCGCCACAGACGATAAAGCGGCAGGCGGGTATGCCGTTGAACAGACCGAGGACTTCAGGAAGAGGCAGGCACAGGCAATTCACGATCATGCCGTGAAATCCGATGCAGTGATCTGCACGGCCCAGATCCCAGGCAAGAAAGCCCCTCTTTTGCTGCGTAAGGAAACAGTTGAAGCAATGAAAGCCGGAGCCGTGATCATCGACCTGGCAGCTTCCACAGGAGGGAACTGCGAGCTCAGCAGGGATAATGAAACCATAACTCACAGGCAGGTAAAGATCATCGGCAACTCTGCGTTCCCTTCCGACATGCCATCAGATGCAAGCAAAATGTTTGGAAAGAATGTGATTAATTTCCTGAAACTTATGTTTACAGCCAAGGGGGAGTTCAGCCTGAACTGGAGCGATGACCTTGTTAAGGGGACCTGTGTAACCCACAATAAAGAAGTGCTGAATGAAAGAGTAAAATCAACAATCAATTAATTTATCTCATATGAATAGTATCCTATTGTTTTTATTGCAATACCGGGAAGCGATCTTTATTATCATCCTGTCTCTTTTCCTGGGGATTGAAGTCATCTCCCATGTGCCTTCGGTTCTTCATACGCCCCTGATGTCGGGAGCCAATGCCATCCATGGCGTGGTGATCATCGGGGCTATAATCGTAATGGGTCATGCACATGATGTACTGCCGATGATACTAGGGTTCCTGGCTGTTGTTCTTGGCACTCTCAATGTAGTTGGGGGTTTCGTCGTTACCGACCGTATGCTTGAGATGTTCAGGAAAAAGAAATCCAAAAAGTAAAGAACGATGGAAACGATACAGACTTTAATACAATATACTCCCGAGATCAGCATACTTGAAATCTCCTATATTCTTGCCTCGGTACTGTTTATCGTCGGGCTGAAAAGGCTCAGCCATCCCGACACTGCAAGGAACGGCAACCTCTGGGCTGCTGCAGGCATGGGGCTGGCTATATTATTTACCATACTGTTTCATAAAAAAGACGGGGAAAGCATTGGGAATATCCCATGGATACTGGGGGCCCTGGTATTGGGCACAGCCGTAGGCTGGGTTGCCGCAAGGAAAGTCAAGATGACGGCGATGCCCCAGATGGTGTCGATGTTCAACGGTATGGGCGGGGCCTGTGCTGCCATGATCTCGATGATGGAATTTCCAAAGCTGCAGTCAACGCTTGCAGCTGCAGGTGCATCCAGCATGTTTCACGGAGAAACCCTGGCGATCCTCTTCGGACTGACCATAGGCGGGGTGTCCTTTGCAGGCAGCATGATCGCCTTTGGCAAACTGGATGAAAAAATAGGAGATATCAAGGCCCCATGGCTCAGGTACCTGAACCTGTTTTTCCTGTTCCTGCTGGTCGTCATGGTTGTACTGATCATGTTCAAACACCCTGTAAGCGGAGATAACACCATTATTTACCTTCTTGTGCTGCTTGCACTGGTTTATGGTGTAAGTTTTGTAATGCCTATTGGCGGAGCCGACATGCCCGTGGTCATCTCGCTACTGAATTCATTTACAGGGATAGCTGCCGCCTGCGGAGGCTTCCTTTACAGCAACCAGGCCATGCTTACAGGCGGTATCCTTGTAGGCTCATCCGGAACACTGCTAACCATACTGATGTGCAAAGCCATGAACCGCTCCCTGCTGAATGTTATCATAGGTGCTTTCGGAGGGGAAGCAGCTTCAAAGGGTGAAGCAGGAGATAAAACTGTAAAAGAGATCACCCTCAGCGATGCAGCGGTTTTACTGAGTTATTCTCAGAAAGTGCTCGTTGTCCCCGGGTACGGGCTTGCAGTTGCCCAGGCCCAGCATCTTTGCCATGAGCTGGATGTTCTTCTGGCATCCAGGGGAGTTGAAGTGAAATACGGGATACACCCTGTTGCAGGGCGTATGCCGGGACATATGAACGTTTTGCTTGCCGAGGCCGATGTGCCTTATGAGAAGCTTCTTGAGATGGAAGAAGCCAACAACGAAATGCAAAACACCGATGTGGTCATCGTAATAGGGGCTAATGATGTTGTAAATCCAGCGGCCGAGGATGATCCCAGCTCGCCAATTTATGGCATGCCGGTAATTAAAGCATGGGAGGCGAAAAATGTGATCGTCATGAAACGAAGCATGGCCAAAGGGTATGCCGCCATCAGCAATAACCTGTTCTATCATCCGAGGAACAGCATGCTTTTTGGGGATGCGAAAGCTACCCTGCAAAAACTGATAGCCGAAATAAAGAACCTGTAAAACAACAAGGCAATACAAAACAAAAGAGGCTATCTCATAATTATGAGACAGCCTCTTTTGTTTTGTTCAGAAGTATTACTTCTTAGCTTTCTTTGCTGGTTTAGCAACCTTTGCAGGTTTGATAAGGTGTTTCTTGATTGAATCCTGATGTGCAATTGAATCGGCTTTCTTCTTTTCTTCGCCAGCCTTTGCAATTGAATCAGCTATTCTCTGCTGTTCAGCCTGAACCATAGCTAATGAATCTGCTACGCGGATTGAGTCAGCAATTCTTTTTTCTTCAAGTTCTTTTGCACTGGGGCCGCAAGCATACATAAAAGCTACAGCACCTACTACTAATAATGTTGCAAGTTTTTTCATTGTTTCGTTCGTTTTGAAATTTGATACAAAGATAAAGCAACTTAGGTATACCGAACAAGTATTCTGATCACTTTTTTTTAACATTTTTTAACATTTGCATTATATCGCTGATTATCAGTATATATAATTTAGAGCCAGTTAAGATATTAACAATTCAGGATGGGATTAAAATGCCTTAATCGTACCTTTGAAAGATTATGCTGATACCTCTTGCAGAGCAGTTACGTCCCAATTCGCTTGAAGAATACCTTGGGCAGGAACATCTTGTCGGGCCTGGAGCCATTCTGAGGAAGGCCATTGAATCGGGCAATGTTCCGTCGATGGTGTTATGGGGCCCCCCGGGGGTAGGTAAAACCACCCTCGCCTATATTATCTCCAGGCAGCTTTCCAGGGAATTTTTTACACTCAGCGCGGTAAGCTCGGGAGTGAAAGAGGTAAGGGAAGTGATTGCCAAAGCCAAAGAAAGCGGTACAAGTCCCTTCCTTTTTATCGATGAGATCCATCGTTTCAGCAAGTCCCAGCAGGATGCCCTGCTGGGTGCAGTTGAGAAAGGGATCATCACCTTTATCGGAGCCACAACCGAGAACCCTTCCTTCGAGGTGATCTCACCCCTTTTATCCCGCTGCCAGATCTATATCCTGAAAACTCTGGATGAAGCACAGTTGTTGCGCCTGCTCGACGAAGGCAAGAAAAGACTTGAGCAGCAGCTCGGCCTTGAGATCAGTATTGCCGAACCTGAAGCTATTCTCCGTATCTCAGGAGGAGATGCCCGCAAGCTGCTGAATGCCCTGGAACTGATTGTGAGTTCGCTGGGCAACGATACAAAAACCGTCAGTATAGATAATAAGAATACAATCAGCATCATACAGCAGAACCTCGCCATGTATGACAAAACAGGCGAAATGCATTACGATGTTATCTCTGCCTTTATCAAATCTCTCAGGGGATCCGACCCCAATGCTGCAGTGTACTGGCTTGCCAGGATGGTCGAGGCGGGCGAAGACCCCAAATTCATCGCAAGGCGAATGCTGATCCTGGCTTCCGAAGATATCGGTAATGCCAATCCGAATGCATTGCTGCTTGCGAACACCTGTTTCCAGGCGGTGGAGGTGATCGGTTATCCCGAATGCGACCTGATCCTTTCGCAGACTGCCATTTACCTCGCAACATCGGTGAAAAGCAATGCTTCGTACTTAGCCATCCGCATTGCCCAAAAAGCATTCAGGGAAAAAGGCGATTTGCCGGTTCCCCTGCATATCAGGAATGCCCCTACGAACCTGATGAAGAAAATAGGTTACGGCAAGGATTATAAATATGCCCACGATTACGACAACAATTTTGTCGAGCAGGAGTTCCTTCCCGACATGATCAAAGGCTCGAAATTTTATGATCCCCAGGACAATCCCAGGGAAAAAGAGATACGGGCAAGGCTGAAAGCACTGTGGAAGGGAAAATACAAATATTAAGTAGCGAAATAGCGAAATAATAAAAAAAAACATGATACCAAAAAATATATCAAAGCTGAAAGTCAGTGACCCCGGGATGTTCTTCCTGATCGCTGGTCCTTGCGTGGTCGAAAATGACAGCATGCCGCTGGAAGTGGCATCCCATATTCAGCAGATCTGTGAAAGGCTTGATATTCCATACATCTTCAAGTCATCCTATAAAAAAGCAAACCGTTCAAAGGCTGATTCCTTCACCGGGATAGGCAACGAAAAAGCCATGAATATCATTTCAATGGTCGGAAAACAGTTGAACATCCCCACGCTCACCGACATCCATTCGGAGGAAGAGGCGTCTTTTGCAGCCCGGTATGTCGACGTTTTACAGATCCCTGCTTTCCTCTGCCGTCAAACCGATCTTCTTCTTGCCGCAGGAAGGACAGGGAAAGCCGTCAATATAAAAAAAGGGCAATTTTCCTCGGCTGAATCCATGCGGTTTGCAGTGGAAAAGATACTCAGCACGGGAAATGAAAATATCATGCTTACCGAAAGGGGGACTACTTTCGGTTACCAGGATCTTATTGTGGACATGTGCTCCATTCCTGAAATGCAGAAGTTCCGGGTGCCGGTGGTCCTGGATGTGACACATTCCTTACAGAAACCAAACCAGCCGGAGGGAGTCACCGGCGGCAGGCCCGATCTCATTGAAACCATGGCCAAAGCAGGCATTGCAGCGGGCGCCGACGGTTTGTTCATTGAAACCCATCCCCAACCCTCCGTGGCAAAATCGGATGGCGCAAACATGCTTAAACTTGAACTCCTCGAAGATTTACTGATCAAGCTTGTAAGGATAAGAAAAGCCCTTTGATCATTCCCTGTAAATTCCACGCCTCCCAGGGCGGAAGCCTTGTTGGGGCTATTCCCAAGGGTTAAATCCGCTTATTCCAACATTTCTTCTAGTCGATACCGAGGCTTTTTATACCCCCGGTTTCTTTATGGAATAATACTTTCCATTTGCTGGACGGGAGGTTAGTGATGAGCCCCAGCTGGTTTATCAGGCATTGCTGCTCTTCCTGGGTATTGTCGTCAAGCTTTACCGTCACCCTTGCATATTCAGGTATCCTGTAATAGAAACCGCTGGATTTGGGTGATTTCCCGGCCTTCAGCAGGTAAGATGATACAGAATTCGTATTACCAACCCTTTGCACCCTGATGGTAATTACCTTGCCGCCTCCAGGAGCGTCCAGATCCTGAACTCCTTTTGATTTATTGAATTTAAAGATCGGGATCTCGGTATTGATCTGGTTTTGCATGGGGATATACTTGTATGAAAAGGTCATGGTCTTATGCAGCCTGACCCCAGTAAACAGCTTCAGGTACTCTCTTTCCAGGTTTTTCAGCTGGGCATCCATAAACTCCAGGGTTTCCTTTGTGTAGTTCGTTTCCTGGAAGCCTGTAATCAGGTTAAAGCGGTTATCCTTGATCTTCGATAAAAAATCAGCTGCTTCCTTGGCTTTCTGTTCAGGGGATTTATCCACCATGGTCTTTTTCAGGTACTGCCTTTCGAGGGTCATGGTATCTATATTGACTTTACGGCGTATGGTGTCAACTTTTTCAAAGACGCTGACATCGGTATAATTCCTAAACAACTCCCCAAAGGCATCCTTTTCGAGTTCAAGGGGAGGTTCTTCTGCATTGATCAGTTTGATAACCTGTGAAGTAGTGTCAACAACAGGAAGGGTTCCAAGGATAATACCGGCATCGGTAAGGGACAGAAATCCCGTTTTATCGCCTTTCGACATTTTCTCGCCAAACTCAACAAAATAATACTGATCGGGATCCGGTTCAAAGGAGGTCGTAATATTTATGTCGGCAATTTTATATTCAATGGTATTCGCCTGCACCACATTCTTCAACCCGAGATAACGCAGGGCATAATCAGCATAAGGACCTTGGTAATTCTCGATCCGGTCGATCTTCACAGTCACATTGACAACGGTTCTGGGGAGGCTGTAAAAGATCCCTTCATTGGTTTGCGGAAAAGTGTTGTAATCGATATGCACCACATTGATCTGCGCATAAAGAACGCTGCTGCATAGCATCAGAGATGCCAGCATCAGCCTGACGAAAAATTTCCTGGTTTCCATTTTTCTTAAATACTTAATGAATAAATAACAATTCCCGGTATTTGGGCAAGGGCCAAACTTCATCGTCGACCATCAGCTCAAGTTTATCGGAATGATACCTTATTTTTTCAAAATACGGGAACACCTGCTGGCAATATGACTTTGCCTTTTCTTCAGGATCATGCACCTTGTTAGCCACTTTGCGGGCCTCGGTCATATCGTTCACATACGTCATGATCTTGTCGATATGTTCCGATATCTCGGTGATCTGTTCCATCTGGTTCTGGGAGATCTTCCCGTAAGTTTTCAGGTCAAGCACCTGCTTCAGTCCTTTCACGTTATCGACAAGAATGTTCTGATACCTGATCGCAACAGGGATCACATGGTTTGAAACAAGGTCGCCAAGCACCCTCGATTCGATCTGGATCTTCTTCGTATAATTTTCAAGACCTATCTCAAAACGGGCATGCACTTCCCTGGGAGTAAGCACCTGTGTCCTTTCAAAAAGATCCACAAATTTCTTCTGGACCAGGGCTTTCAAGGCGTCGGGAGTGGTTTTATGGTTTGAAAGACCGCGTTTTGCAGCTTCTTTCAGCCAGTCCTGCCCGTAATTGTTGCCCTCGAACCTGATGTTTTTCGACTCTTTTATATATTTCTTCAGAAGCGTGAGGATGGCATCGTCCAGCTTTACTTTCTTCCCAGTAGCCGCTTTGAGGTCCTTCAGAAATTTGTTCAGCTGATCGGCCACTATCATGTTGAGGGCGATCATTGCCGGGGCGCAGGAATGGGATGATCCGACGGCCCTGAATTCAAATTTATTTCCTGTAAACGCGAACGGGGAGGTCCTGTTGCGGTCGGTATTGTCGAGCAGGATCTCGGGGATCTTCGGAAAATTCTTCAGTAAGCCTGTATCGCTGTCAAGGCTGAATTTAAAGTTCTTGTCGCTTTTCTCGATGGTGTCGAGCCAGTGGGTCAACTGGGCCCCGATGAAGACCGATATGATCCCCGGAGGCGCTTCGTTTGCTCCCAGCCTGTGGTCGTTGCCCGGCGTTGCAATGATAGCCCTTAACAGGTCGGCGTTCTCATGCACGGCTTTTATTATATTTACAAGGAAAGTAATGAAACGGAGTTCCGATTTTGAGGTGGTCCCCGCACTTAAAAGGTTTTCCTTGGTGTTGGTGGCAAGAGACCAGTTACTGTGCTTTCCCGATCCGTTCACACCGTTGAAAGGCTTTTCGTGAAGCAGTACGGTGAAATTGTGGCGGCTTGCAACCTTTTCAACAAGGTGCATCATCAGCTGGTTATGGTCAACCGATAGGTTTGCCTCCTCAAACACCGGCGCACATTCGAACTGGTTGGGTGCAACTTCATTATGCCTTGTTTTCACAGGGATCCCCAGGCGGTGGGCTTCCAATTCAAATTCCTGCATAAAAGCCATGACCCTCTGGGGGATGGTTCCGAAATAATGATCTTCCAGCTGCTGGTCTTTGGCCGAGGAATGACCGAAAAGAGTCCTGCCGGTCAGGACCAGGTCGGGACGGGCGCTATACAACGCCTTATCCACCAAAAAGTATTCCTGTTCCCAGCCAAGGGTTGCAAAAACCTTGCTTACATCCTCATCGAAAAGCCTGCATACTTCGACTGCGGCCTTGTCAATTGAATGGAGGGCACGCAACAATGGGGTTTTATAATCAAGGGCTTCACCTGTATAGGAAATGAAAACCGAGGGGATGCAAAGGGTTTTATCCATTATAAAGGCAGGGGAAGAAGGATCCCATGCAGTATATCCCCTGGCCTCGAAGGTGGAACGTATCCCCCCGCTGGGGAAGCTGGAAGCATCGGGTTCCTGCTGGGTGAGTTCGATCCCCCTGAATTTCTCAATCCCCGTCCCTCCTTCCACCGGGCTCACAAAGGCGTCGTGTTTTTCGGCTGTAGCCCCGGTCAATGGAAGAAACCAATGGGTATAATGCGTTGCTCCGTTGCTGATAGCCCAGGCTTTCATCCCTGCAGCCACCTGGTCGGCAATACGCCGGTCAATCTTTTCGCCCTTTTCTATGGAATTAATAACAGCAGTATAAGCTTCTTCGGTCAGGAATTCCTTCATGGCAACCCTGTTAAACGTGAGTTCACCGAAATATTCTGATGCTTTTTTATTGGGAAAATTCACCTCGCGAGGGGTCCTTCCCATCGTCATTTCAAGTGCCCTGAATCTGATATTGTCCATCGTATTGGATTTACGGTTTATGGTTTACAATTGACTTTTTTTGAATGCGGATGAGAGTTCCCGGTTCACGATGCCCTGACCGTGATTCAAGTAAGTTCAGGTTTTCAGTAGCTTTTCCTGCTCACTAGCAGCAGTCCGGCAAAAGTAATAATTCCGTTCAGAATCAAAAGTTCAAAACCGAATTTATAACCACCAAATATCAACACGCTATAGTTGCTAAGTATATAACAAATAATGGGAGAGAGCAGGGCAATAAGAGGTACGAACTTATCCATGACCTGTTTATGGGTAAAAAGGCCAAAGGAATAAAGCCCCAGGAGTGGTCCATAGGTATAACCTGCCACGGTAAACAGCTTGTCGATGACCGCCCTGTCGTTAATCTCCCTGAAAAGGATAATAACCCCGAGTAAAATAAGAGCAAAAGACACATGGACCATGTACCTGATCTTTTCTTTTTTCTTCTCGCTCAGTTTTTCCCTTTTTTGCAAACCGAGGAAGTCGATTGAAAAGGAAGTCGTGAGCGAAGTCAGGGCGCCATCGGCACTTGGGTAGGCGGCCGAGATAAGCCCTATGATAAACACCAGTCCCGCTACCGGCCCCAGGTGGTTTATAGCAATCATGGGAAAGAGGTCATCGGAGCGGGCAGGCAGGGCTATCCCTCTGAAATTTGCGAAAAGGAAGAGAATGGCTCCCAGGAAAAGAAAAATAAAATTCACAAAAACCAGTATCCCGCTGAAAGTGAACATGTTTTTTTGAGCGTCTTTCAGGTTGCGGCAGCTCAGGTTCTTTTGCATCATTTCCTGGTCCAGCCCCGTCATCACGATGGTAATGAACATTCCGCTGAAGAACTGCTTAAGAAAGAACCTTCGGTCGCTCCAGTTGTTATTAAAGATTTTCGTGAGCCCCTGGTCCATTGCCTTGCGGAACAGGCCTGCAATGCTCAGATCCATGGTTTTTGAAATGATGTAAACCGAAACCACCACGGCCAGCAGCATAAACGTGGTCTGGACGGTATCGGTCCAAATTATTGTTTTAATGCCTCCTTTGAATGTATAAAGCAGGATAAGGACAATAAAAATGAGCACCGTAAGGCCGAAGGGGATATGCCATGCATCGAACACAAAAACCTGCAGCACATTGACTACCAGGAACATCCTGAACGAAGCACCAATAACCCTGGAGAGCAGGAAGTAAAATGCCCCGGTCTTATAAGACCAGAACCCGAACCGGGATTCAAGGTAGGAATAGATGGAGGTAAGGTTAAGCCTGTAATAAAGGGGCAGTAGAACTGTTGCAATCACTGCATAACCGAACAGGTAGCCGGCAACAACCAGGAAATAGGAAAACTGGGTGTCCCCTACCCAGCCGGGAACCGACATGAATGTAACCCCCGACAGGGAAGCTCCTATCATCCCGTAGGAAACGACAAACCAGGGCGAAGCGTTATTCCCTTTGTAAAAAGCCCGGTTCGTCGCCTTTCTTGCGGTAAGCCAGGTAATGAAGAACAGCAGTGAAGTGTAAATAAGGAATACGAGAAAGATGAGTTTAGGAGTCATAGGGGATGTACTATGTACAATGTACCATGTACAATTTTTTTCAGTATTTTAGTTCTCTGGCAAAAGCCTGCAGGTCGGTGTAAACGTAATTGATCGTCTTGTATCCTCTGCGGATGTGCGGAAGGTCGGCCGACAGGAATACCGTTTTCATGCCAAGCCTTTTGCCGAAAATCATATCCGAAAGCGAGTCCCCAACCATGACAGATTGCCGAAACCGTATTTCGGGAAAACGTTTCCTGGCTTGCAGGGCCATCCCTATATTGGGTTTGCGGTTGATCGATTTATCCCTGTCAAGCGCAGGACAATAAAACACCGCATCGATCCTTCCTCCTGACGTTTCAAACTCCCTGATCATGCTGTGATGAACCTTCTCTACCTGGCTCTCGCTCATCAGCCCTTTCCCTATACCCTGCTGATTGCTCACAACTACGATACGGCCAAAGATGCCCGAAAGCTCCTTCAATGCTTCCTTCACCCCGGGATTGAATTGAAACTGTTCCCAGTCACGTACATAATCATCCACCATGCGATGGTTGATAACCCCGTCCCTGTCGAGGAATAACGACCAGGCTTTATCGATCTTCAAATCCTTTAAATTCATGCTGCGCTTTATGGTAGTCTTCGGGAATCCCTATATCCAGGAAATATCCAACGGCGGGGAAGCCGAACATACGGGAACTGCCGTAGAATTTTTCAAAACAGTCTTTCTCAATGGAAAACCTGCCTCGAAAATGCGGTTCCATCAGGAATGATTTTTCAATAAAATAAACCCCGGCATTGATCAGCCCGGGCCCGGCACCCTCGTTCTTTTCTTCAAAGCCGCTTATCCTGCGCTGCCTGTTGAGGGTAACCCTGCCATACCTGCCGGTGTTTGCCAGTTTTCTAAGGGCCAGGGTAACCTCAGCCTTTTTGGCCAGGTGAGCCTGTTCCAGTATTTTAAGGTCTGTCCTGAATATGCTGTCGCCATTCAGCACCAGGGCCCTGTCCCCTTTTACCCTCCAGAACGAAAGCCTGATACCTCCTCCTGTGCCCAGGGGTTCTTCTTCAACAGAATATTCCACCTCAAGGGTTCTGTAACGATTCTTAAAATGCTCCGTGATAACCTCTCGTTTGTAACCCACCGATAGTACGACCCTTTCAACACCCTGTACGATAAGGAAGTCAAGCAGGTATTCGAGGAAAGGCCTTCCGTTTATAAGGGCCATGGATTTCGGCACCTCGTTCACTACCGACTGTAAACGTGTCCCGAATCCTCCGGCCAGTACGATTGCTTCCAAACAGGCTTATTCTTTGGGGAATATTGACGATTCCACGATCTCGCAGATAATATGCCCGATCAGGATATGGGACTCCTGGATACGGGGAGTGTCTTCGCTGGGAATATTGATGAGGAAATCAACCACATCCTTCATCTTCCCACCGCTGCTGCCGGTAAATGCCACGGTGAGCATCCCCATTTCGTTGGCCACCTCAAAAGCCCTGATCACATTTTTCGAATTGCCCGAAGTGGATAGACCGATCAGGACGTCTCCCTCCCTGCCTGTGCCTTTTACGAGACGCGAATACACTTCATCGTATGAATAATCATTGGCAACCGCAGTCAGGTATGATGTGTTCACATGCAAAGCTTCGGAAGGAAGCGGTGGGCGGTCATAATAGAACCTGCCTGAAAATTCAGCGGCAAGATGCTGGGCGTCGGCGGCACTACCCCCGTTTCCGCAGAATAAAACTTTATTCCCGTTGCAAAAAGCCGTTGAACAGGCAGAGGCAACATCTTCGATAAGCTTCAGAAGAACCGGGTCTTTAAGGATGTTTTGCTTGGTTTCTATGGATTGCAGGATGGCTTCTTTAATTCGGGACATATTTCAGAGTGTAAAATTTTCAAATAGTCTGATGGCGTTCGGCGGAGCCGAAATGAGCACGCAATTGAAGTAAACAATTGGTGCGAATAAATCGCCGGGTTAAAACTGGTCAAATTTAATAATTTCTTCAAACGGTTTCCTTTTCAGGTGGCGGGATGTCTGGTCGGTGGATACGGCCGGATAACCAAGGCTCAGATATGCAATGGGTTCAATATGATCGGGAAGATTCAGCAGCAGCCTGCATTTTACGGCATCGAAATTGCAGATCCAGCAGGTTCCAAGTCCCTGTTCCGTTGCAGCCAGTGTAATATGATCGGCCATGATAGCTATGTCGATATCGGTATGATCCTTTCCATCGCTGCGTTTCCATCCCAGATTGTGATCGCCCAGGAAAACTAAAACCACCGGAGCCTGCCTGAACCATTCCCGGTTGTATGTACCAGCCAGTTGTTTTTTGAGTTCAGAGTCTCTCACAACATCAATTATGCAGGGCTGGAAATTAGCAGCCGAAGGCGCTATCCTGCCGCATTCAAGGATATATTGAAGCTTTTCCTCCTCAACAGGCAGGGGCAGATAATTCCTTACCGAGTAACGTGATTTAGCAAGTTCCAGAAACGTAAGCATAGGATTGATTGATTGATTGATTGATTGATTGGTTGGTTGGTTGGTTGGTTGATTGATTGATTGATTGATTACATTTATTCATTCTGTCAATCTGTCAATCAGTCAATCTGTCAATCCTTTATATAGTCCAACTCCTCAATCCTTTTGTCGTAAAATCATATCGTTTCGTTTGCCCTCCGAACTTTTTCAGGGCCCCGATCACTGCCGAACGGGTATTCCCGGGGCAATAAAAGAACATAAAGCCACCCCCGCCTGCACCGGAAACTTTCCCCCCCGAAGCACCATTTTTCATAGCTGCTTCATAGATCTCGTCCAGCATAGGATTAGTAATCCCTTTCGCCATATTCTTTTTAAACCTCCACCCGAAATCAAGGATCTCGCCAATTTTATCCATCTCGCCCATGAGCAAAGCTTCTTTCATCATCACCGACTGTTCCTTGAGCTTATTCATCGCCTCGAGGGACTTTTCATTCCCCGCCATCACATTTTTCCTCTGTTCTTCAATAATAATGCTTGAAAGACGGCTTGTTTCGGTATGATACAGAACAAGGTTATGCGCAAGTTCGTCCAGGTACTTATCGCGTATCCTCAATGGATTTACGATGACCTTGTCGTCCTTGAAAAATTCCATAAAGTTCACCCCTCCGAACGTTGCGGCATACTGGTCCTGCTTCCCCCCTGCCATTTTAAGATCAACCCTTTCGATCTCGTAGGCAAGATGGGCCAGGTCATACTCTCCTAAAGGAAGGTTAAGCCATTCGGAAAACGCGCCCAGTATTGCGACCACCAGGGTTGAACTGCTGCCCAGCCCTGATCCGGGGGGGGCGTCTACATAAGTCGAGAGTTCAAATGAAAGGGGCTTCAGTAAATACTCCCTGATAAGCCTGTTGTAAACGCCTTTATGAAGTTCCAGATTCCCATCGAGTATCAGTTCCCCGACTGAAGGAAATTCGTAACGTTCCTGCCTGTCGAGTGAATTCAGTATGATCTTTCCGTCGGTCCGGGGTTCGATTGCAGCCGTGGCATACATGCTGATAGTTGCATTCAATATTGCCCCGCCGAAGAGGTCCGAGAACGGGGCGACATCGGTGCCCCCTCCTGCAAGACCAAGACGTAATGGAGCTTTGCTTCGAATAATCATGGTCGGATAATTATAAGCTTTAATGGTACGAAGATACGGGAATAATGCAATTTATTCGGACCGAATTTATTGACTCGACCATCCTTCCCCAGGAATACTTTTGCTTTTCAACAGCGGCATTTGCCGAGAATTCTTCTTCTTTACCCTCCGAATAGAATTCAAGTATCGCCGAGGCAATAGCATTGATATCTGGCCTGACTACATACCCTGCCCTGCCGTGAGGCACGAACTCGGCAAGTCCGCCAACATCGGTGATGATCATCGGCTTGTTAAAATGGTATGCAATCTGCGTTACGCCGCTCTGGGTAGCGCTTTTGTACGGCTGGACAATGACATCCGCCGAACAGAAATAATTAACAACCTTACTGTCGGGGATGAAATCGTTGCTTATGATCACCGTATTTTCCAATCCGTGACGTTTGATAATTTCATTGTAAGGGGCAGGATCGCAGTAAAACTCCCCGGCGACGAGGAGTTTAATGCCTGAATTCTTCAGGACCCTGGTTCCAAAGGCCTCAAGCAAAAGGTCCAGGCCCTTGTAGTCCCTTATAAAGCCAAAGAAGAGGGCATAGCGGGTAACGGGGTCCAGCCCCAGCTTTTTCTTTGCCTCCTGTTTGCTGATGGCATCCCCGAAATTGTCGTACAGGGGGTGGGGACAATACACTTTAGGCTTTTCACGGGTGAAGGTCGAGAGATCATCCATCACCGAATGGGACATGGCGACGAAGCCATCCACCGAATTCACGAAATAAGAAGACAATGCCCGGTCGCCAGGCCGTTTTTCATGCGGGATTATATTGTCGATAACAGAGACCACTTTTGTATGATCATTCTTCCTTATAAGCCTGCAAACCGTCCCGAAACAGGGCGCCATAAAGGGCATCCAGTATTTCACAATAACAAGATCGGGTTTCAGCTTTTTTATTTCATTCCCGACCGAAAGCCAGTTCAAGGGGTTAACGGAATTCAGTTTAACGCGGATATCCATACCTTCGGGCGCCGGCTCGGTGGAATACTGGGTTTTGCCGGGAAAGAGAACCGAAGGGTACTGCAGGCTGAATGTATAAATAGTTGTATGCGCACCCTGGTCTGAATATTCCTGAATAAGCCTTTCATTGAAAGTTGCCAGTCCTCCCCTGAGCGGATAGGCCGAGCCAATTAGAACAACACTCCCGGGCTGTGCCATAAACTGCTTACCTGGATTTAGGTATGGTAAAGTTGAATACTGAGCCGAATCCACTCTGGCTTTCAACTTTAATTAGGCCATTGTTCAGTTCAACAAATTCCTTGCAAAGGTGCAAACCAAGTCCTGTCCCTTTTTCACCTGCCGTTCCCGGGGTGGAATGGGTCTTATCGAGATGGAACAAACCTTCAAGTACCTCGGCTGTCATTCCCAGCCCGTTATCCTGAACGATCACTTCGGCCCAGTCTGTTTTATTGATCATGGTGACATGGATCTCGCCTCCCGGCTGGGTGAATTTTATTGCATTGGAGACCAGGTTCCTCAGCACCAGCCTCATCATATTAATGTCGGCAAATACGGTTGCCGGAGCAATATTAAGCTCGACCAGCCTGATCTGTTTGTCAAGTGCATATGGCCTGTAAAAATTGACAACCTCAAGAATCATCCCGGCCAGGTCGAAGGCAGCAGGTTCAGGCACCATCCTGCCCGATTGCACCCTGGCCCATTGCAGCAGGTTATCCAGCAACCTGAGATAATTCTTTGAAAGGTCATGCAGGCTTTCAAGTATATCACTCTGCTGTTGAGGTTCCAGCAGGTCCATATCGGTGTGCAGGACTTCCGAAAGGGATATCAGGGTTGAAATCGGGCTGCGAAGGTCATGTGCAATGATGGAGAAAAATTTATCCTTGGTTGCATTAAGATCGGTAAGTTCCTGTTTCTGTTTTTCAAGTATGTTTTTTTGCTGAAGGATCTCGGTATTCTGGGCCGCAAGCTGTTCTTCAATCACATTCATATCCCTGAGCCGGCGCACCAGGGTTTTAAGGATACCCTTGAATATGGTATTTTCATGCTGGGTGATCCTGTGGAATTCATCCTGGTTAAAACGCAGAAGGAAAGTATGCGCCAAGGCCGTAACTGTTGCAGAACGTTCCTGCTGGTCGATAAGGTAATACTTGCCAAAAACATCCCCCGTCTTAAGTACCGAAAATATATAATCACCGTCATGAACTTTTACGCGTCCGTCGTGAATGATGTACATCGAATCTCCCAGTTCGCCTTTGAGGACAATATTCTGCCCTTCCGAAACCTCCATTTCGGTAAGGCTCTCAGCTATCCGGGCGAGCAAATCGTCAGAAGATTCCTGGAAGATGGCAACCCTTCGCATGAACCTGACTCTTCGTTCAATATCTTTTGAATCCATTGATTATCTTTGAAATGAGGGAAATTTCATAAAACCTGCCAAATTAGAGACCGGTTGTCTTTTCAACAAGGTAGTTGTTCCTGTCGGAAGAATTCCTGCTTACAAGCTCCCCAAGAAACCCCGCAACAAACAGCTGGGTTCCCATGATCATGGCCAGAAGTCCAAAAAAGAACAGGGGGCGTTCGGTCATTTTGAAAGCCTGGTGAAAAAATTTTTCATAGGCCAGGTAAATTGCAATTATAAAACCGGCAGTAAACAGCAGGCTGCCCCATAAACCAAAGAAATGCATGGGGCGCTTGACAAAACGCGACATGAACGAAATCGTAAGCAGGTCGAGATATCCTTTATAGAAGCGGTCAAGGCCGAACTTGGTTTTACCGTATTTTCGTTTCTGATGGTGGACAACCTTCTCCCCGATTTTCCTGAATCCTGCCCATTTGGCGAGGAATGGGATATACCGATGCATATCGCCGTAAACCTCTATGCTTTTCACGACCGAATTCCGGTAAGCCTTGAGGCCGCAGTTAAAGTCATGAAGCCTGATCCCCGACATTCTCCTTGCCGACCAGTTATAGAACCTGGTTGGAATTGTTTTGGAAATGGGGTCATGCCGCTTTTTCTTCCATCCCGAAACCAGGTCAAACCCATCCTTTTTTATCATCCTGAACAAATCGGGGATCTCGGCGGGACTGTCCTGAAGATCGGCATCCATGGTTATTACAACATCCCCGGCAGCTGCCTGGAAGGCCACATTCAGTGCAGCTGCCTTTCCGTAGTTCCGCCTGAATTTAATGCCACGGAAGTTCGGTCTTTTAGAAGCAAGCTGTTCAATGATCTGCCAGGAGTTGTCGGAACTGCCGTCATCAACAAAAATGACTTCCCATGAAAAATCATTTTCAATCATCACCTTTTCAATCCAGCCGGCAAGCTCCGGAAGGGATTCATCTTCGTTCAGCAGGGGAATTACAACAGAAATATCCATTTTTATTTTTTACAATGAGGATGTGGGAGCGTTGGGATCAGTCTTTTTAAGGAAAATGGCGGCAATCAGTCCGAGCACCATTGAAATAAATGAATAAGCGACCAAACCCGAAATAGTCATCATAAGCGGAGTTGTAAACCGCCTGGTCCATACCAGGGCTGATTCTATCTGGTCTTCGGTCAGGTTCTTTTCGGCCATCTGGGCCTTGGTTTTTTCAAGTATCTCGTTAATGATACCCGGGTTGATGTACTGTGCATAAAAAAACATGTATATGGTTGCAAGTATCCCTGCAAACAAACCAATGAGGAAGCAGGAACTGAAGGCCTGGCCGTAAGCGATGAATCCCCCGTCCAGCTTTTTCCTGTATTCAAGAGTGCCCCAAACCATCCCTCCTGCCAGGAAAAGGTAAGAGACCAAACCCAGTGACTGGTTCATATACAGGTTGGTAATGTAAAGCAGAAGGTTATAAACGATAACGACTGCTCCCGTAATTAATCCGTAATTCAAGGCATTGCCTGCAACAGATGTTTTCTTTTCTTCCATGATCATGAAAATTTTACGTGTTCACGACAAACATACGAAAAAAACGCATTTCCCCTTGATAGTTACAGGAATTTTTGTAACTTTGCACTGGGTAAGTCTTATACGACCAGCTCCCTTCAAACTCCCCCAGGTCCGGAAGGAAGCAAGGGTAAGTTGGTTGAGCGGTGCGATATAAGGGGCTTACCCTTTTTTATTTCAAATAGAGAAATAGCGAAGTAGCGAAATAATTTATTATGCTGCTAAAAGTCCATCCCGATAACCCTGGTGAACGTCATTTAAAGATCATTACAGATTGTTTAAAGAGCGGGGGGGTGATCATTTATCCTACCGATACGGTGTACGGGCTTGGATGCGATATAACAAAGATCAAGGCTGTCGACAGGGTTGCCCTGATCAAGGGGATTAAACGGGAAAAGGCTAATTTTTCGTTTATCTGCCACAGCCTGTCCCAGCTCTCCGACTATACAAGGCCCATAAATAACGATATTTTCAGGTTAATGCGCAGGACCCTCCCCGGACCGTTTACCTATATTTTAAATGCCAACAGCAACGTTCCTCATTTTTTCCAGAGTAAAAAAAAGACGGTGGGGATTAGGATACCCGATCATAATGTTCCCTTGCAGATCGTGGAAAAGCTAGGGAACCCAATTATGACGACATCCATACATTCCGATGATAATTTTTTAGAATATCCCGTGGATCCTGAAGAAATCTATGAAAAATTCCATAAACTGGTTGACATTGTTATTGATTCAGGTCACTCGGGGAATATTCCATCAACAGTAATTGACTGCCGTGGAGATGAAGCAATTATACTCAGAGCCGGCAAAGGTGAAATTTCCTGAGGTTTTTTTTATAAATTTCCCCTTGTTTGTTCCGATAAATTATCTACCTTTGCACCCTCATTTTTGAGAGCGACTCAGTAGCTCAGCAGGTAGAGCATCGCCCTTTTAAGGCGGGGGTCTTGGGTTCGAATCCCAACTGGGTCACAAAAAAACATTAATCAGCCCGGGTCACCTAAGGTGAATCCATTTTTTACCGGGCCATCTTTAGCCTGTGAACAATAAAACCCAACACATCTACCCCAGCGAATCGCTCAAGCTCAGCAGGGAAACCAAGGAAAAACAGCTAAATCAACGATCAAAGGTCATTTGGATGACCGGTCTTTCGGGAGCTGGCAAAACCACCTTATCATACGCACTGGAATCGGCATTGCACAGCATGGGTTATTTTGTACAGACCCTCGACGGTGATAATGTGAGGACCGGAATCAATAAAAACCTGGGCTTCTCCGAAGCCGACAGGTATGAAAACATCAGGAGGATTGCCGAGGTATCCAGGTTATTTGTCGGTTGCGGAATTATTACCATAGCCAGCTTCATCAGCCCGACTTCGGTAATCCGGGATATGGCCAGGACTATTATCGGGCCCGATGATTTTATCGAAATCTTTGTAAATGCCCCCATCGAGGTTTGCGAATCCCGCGACACAAAAGGGCTTTACCTCAAAGCCAGGAAAGGCGAGATAAAGGAATTTACCGGCATCGACGCCCCTTATGATATCCCGGCACACCCTGCTCTTGAAATCCGTACCGACCTTCTGACCATAGATGAGTCAATAAAGAAAATGGTTGATTTTCTCCTTCCCTTAATATGGAAGGACAGGTAAGCAGGAGGTATACGCTTATTCCGCAGATTTTTTAGGGATAGGAATAACACCCGACATTTCTCCCATCACATTGACAAGATCCGAGCCTGTAGGCACGATCACCTTGCTGTTATCCTTGAGTGAGGTTTCCATTGCCTGAATCCTCCTGAGCATCTGGGCATTCCCTATAAAGTATTTCTCCGCAGCTTCGTTAACAAGCTGAATGGCCTGGGCTTCACCTTCGGCACGCAGGATGGCGCCCTGTTTAATACCCTCGGCCCTCCTGATCTCGGCACGTTTCTCCCCGTCGGCCTTTGTTTCGGTGGCAGTGGCATAATCAACCGCTGCAATCTTTTCATTCTCGGCCTTTACAATCTTGTTCATGGTCTCCTGGACGTCCTTGGGAGGATCGATCTCCTTGAGCTCGGTACGGATAATCTCTATCCCCCAACTGATGGTTTCTTCATGAAGGGTTGCGTGCAATTCCTTGTTGATCTTGCCACGCTCACTGTTCGCCGATTTCAGGGTCATCGTCCCGATGATGTTGCGCAAGGTGGTACGTGCAAGATTAACTATTTGGTATTCAATGCTATTAACATTATACTGCGAATTTTTTACATCCTGCTCATCTACCTTTATTTTAAAATAAACCTGTGCATCGACCTTTGCATTCAGGTTGTCGTTGGTAATGATTTCCTGTGGTTCGGCATTGATCATTTTTTCGGTGATATTGACCTGGTACATCTGCTCGATACCCGGTAATATCCAGTGGAAGCCTGGCATTGCGAACCGGTTATATTTGCCTAAGCGTTCAACCAGGCCCCTGTGGGTCGGGCGGACGATACGGACCCCTGCAAGGAACAGAAACAGTATGATCCCAATAATGATGACAAAAGGAATTTCCATGGCTTTTCTTTTTTTTTATTTTACACTTCAAACCTACGTCTAAAAAGGCAATTAAGCAAGAAATTGCATATTTTTGTCGAAAATCAATCCCCGAAATGAAAAAAATAGAGAACCCATCCGATTTAATGGAGGTTGTGAACGGTTTCAGGCTTAGCCGCATCATTCTCACCGCTTACGAGCTAAGGGTCTTTGACCATCTCGCAGGAAAGTCATGTTCATCGGCCGATATCGCATCGCTGGCCACTGCCGATGCAAGGGCTGCCGACAGGCTTATGAATGTTCTTGTTTCCATTGGGCTTCTGGAGAAAAAGCACGGACTTTTCACCAATTCATCATTTGCCGAGAAATTCCTGGTCTCCTCCTCCCCTGCTTTCCTGGGAGGTTTGGCCCATACGGCAGACCTCTGGAGAAAATGGGATACCCTCACACAGGCCGTCAGGAAAGGTTCTGCAATAGAACTTGAGGACAATTTCAATGAAAGGGGGACCAACTGGATTGAAGCATTTATTGCAGCAATGCATGCAAGGGGAGTTGCCCAGGGCCGTGAACTGGCCTCACTGCTGGATCTTTCAAAAACAAAACGCAGCCTCGATGTGGGAGGAGGTTCGGGAGCATTCACCTTTGCCTTTATCGGAAAGAATCCTACGCAAAAAGCCGTCATTTTCGACCTTCCAAAGGTAATCCCTGTAACACAGAAATACATTGACAAAGCCGGAATGAACGCCAGCGTTTCAACCCTCGCCGGGGATTACCTTACCGATGAACTGGGCAAGGGTTTTGATCTTGTGCTGATGAGTGCGATCATCCATATAAATTCTCCCGAAGAGAATATTCTTCTGATCAGGAAGGGGGCATCGGCACTTGAACCCGGGGGACAACTGGTAATCATGGATCACCTGATGAATGAAGACCGCACAGAACCCCTGCAGGGCTCTATATTCGCTCTCAATATGCTGGTAGGCACCAGGCATGGTGACACCTATACCGCAAAGGAGATAGGCGGCTGGATGCAGGCTGCGGGACTCAGCGATATCAGTACGACGGAAGGCCCTTCCGGCACACAGTATATCATCGGGCAAAAACACTGACCCTGCAACAGCCCGTTCAAGCCTAGTTTGCAGCAAACCCGGTCCGGAACTAATTCCCGGCCAGTTACCGGCATAAAACAAACCACGACCCGTACTTAACTTCTCGGGTCTTTTTGCAGCGGCATTTTAGCCATCTTTTCGACCTCGAGGCTGGGAAAACCGAATTCCTCGACGATCTTTCCCATCACAAGATACACCCCTTCGCCCCGGAAGGGGTATTTTTCCACAGCCCGGGGGAAATGCACGGTATCGAAAAACTGTCCTTCAAAATCAATGAATGTACCGAAGTGCATCCATTCCTTTCTCACGGTTCTCACGTATTTTATGGTGACCAGCAGGCCCAGCATCCGTACTTTTCTGCCCAGTCGGCTCATCATCTCCCCGGCCATGACCTCTCCCCTGAATTGGGTCTCGAGCAGTTCAAAATACGAATTTGAAACAGGCCAGCCCAGGAGTTCTATCTCATCGTAGACCTCTTCAATCGTGCTTTGCGCAAGGGCCGGCAGTTCGAACTTCCGGGGCTGTGTATTGAACAGGCTCTGGTTTGCAACCAGTGGGATATCTGCAACAGAATGCAGTGAGCGTGAAACATAAGCTCCCGGATGGTCGGAAACAAGGGACTGTTCCTTATTTACGCGGCGGCGGCCCAGGCTCCGGACCTCAGCAGGCGGTATGCTTCCCTGGCCATCGCCATTCACCAGGCCGGCTTTACCTCCTCTCTTTTTCGCCCCGACAGGCAACTGCATGTTCTTCCCCATCAGCATATGCGCCTCCCACAGCAGCAATGCCTTGGGTTTTCCGGTGAACCTGAAGGCCCCGGCTCTGATCAGGATAACGACCTGCTCCAGGCTGGCCGGGACACGCTGGATGAAATCCTCCAGGTTCGTATACTCACCGTCCGATGCAGGATGCAGGATGCAAGATGATTCATTTTCGCTTCTCGCTTTTCGCTTCTCGCTACCTGAAACAATTTGCACATCGTACTTTGTACATCGTACATCCGCTATCGCCTTCCCCACTGCCGTCTCCAGCCCGTTGATATGGACAAAGCCCACATACACATCCTTACCGCTGATACAGGTTTTGTATTCCCCCCGGTTCACACAGGGAGGATGGATCTTCGCCCCCCAGTTCTTCGCTTCGTTAAAATAAACCCATGATGGATAAAACCCCCCGAAATTATTGATCACCCCCACCATGAACTCAAGCGGGTAATGGGCCTTCAAAAACAGGCTCTGGTAACTTTCCACCGCATACGAAGCCGAGTGAGCCTTTGAGAACGAATAGCCGGCAAAAGACTCGATCTGCCTCCAGACTTCCTTCGTCACCTCTTCGGGATAGCCAAATTTGCGGCAGTTTTCAAAAAATTTATCCACTATCCTCTGAAGTTCCTTTTTCGAACGGTATTTCCCGCTCATCGCCCTTCTCAGAACATCGGCATCGGCCAGGTCGAGGCCGGCGAAATGATGGCAGATCTTCAACACATCCTCCTGGTATACCATTACCCCGAAAGTCTCCTTAAGCTGTTCCTCAATGATGGGGTGCATGTGTTTGAATTTGCCGGGGTTGTGGAACCTGAAGATATATTCACGCATCATCCCCGAGCGCGCCACACCGGGACGAATGATGGAGCTCGCTGCAACCAGGCTGCGGTAGTTGTCGCAATGCAGTTTCTTAAGCAGTCCGCGCATGGCAGGGCTTTCCACGTAAAAACAGCCTATGGTTTTTCCTACCCTCAGGAGATTTTTCACTTCCTCATCGGCCTTAAACTCGTTTACCCTGTGCACATCCACGCTTAAGCTCTTGTTTTTCAGGACAATTCCCGCCGTTTCGTAAATATGCCCTATCCCTCTCTGGCTCAGGATGTCCAGCTTTTCAAAGCCGATATCCTCGGCAATGTACATATCGAACTGGGTGGTTGGGAAGCCTTTTGGCGGCATGTCAAGGGAAGTATAGCAGGTGATGGGATGTTCGGAGATGAGCACCCCCCCCGCATGTATGGTCCTCATATTCGGGAAATCCGCCATCATCTCACCCAATTCATTGATTTTCTTTATGATATGATTATTATTGATGGCATCCCCGGGATTCTTAATAAAGAGGTCCATTTCCTGTTTGGGGAGCCCGTGGACTTTGCCGAGTTCACGGATTATGGAACGGTCGCGGAAGGTCGACATCGCCCCCAGCAGGGCCGTATGTTCATGCCCGTGTCGTTTGAAAATATAGTCGAGCACTTCATCCCTCTCCTTCCATGAATAATCGATGTCGAAGTCGGGGGGAGACGTTCGTTTGGGGTTGATGAAACGCTCAAAGTAAAGGTCGAGGTCAATGGGGTCAACATCTGTGATTTTCAAACAGTAAGCAACGATGCTATTTGCCCCGCTTCCCCTGCCCACATGGTAAAATCCCCTCGACATGGAATAGCGGATAATATCCCAGGCGATGAGGAAATAAGCAGAAAATCCCATACGGCTGATGATCCCCAGCTCGTGTTTGACACGCTTAAGCGCTTCTGTATTTCCCGGGCCGTAGCGGTAATGCAAGCCGTCAAGAGCAAGCTTCTCAAGCAGCACATGGTCGTCATACACATCCCCGGTGAAGCTTTTTTTGTTCTTGCATTCCCTGAAATCAAAGCCAATGCTGCAGTCTTCGATCAGCCTTTCGGTATTTCGGATGATCCCGGGAAACTCCAGGTAAGGTTCCAGCAGATCATCCATCGGCCTCATGATCTCGTCGGGCGAAGCCAGCTGCCCCGGGTCCAGCCTGCTCAGCAAGACGTTCTTATCCACCGCCCTGAAGTTCCGGTGAAGCTCAAAGCTCTTCTCATCCAGCACGGTCACCGGCTGCCAGATCACCATCCTGTCAAGCAAATGCCGATGTCTTGAAAGAACTAAACGATTCATGGAAGCGGGATGGACTCCGATAAACGTGTTAAGTAGCGAAGTAGCGAAATGGCGAAATGGTGAAATAAAGGAATCTTCTGTTTCGCTTTTCGCTTTTCGCTTTTCGCTATTTTCTTTTTCGCTATTTCGCCATTTCGCTACTTCGCTACTTCCAAGGGGCAATATCCAAAATACATTCTCCAGAGGCTCCGGCCTGTCGGGCAAAGGCTGGTTCCTCAGATTATGCCTGCTCAGGAAATCATTCAGCTCCCTGAAACCCTCGTTATTCCTCGCCAGCCCGACGTAAAGCAGTTCATCATCCCGGCGGAACTCTATCCCGGCGATGGGTTTCACCCCCTTATCGGCACATACCTGGATAAACTCCATGATACCTGTGGAGTTGTTGATATCGGTGAGCGCCAGGGCCTGCACACCGCAGCGCACGGCCTCGTCAACGAGTTTCTCCACCGGCAAGGTGCCGTAGCGAAGGGAGTAGTATGAGTGGCAGTTCAGATACATAAAAGCGAAATGGCGAAGTAGCGAAAGGCGAAAATTATTTTGTACTGATTTTGAAGCCGATGGGGTTACGCACCTGTTCATTAAAGCGCCTTGTTGACACACCATAAATCCTTGCCCGATCACTGTCAAACATCACTCTCTGTCCTCCTACAAGATTGATCTGAGTGATGATCTCATCTTCTTTGTGAACTACTTTTCCCATAGGTTTTTTCTAACTTAATCCCCCATCATCAAAAAAGTAATACTGAATTCTTTATTCATTCGCTTCTTCGCTACTTCTTTCATACGCCACCCCCCTCCTCACGATCTTCTGCCCGTACTTGTTGCGTACCCTGTCGAGGGCCTGGTAGAGGCTGATCATCCCGCTGCTGTCCTCGAACATGTTTAACTGCGGATTGCCTGCTACCAGTCCGCTGAAACGCACGCCGATCAGGCGGATCAGCATGCGGCGCTGGTATAGCCTGTCGAACAGTTCCTTCACCAGCGGGATCAGAATGTGATCGAATGCCGTGTACGGGACCGACTTCTGAAGGGTATGGGTATCGAAATTCGAGTAACGGATCTTTACCGTGACGCAGGAAGTGAGTTTCTGCTGGTCCCTGAGCTCAAAAGCTATCTTTTCGACCATCTTCACCAGCTTTTCTTTCATCTTCACAACATCTATGGAATCCTGTTCAAAGGTCGTTTCGGTACTGATCGATTTGCTTTCCGAATACGGCAGCACAGGCGTGGAATCCTGTCCGTTAGCCTTCTCCCATATCATGATCCCGTTCTTTCCCATCACCCTTTCCATCATCTCCACGGGGATCCTGCTAAGGGTGTCAATAGTCACGATGCCCATGGACCTCAGCAGGCGGTAGGTCTTCTCTCCTATCATGGGTATCTTCCTGATCGACAGGGGGGCCAGGAAAGGCTTCACCGCATCGCGCTGCACCTGCAGTTCCCCGTTGGGTTTGGCTTCACCCGTAGCGATCTTGGAGACTGTCTTGTTCACCGAAAGCCCGAACGAAATAGGCAGGCCCGTATTCTTAATGATGCTCTGCCTGAGTTCATGAGTCCACCTGAGGGTCCCGAAAAAGCGGTCCATCCCCGTCACATCAATATAATGCTCATCGATCGATGCCTTTTCATACATAGGCGCCCTTTCGGCAATGATATCCGTAACATCATGGGAATATTTGGAATACAACTCCATATCCCCCCTAACGATCACCGCATCCCGGCAAAGCGTACGCGCCATTTTCATCGGCATGGCCGAATGCACCCCGAATTTCCTCGCCTCGTAGCTGCAGCTCGCCACCACCCCCCTGTCGGAAGTCCCGCCTATAAGCACCGGCTTCCCCGCCAGGACAGGGTTAATAAGCCTTTCCACCGACACAAAAAAGGTGTCGAGGTCAAGGTGGACGATATTTCGGGCTAGCAATAACATTTTGATTAATTCTTAATCTATTTTGCGATTACAATATAATCATTATATTTGCAATACCAAAATTTTCTACCATGTTTTTCAGTTCAAACATTAAATTTTTACGCCGGCGCAAGGGTTTAACCCAGGACGACGTAGCAGACACACTGGAGATGAAGCGCTCAACCTTAAGCGGTTACGAGAATGCAGTAGCCCAGCCGGGTTTCGAAGCCCTTATTTCCATGTCGAAGTATTTCAACGTGGCCATCGACACCCTGATCAAGGTCGACCTCTGCAGCCTGCCCGAAAGCCAGGTACGCCAGCTCGAAAGGGGGTACGACGTCTTCATCAAAGGTTCAAACCTCAGGATACTCACCACCACCGTGGGGGCCGACAATGAGGAAAACATCGAGATGGTCTCCGAAAAAGCCAAAGCAGGCTATGCCACGGGTTTTGCCGATCCCGAATACATCAGTATTCTGCCTACCTTCAGGCTGCCCTTCCTTTCAAAACAGAAAAAATACCGGAGTTTCCAGGTCAGCGGGGACTCCATGCTGCCCATCCCCCCGGGGGCCTTTGTTACAGGCATGTTCCTCCAGGACTGGAACTCTATCAGGGACAAGGATGCTTATATTATTTTGACTGCGGATGAGGGGATAGTGTTCAAAGTGGTTGAGAACAGGCTGAAGGAAGACGGCACCCTGAGGCTCCATTCATTAAACCCTGCCTACGAACCGTATGATCTGCCAGTGAACAGCATCAGGGAGATGTGGCAGTTTGTGCATTATATCAGTCCCGAAATTCCCAGGAACCAGGAAAACGAGAACAAAGTACTATTCGAAACCGTGAAAAACCTGAGAAAAGACGTTCAGGAGATCCAGACACGGCTTCAGATATAATTTTTTTAGTTTAACTCCTGAAGATTATTGTTTTATCTTTACATTTGTTACACTTAAATTCCAAATCCAAACTTATAACCATTAATCTATGAAAGTCGCTATAGTAGGATCCGGTTACGTCGGTCTCGTTACCGGTACATGTTTTGCCGAAGTCGGTATTGAAGTCACCTGTGTTGACATCGATAAAAAGAAGATAGAAAACCTAAAGGAAGGCATCATCCCGATTTATGAACCTGGGCTCGAGGAAATGGTTCACAGGAACATGAAAAAAGGAAGGCTTAAATTTACTACTGATCTTAAAGAAGCGCTGGTTGACTGCGAAGTCATCTTCAGTGCGGTTGGCACCCCTCCCGACGAAGACGGCAGTGCCGACCTTCAGTATGTAATTTCTGTTGCCCGTGACTGTGGTAAATACATGAACGATTATATACTCG
Organism: uncultured Bacteroidales bacterium; assembly: GCA_903877385.1. GTDB lineage: Bacteria > Bacteroidota > Bacteroidia > Bacteroidales > FEN-979 > CAIRDP01. Next base: position 196,064 of record CAIRDP010000027.1, read on the forward strand.
TGGTCACTAAAAGCACGGTACCTGTGGGTACAGCCGAAAAAGTAAGGAAAGCGGTCAAGGAAGAACTGGACAAACGCGGTGTCAAGATCGAGTTTGACGTAGCCTCCAACCCTGAATTCCTTAAAGAAGGTGCAGCGGTGGACGACTTCCTGAAACCCGACCGAATCGTGGTCGGATGCGATTCCCCCAGGGCCGAAGAGCTTATGAAAGCATTATACAAGCCATTTACGCTGAACGGACACCCTGTAATTTTCATGGACATTGTTTCGGCCGAAATGACCAAGTATGCCGCCAACTCCATGCTGGCTACCAAGATCAGCTTCATGAACGATGTGGCAAACCTTTGCGAGATCGTAGGCGCCGACATTAACATGGTACGTAAAGGCATTGGTTCCGATTCCCGCATCGGCACTAAATTCATTTATCCGGGCGCTGGTTATGGAGGAAGCTGTTTCCCCAAGGATGTGAAAGCCCTGATCCATACTGCCGACGATCATAAATATTCCCTGAGGGTGCTCAAAGCGGTTGAAGCTGTAAATGAAGACCAGAAAATGGTCATGTTCAACAAAATCAACACGTATTTCAAAGGCGACCTCAAAGGAAAAACAGTAGCGTTCTGGGGCCTTTCCTTTAAGCCTCAAACGGATGACATGCGTGAAGCTCCATCCCTTGTGATCATTAAAAAATTGCTGGATGCCGGCGTTAAAATAAAAGCCTACGACCCGGTTGCCATGCCTGAAACAAAGAGGATACTCGGAGACAAGATTGAATATGCAGCTGACCAGTACGATGCTCTGATCGATGCCGATGCTTTGCTTATGATCACCGAATGGCCGGAATTCAAATTCCCGAACTTCAATGTCATGAGAAAACTGCTGAAAACAGCCGTCATTTTTGACGGGCGTAACATTTACGATGTAAGCGAGATCAGGAAGAAAAATTTTGATTATTTCTGCATTGGAGTAAATACTACCAAGTAATATTAGTATGAAATCAAAAGGCCTAACAGTTAAGTCACGGCTGTTAGGTCTTTTCATTTAAATCCTCAAGGTATGATAAAAAAGAAAATTCTGGTTACCGGAGGCGCAGGATTCTTGGGATCCCACCTTTGTGAGAAGCTCCTGAACCAGGGGCATGAAGTGGTTTGCATGGACAATTATTTCACGGGGCAAAAGCAAAACGTGGTCCACCTTCTCAAAAATCCCTTTTTTGAGCTCATCAGGCATGACGTTACCATGCCGTTCTTCATCGAAGTGGATGAGATCTATAACCTGGCATGTCCCGCGTCTCCTGTACATTACCAGTATAATCCCATAAAAACAGTGAAAACCTCCGTTATGGGAGCCATCAATATGCTTGGCCTGGCCAAAAGGATAAGGGCGAAGGTTCTGCAGGCGAGCACCAGTGAGGTTTACGGGGACCCCGAGATCCATCCCCAGACCGAGAGTTACTGGGGCCATGTAAACCCCATTGGGCCGAGGTCCTGCTATGACGAAGGCAAAAGGGTGGCCGAAACCTTGTTTGTAAACTATCACAAGCAGAATAAAGTCAGGATAAAAATTATCAGGATCTTCAATACCTACGGGCCAAGGATGCATCCCAACGACGGGCGCGTAGTTTCAAACTTCATCGTACAGGCCTTGAAGGGAGAGGATATCACGATATACGGAGACGGCACACAAACGCGTTCTTTCTGTTATGTGGACGATCTGCTCGAAGGGATGGTACGACTGATGAACTCAAGGGAAGAGTTTACCGGACCTGTGAATATCGGCAACCCCGGGGAATTCACCATGATAGAACTGGCCGAAAAGGTGCTTAAACTAACAGGCTCAAAATCAAAACTGATTCACCTTGCACTTCCTGCCGACGATCCCCTGCAACGGAAACCCGATATCAGCCTGGCCCGTAAGGAACTTGGCTGGGAACCCGCAATTGCCCTGGAAGAAGGTCTGGTAAAGACGATAGAGTATTTTAAAACAATAATATGATCATTCTGATTACCGGCTCCAAAGGCCAACTCGGCAATGAGCTGAAGCTGCTGGAGATGAAATTCCCTGAGTATCAGCTTACATTCACCGATGTAGAGGAATTGGACATAACCGACATGCAGGCGGTTTCTGCTTTCTTTAATATACTGCATCCTGATGTCGTATTGAATTGCGCCGCCTATACTGCCGTAGACAAGGCCGAGAACGAACCGGACCTGGCACTCAGGGTAAATGCCCTTGCTGTAAGGAACCTCTCCAATGCATGCGGTGAATTCAATGCCCTGCTGATCCATATTTCAACCGACTATATTTTCAGCGGGAAAGGTTACCGTCCGTATGTTGAAACCGATACTCCCGCGCCGGTCTCCAGTTACGCAAGGTCGAAGTATGCCGGTGAAACGCAGATGCTGAGCAGTTGCAGAAACGGGATCATCATGCGTACTTCATGGCTGTATTCTGCATTCGGAAATAACTTCGTCAAGACCATACTTAAATACGGCAGGGAAAGAGGGAAGCTGAACGTGGTGTTCGACCAGGTTGGATGCCCCACCTATGCCAGGGACCTGGCTTTGGCCATACTGCAGATCATCCCCCGCCTGGAAGGACATGAAGGGGTCGAAATATTCCATTATGCAAATGAAGGCGTGGCCAGCTGGTACGATTTTGCCAGGGCCATTATATCATTTTCGGGGATACCATGCGTTATTACTCCGGTTGAAACTAAAGACTATCCCCTTCCTGCCCCGCGTCCCTTTTACTCGGTCCTTAACAAGACCAGGTTCAAGGAGAGATTCGGCATCGAAATACCATTCTGGAGGGATAGCCTGGAGGAGTGCATTAAAACATTGAATCTACTTTAAATTATGGACGAAAACATATTAGTAAAAGCAAAATCCTGGACCCGGGGCAATTTTGATGAAGAAACAAAGTCGAGGGTCGGGGAAATGATTGAAAAGAACCCTGCCGAACTTACCGATTCGTTTTACCGTATACTTGAATTCGGAACCGGGGGACTCAGAGGGGTCATGGGCGACGGCACCAACCGCATGAACAAATATACTGTTGGCATGGCTACGCAGGGGCTTGCAAACTACGTGATGAGGATGTTCCCGGGCGTTCAGCATAAAATGGCTATTGCGCACGACAGCCGTAATAACAGCAGGTATTTTGCACAGATCACGGCTGAAGTCCTCTCGGCAAACGGCTTTAAGGTATACCTTTTCGATGACCTCCGCCCCACCCCTGAACTTTCTTTTGCCGTAAGGCAACTGGGCTGCCAGAGCGGGGTCATGATCACCGCTTCACATAATCCGAAAGAATACAACGGGTATAAGGCATACTGGGACGACGGAGCCCAGTTCATCTCTCCCCATGATGAAAATGTAATCAAAGAAGTGGAGAAGATTTCCTCTATCGACCAGGTCATGTGGGAAGGAAATATTGAAAACATCATCAGCATTGGAAGGGAAATCGACGAGGCTTACCTTGCCAGGCTCAAAACCCTTTCGCTCTCCCCTGATGTCATCCGCCAGCATAAAGATCTGAAAATAGTTTATACCCCGCTTCACGGGACAGGCAGGACCCTGGTACCCGAGATACTGAAACGTTTCGGGTTTGAGAACATCCATCCCGTTCCTGAGCAGATGGTTGCCGACGGGAATTTCCCGACGGTGAGAAGCCCTAACCCCGAAGAACATTCAGCCCTGGATATGGGTATCAGGCTGGCCGAAAAGCTCAATGCCGACCTTCTTATGGCTACCGATCCGGATGCCGACCGGGTGGGAATTGCAGTGCGTGATCTTAAAAATAATATTATCCTTCTGAACGGGAACCAGACTGCGGCATTGCTTTTTTACTATGTGCTTACAAGATGGAAGGAACTTGGAAAACTCAACGGGAAGCAGTTTATCGTTAAAACCATTGTTACCTCCGAACTGCTTAGGGATATTGCCGTTTCGTTCAATCTTAAGTATTACGATGTGCTTACAGGATTCAAATATATTGCAGATATCATAAGAAAGACCGAAGGCAGTGAAGAATTCATCATCGGCGGGGAAGAAAGCTACGGCTATCTCGCCGGCAATTTTGTCCGCGACAAGGATGCTGTGGGAGCCTGTGCCCTTATTGCTGAAACCCTTGCCTGGACTGTATCACAGGGGAAGTCATTGTATGAGCTGCTGATCGACATCTATGTCAAATACGGCTTCTATAAGGAATCCCTATTGTCGGTTACCCGAAAAGGACAGTCAGGAGCCCTTGAAATCAAACAAATGATGATTGACTACCGCGGCAATCCTCCAAAAGAGATCAACGGCAGCAAAGTTGTAAAAATCAAGGATTATAACAGCCTTGTTGAAACTGACCTGCTCAGCGGAAATCAAAACGCCATCCACCTTCCAAAATCAGATGTACTGCAATTTTTCACCTCCGACGGAAGTGTGATCAGCGTAAGGCCTTCGGGAACCGAGCCGAAGATCAAATTTTATTTTGGAGTGCGCGAAACCCTGCCCGGGAGATCAGCTTTTGAGGAAACTGAGAAAAAGCTAAACGAAAAGCTTCAGGGCATTATCAGTTCTCTTAATTTAAAGTAAGCTCCGGAAACCACCATGAAAAGCGGGGACAGACGAGCGATAGACTGGTTTATTCTGTCCTTTTTCCTGTTTTGCTTCAGTTATCCGGTTGAGGTTCACTCCCAGATCCCCGAAAAGCCGAAAACCATATTTGCGCCCAAGGACGACAGCATTATGAACGGGAAGAAATCCGTTCAAAAAACAAAGAACTTTTACGATTCCGTTTTCCAGCGCTTTAAGCGTCACAAATTCACCAAGATGCTTTATAGCCTGGCCTTTGTAGCTCCCCAGATCAATACACTTCCCGATACCGTTCAGGCAGTTGCAAGTGAAAACCCATACAAGAAATTCGAAGGCAAGATCATCCGCAAAATTCATGTGGTTTCGCTGGATCCTTTTGGCCCTACAGTAATAGATACGGCACGTGAGCCTACAACCGGCTTTGGTAAGTTCCTGAACGTGGTGCATCTGCAGTCGGCCCCCTTTGTCATTAAAAAGATGGCCCTGATCAGGGTGGGCCAGGCTGTTGACCCCTATGTGATGGCCGACCAGGAACGCATCCTCAAGGACCTGGGTTATATCGATGATGCGAGGGTTATAATACTCCCGTCCGAATCGGAGGATTCGGTGGATGTCATCGTGGTAACAAAAGATGTATGGTCAATTGGAGCGATTGTTCCGGTACTAACGACTAAGAAATTGGGGCTCAGGATATTCGATGCAAATTTTGCAGGTCTTGGCGACCGGCTTTCCCTGGATTTTTCTTTTGCACGTTTTCGTGCCCCCTTTGCCCGTTTCGATGGCTTCTCCTACACTTATACAAATATTTTAGGGACCTTCACCGACATTACTATCAGTTATTATCAGGATGACTTGCACCAGCTGAATACGGGCGTTTGGATTGACCGCCCTTTTATCACAAACCGGTCCAAATATGCAGGCGGCATCTCATACCAGTATAACAAAATGGCATACAACATCACCGATAACGGAGCATCATACACTAAATCCAGCTCCGGCTATCTCTGGCTGGGGAGGTCCTACCTTATCGCAGAGTATAAAATTCCAACCCGGTTTATTGTTTCAGCATCTTACCAGGGAACGACCTTCATGCAGAGGCCTGAGATCACTGTGAATTCCAACAAAGGTTATTATGACGGTAGCCAGATTCTGGGGAGCGTGGCATTCTCAAGAAACAATTATTACCTTATAGATTACTTCCTGAATTTTGGTAAAACTGAGAACATACCCTACGGAAGGCTTATTCAGCTTACGTTCGGTCCGCAATTCACGAACTTTTACACAAGGCTTTATACGGGATTCAGTTATTCACAGGGGGATTTTATTAAAAAGTTCGGGTACCTCCAGGGCCGCCTGGACCTCGGGGGATATTACGACCACCGCAACATTGAAGACGGTGCACTGGTTGTAAGGCTGAATTATATGAGTTACCTTTACTTTACTCCTGATAAACGGTATAAGTTCAGGACCTATATCTTCTCAACCTTCAGGCAGGGATTCCTCAGGCGTACCAACAACCAGGATTATGCTTACATTAACCAGGACCTTCGGATCAACCATTACAGTTCCGATACGGTTTTCAGGGGAGTAAACTCGATTTCGACCTACTTTACAACAGTGATGTTCACCCCCTGGTATTTCTATGGATTCAGGTTTGCTCTCACCGGGATATTTGCAGGAGGTTTTAAAAGCGACGGATATTCAGATCTTTTCCAGACCAGGTTTTACACTGAACTGGGAGTGGGGCTCCTGATCAGGAACGAAAACCTTATCTTCCCTACCATACTGATAAGCCTGTCGGTTTATCCCACTCCTGAGGTTGGGGTTCCATGGCTTCAGACAAATTTTTCGGAGACACCCGACCTGCATGTGAAAGATTACAACCCTTCGTCTCCCTCTAACGTTTCATTATCACAATAATTTTTTCCTGAAAAACATTATTATTTATATTTGCAGTAAACACGGGATTATGATTGACAGGCAGAAATTAAACCAGAATTTTCAGTATTTTGATAAAGAAACGATTGTCGAAATCATCGATATTTTTTTCGAGGAATATCCTGATCGTGCTGAAAAGCTGAAGAAGAACATCCAGGACGGAGATTTCGCCCAGCTAAAATTCAATGCCCACAGCCTGAAAGGGGTTGTTGCCAACTTCCAGGACCCCATATGTTTCGAACTTGCCCGAAAGCTTGATGAAATGGCTAAAAACCAGCAGTCTTCAGGGTTGATCACTGTGTTCGAAGACCTGGACAGGGCCTGCACAAAACTAATGGATGAACTCACAGCCTTGAAAGCCGAAGTGAGCGGCAAATGATCTGATAAACAAGATTCCGGGACCTGGATTCATGCCCCTTTTACTTCTTCATTAATTTATCCAGCCTGTTCAGTCCTTCAATAGCTTTATCGTAATTTACTTTCAGTTTAAGCGACTTCTGGTAGTCATCATATGCCTTTGGGTACTCCTTAAGCTGTTCATAGCTCAGCCCCCTGTTATACCACGATTCGGCATACTTCGGATCCCGGGTTATTGCCTTCGTGAAATACTCAACTGCCGTTTGGAAGTCCTGGCGGTAAACCAGGTTTATATAAGCGATATTGTAAGGGGCATCCCTGAACGTAGTATCCACCCTCGACAGCACTTCATAGGTGCCTATTGCCTTGGGGTACTGCCCGCTTTCCTGGTAAAACATTCCCAGGTTATAAAGAGCCTCACGGCTCAACGGCCTGATTCTAAGGGCATTATTGAAATAGCCTGCAGCCAGGGGGTCTTTTCTCGTGGCAAACAGCTCGCCAAGCAGCATATAAGCGTCGAAGTATGACTGGTTCAATTTAACCGCATCCATAAGATCACCAACGGCATGGGCTGTATCCCCGGTTTCAAGTAAAGCCATCGCCCTGGTAAAACGGGCCGGAGTATTGGTCATATCCAGTGCAAGTACCTCCCTTACATACTGGTCAACTTTCCTGTAATCCTTTACAATTAGGTAAAGGTCGGCCAGTTTAAGGTTGGCGCTGAGATTTTTGGGATCTACCGAAACCGCCTTTAAAAGTGATTCCTCACAGTTCTGGGGCTGGCCCATAAGCAGGTAAATATCAGAAAGTGTAATATAATAATCGGCTTTCTTGGGGTCGATCAGCAAAGCTTTGTTAATATCGTTCAAAGCCTGGTTGATCTCCCTGAGGCCGATATAGAGTTTGGCCCTCTCATGGAACAGCTTGGCATCCTTGCTGTTGGAGGATATTTTTCCGGAGATATCCTCCAGTGCGACCCTGAGAGAATCCTCCCTGCTGAGTTTTCCGGTTTTTCCATTTCCCCTGTGGCAGGCCAGGCCGAGGATCATCAGGAAACAAACAGCCCAAAAGGCGGTAATTCTCATTCTATTTCTGGGTTTTAAGTAATTCCTTGATCTTACCTTCGATCTCTTCCATAAGTTCAGGATTATCCTGTATGAGTTTTTTCACGGCATCCCTTCCCTGCCCGAGTTTAGTCTCCCCATAACTGAACCAGGAGCCGCTCTTCTTGATTATGTTATTATCCGACGCAAGGTCCAGTATTTCGTATGCTTTCGAAATCCCTTCACCGTAGATGATGTCGAATTCGGCCTTCCTGAACGGCGGTGCAACCTTGTTCTTCACAACTTTCACACGAACCCGGTTCCCGATCGCTTCTTCTCCATCCTTTAACTGGTTTTGCTTGCGGATGTCGAGCCGCACGGAAGCATAAAATTTAAGCGCGTTTCCACCGGTTGTCGTCTCTGGATTTCCAAACATGACACCGATCTTTTCACGAAGCTGGTTGATAAAGATACAGCAGGTCTGGGTTTTGCTGATGGTCGAGGTGAGTTTCCTCAGTGCCTGGGACATCAGTCTTGCCTGCAGACCCATTTTTGAATCGCCCATTTCCCCTTCTATTTCGCTCTTGGGTGTGAGCGCTGCAACAGAGTCGATCACGATGATGTCGATGGCCCCCGAACGGATAAGATTTTCGGTTATTTCCAGGGCCTGTTCCCCGTTATCGGGCTGGGATACCAGCAGGTTCTCCACATCCACGCCCAGTTTCTGGGCATAATAACGGTCAAAAGCATGCTCCGCATCGATAAAAGCAGCAATACCTCCTGCCTTCTGGGATTCAGCGATGGCATGAAGCGCCAGGGTCGTTTTTCCCGATGATTCCGGCCCATAGATCTCGATGACCCTGCCTTTAGGCAAGCCACCCACGCCAAGGGCAAGATCCAGACCGATAGATCCTGTTGAGATCACGTCGAGAGCCTCTATGGCATTTTCGCCGAGGCGCATGATTGTTCCTTTTCCATAAGCCTTTTCCAGCTTGTCGAGCGTAAGCTGGAGAGCTTTAACTTTTTCTTTGTTCACTTCCTGTGCCATTTTTCCTCCTTTATTTTATAAGCCCATCTCCTTAAGGATCTGCTGCGAATGGTTTTTTGTATCAACTTTTGTAAAGACTTTTGCAATCACCCCTTTTTCATCAATAACATAAGTAGTGCGGATGATGCCTTCGTACTCCTTACCGTATAATTTTTTCAATCCCCATGCCCCGTATGCCTTAAGAATGGTTTTGTCTTTATCCGGGATAAGGGCAAAAGGTAATACGTATTTTGCTATAAATTTTTTATGGGAAGCTTCAGAATCTGAGCTCACCCCTAACACTTTAAATCCTTTTTTCTTCAGTACCTGATAGTTATCCTTCAGGTTACAGGCTTCGGCCGTACAGCCTGGCGTATCGTCTTTAGGATAAAAATACAATATCAGCTTGCTCCCCCTGAAATCATCCAGGCTTACCGTTACTCCATCCTGGTCCTTCACCTGGAAATCAGGAGCTCTGTCTCCGATTTTTAAGGTCCCCATAAGTTTATTATTTTGTTCAAAATTATTAAAACCCGGCCGGATTTTCCGACGGAATAATATTTAGTTATAAACAACCCTGGGCACTGGGCTCTGGGCTCTGGGATATCCAGCAACCCAGTACCCAGAGCCCAGAGCCCAGTACCCAGAGCCCAGTGCCCCAGCTACCTTTTTTGTGACTGATAATATTTACAGATCTGGGTCAGCCCGCATGCCCCGCATTTGGGTTTACGCGCAACGCATACATACCTCCCGTGAAGTATCAGCCAGTGATGGGCAACAGGGATTAAGTGTTCGGGGATGTGTTTGATCAGTTGCATCTCGGCCTGGTAAGGGTTCTTTGCATTCACCGTCAACCCTATTCGGGCAGCTACCCTGAAAACATGGGTATCCACCGCCATGGCAGGCTTATTAAAGATCACAGCAGCCAGCACATTCGCGCTTTTGCGGCCAATGCCCGGAAGTTTCTGCAAAGTATCCACATCCGAAGGCATTATACCGTTAAAATCCCTGACCAGGGCCTGGGCCATCCCGATGATATTTTTAGTTTTATTATTCGGATAGGAACAGCTCCGGATAAGCCCGAAAACGTCCTCCTGCTTCGCCTTTGCAAGGCTATGGGCCGTTGGATACTGCTTAAACAATCCAGGTGTGATCATATTAACCCGTTTGTCGGTGCACTGGGCCGATAGGATCACCGCTACAGCCAACTGGTAGGGATCGGTATAAACGAGTTCGGTTTCGGCCTTCGGCCTGTTGGCAAGAAAATAGTCTATGGCTTTGTCATAGCGTTCCCGGATGTGCATAACCCTGATTTTTTGCAAAAGTAGGAAAATCACGAAATCCTGCCTTCCTAAATTAAAGAGGTAACAAGCCTGATGTTATGGTTTTAGTAACTTAGCATTTCAATAAAAGCGAATTGTGCTCCCCCGACTAAAATTCTTATTTGCATTTCTGTTGTTTTATTCCTTTCTCGCAGCCGCATCAGGCATGGAGACCGTTACCTGCGATAACTCCCCATACGGTCATAACAGCCCTGCAAACACCAGCGACACCATAATCAAAGGAAAAACACTCCATTTTATTCCTCTTAACCCCCTTACAATAGTTCCATGTGAAAGTGCAAATGTTTTCTGCACCGGAAATGCCTACACCTTTCCTTCGGGCAGCACCGGCACTTCGCCACCCCCTGTAAACAATTACCCCAATTACGGATGCCTGGGAATAGCTTTTGGCCCTGCATGGTATTATATGCAGGTGGGAGTGGCCGGGGATATCATCATTACCATTTCTCAAACCATGCCACCACCCAATCAGACTGTTCAGCTTGATGTTGATTTTGTTTGCTGGGGGCCTTTTACAAGTGTTTCCGACGCTTGTGCCACGGGACTTACCTCTGCAAATATTGTAGACTGCAGTATTTCCCCCTGGTCAATTGAAACCTGTCACATCCTGAATGCCCAGCTTGGTAAAATTTACATTCTGCTGATGTCAAACTTCAGTGAGACACCAGGAATAATTACATTTTCGCAGTCAGGAGGCAGCGGACAAACAAACTGCAACCCCGTGGTTCATTGTTCTGTAATATCAATGACAGCCAATCCTTCAAGCTGTAATTCACTCACCAATACATTTTCGGTTACCGGCAATATGGAGTTCACCAATCCTCCTTCGGCAGGTACACTCACTGTTTCAGACAATACTGCAGTTCCGCCGATCACCCAGGTTTTCAGTCCTCCATTTACAAGCCCGAAAGCATACAGCCTTTCAAATATCCCATGCGACGGCCTGGTCCATTCAGTCACTGCATCGTTTTCCGACAGCGCTGCATGCACCTTCGTGCAACAATATACATCTCCCCCTTCAAGCTGCCCTTCAGCTGTTATCAGCGGAGGAGGAACTATCTGTAACGATGGAATAAGCCTGGCCAGTGTAAGCATTAACATCAGCGGTTCACCTCCTCCATATACGTTCACTTATGCAATCAACGGGATTAGCCAGATTCCTGTCAGCAATTACGGGGGGTCCCTGCCCTACCTGATCCATACAGCTGTTCCTGGGTCATACACCCTTGTGTCCGTCACGAACCAGGCCTGTCCGTCAGGCGGGACCGTCTCGGGAAGCGCAATGGTAACACTGAATCCTTTACCAACCGCAACTGTCGCTGGTACTGCCACAGTATGCAAAAACTCAGCCTCACCCCCGGTCACCTTTACAGGGGCATCGGCCACAGCCCCTTATACGTTCACCTATAACCTGAACGGGGGAGCCAGCCAGTTCGTTACAACAAGCAGAGGGAACAGCGTAAGCATAGCCGCTCCAACAGGGACCACCGGTGCTTTTACTTACACCCTGTTGGGGGTGCAGGACGCAAGTTCTACCGCCTGTTCACAATCCCAGAGTGGAAGCGCAACGATCACTGTAAACCCCGGACCCTATGTGAACCTCACGGCATGCAATGATCCCAAAACAACCACGACTTCGAGAGCTTTTACTTTAAAGGGAGGAGTCCCCCCCGGCGGGCAGTATTACATTGACGGCATACCTGCAGCCGGCGGATTGTTTGACCCTTCGGCCCTTACTGCCTCCACTCACCAGCTCACCTATTCAGTTGTTGGTTCCAACGGTTGCACCAGCACATCTGCCGAGGTTCCCATAAGCGTAATCAGCGGTAGCGGATCCGGAACCTGTCCCGGGAATTTTACCGACCCCAGGGACGAGCAGGTTTACAAGGCCGTTCAACTGGGCGGCCATTGCTGGATGGGCACGAACCTGAATTACGGCACTAAAATGGATTTCTCTTCACAAGCCCAGAGCGACAACTGCGAGCCCGAAAAATACTGCCTCCCTTCCGATGCCGGCTGTTCAGCCAACGGGGGATTCTACCAGTGGGATGAGCTGATGCAATACCAGGTTCCATTACCCGGGCAAAAATTACAAGGCCTTTGCCCTCCCGAATGGCATGTACCTTCCCAAAGCGAATGGCAGGAATTGATCAATGCCGTAGCATCCAGGAACCCCGGAGATGGGATTGCCGGAGGTTTTTTAAAGGACTCTATTCCCGTTTTTGGCTTGCATGCCTTGATTGACGGTATCTTTTATCTGAACAATTTCTGGGCTTTCACCTCCGGGGACCCAAGAGTGACAATGTTCTGGACCTCCACAACCATTGGACCCTACCATGCTGTGGCAAGGGGAATGAATTCCTATAATTACAGCGTATCTTTTTATCCCTCCCTGAGGGCAAATGCATTCCCTATTCGTTGCCTTAAAGACTGACAGCCAATTCCATGCCGGAACTCTTTAAACTTTGGCCCAGGGCCTGGCCGGGAAGCCGGCTATTGTCAGCAGCGAATCCTTACCTTTGCTATCCAAGCCAAATACTATGAAAAAACTCTTTCTTCTTTTACTTCTGCTGGCTGATGTCATTATCGTTGCAGCCCAGCCCCTCACCTCGTTTGTGAACCCATTGATCGGCACCCGCGAAATGGGGCATACCTTTCCCGGGGCATGCGTCCCCTTTGGCTTCGTCCAGCTCAGCCCCGACACCGATACCATCCCTTATGACATGGACGGTAAATACAATCCGCCGGTTTACAGGTACTGTGCCGGTTACCAGTATGACGACAAGACCATAGTCGGCTTCAGCCATACCCATTTCAACGGTACAGGACATTCCGACCTGGGCGACTTCCTGATCATGCCCGAAACCGGTCCTTTGCAGCTTAACCCGGGAACTGCCGATCATCCCGAAAAAGGGTACAGGTCGTCGTACAGCCATGCATCAGAAAAAGCCGAACCGGGTTATTACAAGGTGCACCTGGATGAGCCGGATGTGGATGCCGAGCTTACCGCCACCCTGCGTTGCGGCTTCCACCGCTACACCTTCCCCCAGGCCGATTCAGCCCGCATCATCCTCGACATGATGCATGGAATCTACAATTACGACGGCAAAGTCCTCTGGGCTTATGTTCGTGTAGTCAACGACTCCACTATTACAGGTTACCGCATCACCAGCGGCTGGGGAAGAACCCGTTACATGTATTTCGCTCTTGTTTTTTCCAAGCCTTTTAATGACTACGGATGGAGGAGCGGCGACAAACAGGTTTACCGCGGGTTTTGGCGCAGGTTCAGCCAGTACCGCAACTTCCCCGAGATGGCAGGTAAAAAGATCAGGGCATGGTTCGGGTTCAGCACAACCAAAGGAGAACAGCTAAAACTGAAGATCGGACTTTCGGCTGTTAGCATGGAAGGCGCCCTGGCCAATCTCAATGCCGAGATCCCCGGCTGGGATTTCGACAAAGTGCGTAAGGAAGCTCATGAAAACTGGGAAACTGAACTCTCGCGCATCAGCATAGAAGCGGATGCTGACCGTAAAGTGAATTTTTATACTGCTTATTACCATGTGCTGATGAACCCGGTGATATACCAGGATGTTGACGGCAGGTACCGCGGACTGGACCAGGAAATCCATACCGCAAAGGGCTTTACCAACTATACCGTATTTTCACTATGGGATACCTACCGGGCCCTTCATCCTTTTTATACCTGGCTGTACCCACAGCGCAGCGGCGATATGGTAAACTCCATGCTCGCCCATTATTCACAAAGTGCAGAGAAAATGCTGCCGGTATGGGCTTTCCAGGGGAATGAGGACTGGTGCATGACCGGGTACCACAGTGTGGCGGTTATTGCCGATGCCTGGGTGAAAGGTGTGAGAAACTTTGACCCGGAAACGGCCCTGCGTGCTTGTGTGGGCACATCCGCCAACAAACTGTATGAAGGCATAAACGATTACGTGAAACTGGGCTTTGTCCCTCTTGAAAGCAGCGCCAGCGCGGCTTCGGTGACGCTGGAATATGCTTATGACGATTATGCCATTGCCAGGTTTGCCGAAGCCGTTTCAGACGATTCGGCTTCAGGAGCCCTTTTGCAGATGTTTGCCGATGCTGAAACAGCCAAATACCAGAAACGTTCCCGGAATTATAAAAATGTCTTTGACAGCCGCACAGGTTTCATGCGCCCGAAGAATGCAGGGGGGCTGTTCAAACCGGCTTTCGATCCGCTGAGTACCAGCAACCAGGGCTTTGTTGAAGGGAACTCATGGAATTATTCGTTTCACGTTCCACAGGATGTCCCGGGCCTGATCACCCTCATGGGAGGCGATAAAGCTTTTATCACTCGACTGGATTCCCTTTTCACCATGCACCTCGACGATAAGTATTTTGCCGAAACCGAGGATGTGACCCGCGACGGGCTCATCGGAAATTATGACCAGGGGAACGAACCCAGCCATCATATCCCCTACCTGTATAACTGGACATCCCAGCCCTGGAAGACCCAGGCCATGATCCACAGGATCATCAACACCATGTACCGGAATGCAGTGGACGGATTGTGCGGGAATGATGATTGCGGGCAGATGAGTGCCTGGTATATCTTCAGCGCTTTGGGGTTTTACCCGGTTTGCCCCGGCACCGATGCATACAATATAGGCAGTCCCTGTGTTTCCAAAGCATCCATTGCCCTACCCAACGGGAAAGCCCTTACCATCATTGCAAAAAACCTGAGTAAAAAGAACATTTATATAAAATCCGTAACATTATCAGGTGAGCCGGTTCGTGGCCTTGTACTGCATCATAACGACCTGATGAAGGGAGGAACACTGGTTTTCGAAATGTCAAACTCTCACTAAACTCATATACATGAAAACTCTGCGTATTTTTTCACTTGCCTTTGCAGTCCTGGCATTTTCCTCCTGTTCCAAAAAGCATGTCGACTGTGTGCCTTATTCAGGCGGGGTCATCCAGTCAAACCTGCAGTCAATGCTTGACAAGCTGTTGTCGGATTATAAAACAAAATACCCCTGGTACCCGGGCGGGCTTGCCATGAAAGTCATTTCAAAATCAGGATCATGGTTCGTTTCGTCGGGGATGGCAGCAGGGACTAACAGCCAGGTCCATTTCAGGGCGGCCAGCAACACAAAAACATTCACTTCAACAGCCATTCTCCTGCTTTTACAACAGGGGAAATTAAACCTCGATGCAAAGATCACCGATACTATCCCCGGAACATCCTTAACCTATGTTCCAATAGACGCCGATTATGCAATCCCATACCGCGACAGGATCACGATAAGGCAGCTCCTTCAGCACAAAGCAGGGGTCTTCGATGTTTCCAACTCTACTATCCCTGATACAGTCACAGCAGATGTGCCTTACAAGGGACAGGATTATATTAGCTGGGTTGAGTCTTCCGATTCCACTCATACCTTTACATTTGATGAAATGGTGGGGGTAGATGCGGTATGCAGGCTTTTCTATTTCAGGCCCGGCACAGGATATCATTATTCGAACACAGGATACTCCATACTCGGCAAGATCATAGAGCGTGTTTCAGGCATGTCGTACAGGGATTTTATACAAACTCAGATCTTCGCACCCATGAATTTAACCCAGTCTTCGATGCCGGTTGAAGGAACCGATCAGCAGATTCCTCCCCCCTTTGCCAGGGGATATACATACTCTCCAGGGGTCAAAGAGACTACGCTCTCCAATATGTCGGCCAATGTTGCAGAAGGCACCCTTATAACCACTCCTGATGAACTAAGCAGGTTCCTTCGCCTTCTGTTACGGGGCGAAGGGGTTTTGAACACTTACACGGTGAACAGCATCATGCTTGAGCCCATGAATCCTCCCGACACGGTTACTTCATACAGCTGCGGCATCATGTATACGACAAATCTCGGTTACGGGCATAACGGGGCACATGAGGGGTACCTTTCACGAATGGTTACCGACCCTGAAGTTGATTTTACTGCAGTTGTATTTACCAATGCATGGAACCTGTCGACCGGAAATATGAACGGTATTATCGAGCAGTTGACATCGCTGCTCGACAATGCCTGTTATAAAGCAAAATATATAGTTCAAAAATAAGCATGCAAACTATTTCAGGATTGTAATGGATCCGTGGTGCACATCATCCCCATACAGACCGTGGCCGTTGAAAATAAAAAAATAGGTTCCGTCGGGTAGTTTTGAATCGCTCCAGGTGCTGTTTACATAGTTGGTTGTATGGAACACCCTCCTGCCCCATCGGTCAAAGATCCACAGTTCATTGCTTATATAAACATCGCTCAAAACGATCGTCTTGCCTGTTTTATCTGAGGTTTTTTCCTGGAAGGTCAGTACGCTGTTATCCTGGCTGGAAGTCATGGCATTGGGGATGAACAAGTTGATTATCTTTACGGTAAGGGTATCCTGTAAGGTTGTGTCGCAGCCATTTTTATCCCGGAAGCGCATCTGGGTTACCATGGAACCGGTACGGTCATACGTATAGGTAACCGGGTTCACATTGGATGTTGTAACGGTGCTGTCGACATTATAATACATATACCATTTCCAGTTGGTCATGTATTGCCTTGCAGTATCGTTAAACTGCAGGGTGGCTGTGGGGTTGGTGAGAAAAATCGTATTGGTGTCGGTTGTAATCGGGGTAATCGTATACCTGACCTTGGGCAATTTAAGCACGTCCACAAAATATATGCTGTCGATGCTGCAGCCCAGGGAATCGGTTACAGTAAGCCGGTGCTTGCCCGGGCAGATGCCGAAACAAAGGGTATCCTGGCTGTGCCCCCCATGCCAGTTGTACTGGTATGGCGGATATAGTTTGAAGGGAGTCCCTCCTGAAGCAATCGCTTTGAACTGCCCTTTGCACTGAAGGGGACAGGCCAGTGCATTATACCGCCTCAGGGTATCCAGTTTCATTGCAGGATGCATCTTAAGTATCACAATATTGCTGGTATCGGTCATGGCCAGCTTGCTCGCTATACAGCGGTATTGGCCGGTGTCGGATGGTTTTGAGTGAGGGAAAAGAAGCAGGGCCGAATCAGCCCCGGGTATATCTATCCCGTTCTTCTGCCAGCGGTAGCTCACCCCTGAAGTATCGGTGCCGCTGATGTTTGCCGTATATCCGACGCTGTCAAGGTAACACCAGGTAAGCGTGCCTGTAGGGGTAACAGTCACTTTCAACTGGGCCATGGAAACCAGGGAAGAAAACAAAAACAAGAGCAAAACCAGTCGTTTCATCCGCATCAGAAATCAGCTGCTAAATTAAGAATTTAAACGAAATTTTTATGGAAATATTACAGTTGCGGGGATGGGCGCCGCACGCCGATGAGGGATAAGGCAACGCTGCGCGTTGCCAATGAGGGATGATGGCGCTGCGCGCCGATGCGGGATGAGGGATGAAGGATTCAAATCTTCATTTGTACATGGTACATTGTACATTAAAACAGGTGGTTCGAAAGCATGATGAGCGTACAGGCATGGGTAACATATATACCGGCATCGCGGAGTTTCTTTTCAAATTCAACATTCTGGGTGCCGGGGTTGAAAATAACTCGTTTGGGATGAAGGCGGATGATGTAATCGTAGTATAAAGCCTGGTTTTTTGGTCCGACGTACATCGTTACCGTATGAATCCCGTCGAAATCCGTTCCGGGGCGTTCTATCTTCACCCCGTCAATCTCCCCTTCCCTAAGGCCTACCGCCAGAACAGGGAACTCGTACTTAAGCAGCTTTTTCACTGCAAGATACGAATACCGTTCGGGGTTCGTGCTGGCCCCCAGTACCAATGTTTTTTTATGATGCAAGACCTGTATAATATGCTGTTACAAAATTAACAAATCCTGAGAAACTGGCAGTCTTTTTATTAACATTTCTGCCAAATATGCAGATTTTGTTATATGGCAAGGGAGTTGTGTAATAATGAATAGTGAAAGGAGAAAAAAACAATGAACTTTAACAATTTCACATTAAAAGCACAGGAAGCTGTGCAAAAGGCACAGGAAATAGCCAATGCAATGCAAAGTCCTGCAATCGAAACAGATCATCTTCTCAAGGCAATGTTAAATGTAGATGAGAATGTTTTGCCCTGGCTGTTCAAAAAACTCAATGTCAATTCAGGCATTTTGACCAAAGCCCTGGACAAGATGGTTGAATCCCATCCCAAGGTCACAGGAGGTGAGATCTACCTGTCGAATGAAGCCAACAAGGCGCTGCAAAAGGCCACCGCCATGATGCAGGAGATGAAGGATGAATTCGTTTCCATAGAGCATATGATGCTGGGAATACTGGTAGCCGGAGATGCAACATCAAGGCTGCTTAAAGACTCGGGGGTAACAGAAAAGGAACTCAAATCCGCCATCAAACAATTAAGACAAGGCAGTACGGTGAACAGCCAGCATGCCGAGGAGAACTACAACGCACTCAACCGTTATGCCCGCAACCTCAATGAATTGGCCAGGGACGGCAAACTGGACCCGGTTATTGGCAGGGACGAAGAAATCCGCCGTATACTTCAGATATTAACAAGGCGGACCAAGAACAACCCCATACTCATAGGCGAACCCGGTGTTGGAAAGACTGCCATAGCCGAAGGCCTGGCCCACCGGATCATAGATGGGGACGTGCCCGAGAACCTGAAGAGCAAACAGATCTATTCGCTCGACATGGGCTCCCTGATGGCTGGGGCCAAGTACCGGGGAGAGTTCGAAGAAAGGTTGAAGTCGGTAGTCAAGGAAGTCATCAATGCCAACGGGGAGATCATCCTCTTTATTGATGAGATACACACTCTTGTCGGGGCCGGGGCAACCGAAGGGGCCATGGATGCCGCCAACATACTGAAGCCTGCGTTGGCTCGGGGCGAATTAAGGGCTATTGGTGCCACAACCCTCAAGGAATACCAGAAATATTTCGAGAAAGACAAAGCGCTTGAGCGAAGGTTCCAGACTGTTATGGTGAACGAACCCTCAACCCTGGATGCCATTTCTATTTTACGCGGGCTCAAGGAGAAATACGAATCCCACCATAAGGTAAGGATCAAGGATGAAGCCATTATAGCTGCGGTGGAGCTTTCTCAGAGATACATCAGCGAACGTTTCCTTCCCGACAAGGCTATCGACCTCATCGACGAGGCCGCATCCAAGCTCAGGCTCGAAATCAATTCATTGCCCGAAGAACTTGAGATCATAGAGCGCAGGATCAGGCAGCTGGAGATCGAGCGCGAAGCCATAAAACGTGAAAACGATGCCGGCAGGCTTAAAAGCCTGAGCGAAGAGATCGCCAACCTCAGCGATGAGCGCAACCAGCTCAGGTCCAAATGGCAGGCCGAGAAAGAGATCGCCGAGCATATTCAGACCAATAAAAAGGAGATTGAAAACCTCAAACTGGAGGCTGAGCAGGCCAACCGCAGCGGGAACCTGGGGCTGGTGGCCGAGATAAGGTATGGCAGGATACCTAAGGCCGAAAAAGAGATAGTGGAATTCAAAGCCAGGTTACAGGAGATCCAAAAGGACTCCCCTATGGTGAACGAAGAGATCGGCGCCGAGGAAATTGCCGATATTGTTAGCCGCTGGACAGGCATTCCCGTTAGCCGAATGCTTCAGAGCGAACGGCAGAAACTGCTGAACCTCGAGACCGAGCTGCATATGCGCGTCGTGGGACAGGAACAGGCTATTACCGCCGTGAGCGATGCCATCAGGCGAAGCCGTGCTGGATTACAGGATACAAAACGCCCGATCGGTTCTTTCATTTTCCTTGGAACCACTGGCGTGGGTAAGACCGAGCTTGCAAAGGCCCTGGCCGAGATGCTGTTCAATAACGAAAACAGTATGGTAAGGATTGACATGAGCGAATACCAGGAAAGGCATACCGTTTCAAGACTTGTTGGCGCTCCCCCGGGTTATGTGGGCTATGAAGAGAGCGGACAGCTCACCGAAGCAGTCCGGCGTAAGCCTTACAGCGTGGTTCTTCTCGACGAGATCGAGAAAGCCCATCCCGATGTGTTCAATATCCTGCTGCAAGTGCTCGACGACGGCCGGCTTACCGATAATAAAGGCCGAACGGTCGATTTCAAGAATACCATCATCATCATGACTTCAAACATAGGATCCCACATCATACAGGAGAACCTTGAAAAAGTCAACGACAAGAACCGTGACGAACTGCTCAACCGCACCCGTGAACAGGTGTTCGATCTGCTGAAGAAAACCATAAGACCCGAATTCCTCAACCGCATCGACGAGATCATCATGTTTGAACCCCTGTCGCTCAGCCAGATAAGGAAAGTGGTTGAATTGCAGCTGAGCCATGTGCAGGGGATGCTCGAGAAGAATGAGATCATGCTTAAATTCAGCCCCAAAGCCGTGGATCTCATCGCCACTTTGGGTTTCGACCCCCAGTACGGTGCACGCCCTATCAAGCGTGTCATTCAAAGAGAAGTGCTTAACGAACTGTCGAAAATGATATTATCAGGCAAGGTCGATAAAGCTGCGGCTATTCTTCTGGACGCCCGGGATGGAAAACTTATTTTCAAAAATGAATAATGGATTTTTTCTAACTTGCGCGCTTTTAGAACAAATTCATTTCCCGGCATATGAAAATTATCACCACTGCCATCCTTTTGGGTGTCACTCTTCTTGTTGTCCCATTATTCAGCTACTTTTTCGGTACAGCCCTGGGCCCGTCTGAATGGAAAGCATTGCACACACTGATAATCATAGTTTCTATCGCCATCGCGTACTCTTTTATTGCCGGCGAACTGACCAACAACAACAGCCAGGTAGACAAACTCTGGAGCCTTCTCCCAATTGCCTATGCCTGGGTTGTTGCGGCATACGGTGATTTCACTCCGAGGCTGGCAGTGATGAGCCTGCTTGTCAGCCTCTGGGGGTTGAGACTAACAGTCAATTTTGCAATGAAAGGTGCCTCCAACTGGCGTTTCTGGGCAGGGGAAGAAGACTATCGCTGGCTGGTTCTGCGTAAAAAACCCGAGTTTAATCCGCGATGGAAATGGACATTGTTCAACCTGTTCTTTATCTCAGGCTACCAGCTCGTGCTCATCCTGCTGTTTACTTTGCCAACAATTGTAGCTCTTCAGAATAATTCAGTGCCATTGGGGGTTTTCGATTACATTGCTGCCTTACTCATGTTCTTCTTTATTGGCTTTGAAACAGTTGCCGACATACAGCAGTGGAATTTCCAAAGTAAAAAACATGCAATGATTAAATCCGGAGAAAAACTTCAGGGTGACTACAAAAAAGGCTTCCTTGATAAAGGCCTTTGGGCCCTGTGCCGCCATCCTAATTATTTTGCCGAGCAGTCCATCTGGCTGTGTTTTTACCTTTTCAGTGTAGCTGCGGGCGGCTCATGGTTTAACTGGAGTATCGCCGGCTGCCTTCTCCTGATTGTTCTTTTCCAGGGCAGCTCCGGTTTCAGCGAAGAGATCAGCGCCGGCAAATATCCTGAATATGAGGGATACCGGAGAAGAGTCCCACGTTTTCTCCCGTTCAGGTTTAAACTATAATCATCATTAAATACCTGCATATGAAAACTATCATTGCATTTCTTTTAACGGCAGGTCTAATGCTTGCATGTTTCTCTGATGCTTTTTCCCAACCGGAATCGATTAAAAGAGATTTTGGTATAAGTGCCGGAGGATTTACGAACTTTCCTGTCAACCAGAATTACCTGAAGGAGGGAATCAGCGCGGTTTATCTTTCCCCGTATATCCAGGTTGGCAGGCATGAATTTTCGGCAGGTATTGTTTATCCATTGGCTACCCAGGGCTTGTTCCACACTGAGAACAACATCAATCCCCGCCCGGGCGCTATTGCAGGCTACAAATTTTATGTATCTAACGAGTATTACAGGGAGAACCTTTACATCCATTATTCTTTTCAGTATTTGAGATACAAAGGGGGATATGATATCTCTGCAGGTAACGGTCAGCCTGTTGAACATTATACCGAAACCGATATGTACATCAATAACGTGATCGGCCTGGGATATAACCTGTATTTTGATATGGAAGGAAGGTTTGGCCTGTATTATACCCTGGACTATGTGATATCTCAGACGGGCTATCATCTCTCAGGCCCAAATACACAAGGTACGGGTTTGTGGACAACACAATACCTTTGGAACAGGATGAGCACGCATGTTGGTTTTATTTTCAAACTGACTTCATTGAAGAAGAAAGTTAAGAAGTAAGGCAATTCAAGCTTGAAATTAAATTTTCATTTTATTTACTGCGGATGTCGGAGAAGGCTGGCCCTGCCTGCATGATGAATCCGGGAAAACTCGCTAAATTAGCAGCCTCAAAATATAAAACGAACCTAAAAGCTGTTATACCATGAAATTAGTTTATTCCTTACTGTTAGCATTACTTGTTACCGGAACCACAATGGGTCAATGGACTGCGCAATCCTCAGGCACTAATAAAAGCCTTCATTCCGTATTTTTCACCGATTTAAACAAGGGGTATGCTGTTGGTGATTCGGGAATAGTCCTGAAAACAATTAACGGAGGCACTTCCTGGACTACTCACTATGATGCTTCGGGCAGTTACCTGCAAAAAGTTCAGTTCGTAAATGCCGATACGGGTTATGCCGTGGGCGGAAGCGGTTTGTATCTGAAAACCACTAATGGCGGCCAGACCTGGTCATCCCAGTATTTATTCAACATGAACTATAACCTGTTCTGCGTGAATTTTGTGGACATCTCAACAGGATATATTTCTGGCTCCACCGGTCTGATTGCCAAAACCACAGACGGGGGCACGACCTGGACCGTTCAAACAACCAATTCCACCAATTCACTGCTTTCCGTTGCCTTCACCACACCTGCAACAGGCATTGCCGTTGGATGGGCAGGTACGGTACTTACGACTTCCGACGGAGGCACTACATGGGTCACCCAGACTTCGGGAACCCCGTTTCATCTCGCTTCTATATTCTTTACCGATAGTTTGACCGCTTATGCGGCAGGCTACCGCGGTACCGTCATAAAAACAACCGACGGAGGGAGTACCTGGACAACTTTGAATACGGGCACTACACAGAACATCTACCAAATATTTTTCAACAACATGACTACCGCTTACGTGGTTGGACAGAAAAACAATGCCGCCGAATCGCTGATCCTGAAGACAGAAGATTCCGGTACCGACTGGACGGTTCAGAGCCCCGGAAGTACCTTGGCACTTCAGGGTGTTCATTTCCCGGCAATTGGCTTTGGTTATATAGTCGGTGACTCGGGCCTGATTCTGAAAACCACAAACGGAGGTGCGGTCGGCATCAGCAATACAGTGGCTGGAAACGTAAATTACAAGATATTTCCAAACCCGGTTAAAGGCCGGTTTACTATTGAATTCCCCGAATTCTCAGGAACTGCGACACTGTCGATAGTGAATTCCGATGGTAAAGAAATGCTCAGCCTCCAGGTCTCAGAACAGAAAGTGCAAGTCGACTTCAGCGGCAAGCCTTCAGGCAACTATTATTTCAGGCTTACCAGCGATAAAACAACCGTCACCGGCAAACTGCTCAAAGAATAATTTACCGTAGTTCCGGGTTTGCCGAGCTTAACACGTTTGCCGTTAACACTGCATTACGACCCGAACCTGTAACCTATACCCGACTCGGTATTGAAAAGTACAGGGTGGGCGGGATCGTCCTCAAGTTTTCTCCTTAGCTGGGCCATAAAGACCCTGAGGTATTGGGTTTGTTCAGTATAGGCAATACCCCAAACCTCTTTAAGAATATACTGGTGGGTAAGCACCCTGCCTTCATTTTTTACCATCAGGGCAAACAGCTTATACTCGGTTGAAGTAAGCTTCACCAGGGCCCCGCCTTTTCTTACAGTATGATTGACGAGGTCAATGACAATTTCTCCAAATTGAAGTACAGGGTCCTCCTTTTCTTCCCCCTGATGACGCATGGCCACTCGTATCCTTGCCAGTAACTCTCCCGTTCTGAAAGGCTTTGTGAGATAATCGTTTGCCCCTTTATCCAGAGCTCTTACTATGTCGTCTTCGGAATTCCTGACCGAAAGGATGATCACCGGTTTATCCATCCATTCTCTTAAGCGTTGCAATATTTCAAGACCGTCGGCATCGGGTAGCCCGAGGTCAAGAATCACAAGATCAGGATTGACAGAGGCTGCCAGGCTTATCCCTTCTTTTCCTGTGGATGCTTCCGCCACACGGTACCCGTTCGCCGTCAAAGTTATTTCGAGCAAGCGCCTGATCTGCAACTCATCATCAACGACCAGAATGGTTCCCTGGTTTATCATGCTTCCTCCTGTTTATTTTCATCCTCAAAAGCCATCCCTACGGCGGGGATGCTTACCGAAATAATTGCACCCCCGTTTTTCCTGTTCTCTGCATTAACAATTCCACCCTGGGCCTCAGTGAAACCTTTTACAATGGAAAGCCCTAATCCGGTTCCTCCCGTCCTTGAATTTTTCCCCCTGTAAAATTTATTAAAGACAGATGCCAGGTCTTCGCTTCCGAATCCCGAACCCCTGTCCATAACCTGCATATTAAACGAGCCGCTGTCGTAATAGAATTTCACCCTGATCCTGCTTCCGGGAGGTGAATTCTGAGCTGCATTAAGCAACAGATTATGAAGGATCTGTTCCATCAGACCGAAATCAAGCTTTACCAGGGGCATGTCGTAAGGGATTATTACCGACAGGCTGAAGGGTTCAACTTCCTGCTTGAGCGAATGGATCACCTGGTTTGAAAGGTCATGTACATCGCACCAGTCGGGATGCGGGCTGATACGCCCCGTTTCAAGCCGCGACATGTTCAGAAGATTTTCAATCAGGCGGTTAAGGCGTATAGATGCGTCACTGATCTCGGCGTACAACTGCTTCCTCGACAAATCCGGCAATTCCTGCCCCAGCAAAGTATCCGATGCTCCCATCACCGTGGCAACCGGGATCCTGAGTTCATGAGATATCGAATTAAACAGAGTTTTATACATCTTTTCCGATTCACTCAGCAAATAGGTGTTTTTTGCTGCATTACGCAGCAATTCCCTTTCAAACCGCCCTGAAATCTGCGAAATGACCGCTTCCCAGAACTGCTGTTCACCTTCGGTAAATACTTTAGGAAGCTCAAGGGCGACAAGTCCGTTATTATCACGGCTGCCCGCAAGCGGGTAAAAGGTCAGGTTTCCTGAAGGAAGCGTTTCAGTATATTTCCCAGCCCTGGCTGAATTTTTGAAAACCCAGGATGCCACGCTGAGGTCATTTTCAGTGAAGCTGATCCCGCTTTCATGCCTTGGCTTGATTTCAAGTCTCCCGCTTTCATCCTTTAAAAGGATTGCGCTTTCACAGTGAAATGACTTGTGCAGATAACGATAAGCTGTCTCGGCAATTTCTTCTAAACTGCCAGCCTGGTTGAGATCCCTCGACAGCTGGTATAAGGCATGAGTACGTTCCTCGCGGGTACGTATCTTTTTCTCCTGCCCCCTTATCCTCGTTGTTAACACGCCGTTCATCAGGGCAATGAAAAAGAACATGAACAGCATGAGGACATCCTCGGCCTTTTCAATATGCAAAGTGAACTCGGGAGGGATGAAGAAATAGTCCCAGGTTAGCGCCGAAAGACATGCTGCCATCAGAACAGGCCCTGTACTGAAGAATAGTGCAAGGATCGAGACCAGGAAAAGCAGTATAAAAGAAACGACCTGGTAACCCAGGTAATTCTTTATAAGATAAGATCCGGCTGAAGTCAGGATCACCACGAAAATCGTGGCCAGGTATTGCCGGCTGCTGGCGGTAAAGGACGGAACAGAAACCTTATTCCTGAAATGATCTTTTGCATGCAGGTCGGAGCCCAGGACATATACATCGATATTCCCGCTGTACCTGATGAGCTTGTTTACAAAATTCCCCAGCCTGAACATCGAAAAAACATCCCTGACCCTGGGCTTGCCAACGACGATATGAGTCACATTCTCTTTTTGTGCAAAATCGACTATGGCTTTAACAATATCATGATGCGTGATGATCCTGACCCTGATCCCAAGCTGTTTTGCCAGGTTGATATTCCGGTCAAGCTGTTCAGTCTCTTTTTTTGTAAGAGTGTGAGACGTTTCCACGTACAATGCTTCAATGTTCGCGCCCATCGAATAAGCCAGGTTCTTCGCCCAGCGTAGCAGCCTGGCCGATTGAGGGTAATAACTCATGGCAACCAGCAGGTGCAGTCCCGATTTCCACGGCCCCCGAATCCGGTTATTCTGCATGTAGTCGTGCAACTGCCTGTCAACCCTGTCGGCCACCAGCCTCAACGCCATTTCCCTCAAAGCGGTGACATTCCCGACTTTAAAGAAATTTTCGACTGCGGATCTCGTCCTCTCCGGAGCATACACCTTCCCCTCGGCAAGCCGCTGCAACAGTTCCTCGGTCGTAATGTCGACGAGTTCGACTTCATCGGCATTCTCAAATATCTCATCAGGAACAGTCTCCCTCACAACGATACCGGTGATCTGGGCCACGGTTTCGGAGCGGCTCTCGAGATGCTGGACATTCAGGGTGGTGTACACATCGATTCCATTGGCAAGGATCTCCTGCACGTCCTGGTAGCGCTTGGCGTGCCGGCTGCCCGGGGCATTGCTGTGGGCCAGCTCATCGACAAGGACAAGATGGGGTTTTCTTGACAATATGGCATCGATATCCATCTCCTCAAGACCAGCCGTCTTATACTGTATCTTCCTCCTCTCAATACGCTCCATACCGCTGGTCAGGGCTTCGGTCTCTTTGCGGTTATGGGTTTCCACATAGCCTATGATCACATCACTGCCTTTCTGCTTCTCAGCAAAAGCTGTCTGCAGCATGGTAAAGGTCTTGCCTACACCCGCACACATTCCGAAAAAGATCCTTAGCCTGCCCCTGTTGCGTTTATCCTCCTCGCCGATCAAGGTAGCCAGGAGTTCGTCCGGATCAGGCCTGGTATTTTCAAACCCTGTCATTGTATTTTATCCGTTTCTAAATTTAATAATAAAACATTTATCCTTGGTTCACCCAGGCAAATAAATTGAGGAGATTCAGTAAGGCTGTCGATAAGCACTAATATCTTTTGCCTCTGTTCTTTATTGAACTGCCTTACCCTTGCCACCCTTTCAAGCTGCAGTAATGCCGATGAAGGGGATATGTGAGGATCCAGCCCGCTGCCCGAAGCGAAAAGCATATCAGGTGGGACGGAAATTAAGCTGTCAAGGCCGTTTTCAACTGTGAATTTTAACTGCCGTTCGCGTACAAGTTTCGCCAGTTCCTTGCTGGTAACTGAAAAATTGGAAGCCCCCGAAGGCAGCGGGTTATAAGAAACTGCCGACGGTCTTGAAAAGAAATACCGCTTGTCGTGGAATTCCTGGCCTATCAGGATGCTCCCTGCATACTGCCCTTTTTTACTTATAAGGCTGCCGCCGGACTGCCGTGGAAATATTGTCCATCCGATCCCGGTAATGAGCAAGGGATAGATTACTCCGGTAAGCAGGGTGAAGAACAACAGGAATTTCAAAGTCATCCATAAAGTTTTCATAATGTTCCGCTGTTAAAGGTTGATAAGCATATCGATGAGCTTGATGCCGATAAAAGGCGCAATGATCCCTCCCAGCCCGAAGATCAGCAGGTTCCTGGTCAGGGCTTGCATTGCGGAAACAGGCCTGTAGCGGACCCCTCTCAGCGCGAGAGGTATCAGGAGGATAATGATGATGGCATTGAAGATTACAGCGCTCAGGATGGCGCTGCCCGGGGATCCCAGGTTCATGATGTTCAGAACCGATAAAGGCCCCTTCCCGTTTGGTCCTGCATACAGGCTGATTGCAATAGCCGGGATTATTGCAAAATATTTAGCAACATCATTGGCGATGCTGAAAGTGGTGAGTGCACCCCTTGTCATCAGAAGTTGTTTACCGGTCTCCACAACCTCAATCAGTTTGGTAGGATTGCTGTCCAGGTCAACCATATTGCCTGCCTCCCTTGCCGCCTGGGTTCCCGAATTCATTGCAATCCCCACATCGGCCTGGGCCAGGGCTGGTGCATCATTGGTGCCGTCACCTATCATTCCAACCAGGTGCCCTTTCTTCTGTTCTTCCCTGATTCTGGCGAGCTTGTCCTCAGGCTTCGCTTCAGCCATGAAATCATCAACACCGGCTTCCGCGGCAATAGCAGCGGCTGTCAGGTGATTGTCGCCGGTGATCATTACAGTGCGTATACCCATTTTCCTGAGTTCGGCAAACCTCTGTTTGATCCCGCCTTTTACAATATCCTTCAGGTGGATCACTCCAAGCACCTTGTCATCTTTTGCGACTACCAGGGGGGTGGAGCCTGAACGTGCAATTTCAGCCACTGTTTCCTCTATATTCTTAGGATAAAACCCGTTATTGTTCTGTATAAACGTTTTGATAGCCTCAGATGATCCTTTCCTGATCCGCTGCAGCTCTCCCCCGGCTGTAAAAAGGTCCACCCCGCTGATCCTGGTCTGGGCTGAAAACGGGATAAAGGAAGCCCTTAAATTATGAACCTCCCTTGCCCTCAGGTTGAATTTTTCCTTTGCCAGGACGACGATTGACCTGCCTTCGGGAGTCTCATCCGAAAGGGAAGCCAGCTGGGCTGTATCGGCCAGTTCTTCTGCGCTTATTCCTTCAGCAGGAATGAAATCGGTAGCCATCCTGTTGCCAAGTGTAATGGTCCCGGTCTTGTCAAGCAGCAATACATCCACATCCCCGGCAGCTTCAATAGCTTTTCCGCTTGTCGAGATGACATTCTTCTGCAACAACCTGTCCATCCCGCTGATCCCGATCGCACTAAGCAAACCGCCAATAGTTGTGGGTATCAGGCAAACCAGTAAGGAAACCAGTACGGGCAGGCTCAGGTTAAGTGAAGGAGGCAGTCCTGAGGCTTTAAGGCTGTAAAGGAAAAATGCAGGCAGGGTGGCAACTGCCAGGAAAAAGATAATGGTGAGTCCTATGAGCAGGTTTGACAAGGCTATCTCATTAGGTGTTTTCTGCCTCTTTGCACCTTCCACCAGTGAGATCATACGGTCAAGGAAGGTATTCCCGGGTTCAGATGTAATACGAATAATGATACGGTCGGAGATCACTTTAGTACCTCCCGTCACAGCCGAACGGTCTCCCCCGCTTTCCCTGATTACCGGCGCCGATTCTCCGGTGATGGCCGATTCATCTACACTGGCAATGCCCTCGGTCACTTCCCCGTCGGAAGGGATCTGGTCACCAGCCTCGCAGATGACAAAGTCACCCTTTTTAAGCATGGCGGATGGAATTGTCTCCTCATGATCTCCAAAAATCTTCCTGGCCTTGACCTGGGTGCGGCTTCTTCGGAGGCTCTCAGCCTGTGCCTTACCCCGGCCTTCGGCGATGGCCTCTGAAAAATTGGCAAAGAGCACGGTAAACCAAAGCCATAGACTGATCTGAAGATTAAACGAAGAAAAATGTCCGCCCCTGATACCTGTAAACACTATTAAGGTGGTAAGCGCTGCCCCCAGTCCTACTATAAAGATAACAGGATTTTTCACCAGGGTCAGAGGATTGAGTTTGATGAAACTGTCTTTTACAGCAGTAAGTATCAATCCACGGGTAAAAACTGAAGTTGTTTTTTTAGTTTTCATAGAGTCTCTTTAGAATGTTACCGCGCTATGCATGAGAAAATGTTCGGCCAGCGGGCCCAGCGAAAGGGCCGGGAAGAATGTAAGTCCGCCTACAATTAAGATCACGCCGGTGAGCAGGATAATAAATAAAAGGTTATCGGTTCTGAAAGTTCCCACCGAAGGAGGCGTGACTTTTTTCACTGCCATACTCCCTGCAATGGCCATAACCGGGATGATCACACCGAAACGGCCAAACAGCATGGTCACAGCAAGTGTAAGATTGTAGAATACCGTATTGGCGTTAAGGCCGGCAAATGCACTCCCGTTATTGCCTGCGGCAGAACTGAAAGCATATAAAATCTCGCTTAGCCCATGGGGACCGGAGTTGTTCAATCCTTCAAGCCCGGGCCTGGTAACCGACGCTATGGCTGCAAAAAGCAGGATCATCACACCGGGAACCAGGACACCGGTCAAGGCCATCCTTACTTCGAAGGCCTCAATCTTTTTCCCCAGGTATTCGGGTGTTCGCCCTACCATAAGACCGGCAATGAATACTGTAAGAAAAACAAACAATAACATTCCGTACAAACCAGACCCAACACCCCCGAAAACAACTTCTCCAAGCATGATATTGAACATGGCGGTCATCCCGGTAAGAGGCGACATGCTGTCGATCATCCCGTTAACAGAACCATTCGATGCAACCGTTGTCGCAACGGTCCATAGAACACTGCCCGTATTACCGAAACGAAGTTCCTTGCCTTCAAGAACAAGCCCTTTTCCGGCAGGTGAGACCATATGATATTCAGCATAGAGCGAGATCAGCAATCCCGCCAAAAACACTATCATCATGCATGTAAAAAGGGTATATCCCTGTTTCAATGAACCCGACATTTTACCATAGGTATAGGTAAGAGCGGCCGGGATCAGTAAAATCGCCAGCATTTCGAGGAAATTTGTCAAAGGGGTGGGATTTTCAAACGGGTGGGCGCTGTTTACATTGAAGTACCCGCCTCCGTTAGTCCCCAATTGCTTGATGGCTTCCTGCGAAGCTACAGGCCCCATAGGCAGGACCTGTTTACCTCCTTCAAGGGTTAAGACCGTTACCGGTTGGCTGAAATTCTGTATCACGCCTTCAGCATTAAGTACAACTGCAAGGATGACCGATAATGGCAGAAGCACATAAAGAATGATCCTGGTGATATCGGCCCAGAAATTGCCCAATAAAGAAGATCTCCCCACAATTCCTCTTACCAGGGCAAGCATCACTGCAATCCCGGTGGCGGCGCTCAGAAAATTCTGTACAGTGAGGCCAATCATTTGCACCAGGTACGAAAGGGTTGTCTCACCTGCATAACTCTGCCAGTTGGTATTGGTAATAAAGCTTACTGCCGTATTCAGGGCCAGGTGCCAGCTGACTCCCGGGAGGTGGGCGGGGTTCAATGGCAACAGGTTCTGTGTCAACTGGAGCAAAAACAATACGATAAATCCTCCAAGGTTGAACAGAAGCAATGACCAGGTGTAGGTTTTCCACCCCATGCCCTGCTCAGGGTTCGCAGCTGTGACACGAAATATGAATTTTTCAAGCCATCCCAATACCGGTAACATAAAATGCCGCTCACCACTGAACACCTTATGCATATAGCCCCCCAGGACAGGAGTCAGTATAATCAACAGAACCAGGTACAATAAAACCTGCGATACATCCAATGCGTTCATTTGGTTTTTATTTATCAGTTTGATAATCCGCTGCAAAGTTGCAGCCTCATCCGTATGGATTTTATAAGTTTGATCCCCGGCAGATAAATATTTTATAAAAAATTTTGTTGACTGCGGATGAGGGAGCGGGAGAACACTCTTAGATCATTTGCAAAGAGTTTCCTAGTTATAAAATAGATTGATTAAAAATAAAATTATAACTTTGCCATAGAAATTATGGTAAAGAAAATTGGTTCTTTTTTACTGCTAATTATTATTTTTCTGCAAGCCGGCGGTATCCTTTTAGTCCTGAAGCTTCGGCAGTCATATGTGCATTTTAGCATGCAACATATTCTAATGTCGGAGAAATCACACATTAGAGAAATCACCCTGACACTGGATGACTATAACAACGGGCACATTGGTTCCGGTGAATTGTTATATAAAGGCAATCTTTTTGATATTAAATCGGTAAAAATCGTTAATGGGAAGGTAGAACTACTTGCTTTATTCGACAGCAAAGAAGAAACAATTCTCGGAAAGATCAGGGATTTTATCGATGGGACCATACAGAAGAACAAGGATCATCCAGATCTTTTAAAATTGATTTATGCCCTTCAGTACTTGTATCCTGCCGGTGAACATGCTATCTTTATTCATTCACTGTCCATCAGCAAATTGCAGTCTCATAATTACAACTTAAACTCAGAATCTCAGGACGTTTCAGTGCCTCCTCCCAAAACAGCCTGACACAATCATTTATTTATTTAACTCACAATCCATTACCCGATTGTGTATATTTCATTTGTGTTAAACCAGAGATTAAATTTATTTATATGAAAGTGATAAAACTATATATAATCGCAATATTGAGCTTATGCTCTTCCTTGGCCTTTACTCAGAAAGCCGCCAAAGATTCAACCAAAACAATCAACCTGCGTGAAGTTGAGGTAGGTACAAAGGCTTCATTGCCCGATACGATACTTAAACAGCCGAAGTCTATTGGAGTAATTACCAGGATGGACCTCTCCAGGAATACCGGCCTTAACCTGCAGGATGCCATGAACCAGATGCCCAGTGTACAGATGCAAACCCGCAGTATGTTTGGAGGATCCCGTATCATCATCCGCGGTTATGGAACTGACGTATTCTCATCCAATTTCAATGGCCTGGGATATAAAATGTACATGAATGGCATTCCCATTACTGACGCCCAGGGCATTACGATAACCGATGCAATTGATTTTTCAATATTGGGCAAGGCTGAAGTCATCAAAGGGCCTTCATCCTCATTGTTCGGAACAGGGATAGGTGGAGTTGTTCAGCTTTCAACCCTGAGACCCGAACCTAACAGCACACGTATCGTCCAGGAGGGATTATATGGGAGTGACGGACTTTGGAGGACTAATACCAGGGTTGAGTCGGCAACCGACAAAAATGCCTTCCTTATCAATTACGGGCATCAGAATTATGACAGCTACCGTGTAAGCAGCAAATCGCAGAAGGATTTTGCAACTATAACCGGTGAGTTTAAAAGCGGTGAGAAACATATTACTTCAGTTTACCTGAATTACAGCCATTCTTATGAACAACTGGCAGGTGAAATGGACAGCCTGCATTTTTTCCAGAAGCAGAACTGGGCGGATACGGCTTACACAAATAATAATGCTCATGTTGAAATTGAGAACTTTCGTGGAGGAGTATCCCATAAGGTATTGTTCGCCAGGTATTTTGACAACACTACCAGCGTATACTTCAATGGATATAACCTTCACCAGGCGGCAGGGAACAATCGTCTCAGCAGTAACGCGGTTCAGAACTTCGGTGGAAGGACACAGTTTGACTACTCACAAACCTGGAAAAAAGTTGGTCTGGACGGGATCTTCGGTGGTGAATTCCAGAGAACGATATCCTATAATAAAACCTACAATTCTGTGGATGCTGTTCAGGGTACCATCAAAGGCGACCTGGAGATTGCAGGCATGCAATATAATATGTTTACCCAGTGGACGCTCAGGCTGCCCCTGAACTTCCGCGTAATTGGTGGTGCTAGCCTTAACTTCCTCAATTATGATATAGACGATTATTATAATCTTGCAGCCAGCAAAAACCAGTCGGGATACAAAAAATTCACGCCGGTTGTGACTCCAAGGATCGCCGTCGAGAAGATATTCAACGAGCATATCACAGTATATGTAGATATCAGCAAGGGATATTCACCACCAACCACCAGCCAGATGGTGATCCCTTATCTCGGAACAGCCAATACCGACCTGAAACCCGAATCGGGTATGCAGTATGAACTTGGTTCCAAAGGTTCATTTCTTAAGAGCCGCCTTACTTACCAGTTTGCTATTTTTGACCTGATGATCTCCAACAAACTTGTGTCCCAGGCAGTTCCCGGGGCACCGGCAGGTACCAATATGACGGTCAATGCAGGAAAGCAGGAAAACCGTGGCGCTGAACTTTCCTTAATGTACTCACTTGTGAACGATGACAGAAAGGTTCTCTCACTTCTACGTCCTTATATTACCTATACCTACCTGAATTGTGTTTACCATGATTATAAGAGCAATAATAACAATAACGCAAGCACCGTGGATTATTCAGGCAACAAGGCCGTAGGCGTTTCCCCCAACGTGTTCAACGTTGGTGTTGATCTGGCTGTGAAATACGGCTTATATATCAATGCCTCATTTCAGTATGTCGACAAGGAAGCGCTTAATTTTCTGAACTCACATTATGCTCCCTCCTATTCCTTGCTGAATGCCAAGATTGGTTACCAGCATACCTTTGGCAACCATTTCGGTTTCAACGTTTATGCAGGCGGCAACAACCTGACCAACCAGTTGTATTATACCATGGTCTTCGTGAATGCCAATCCGCCATCAAACCCGGCTTCATTCATGCCCGGACCCTACAAGGCAACATTTTACGGCGGTCTAACACTCAGTTATAAATTTTAATTAATTTCACGCTCCTCCCGGCCTGAACTCCGGGAGGAGCATATTTACCAACCCGTTATGAATACCAAGAGATCTTTATCCTTTCTCGTTCTCATCGTTTTTCTCCTGCCTTTAACCATCTCATGCGGCCGTTTCGGCAATAAGGACAGCAAACAGGATCATAAAGAACGAATAGTTTGCATTTCAAAGCAGTACAGCGAAATCGTCTACGCCCTGGGCGCTCAGCAGGACATAGTAGCCGTTGATGTTTCAAGCACTTATCCGCCTGAAATAAAAAAGTTGCCTACCATAGGATACCACAGAGCATTGAGCGCTGAAGCTATCCTTGCCATGAAACCTACTTTAATATTGCAGGACAATAATATCGGCCCTGAACATGTGGTTAAACAACTTAATGACCTGAAGATCACTATGAAGGATTTCGGGCAGCACTCCAATACCATTGCCGGAACCGATTCCCTTATCCGCGAAATGGGCGCCTGGTTTCATCATGAAACACAGGCAGATTCATTGTGCAGGAAACTCGATAAGGATATGAACCTCGCCCTGGAGAGTGCAAAACAATACACTCATCCTGTTAAAGTCCTTATAATTCATTTCGGACAGGCCTCAAACATTTACCTGGTGATGACAAAAAAGAGCATTGCAGCCAGGATGCTGGAATGGGCAGGAGGAACCATGGCTGTTGATGACGAAAAAGGGATGAAACAGATATCTCCCGAGATCGTTGCCATGTCAGACCCTGACGTTATACTGCTGACCGATTTCGGCTACGACCGCCTGGGAGGTTCTCCAGAAAAGATCAAAGAACTTCCGGGAGTCGCTTCCACCAGGGCATTCAGGAATCACAGGATCTTCAGGATAGAAGAGCATGACCTGGTTTATCTAGGGCCCCGCACGGGTGAAAATGTATTGCAGATCCAGAAACTGATCCACCAGGATGCAAAATAAAAAGAAACAGTACCTGGGAACATTTCCTGTTCTTCTAATCATCCTCATTGTGGTATTCCTGATTTCGATGAGTTATGGGGCAGTTAACATCAGCCTGGATGAGATCTTCGGTGCCATGAAGAAATGGCTGGGCAACTCACAGGACATGACACTGAATGAGCGCATCTTTATAAATATCCGCCTGCCACGGGCGATACTATGCATGATTGTAGGCGCAGCCCTGGCTACAGGTGGTGTTCTGATGCAGGCCTTGTTCCGGAACCCTATTGTAGAGCCGGGCTTGGTAGGGACTTCCAGCGGGGCTGCTTTCGGGGCTGCCCTTTATTTTGTTCTCGGGACAGTACTGAAATTTAACGCTGGAGAATGGACACTGCCTATTGCAGCCTGTCTTGGAGGCATCTTCTCGACTTCCATGGTCTTCTTTCTTTCAGGATCAAGACAAACCGGTAAAAGCTCCATTGTGGGTCTCTTGCTTACCGGCATTGCCATCAACGCCCTCTTCATGAGCGGGGTTGGATTCCTCTCCTACATTGCCAGGGATCCTCAGGCCCGTTCCATCACCTTCTGGAATCTCGGTACCCTGTCAGGTGCCAGCTGGCATTCTGTGATCATTATAGGGGCAGCCACGGTTCTCTGTATCCTGGTCGCCCTGAGGTATGCCAAACAACTGAATGCATTGATGATGGGTGAAGAAGAAGCACAGTATCTCGGGATCAATATCCGGAGATTGCAATTCAGAGTGCTTCTGGTTAATGTAATCATGATAGCAGTAGCTACGGCATTTACAGGAGTGATCAGTTTTGTAGGACTTATCATTCCTCATTTTCTCCGTATGATTAACGGATCCGACAACAGGTACCTGATCCGCAACGGTGCCCTGGCCGGCGCCGTTTTACTCAGCCTTGCCGATCTGACAGCCAGGCTGTTACTAAGGCCCGCCGAACTTCCTATCGGCATCGTGACTTCCGTCATCGGGGTACCTGTGTTCATTATTCTTCTCCGGCGTAAAAACTATTTCTTCTGAACATGCTCAGGGTAAAAAATATCAGCTATCAAACATCCGGGAAAGTAATACTGGAGAATGTTTCAGCGGAATTCCTGCCCGGCAGGCTGAACCTCATCATCGGGCCTAACGGTGCAGGGAAATCCACACTGATCAAGGTCATCTGCAATCAATTAAAGCCAACGCGAGGCGATATTTTCTACTCGCAAAAGAACCTCAGTGAAATCGGCATAGAAGAACTGGCGAAGAAAAGATCTGTGCTTTCCCAGAATGTCGAACTGGCTTTTCCATTAATGGTCAGGGAAGTTGTGATGATGGGCAGGTATCCTCATTTTACAGGGAAACCTGCGGCCCGCGATGAGGCGGCAGTTGAAGAAGCGATGCGTTTTTTCGATGTCTCCCACCTGTCCGAAAGAAATTGTCTTACCCTCAGCGGGGGTGAAAAACAAAGGGTCCAGTTCGCCAGGGTTTTATCCCAGATATGGTATCCCTACCAGGATGAGACCAGGTTCCTTATCCTTGATGAGCCGTTAACATTTCTCGACGTGCACTACCAGTTCGATTTCATGCACAAAGTGATCCACCTGCTTTCAAGCCAGGATATCGTTGTCATTGGCGTGGTGCATGACCTCAATCTTGCTGCAAAGTTCGGCGACCATATTCTGCTGCTTCTTGACGGGAAAGTCCTCTCAGCAGGTAACCGTAACAAGGTACTTTCTGCGCAAAATATTCAGACTGCTTACCACCTGGAACCAATCATCCACAAGCAGGATGATGAAATGCATATATTCTTCCGCTAATTATTATTTTTAACTGCGGATGAGGGAGCGGGGGATAAAAACACTTCTTCTCTATTATACAGAATTAATGTCTTTTTGCGTTCGTAATTATAGTCTTACGAAATTTTCCTGATCCAAACACAAATGAAATATATACTCCTGATCCTCATACTTAGCCTGCTTACCCTGCAAAGCCATCCGCAGACAAAGGTAAAAATCGGAAAGTCTGTTGAAACTGTATATCCGATTACACCAAATAAAACCAATGATCTTGATGAACTGCTCCCTCTCGAAGCCCTGCTGAAAGAAAGAAAAGTCGTGGGAATGGGCGAAGCAACCCATGGCACAAAGGAATTCTTCAACATGAAGGCCAAGATGTTCAAATTCCTGGTCACTCATTGCGGGTACAGGATTTTTACCATAGAAGCTACTTACGGAGGCACCCTCAAGGTGAATGATTATGTGTTGTATGGGAAAGGCGATGTGCTGAGTGCGATGAAAGGGATGGAATTCTGGACCTGGGATACCGAAGAAGTGAAAGACCTGATCGAATGGATGAAAATATACAATGAAGGTAAATCTGAAAACGAAAAAGTAAAATTTTATGGTTTCGACTGCCAGTCATATAAAGGTCCCGCTAATGCCCTGATAGAATATGTCAAAGAGTTTGACAAAGCAAATCTGGACAAATTCGTGAAAGGCTTGTCGGTCCTCAACGACAGCAGTTACAACTATTTTTACACCCTCAAACCCGATAAAGCTTCCGTGAATGGAATATCGCAGATCCATGAGATCATTGCCTTCATCAGGGAATGGTTCCGGGATAACGAAAACCAGTATGCCCCCCTGAGTGGAAGGATGAAATTTGAACTGGCCACTCATAATATTGAGTCTTTGGAACAGGTAATACTTCT
Source organism: uncultured Bacteroidales bacterium (assembly GCA_903877385.1). Taxonomy (GTDB): domain Bacteria; phylum Bacteroidota; class Bacteroidia; order Bacteroidales; family FEN-979; genus CAIRDP01. Next base: position 234,280 of record CAIRDP010000027.1, read on the forward strand.
TTCGTCAAGTCAATATAAAACAGCTTACACCCGCCGCGATAGTTGTATGGCCCAAAATATTAAATGGATCTCTGAACTTGAACAGTCAAAAGTCTTTGCATGGGCCCATAACAGCCATATCAGTAAAAACCCGAAATATTATTTCAACAAGTACAAAACCATGGGATGCTATCTCGATGAGATTTTCGGTGATGCTTATTATAATGCAGGTTTCGTGTTTAACCAGGGCAGCTTCCAGGCCATTCCGAAAGCCGCAGGTAAGCTGCAGGAATTCACTGTCCCGGTTAACCGGAAGAATACCCTGACCAATGAACTTGCCCTGACTGGTGTTGATGCGTTTTTCATCGACCTGGACAGTTCAGAAAATGCATTGTTTAAGGTTTCAAACCAGACCTATAATATCGGAGCGCTATATAACCCCGAACACGCCTATGCTTTTACCGAAGCAATTATTGCAAAAAAGCAATTCGACGGGCTGATCTTCATTAATACAACCACCAGCGCGTTACCAATTAACAGGAAAGTTGTGAAATAAAGATTATTATACACCTGCCATCCTGTTGTTTTATAAAGAGGTTACCAGCCACAAAAATAAAAATCAGAATATGATATCGATTTAAATATTGTGTATTTTTGTAATTACAATGTGATTATAAACATGAACCCTATGCAATTATCAGTGATCAACATCGGAAACTCTAAAGGGATCAGATTGACAAAAAATTTATTAGAGAAATATGACATCAGAGATAAAGTCGAATTGATTCTGGAAAAAGGTCGAATTATTCTAAAACCTGTTACAAAACCAAGACAAGGTTGGGAAAAATCATTTCAAGAGATGCATACAAATGGTGATGATAGACTTTTAATAGAGGACATCTTTAACGATGAAAATCTTGAGGAATGGAAATAAAACAATATCAGATTATTATCGTCAATCTGGCCTCAACGGTTGGAAGTGAGATAAGAAAAACAAGACCTTGTGTAGTGATCTCACCGGATGAAATGAATAAACATTTGAGGACAATAACTATTGCGCCTATTTCGTCGAAGTCTAAGGATTATATGACGAGGGTTAAATTTGAACTTGAAGGAACTGCAAATTGGATTGCTATTGATCAAATTCAAACTATTGATTTGACAAGGATTATAAAAATTATTGGGGAACTGGATACAAAGGAAATTAATAAAGTCAAATCCATTATTAAAGAAACCTTTGTGGACTAATAATTTATGTCTGGTAATATGCATCGTGAGCTTCCTGAGCCTTTAAGCACAGCAATCACCGACAGGGATAATCAATAAATGAAGATTATGAATCCAAAGGTTGATGAATTTTTAAATAAAGCCACAAAGTGGCGGGAGGAATTCGGGAAATTGAGAATGATCATTCTCAATTTTCAGCTTACCGAGGAACTGAAATGGGGTGTTCCCTGTTATACATTTCAGGAAAGAAACGTGGTTTTAATACATGGATTTAAGGAATACTGTGCACTCCTGTTTTTCAAAGGAGCCTTGTTAAAGGACACCCATGGTATTCTGATCAGGCAAACAGAAAATGTGCAGGCGTCACGCCAGATACGCTTCAGCTCTCTTCGGGAAATTATTGAGCTGGAACCCATATTAAAAGCCAGTATTCTTGAAGCTGTCGAAGTAGAAAAAGCCGGATTAAAAGTGGAACTGAAAAAGACTTCGGAATACTCCATACCTGAAGAATTTCAAAAAAAGCTGGATGAAGAACCTGCCTTGAAAACTGCTTTTGATGCTTTGACGCCGGGGCGGCAAAGAGCTTACCTGTTTTTTTTCTCCCAGCCCAAACAATCCAAAACCCGAGAGGCCAGGATTGAAAAATGCATGCCGCAGATTCTCATTGGCAAGGGATTAAATGATGAGTGAAACTTCCAATTTAATCGAGTCCGACAAATATAAATGGTTGTGCTTCTTTGAAATTAATTGAAGACTCTCCTGAATAGTTTTCATTTAAAAACACCCCTTTCGTTATAACATTTGCTTTGCTGTTTCAACAGTAATCTCCAATACCCTTGTGAGAAACGAAAATTTCTGTTTCATAAAATCATACTCGTCACCAGTGGTTATATATTTCGCTGTACCATTAATAAGAAAACCTGTTCCCTGATAATCTTTATATCCCAAGACATCCTTACTCCCCAGTGTTAATTTCACACTGCTGTTTGCATTAACATTTTTCTCGGTTTTTTTAAACCCATAAGCCGGAATCAGGATACGCTCATCCTCTGTTACAATAAGATAAGAATTCCATGTATTCGCAACATGAGTTTCGACACCCCACGAAACAATCGATACAACACCTTCGTGCCGTAGTACTTCTAAAAACTTTTCTGATAATTTTTTATTTTCACTCATGTTGATTTTTTAAGATTTGAGAAAATAAGTTTTTGCATTCATTCCGATTGCCAGTAACAGTAGTAAAAAGAAACAAGATAAGAAATTTCACATTAAGCTGTTTAAAACATCCGCGAAGGTAGGAGAAATAAATATTGGAAGGGGGCGTCTTCCCTGTTTGGCGATATTCCCACTGACCTATCCCATTTTTTTCATCAGTTTTGACCCCGTTTACAAACTTATCGTATATTTGCGATAAAGAATTTCAAATGGCATATGCAAGTACAGATTATAAAGAAGACGAAATTCAATTGCTCGGTTTGCGAAGGCATTAAGCAATCCAGCCAGAATAGCTATTGTAAAACTCCCTGCATCTATGGAGACCTGTTTCTGTGGTGAAATAGTGGAATAACTACCTATAGCTCAAGCTACGGTTTCACAACATTTGAAAGAATTAAAAGACTCCGGACTGGTTCAAGGATGTATTGAACCACCAAAGACCAGGTATTGTATTGAACCGGAAAACTGGAAAAAGGCTCAGAAGTTATTTTCAGATTTCTGGAAACAATCCTATTTATTTCAACGAAAAAAACAAACATATGAAAACTATAAGAAAAATTGATCGACATATAAAAGGACAGCCCACATCGGATGGAGCTGGAGTAAAATTAACAAGGATTCTTGGTAACCACACCCAGGAATTATTGGATCCGTTCCTGATGCTGGATTTTTTTGGTTCAACCAACCCGGATGACTTTATGTCGGGCTTTCCATGGCATCCTCATCGTGGAATGGAAACAGTTACCTATATGATCGATGGAAAGGTAGAACATGGAGATAGTATGGGTAATTCAGGTGTGATCGGCAGAGGAGATATTCAATGGATGACGGCCGGAAGCGGGATCATTCACCAGGAGATGCCTAAATATGAAGGAGGGAAAATGTATGGATTCCAATTGTGGGTGAACCTTCCGTCGGCATCTAAAATGATCCCTCCCCGTTACCAGGACATACCTTCAGGCAAAGTACCGGTTGTTGAGCTTGAGAATAAAACCAAGGTTAGGGTTCTGGCGGGGAGTTTTAACGGAATACAGGGACCGGTTGAAAATATCATTGCCGACCCTGAATATTTTGATGTTGAAATGCCAGAAAATGCTGAACTCTTAGTCCCGGTGGCTGAGGATCATACTGCGTTTGCGTATATTTTTGAAGGAGCTGCCAGTTTTGATGAAAACAGCAAAGATTTATTGCACGCTGGCACAGGGGTATTGTTCGGACATGGAGATCAGGTCTTGGCAAAGACAGGTAGTTCAAAATCCCGATTCATCATGATTGCCGGTAAACCGATAAAGGAATCCATAGCATGGCAAGGCCCGATAGTAATGAACACACAGCAGGAATTGTCCCTCGCATTCAAAGAGTTGAGGGAAGGTACTTTTATTAAAAAATCCTGATAACGGGAACTTCGATAACAGTAATGGAAAAACCGGGTAAGATTCACGACTTTGGTTAATTCCCCCGGAAATTATTAGAAGTGCAATATCCCGCCCCCGGAAGTCCTGAACTTGCTGAAGAAATAATGAAGTAGCAGATTTAATTCTATCATGAACGAGGGTGTCCAAAATTTCCGGACACCCTCGTTCATGCAAGCTGTTTCTTTAGTTATTACCCACAATTGTAAATTTCAGAGGTACCAGTCCGCTTGAAATAACAGCGACTAACTTCCTGACTTCGGTTGTGGAAAATCCACTGCCGGTCAGGGAAATCTTTCCGTGCGAAATTTTTTCCCTTATCTCTGGGGCGGAATACACCTTGCCGTCCACTACAAAATCGACAGGCTTATCCAGGTTCCTGGCCGTCAGGTTTTCCCAGACCTTCCACTTATTTTCCCTGAAGGTGATACACAGGGTGGGATATGCAGGCTTACTGAAATCGGCATGCACATCCAAAAGGTTTTCCTTATTTAAATCCAGGATGGTGTCGGCCTTAAAACTAACATTCCCCCTGATCAGAAGGACCTCAGACAAGGTTTTATTGGAAATAGTATCCCCGACTGTTATGAGCAGTTCAGATTTTGCATAATTCTGTGTAATCTGAACATCGCGCAGCCCCATAGATCCCAACCTTTGTGAAAGAACCTCTTTCGATTCACCCAGGAGGCTGGCTGCTGCATTCAGGGGAACACTTTGCAATGTAATGACTTGTTTGTTGATTACCGGTGTTTGTGAACTGCAAACGGGAATGATGGTGATTAACATTATTCCCAGTAAAATATATTTTAACGTTTTCATAATCATAAATTTAGATTCAATGAATACAATGATTAAACCAGGCATCTTCATGCAGTGGTTAAAAAATAATTTGAGAAAATTAAATTAATGAGAGGGCGTCATCTTCTGTTCCCTGTTCCGGGACTTTTTGAGGGAAAAGCAATGCAATGACCGTAATATTGGAATGAAATTCAAGCTGATATGAACTATAACAACTGGAAACAAGGCTGTTCAGAATGAGTTCCCTGCCCGGACCGGATTCAGGATAAGGGAATTTCGCATTGAGTTTGGTGATCCGGGATACGCCGGTTCCAGGGTTTGAGATCCCGGGAGCAAGGATTGCCTGGGAGCCCTGACTGTTTGTATAAGAAAAACCAGCTTGTACCGGTTCATGATGCTTGTCCTTTTCCTTGTAAAAAAAAGAAAAAAAGACAATCATTAAAACCAGTGCAAAGATACCCGGGCTGATATTTCTCCTGTTGTCAATCATAGCGTTAACAAATATAAGAAGGAATTATTGAAACTGTTCGTATATTTTTGAAAACTTTAAAACGCGAGGACATTATAGGTTAAGGAGATCTGGTAATAATTATTGCTGTTAGTTCCGTTATTTAAAAAATTTCTAGTTGGTAATGAGGATTGTAAAATTGTACCTTTACCAGAAAACCAATCCCCATCCGAAAAAGGAATATGGGTAAAAATTCCGCAGTATGCAAACTCAGGCAAACTGCAGCAAACAGGATTTACAATTCCTGAACAAATAATAACCTCTGCATGTAACAACAGTGAACTATGAAAAAAACGATTTTACTATTCGGGATAGTCTTTTTGGCAAGTTTGGCTTCATTCGCCCAATTCTCTTTTGTTCATCTCAGCGACATGCATGTGTCAACCACCCCTGTGGCAAACAGTGACACCAATGGCCAATACTTTCAATGTGCCATAAAGGAATTTGCCAGCCTTAATCCCAAACCCGCGTTTGTTCTTGTTACAGGCGACATTTCCGACATAGGCAATATGCAACCGTTGGGCATGTATCCTGCAATCACCCAGCACCTGTTTCCCCCCTCACTTACAAACCCGGCTGTTGGTGATTATTTTATAGATTCTGCTAAAACCATCCCGATTTATTTCACACCCGGGAACCACGAATACTGGACCGGATTCGATTCAATCGGCCTGCCCATTTCAAATGACACGCTTTTTTATTACCCGAAATATATTACACCCGATACGGATTATGTAATTCAAACTTCTACCGCCATTATAGTGTGTATGCGTTCAGGACATGACAGCCCCTACGGTTATCCCCCGAACCCTGAAGTCATCATGGGAACCGGGCTTACAGATGCACAGTGCAGCTGGCTCAGGAGGATCCTGAAAAGTAACAGCAGCAAGCGTAAAATTATTGTAATGCATCATCCCCCTGTTAATGCTGTCGGCACTAACTCTGATGGCAGCCCGTATACCGCTTCCGTTATTGCAGATACGGCTACCAACTCCCTGCAGAATAACCGAACCAATTTTCTTAATATCTGCGATTCCAATCAGGTGGATGTAATACTTGCCGGGCATGAACATCAGAATGTAGTTGCGAACAGGAAGGGAGATACGGTGAGCGAAAACTGGCCCAACGGCACACGCTATGTACAGACGGCAGCAGCGTTTAACCGTTCTTACCGTATTATCACCGTTGATCCGGCATTTGTGACGGTAAGCGCCCCCATGCGAAGCTGCATGGGGACGGGAGTTAACGAGGTCAACAATTCAGTAGACATCAGTGTTTTCCCAAATCCCGCCAGGAATAATCTCACGGTAAAATGTACAAAAAAGTCCGAAATTGAGATTGTAAATCCAGAAGGACAAATACTTGAAAAATCAGCATCAACCGGGATGTTTACCGCGGTAGATCTGTCAGCTTTATCATCCGGTGTTTATATAATCAAGGTCAAAACTGCAGAAGGGATTACAGTAAGGAAATTTATTAAACAATAACTTAGTCTTTGGGTTACAATGACAGAGGTTTTTGATAACTATTTCCGCCTTAGCTTTTGCATACAACCCCGTTGTTTTGATAAAGTATTTAACTTTATCGGATAATTACCACTTAGTACATGAGCCTTTACGATCAGCTGCAGAAAGCAAAAAGCGAAGAAGACGTCAAGGATGCCTACATCAAAGCCCTTGGTTTAAAAGGCTATTCAAAAAACCTCATCGATATCCAGACCAAAGAGATCTGGTTCGAAGCCAAGGATAGCGGGAAGATTTCCACCTATGCCATGTTCACCCAGCTCATGCATTATGTGCAGGATGCCCTGAACAAAGGGGATTATATTCCGCCTTTCCTGGCCGTAATCGACACCCAGAAGGCTGCCCTGATGAAAAGTGCGGATGTTCTGCCTTTCCTTGCTAAGAAAACCATCAAATGGGGGAAGTCGGCCAGCTCTTACACCCAGGAAGCCCTGGACGCCATTTCGGCTCATATCGGCACTCATTTTGTTTCCTTTAGGATACAGACTCATGAAGAGGAATTCATCAATACCGTTAAGAATGCGATAAAGAACGGGGATATCATCCGCACACAGATCACTCCAAACAACCTGAAGCAGGTCTTTGACAAATGGGTGCAGATGATAGGGAACGAGATCAAAGGCGTGGCCGAAGAGGATTATGCACTTTTGTTTTTTGCCGATATCATGAACGACGGCACGGTTTCCACCCACGATAACCTGCCTGCCGAACTTATGCATAAGAACAACGCCCCGGTTTTCCTGCTGGGCGGAAAGGTGTATGAACTCAGCAACAAGGAGGGTTACCGTCAGTTCTGGGCGATCTATCACAGGCCGCCTAAGGAAGAATACCGGGACTACCTGCTCGAACGCCGCGACAGTTTGATCCCTATCGACGAACGCAGCTTCAAAGGCGCTTACTACACCCCTCTCGCCGTGGTGGACAAGGCATACGACAAGCTCAGCGAAACCCTGGGCGAGAACTGGCAGAGCGAATATATCGTATGGGATATGTGTTGCGGAGTGGGTAACCTCGAAGTCAAGCACAACAATCCCCGGAACATTTATATGAGCACCCTCGACCAGGCCGATGTGGATGTGATGAGAGCCACCAAGACTTGCGTAGGAGCCCAGCGTTTTCAATATGATTACCTGAATGATGATATCACTGCGGATGGCCGGATTGACTATAGCCTTACGAATAAGGTTCCTGATGGACTGCGGATGGCAATTGCCCAGGGGAAAAAGATTTTGGTGCTGATAAATCCACCATACGCTGAAGCGACAAATGCAGATACCCCAAGTGGCGGAGAAAATAAAACTGGTGTAGCAAAAACCAAATTTGCTGAAACTGCCATGAATGATTTTGGCAAGGCAAGCAATGAACTATACACTCAATTTGTTGCAAGAATTGCAAGGGAAATTCCAACGGCAACTCTTGCAATGTTCAGCACTTTAAAATATGTCATTGCCCCAACTCTGGATGTCTTTCGTCAAGCATGGAATGCAGTATTTGCAGGAGGATTTGTTGTTCACAGTAAAGCCTTTGAGGGTTTGAATGGTGATTTCCCGATTGGATTTTTAGTTTGGAAAACAAATCAAAATCAAACTGAGAAAAAATTAATCGAAGAAATTTTTGTTGAGGTCTTAGATAAACACGTAAACCCGATTGGTGAAAAACATTTTTACAATCTGCCAATTAATGAACTACTAACTAATTGGATATCCAGACCCAAAACAAATGTCCAAGATGTAATACCCTTAAAAAATGCAGTTATCCCAGCTACAGCAACAAAAGACCTGAGAGGAACAAAATGGTCTGATCGTGCTATTGGATATATGTTAAGTGGCGGAAATGATTTACAGCATGCAAGCATACAAACAGTCATCTTTTCATCAGGCTACGGCAGTGCAAGGGGGTATTTTATCAATGCTGAGAATCTATGGCAAATTGCGATTGTTTTTTCAGTTCGCCGCTTGGTAAAACCCACCTGGCTCAACGACCGCGACCAGTTCCTGCAACCCACATCTACCTTATCCGATGAATTTAAAAATGACTGCCTTATCTGGATGCTGTTCAATGGCAGCAATCTCACCGCCAGCGCCAACGATCTCGAATGGAACGGGAAGAAGTGGTCCATAGTCAACCACTTTATTCCTTTTACCGAAACCGAAGTCGGCGCACCCGACCGATTCGAATCGGATTTCATGGTCAGGTATCTTTCCGGGAAAACCTTATCCGCAGAAGCAATACAGGTACTGGAAGCGGGTAAAACCTTATGGCAGGCCTATTTCGCTCATACCGATGTTCGTGCGGTGCGCGACGAACTCAAACTCAACCGCGCCGATGTTGGCTGGTACCAGGTGCGCAAAGCCCTCCAGGCCAGGAATGCAAGCAGCGATTTCCCGCCCGTCAGCTTCAAACCCTTCGAAGCCGCCTACAAAACCCTCACCGAAAAACTTCAGCCCCTGGTCTATGAACTGGGGTTCCTGAAAAGTTAAGTATAACTCTGAGTTTGAATTTCGCGGCTTTATTGAGTATTTTTATGCCAAATTATTAAAACATTTGGTCTGCTGCGGGGTAAAGGATTGCATTCAAAGGAAAATGCTGTGGGCGTTTGACAAGATAATTCCATTGGATCAGTAGGAAAAAACATCATCAGATCAAAGCGCTCAATAGAGAAACATGGATGTCATCCTCATAGCATGGCGGAACTTATGGCGCAACAAACGTCGTACATTGATAACGGCAACATCAGTTTTTTTCGCTATCTGGTTCGCATTGATCATGCGCGCTTTCCAGCTCGGCAGTTATGATCTTATGGTTAATAATATTGTTCATTCCTATTCAGGATATTTCCAGGTTCATGCCAGGGGATATTGGGATCATAAGCTGCTCGATAATGGGTTCATTTACAATGTGAAGTTGAAGAATGCATTGGATTCTTCAGCCGGAACATATGGTTATGCCTTACGCCTTGAGTCTTTTGCATTGGCTTCATATGGTTTGCAAACAAGAGGTGTAATGGTAGATGGCATTGATCCGGTCGCAGAAAATCGCCTCACTTCCCTTAAGAAAAAACTGGTAAATGGCCGATACCTGGATCCATTTGACTCCGGTGCACTGGTAAGCCATAGACTTGCCACCCATCTCAAAATCCATATTGATGATACACTTGTGATCATAGGTCAGGGGTACCATGGGTATAGTGCAGCAGGAGTTTTCCCTGTAAGAGGTATTGTGAACTTTCCTTCTCCTAATCTTGATGGAAGGCTGGTTCTTATTAGCCTGTCTGCAGCGCGTAATTTGTTTAGTGCAGATTCCATGCTCACTTCCATTGCATTTAATGTGAAGGACCCTGATAGTTACAATAAAGCTGCCATTCAGCTTCGCGATCGGCTTGATCCCGGGAATTACGAGGTTTTGACCTGGGATGAAATGATGCCCGATGTGGTACAGCAGATAAGGGCCGATAGCGTTTCGGGTCTGATAATGCTCGGAATATTATATATGATCGTTGGATTTGGCATCTTTGGAACAATGTTGATGATGCTGAATGAACGAAGCAGGGAGTTCGGTATGATGGTTGCTATTGGAGTGCAGAAAAGTAAGCTTACGCTAATCATGTTGGCTGAAATCCTTTTTCTTGGATTGCTCGGAATAGTTGCAGGGGTAGTTGCCGCTATTCCACCGATTTATTACTTCTATATACATCCGATTACCCTTACCGGGAAAATGGCGGATTCAATGATTCATATGGGATTTGAACCTCTTATGCCGGCCGCCTGGAGAGTTTCGTATTTTATTGCCCAATCCTCTGTGGTTTTGGCTATCATTTGTATTGTTATGTTGCTTCCAGTATTGAAAATCAGAAAATTAGAAGTAATAAATGCTTTACAGCATTAAAAATCTGGTATGATCTGGAACATTGCATGGAAAAATATCTGGAGAAACAAGATGCGAAGTTTTCTTGTGGTCATGGCCATTGCCTTTGGTTTATTGGGGGGTATCTTTTCTTCAGCTGTTCTTAAGGGAAGCAGTGATCAGCGTGTAAGGGAAGCTGTAAGCAGGGAAACTTCTCACATCCAGATCCATAATCCTGAATTTATTGAAGATAATGATGTACGCTATTATATTGATGACAATCTTAGTAAGCTGGAAAGTGTCCTTGATACCATGAAATCTGTTGCCGCCTGGTCCCCCAGGGTGAAATTCATGGCCATGGCTGGCAGTGCCAATGCAGGAACGGGCGTTGTAGTGATCGGGATTAATCCTGAAATGGAAAGGCATGTCACTGAAATACATTCTTTGATCTGTGATTCCTGCGGAAGCTGGTTCATGTCTTCCAAGTCAGTTCCTGTTGTGGCAGGCAGTGCATTGGTCAAAAAACTTGGTTTGCATCTGCATTCAAAAATCGTGCTTACATTCCAGGATGTGCAGGGAAATCTTACCGGGGGCGCTTTCAGGATTTGCGGGATTTACCAAACGAGCAACTCAGTATTTGATGAAATGAACATCTTTGTTGACCGAAAGGATATTATCCCACTTCTAAATGCCGATACCGGCATCTGCCATGAAATTGCCATTCGTCTTGAATATCCTGATAAAGTCAAAAACGTACAGCATTTGCTTAAAGGACTTTTCCCTTCTGTTCTTATTCAGAACTGGAAAGAAATAGATCCTTTAATCGGAATGATGAATGATTTAATGGACCTTTGGCTTTATCTGTTTATGGGCATTATCATGCTTGCCCTCGGGTTTGTTATTGTAAATACGATGCTTATGGCCATCATGGAGCGGACCAAGGAGATTGGGATGCTGGCCGCCATTGGAATGAACAAACAAAGAATTTTCTTTTTAATCATGCTGGAATCGGTATTCATGTCGCTTACCGGAGGTATCATCGGGATTATTATTGGTGTGGTGGTAATATGGTACATGAATCGAACCGGCATAAACCTTGGTTCGCTCAGCGAAGGATTTGAAAAATTAGGGTATAGTCCGATGCTTTATCCTTCGTTGGATCTTGTATTTTTTATCAACCTTACCTTAATGGTAATAGTGACAGGTATTTTGGCCTCAATTTACCCTGCAAAACGTGCACTTAAACTCCGGCCTGCCGAAGCGATACGTAATGATTAAATTATTGTTATGAATATAATATCGATTGAAGAACTTAGGAAAAGTTATCATGACTCGGAAGTTGCAGTTCATGCCCTTAACGGCATAAACCTGATAATTGAAAAAGGCGAGTTTACTGCAATTGTCGGTTCCTCTGGTTCTGGGAAGACTACTCTGCTCAATATGATTGGGGGACTTGATAGTCCTGACAGTGGCTGTATCAGGATCGGTGATGTGGATATTACATCAATGAAAAGCCACAAACTGATTGACTTTCGGTTGCGGAATATAGGCTTTGTATTTCAGTCTTTCAACCTCATCCCGGTACTGACTGCATTTGAAAATGTGGAATTCATAATGAACCTACAGGGTGTAAAAAAGGAGGAGCGAAGGAAACGATCAACCGAACTGCTTGATGCAGTCGGATTAGGCAAACGGCTTCATAGCCGCCCTTCAAAACTCTCCGGTGGGCAGCAACAGCGGGTGGCTGTGGCCCGGGCGCTGGCATCTCATCCTCGTTTCATATTGGCAGATGAGCCTACTGCTAACTTGGACTCAGTTTCAGCTCGTAATCTTCTTGAGATCATGGACAAACTAAATCAAGATGAACAAATCACTTATATTTTTTCCACTCATGATCAGCGGGTTGTGAATAAAGCGCATAGGGTGATTGTGCTTGAAGATGGAATGGTGGTACGAGATGAGTAATCAATTTCAGCCTTCAATAAGCCATTCTATGGCATTATTATGATTCATGAAAATACGTGTGTAATAATTCGTCGGAAGTTTCCTGTCATGTGCAATAACAGACAGTGAAATCTCATTTGTTTTGCTATGGAGGCGGGCAAGTTTCACGTTTTTGAAACGATTACATAAGTCATTAACCCCTTTGTCCATTTTCTGAAATTCATCAATAAAAAAGTCATACTCGGCAGTCGAGGCATTTAAAAGGATTTTTAGATCCTTTACCAGTATCCTCGCAGGAGTTAATGTATAGGACCATTCGAGGATGTCATTTATAGTGATTCTCCCTGACAGGACTACTATTAAAATGCCGCTTTCTATGGTAAATGAATCTGTAATCATTCTGATTTTTTTTTCATATTTCTATTATAAAAGGTAGTGTTTGTCAATATTCGAACATACGAACTGTAATTCTGACTGGAATTCTATTTTCTGTTTGCATCCGTTTTGTCCAGTTGCCGGTTTCATCAAATTCAAGGTAATTATAAGAATATCGGTGCGGAACCCTGTCGTCGGAGTTATAACGGATTTCTTTAATTAATTTATGCTGTTTGTCAAAAGTGAACATTCTTCTTTCACTAACGCTATCTTCAAATGAAATGATTTCTTCAATGGTATTATTGCCATTTTCGTCAAACGTGTAAATCTCCTTTTTCATCAGACTACCATCAGTTTCAACCAATCTTTTTTCAATATTGTTTCCTTTTTTATCATACCTGAAAGTTGCCAGGTGATCAATTTCATTATCAGTATCCCTCCATCTTTTTTCAACTTTCTTTCCGCTTAAATTATACTTAAATGTGATCAATTCCGAGAGACTGTCGGGGTGATAATGGATCTCTTCAATTTTATTTCCCTTTGAATTATACCTGTATAATGTTTTCTCAAGAAATTCACTATCGCTTATCTTTCCTGTCTTATCCACTGAATAAATTGTCTCGGTCAAAGATTTAACCTTACCTTTCAGATGCTGTTCCGACAGGCTATTTCTTGAATCTTCATCTGAGCAAGAGCAAAATAGCGAAAATCCTATTGTGAAAAATAGGAATAGAGATTTTGATGAGAAAATGTTTATTCCAGATTTGTTTGTTGCTAAAATCATTTGAATTTCTATAAGCTTTATTGAATCAACAGAAGAGAATTCAAGGGTAATTATACCTTAACATTAAACCCGTTAAGAATAAAATTAAAGCCATTTCACCATAACCAATTGCACCAGGAAATCATGAAACAAATGTGATCCTATTTCCATCTTATGCTGATTTAGAGCTTCCTTTTGAACGTCCCATCCAGTCAAGGTTTTCCAGATCACCGAAATGTTCTCTAAAAATTCGGTAATACAATAATTCCTCCTTGGTGTTCAAAGTCCAACCGTTTTTCAACTTCCTTTCATCCCTGAAATCTGCGTCGGTAATTTTTGTTGATGCAAAATCTGAGATTAGATTTTGAACGCCGGCTCCTTCCCATAATTTTGTCTTAGGCCGGTTTAAAATGGCTTCGGGTAAAAGTTCTTCCATTGATTTACGAAGAATCCATTTATCAGTACCATCTTTAATCTTAAGATTTACCGGGATCCTCATTGCGTATTCAAAAAGTTGTGGATCTGCAAATATAACATGGGCTGTTAAACCAAATGCAGTAGCACACCTATCAACCCTCTGTAAAGTTGTATTGTGAAGTCTTCCAGTTATATCTATTAATTCCTTGTCTAGATCCGTTGCGGGTATTGATTTTAAATAGTCATAACCAGCAAAAAATTCATCACCACTTTCTCCCGAAAAAACTTCCTGAACATAACCAGATGCTTCTTTTGATAAGAGATAGTTTATGATACTCGAGCGAACAATTAAGGCATCGAATGATTCCAGGTGATAAATGACTTCGGGTAGTGTCTTAATTATTTCTTCAAAGTTGAAAATAAACTCGTGATGTTCTGATCCTATATGTTTTGCTGCTATCCTTGCAAATTCCAGGTCTGGTGCATCTTTAAGTCCGCCAGAAAATGTATGTAATGTTTGTAACCATATTCTTGCAAATGCACAAACAATGCTGGAGTCCAGCCCGCCCGATAACCAGGCTCCCATCACATTAGAAGTTATCCTTCTTGAAATAGTTTGTGCAATAATGTTTAACAGTTCTAATGAAATCGTAGCCGGATCCTTATGCATGGGAGGTCTGATGCCAAGATTAAAAAATTGATTCTTAGTCGACTGTGTAATTATACTCCCTGATGGCAACTCGGAAATATCCTTAGAATAAGGTAACAATGCTTTAACTTCAGAAGAGAAGTACAGATTATCGTTGTTTGATGTGAAATACATAGGAGCAACACCCAACTCATCGCGGTATATCTGCCATTCTCCATTTGGCTTTGAGATTTCCAGTTTATGCCCATATCCAGGTCCATCCATAAAAATACTTTTCTTAAGTTTTTCCTGTATCCTTTGATCCTCATGTTTGGACCAAACGATCCCGATGGTTGCTCCATTTACATCCAGGACAACCTTTCCAAATTTCCCCCGGTGTGAGATTGATTCAATCATTTTTGAAACAAGTTCATGTTCCCCTTCTTTTAATATTCCTGCTATTCCAGCCATTTTAATTTCTTTATTAATTTATTGTTTTTTGATACGTTTGAAAATAGTCATCATTCTTGTCTCCTCATCAACTGGTGTACCTGTTGAAGTATCGATGGCATACCAGGCTCCATTAATCATTTTAGTGTTAATTTCGCCTTTAAGGCCAGGTTTATCTTTGAAATTTGGAATGTCGAGGAACCCTTCCCTGATAGCACTTGCAATAACATATGGATTTGTCATTGGGTCATCACTGTCGGCCCCTAAAAACTTAAAACACTCCAATAATGTCCTTGCTTCATAAACCAGAGTGTCTTTACGATTTATTATAGTCGTATCACTTAGCATATCTGGCAGGCCTTGTAAACAAGCCTTTAATACACCACGGACTATCTGGCAGTTTTCAACAAGCTCAACTGGCAAAATACCAAGGTCCTGTGCGCCAATCTCAGCAACGTCGATTATATCAGGTTTAAGTATAAGACTTATTAATGTTGATGAAGCCAATTGGCCTTTTGCTATCGAAGGTGATCCGGAAAAATTTACTGTTCCGGCACGAACTTCGCGGTAAACAGTGAAATTTTTATCTTCTAGCTCACTTATGAGTTCCAATTCGGCTAACATTTTGGCAATATCCATTACTGCAGTTGTTCCATTTGGAGTATTAAACATAAATTGAGCAATGTAATTCTGCACTCCCATCTTCTTTGCGTTATATGCTGCAAGAAAGGCCATCGAAACTGTAAGGGAATCGTGTGCCTCTCGCAGACTCCAATGGTTCGATTCATCTACTTCCACAGGAATATTTTGTAACGCATACCATCTCATCGCATTCTGACTTTCGATGATTGCCTCTTCCAGAGTACGCGATGACCGCCCGTCAAGTTCACTGTACCAGCAAAGCGGTATTGCTGCCCAGGCATTATGAATTGTGTTTACACTCATTGCCGCCCATTTAAGGAGATCTTGTGTGCCTGCATAACAACGAACAAGAGGGAAATTTCCTCGACGCGAAGCTTCATAAATAGCCTCCATATCTTTTGTGCTGCGCAAAGGCACACCATCGATATATTGTTGGCCAGATTCCATTTCATCTGGCCTGAAAAAATATTCCTGAGCATTCTGATCAGGTGAAATTGAAATTACGTCCAATATTCCTGATAGGGCAATTTCTTTGATACCGGAAATAGTCTCCTGTATGCTTGGTCTTCCGAAATGATGTGTCAGAATAGGATTAGGTTTTGCCTGTTTTATTCTGCTCAACAAATCCTGGGTTGAATTTTTTTCTGGAATAATTGAGATTCTATCCCGTTGTTCTGTATGGATTCCTTTTAAATGTTCATCGCAGGTTAATAAGTGTTTATCAGGCTCAACCCTTTTTTCTGACATTCTCACTGATCCCTGTTTTATTTTTATTTGATTCCTTGACATGTTTCTATACAAATAATTCTATAACTGAATTGAAAATTGATATAAAAAAAAAGCGTGATTAGTCCCTGTTATGCAAATGATACTGAATAAAAGTAGTGCCTTAATTAATCAATGAATCTATGGACTGGAATCATTGATTAATCCACTATATCTCAGTATAATGCATTGGTGGAGGTCGTATTCTTTGTGTATTCCCAGGAATATAGGAGGAAATATTATTTTGAACAGGAAATATAATTGCAGGTTTCCCAGGTGGGCATAATAAAATCAGCCTGCTTAGTTCGGAATATTTATATACTGGTTCCTGCGTTATTAACCCTTTGGGTCTTATCTTGTAAAAGTTTAGAGAGGAAAGAGGTTGTGATGAAGATGTCTTTAAAGATTGTGATTGATTATTCCTGTCATGAATCTTATAATTCTTAACATCGATCAAACTTAAAGCAGCGGTGAATAATAGAATAATTACAGCGCAGGGTAAAATTACCTGTTTCTGAAAATAATTATGATATCTTTTATTCTGGTTCATAAAACAATAGAGGATTTCCCTTTTGTTATCATTCTCAAAGATATTAAATAATCAATGCATTTGCAAATAGATGAACAATCATCAGAACATTATAATATAGACGAAGCCACCTGCCAGGTAGCCTAATAGCGCAATAAAAGAGATTCGTTTTAAATACCAGTAAAAAGTAATTTTTTCCATCCCCATGGCAGCTATCCCGGCAGCTGACCCAATGATTAAAATACTTCCACCTGTGCCGGTAGCATAAGCAATAAATTCCCATAAGTAATGATCGGTAGGGAATGCTGAGAGCGGATACATTCCCTGTACTGCTGCCACCAATGGGACATTATCAATTATTGCTGAAAACAAGCCAATTATGAGTATAGTTGTGCTCTGGTTTGGAAGTGTTGATGTTAGATAATTTGCGCAAATAAGTAAAATTCCTGAAGATTTAAGTGCTGAAATACAAAGAAGTATTCCCAGGAAAAATAGTATGGTGGATGTGTCAATCTGTCGCAGAGCATGAACTACCGAAAGTGGATCCTTTTCTTTGTCATGTTTTCTACGGTGTAGGATTTCGGTTAGCCCCCACATAAATCCTAATGAAAGCAACATGCCTACAAAGGGAGGTAATCCTGTTATCGCTTTAAAAAAAGGTACGAATAACAGGGATAGCATTCCGGAGAGGAAAATCAGGTTTTTTTCAAACGGATAAATATCATTGAGCGCTTTTACACTCCTGGATTGTTGTGCCAGTTTCCCTGATTTGAGAAAAAAATTCATAATTATTAATGGGACTAATACGTTGGTCAGGCTCGGCAGGAATAGTTTCAGGATAATATTCAAAGGGCTTATCTGTTGTCCTGTCCAGAGCATTGTTGTTGTAACATCACCCATTGGGGACCATGCACCTCCGGCATTTGCAGCAATTATGATTGCACCTGTATATAACCAGCGGTCACGCTCATTACTTATAAGTTTCCTTGTTAGAGATACCATTAAAATCGTTGTTGTGAGATTATCCAGCACTGCTGACAACAAAAAGGTCGTCAGGCTGATTATCCAAAGTAGCTTACGATTACTCTTTGACCTGATCCTTCGTATAATAATATCAAATCCATCATGAGAATCAATTAATTCAACGATGGTCATCGCTCCCATCAGGAAAAAGAGAATACCCGCTATATCTGCCATATTGGTTTTAATGGCCTCGTTTACTGTGTCTTTTGCAGGATTAAACAAGATAAAGATTGTCCATGTTAAGGCGCCGGCTATCAGGGCGCTGGCAGCCTTGTTAATACGGATTTTATGCTCAGTTACAATGGCTGAATATCCAATGATAAAAATAAGTATGAGCAGCATGTTTTGCATAAAATTGAAATCCGTTTGACAATAATACACATTTTACTATTCACTCAAATCTGCAAATGAGATAAGGAACCGTTAATGTTTCAGTGTTATTCAATTGTTATACAATACGATAGATTTATTTCAGTAGTTTTTTCAAGTTGTATTTTTAATCAGATTTTAATAAGTTTCATATCTTAACGAGACCATTCAGACCTATTTTTGCATAAGAAAGAATTGATTACAAGAATTAAATAAGGAAATGTCTATATTTGAAAAATTAACTCAATCCCATTTGTTACCTGGTTGGATAATAGACAGACTTAAAGAATTCAAGCAGAGGTATATTGGTGATCACACGGCCATGGTCCTTGCCAGTATCCTTGTCGGATTAGTTTCGGCCCTTGCAGCGGTTGTCCTAAAGCATTTTGTAAGATTAGTCCATCTTATCCCTGATTTCTTTTTAACCTGGTCCCATACCACACTGATCTATATTATTTCTCCTCTCATCGGTGTGTTGCTGACAGTTCTGTTTGTCAAACTGTTTCTTAAAGGGAAATTAGAAAAAGGTCTTAGCAGTATTTTATTTTCTGTAGCCAGGAAATCGGGGAAAATTGAGAAATCCAAGATGTATTCTCATATGGTTACAAGTGGTCTTACGATTGGTTTCGGTGGTTCCGCCGGGTTGGAAGCACCAATTGTGATCACCGGGTCTGCGATAGGTTCAAACATTGCCGGTTTTCTTGGATTTGGTAGTAGAGAAAGAACACTGCTGTTGGCTTGCGGTGCTGCTTCCGGGATTGCTGCAGTGTTTAATAGTCCTATCGCTGGGGTTATTTTTGCAGTAGAGGTACTTCTTACCGACGTCACTATCCCGGTTTTTATTCCATTATTGATTTCAACTGCAACAGCAACAATACTTTCAAAGTTTTTATTAAAAGGTCAGCTTTTTTATCTTGTTACGAATGACTGGTACTATAATGCCATTCCCTTTTATGTGCTGCTGGGAGTATTATGTGGTTTAATCTCGGTTTATATGACCCGGGTCACTTTAAGTATTGAAGGATTTTTTGAAAAACGTCAAAGCGTTATCCTGAAAGCGATCTTTGGGGGCCTTGCACTTGGAATTATGATATATCTTTTCCCACCGCTTTTTGGGGAAGGTTATCATACTATAGAAGCTTTATTCAAGGGGGATACCTTGAGTCTCTTTAAAAACAGCTTGTTTTCACTGATCCCATTCAGCCCCTGGACCATCTTTATATTCACCTGTTTGGTTGTACTTTTGAAAATAGTCGCTACTTCAATTACTCTTGGGTCAGGAGGAAATGGGGGGATCTTTGCTCCATCGCTGTTTACAGGGGGCCTTACCGGATTTGGTACTGCATTTCTAGTTAATTCTTTGGGGATTGCTCAGCTTCAAGTATCTAACTTTATTGCGGTTGGAATGGCAGGAATTATGAGTGGAGTGGTTCATGCGCCCTTAACTGCAATCTTTCTTATCGCAGAAATTACAGGCGGATATGTTCTGTTTGTTCCTTTGATGATAGTTGCCGCATTGTCTTTCTTTATCAGTCGTTATTTCGAGCCATATTCCATCTATACTAAAAAACTGGCTCAGAAGGGAGAATATGATACCGGCGATAAAGACAGCGCTATTTTTAAGGATATCTCTTTAGATGGCATTGTTGAGACAGAATTCATTGCATTAAATCAGAATGATACATTCAGAATCTTGATTGATGCCTTTACAAGAAGTAAAAGGAATGTGTTTCCTGTTGTCGATAATGATCAGAATTTCATTGGTATAATTCCCCTTGAGAATTTCAAGGAGTTTATGTTTAAGGTTGAAGTGTATGATGAAATTTGGCTTAAAGATATTACTTCAAAATCAGAGATTACGATTGATATCAATGAAAGCATGGACGATGCCATGATCAAACTTGAGAGTTCCAATCTTTGGAATATACCTGTTACAAACCAGGGTAAGTATATTGGATTTATTTCGAGAGCCAATATTTTATCCTTCTACCGGAGAATACTTAAAAAATCCTCACCTATGTTTTAATTAGCATTACAGACAATTGATAATCAGAAAAATAATCATACTCATGAATGAACTTAATCAGGGATGGGGATTGGCAATTAGCTGGGTGATCAGTGTTATTATTCTTATTGCAAGTATCTGGTTTATTGTTCGTGCAGTTAAAAAGCAGAATAACTCTAAATAACCTTTTCAATAAAAAACTTCTTCCAGCTTGTATTAATTCCTAACCGCTCCCACATCATACGCCGGCGGCGATTTCCCACCCGTCAGCTTCAAATCCTTCGAAGCCGTCTACAAAACCCTCACCGAAAAACTTCAGACACTGGTCTATGAACTGGGGTTCCTGAAAAGTTAACCTGATCGCTGTCTTGAATTTGGTTCAAACACGGACTTTTAGTATATTTGATCAAATTTTCTCAAATGAACC
Source organism: uncultured Bacteroidales bacterium (assembly GCA_903877385.1). GTDB lineage: Bacteria > Bacteroidota > Bacteroidia > Bacteroidales > FEN-979 > CAIRDP01. The sequence continues at coordinate 255,125 of CAIRDP010000027.1, forward strand.
ATTACACAAAACATATAGTAATTAATCCAAATATCAGATTTGGTAAGCCTTCGATCAAAGGCACCCGGATTGCTGTATATGATATTCTCGGTTGGCTTGCATCAGGAATGAATTATGAACAAATTTTATCTGACTTCCCTGAACTAACCATGGAAGATATAAAAGCTTGTCTTGCATTTGCCGCCGACCGTGAACACAAATTGAAAATTGCTTCATGAAGCTTTTATTGGATCAAAATATTTCATTCAGGGTTGTTAAAGGAATTATTAATCTTTATCCTGAAGTTAAGCAAGTTCGTGAACTTCAATTAGAGAATGCTACTGATCATGAAATATGGTTATATGCCAAAAATCAAAATTTTACCATAGTGACTTTTGATGCTGACTTCTATGATTTAAATCTCGTTCACGGCTCCCCTCCAAAAATTATTTGGCTTAGAATCGGCAATACATCGACTGAAAATATCATTAACCTTTTCAAAGATAATTATGATCTTATTCGGGATTTTATAAATAATCCTGAATATTTTGAGATCGGATGTCTTGAAATTGGAAAAGATATTTTTGAGACTTGAGAAATTTCTATCCGAAATAAACTCAGGTATTATCTCTTTTCTACCTGTAACGGATTAAGAAGCCGGAAAAAACTGGCGCAAAAAAATGAAAACAATCTGGTTTAAGAAAATAGGCTGGATTTATGTCCCGATTACAGTCATAGGAATATTAATCAGCCTGTGTGTTGTCTTTTTCTGTGTGACGGTGTTTATCGCAGTTGACCGACATTCTCATTCGGTGTCTGACACTCTTTACGGAATTTTTCCGTTTTTTGTATCGGCTTTTACTATCCTGTTCTGGATCGCATCGAATACTTCAGAGCGCAAGAAGGATAAATAATATATCGAGGGCACCTACATGCTTTTTAAGTTATAAACATTGATTTCGCGTTCTTGCATATCCCTTATCTTTGTTATAATGCTTGATATTCCAGTATAATAGCTAATCTCAATAAAATTAATATGGCTGACGAACCGGAAATCAAATACTCAGATATCATCCTTTACTCTTCACCGGAAGGAAACGTCAAGGTTGAAGTATTCTTTCAGGACGAAACCTTTTGGCTTAACCAGAAACGAATTGCCCAATTGTTTGGTGTTGAGGTCAACACTATTAATTCTACTTTGGTAGATTGAGAAGATGAAAAATGAGGTTGAGATAATTTTTTATCTATCTGTAAATCAATTTGTTAATGTTAATATCTTGTTTATAAAAACTCTAAATAAATGAAGTTAAGGTCCTGATAATCATTA
>CAIRDP010000028.1 GCA_903877385.1 uncultured Bacteroidales bacterium
CTTCGGCTTCCATGCCCTGCTTGACGGAATCTTCTACCTCAACGACACCTGGGCCTTCATCTCGGGTAGCCTCACCGCCTCCATGTACTGGACCGCTACCACAAACGGACCCGTCAGAGCCGTGGCCAGGGGAATGAACAATTATTCACCTTCCCTGTCATTTTATACTTCCGTTAAAATGAATGCGTTTCCGTTGAGGTGCGTAAAAGACTAATACCGCGCTCGCTGATGATATTGATGATGTAATAAACATGACGAAAATGAGGATGTGAGAACTTTTACCCTTTACTGTTTGGTGCTGGTTTCTGCTACCTGTCTTAGCTGGCAGGTGACTTATGCCCAGCTTACAGTCATCCAGGGGAACAACATTAACATGACTCCCCAGGCGTTTGTTCAAACTTACCTGGTCGGATCGGGAGTAACAATTTCAAATGCAACTTTTAACGGATCCTCCGATACCGTCAGGAAAATTCAGACTGTAAGCGGCTCAATAGAAAACCAGCAGATCGGCAGTTTTACAGCAGCAGGAAAAACTTTAAGTGAAATAATATTCACAGGAGGGGTTATATTATCATCGGGTATGGCAAGTTCAGCCATTTCCCCACCCAGCAGCGCAAGTTCCCAGATGAACGGGCCCACCGGCGACCCAGACCTGGCTAAAATATCAAACCTTACCCCGGCAAACGTAAAAGACCAGGCCGTACTGGAATTTGATTTTGTTGCCCAAACCGATGTGATCAACTTCCGATATGAATTTGCATCGGAAGAATTTGACACCTACTGCGGTTCGTACAATGATGCTTTCGGTTTTTTCCTCAGCGGCCCGGGGATCTCAGGAGGAATGGGGTACATCAATGATGCTGTTAATATAGCGACACTTCCTAACAGCGTACTTCCTGTAACGATAAATAACGTTTGTGCAAATAAGCCTCTTTATTCATGGTGGAACGCATCGCAGGCTGACCTGGCGTACAACAGGTTTACTTTCGTATTCACAGCCAGTTACAATATCACCTGCCTTGCCACTTATCATATTAAACTCGCAATATGCGATGCCGTTGACAGGGTACTTGATTCCGGCGTATTTCTTGAAATGAACAGCTTTTCAAGCAATGCAATCCAGATCAACACGTCGTTTTCCAATCCAAATGGCGGGCAAAATGCAATAGAAGGCTGCAATAATGCAATCCTGGTATTTTCCATTCCGAATCCACAGGCTACCGATTATATTATTGACCTCGCCATTGATCCTTCAAGCACGGCAAGCCAGGCCGATTTCCTTCCGAACCCCTTGCCTGCAAGCATAACCATACCCGCCGGATCCCTTACGTCGCCCCCGCTTGTGATCCAGCCGATCGAAGACAATATTCCCGAAGGCGACGAAACCCTGATAATCCTTGCATCACATACTACCTGCGGATACACCAGCACAACATCCGTGGACATTCTTATAAAGGAAAAACCGCCCCTTCTAGTTTCCATTAACCCTGCACCTGCAGGACTGATCTGTGACGGAGATATAATACCTTTAAGCGCCAGTGTGAGCGGAGGTTTTCCCTCTTATTCCTATTTGTGGCCGGGAGGGAAGACCACGAATCCCGCAAACATCACCGCTTCGGCTTCTGATCCGGTAGTGACACTCAGGGTTGCCGATGTTTGCCTGGATACTACCTATGCAAACCTTACGCTTAATGTCGTAGCTTTTCCTGCAACCGCCGGGATCATCAGCGGGCCTTCGGCGGTATGCAAACCCTCGGCCGGTCTTGCATATCATGTGGATCCTGTTTCCAGTGCGACGGGATATACCTGGACCAGTCCCCCTGGGGTGGTGGCACCTCCTTCGCCATCGTCCAATGATATAAGCCTGGATTTCGGTGCCGGCTCCGCCTCGGGAAACATACAGGTCAACGGGGTCAACCAGTGCGGCAACGGACCCGCAAGCAGCCTGCCAGTTAATGTCTTTTCCCGTCCGAACCCGGGTCTTACTTCTTCAGTTTCAAGCACCTGCGTCGGAAGCCCTGTCACCTACACCACCGAAGCTGGAATGACCGGATACCAATGGGTCTATCCGCTTGCCAGTGCAAATCTCGTCAGCGGAGGCACATCAGCTGATAATACCATCACGCTCAGCTGGACAGTGGCAGGAACAAGCATGGTCAGCGTAAACTACAATGATGCCAATAATTGCCCTGCAAGCAGCCCGTCCCAGCTGCCGGTAAATGTCCACTCATTGCCAACGCCCGTTATTTCAGGGAACCAGAACCTATGCATCGGGACTAACGGTGTCATATACACTACCGAAGCCGGCATGAATAATTATTCATGGTCGGTACCGGCAGGCAATACAATGACCCCATCGGGGAATACCTGCTCGGTTGACTGGCAAACAGCAGGGAGCCAATGGGTGAGGGTGATTTACCAGGATCCGATTACCGGGTGTTCCTCGTCCCCATCCAATACCGGGCTTGCTGTGACAGTAAATGCTTTACCTGTTCCAGGCGTAAATGGAACTGCAAGCGGCTGCCAGGGCCTTTCCCTGGGTCCGTTTACAACCGAAACAGGTAAAACAGGATATACATGGAATCCCGATGGAGGAACCATAATCCAGGGTTCAGGCCCATATGAAGTTTTCATCAGCTGGAGTACACCGGGTATTAAACAGGTCACGGTGACCTACTTCGATGGCAACAATTGCCAAGGCACATCCCCGGCCCATTCCGTTACCGTGAATGCAACGCCTGCAGTGACTTTCACGAGTCCCCAAACTGCTTACTGCCCCAACACAGCATCATTTGTCCTGAATTCGGGAAGCCCGGCCGGCGGCATTTATTCCGGTCCCGGAGTGGTCAATATCAGCGGAACATGGTATTTCAACCCTTCCCTGGCTAATATCGGCGCAAACGCTATAACATACGGTTATACTTCGGTCAACGGTTGCCAGGCCTCGGCCGGCGGGACCATTAGCATAAATCCCCTGCCGGACGTTCAGTTCACACCGGCCCACAGCAACCAGAGATGGTGCTCCAATGAGCCTGTAGTTATAAGTCTTGGTTCGGCTGTACCCGGTACGACATTTGCATGGACCGCCAGCGCAAACCCTGCGACCATCATTCCTTCATCGATTTCGAACGGAAGCGGAAACATCAGCCAGGCTTTTCAGAACACGGGCGGTATTGCTGAGACTGTTCAATTTCTTGTTTCCGGTACTTCTGCCGGATGTACTTCAAGTCCATACCCCTATGCGGTGCAGGTGAACCCGGTTGCAAGCATCAGCGCATCTCCCCAGGGCCAGGTTATTTGCTCATCAGCCGGGAGCCAGCCTGTAACCTTAAGTCTTGTCCCATCTTCAGGAACTGCTGTAAACTGGAGTTTTACTGCAGGTTCAAACATAACACCTGCGACAGGAGCAGGTTCCTCCAACCTGGTACCGGTATCAAACTTTGTAAATTCAGGCACAAACCAGGAAACAATCACGTACGCAGTGACCACCTCCTATGACAATTGCCCGGGGAACAGCTTACAATACAACATCCTGGTAAACCCTGTGCCTGTGATAAACAATCCTGCCATGAGCCAGTTTGTATGCCTAGGAGGTTCCAGCGCCAGGGTTGACTTCACCTCCAATTTAACTTATACCGTATCTTACCAGTGGCAGGCAACCACTTCGCCGGTAAGCATAACAGGATATACAGCCGGCATACAGTCCACAGCCTTCATCCCGGTCCAGACACTTACCGATCCTTCAAATTCAAGCGGAACGGTAACCTATGCCATCACACCAAAGATCACGCTGGGTTCGGTAAGCTGTTATGGCAGCATACAGAACTATGTCATTCATACAAATCCCCTGCCCTCACCCGGCATCCAGCCTCTTCAGCCGGTATGCGAGCAGAGCGCCGGGCTTAATTATTCCACCGGGAATTTCAGCAGCCACTCCTACCAGTGGAGCATAACGGGGGGAACCTTCACCTCATCCTCAAATACATCTTCAGTTACTGTAAACTGGGGCCCCAGCGGAAGCGGTTCCCTCAGTGTGACCGAGTCCATCGGAGGCACAAACCCCGTATGCCAGACCACCGACACAAGAACCATTACCCTGCTTCCCAGGCCAGTTCCAACCATCACGGCCGATTACAGCCTGGTCAACGGGATCTGCCTTAACCTTACAGGCACTTATCACACCGAAGCGGGGATGTCAAATTATTCCTGGATGCCATCTGCCGGAGGCAATATTACAAACCAGAATAACCAGAACCTTTCGGTTAACTGGATTACCACCGGGGTAAAAACTGTATCGGTTAATTACAACGCTTCCAACGGATGCAGCGCCCTGCTGCCTTCGTCCATCAGTTTCAATGTAAACCCCCTGCCCGACGTCAGCTTGAGCGGTCCTGCCCCGGCCATCTCCTGCCAGGGACTTAGTTCCGTATTCAACGTGCCGGCCGACCCTAATTCTTCATTTACCTGGTCGCTGCTGCCTTCAGGAACCGGAAGCCTTACAAGCACCCAGGGGCAGCCCTCAGCAACTTATTTGTGGCTTTCAGCAGCCAGCAATGCAAGCGTGCAAGTAGCGGGTCTTACAAATCACGGTTGCACTGCAGGCAACCAGGTTGTTTTTAATATTTACTACACACCCGTGGTGAGCCTGAGCGAGTGTTTTGATCCGGTAACACTTCCTTCGGCCAAACCCTTTATTCTCAGGGGCGGGATACCCTTAGGAGCTGCAGGTATATTTACAGGCGAGGGTGTGTCTTTATCGGCAGGACAATACATCTTTGACCCTGGTTCGGTAAGCGGGCCGTTTCCCAAAACAGTGGCCGTGGTATATTCCTATACCAACATTTCAGGCTGCTCTTCTTCCGATACCAAAACCATACAGATCGTAAATTCCCCTGCCTTCCAGTGTGAAAACACGATGACACCCATGAAGGACGTAAGGACCACCCCCAATAAAAGCTACAATACATACTGGAGGGGGAACCGTTGCTGGATGATACAAAACCTGGATTACGGTTCGGAAATGAGTGCCCAGACCCCCCAGACCGATAACTGCCAGCCCCAGAAATATTGTCCCGCTTCAGACCCGGCCTGCACCGTCAACGGCGGGCTGTACCAGTGGGACGAACTGATGCAGTACAGCAGCCAGGAAGGTTCACAGGGCTTATGTCCTCCGTCCTGGCATATCCCTTCGTTAAATGAATGGCAGATGCTTGCCGACGATCCTGCAAACCAGGGTAACTCCCTGGCCGGCGGTTACCTTAAGGACGTTCCTTTCAGCCCTGCCCTTGAAGGGATTTTATACATGAACGTTAGCTGGAGATTTCTCCAGGACCAAAGCCTCAGCGCCACTATGTTCTGGACTTCAACCATTAATGGTCCGCTTAAAGCCTGGGTGCGCGGCTTGAACAATTTCTCTCCAAGCGTTTCACTGTATTCGTCGAGCCGGCTAAACGCCTTCCCGGTGAGGTGCGTAAAAGACTGATACATTAGTCGAATTTACACTAAATTGTTGTATCTTGCGTTTAGAATTACACAAAGCAATTCCATATGGACAATTCGGTAAAATATAATTTCAAATGGAAGGATCTGGGAGATATCTCCCTGGGGAGGCCGAACCTGGGCCCGCTGACACAGGTGGCAGTTTACCGGCTCATGCAGTATACAATGCGAGACGTTCTTGAAAAAAAGTATGGCCCGACAGAGGCAAACAAGCTTTTTTATAATGCAGGTCTGCTGGCTGGAAAGGAATTTTGCAAAAACACCCTTAACCTTTCACTGCCGATCAACGATTTCATCGCCGATCTGACCCAGAAACTGCTTCAGTTTGGAATTGGCGTTTTACGTGTAGAATCGGCAGATCTCGAAAAATTCAACTTTATGCTCACGGTAAGTGAGGACCTGGATTGCTCAGGCTTGCCTTTTTACGGTGTTCCTGTATGTGATTATGATGAAGGGTTCATCGCGGGAATTCTCAATGTTTATTCAGGCAGGACATTCGATGTCAAGGAGATAGACTGCTGGGGAACCGGGGAGCGCACCTGCAGGTTTTCGGTGAAACTGGTGAACTGAGTTGAGTTATGTCGGAAACACCGTTTGAATGCTATACCGTTTTAAGTAAGATCCTGCAAAAGATTTCCAGGGGAGAATTGCATGATGCGGAGATTTTACTTGAAACAGCACTGTTCAGGCAGGAGCCGGAAGCCCAATGCAATAAAATTGCTGAAGACATCAGAACCCTCATAAACCAGTTGGGTGAAGGAGCGAAATTTGCCAGTGCCCTATCGGATGGCAAACTGCATTATGAGGCACCTAAAAATTTTTATCTTTTTTCGGAATACAAACAATTGCAGGCCAACCTTAAACACCTTACCTGGCAAACACAACAAATAGCCAAAGGTGATTACAGCCAGAATGTCAACTTTATGGGCGAATTTTCCCATGCTTTTAACCAGATGATAGAAGGCTTAAGGGACTCACAAAAAACCCAGGACCAGCTGAAGGAATTGTATACAACCCGTGATAAATTTTTTTCAATTATCTCCCATGACCTGAGAAGCCCGTTTAATGCCATACTTGGATTCTCTGATATCCTTGTTGAGGAATGGGATGAGCTGACTGATGCCGAGCGGAAAAATTTCCTCAGGAACATCCGGAATACGGCCCACAATACATTTGACCTGCTTGAAAGGTTGCTTGAATGGAGCAGGATACAGACCGGTAAAATGAGAATCGTACCTGGGCGTCTGAATCTCGGCAAGGTAGTGGAGGAAACTTTTAATTTACACAACGCATCGGCCGGTAATAAACTCATTCGGTTAATCATGGAGGTCGCAGCCGAGACATACGCCTGGGCCGATAAGGATGCCATCCTCCTGGTAATGCGCAACCTCATCAACAATGCCATTAAGTTTACACGGCAGGGAGGGCTTGTCACCGTTTCGGCAGCGCCCATGAATAAGCTCGTTGTTATCAGCGTCAGCGATACGGGTGTTGGAATTTCAAAGGAGAATTTAAAAAAACTTTTCAGGTTTGAAGAACAACTGAAAACCGAAGGGACCGACAAGGAAAAAGGCAGCGGCCTTGGACTCGTGCTTTGCAGGGAAATCATCGAAAAAAGCGGTGGCCGCATCTGGGCCGAAAGCACCGAAGGGGAAGGCAGCATATTCAGCTTTACTTTACCATTGACCCAACCAATACAAGACATACCATGAAAAAGATTATGGTTTATTTGCTTATAGCCTGCACCAGCCTGGCTTTTGCATGCCGAAAGAAAAGCGATCCTCCTCCCGTGCCATACGTTTCGTTCAAAGTGAACGGGATTCAGAAAACATATTACAATTATTCAAAGTTCTGCAAGGATTTTTGTGCTTCATCAACCTTTTGTGGAACGTTCGACCTCAACGACAATATTGTCCCGGCCGAATTGCTCAAAGTCGGTCTTCCCGGGGATCCGTATGCCGGCCAGGTCTTTAAAAGCGGTGATTACCGCTTCGTATTCACCTGGGTGGACCCTTCATCCAAATGGTATTATGTAACGGGCGGCAGCCTGAAACTGACCATGAACAAATGGGAAGGACAGGGCGGATGGGGCTGCGCCAATTTCAGCGGCTGGTTAAAAGCTTCCGATGCCGACAGCGTGTATATTTCGGATGGTTACTTCCAGAACTGGATATGGACGTATACGACTAAAAAATAACGAGGCCGGATAATCCTCTACTTTATCTTTGCGCTGACTTCCGAGAGGATCTTTTCTTCCCTTTCTTTGGTAAGAAGTACAATCTCATCCGCTTCCTTCATAAGCCGGCCAAGGAAGTCCTTGTCTTTAAGTGCAGATGCATTGATCCTTACATTAAGCCAGGCCCCTATCACCGCCGATCTTATGCAAAGCGCCCCCACACCCGCATCAGTCACCGAATTCGGATTACCTTCCTTAACCATGACCTCGATGATATCAAATGATTCATAGGCTGTCTTCATGGTTCTGAAAGGAACTTCAATGGCGTATTTTGTTGCATGCTGAATGGCTGAACTCCGGGCCGCTTTTTCCTCGTCGGTTCCCTTTGGCAGCCCGAATGCATCCATGATACGGTTGAAAGCCCTGGTATCTTCGTCAACCAGGAAAAGGAGTTCCTGTTTGAGCGTTTGCCCTTTTTCGGCCCAGTCCCCGAACACCTCCCATTGTTCATCCCAGCCTGGTTTGTGTGACGACAGATTGGCAACCATAGTGCCCAGGGATACACCCAGGGCCCCGATATATGCTGATACCGACCCCCCGCCGGGTGCGGCGGATTCCGAAGCCGTCTCTGAAGCGAAACCTTCGGCAGTCATGCTTATAAGTTTCTTGTCCCCGGGGTTCTCCAGGATATATTCAATGATCTTCTCCTTCGGATTAAAAGGCTTGAGGTCGTCCAATCCAAGCGATTTGACTGCAATTTTAATGATCTCTTCTTCCGAGACACCCACCGACCTGCTCTGTTTCCTCAGGAAATACTTCCCGGCATCTATCATGGCCCGTTTAGGAATAAGCCCCACAAGTTCGCTGCCGGTAACCCTGAGCCCCCGTTCAACAGCCTTGGCACAAGCTACTTCAAATGCCACATGAACCGGGGTAATGCTGATATTGGTGAGGTTGATCGAAACCTGGGCTATACCGTATTCCTCGATAAACCAGCCGATAGCCTTACACGCCTTCAATGCCCCGGGAATCCAGATTTCATTTCCTTTTTCGTCTTTTTTTATTTTTCCTGTAACCGGATTGCCTTCACGGACAGGCCTGCCTTTTTCGCGCATGTCGAAGGCAATGGCGTTAGCCCTGCGAGTGGAGGTAGTGTTAAGGTTCACGTTGTATGCCACAAGGAAATCCCTCGCCCCGATGGCTATTGCACCTGTGCGTGGATTGAACCTGGCCGGTCCGAAATCAGGTTTCCAGTGGGGATCGGCAAGCTTTTTGGGCAATCCTTCGTATTCGCCCGACCTGCAATTGGCCAGGTTCCGCCGCTCTTCGCTGAATGCGGCGTTTTCGTAACAGTAAACAGGAATCTGAAGCTCATTTCCTACACGTTCGGCCAGTTTCCTGGCGTAAGCGGCTGTTTCCTCCATGCTGATATCCGAAACAGGGACCAGAGGGCATACGTCGGTTCCCCCGAAACGGGGATGCTCTCCCTTATGCCTGCTCATATCTATTATTTCAGAGGCTTTTTTTATTGCCTGAAATGCAGCTTCCAGCACCGCATCAGGACTGCCCACAAAAGTCACGACAGTGCGGTTTGTGGCCTTACCCGGATCCACATCCAGCAAGTTCACACCATCAATCTTTTCAATTTCGTTTGTAATAGTTTTTATCAGGTGCATATCCACACCTTCTGAAAAGTTAGGGACACATTCGATCAGCTGTTTCATAAAATTGTATTAAGTATAAGGATTGCAAAATCGCGAAGAGCGAGTTGCCACTCATCATGAAATCCGGCTGCAAAATTAAAAAAAATCAGCTGCCCCTGCGCAATTCCTCAGCTTTGTCGACAAGCTGGCTCATCAATACAGGGATGGTCTCCCTGAAGTATTTCATGAGTGCAGGTAATTTCTCAAGGTGTTCCCTCCTGCTGGTATATTCATGGATCCGTTTTATATTCGTCCTGAGTTTCCCCACAGCAAGGACCTCAAGGCTGGACTTTATCTTATGGGCCGCTTTAGCCACTTCTTCCATATTGCCGCTCTCCCAGGCTGCATTAAGCGCAGCAGCATATTCGGGAGTGAGCTCTGTAAACTGCCCTATCATCTCGATGATCTCAGTTTTGCTGTTGCCGAGCAGGCTTGAAATTTTGCCCAGGTCATAATGCAGGTTCACAGGCCCTAAAGCTGCGGGCTCTTCCCGTGAAGGCAATCCGGTTTCGAGGATGTAACGGGGGCTGATGCCAAATGCCGACAAAAGGTGGCTGAAGAGTGTTTCTTCTTCAAAAGGTTTGGTCATGTATCCGTTCATGCCTGCATCCAGGGCCTGGGCAATGGCATCTTTCGTAGCGAAGGCGGTGAGGGCAATAACGGGAGTCGTAATATTCAATTCGCTCCGGATGATACGGGTGGCCGAGCAACCATCCAAAACCGGCATCTGCATGTCCATCAGTATGAGGTCATAGGTTTTATGCCTGACTTTTTCAATAGCCTCCTTGCCGTTGGAGGCGATATCGGCAATGATATTCCATTTCGACAGTATTGCCTTTGCAATAAACTGGTTGAATTTGTTGTCCTCAACCACAAGCATGACTTTTCCCCTGAGGGTTTCCTTGTCGATGAAAATCTTCGGGTTTGATTCATGCAGCATTGACAGTTCGGCTGTTTCAAATTCAAGGCTAAAGAAAAACCTGCTTCCCTTTCCTTTTTCGCTTTCAACCTTGAGTTCGCCGCCCATGAGTCCCACAAGTTGCCTGCTGATCGCAAGCCCAAGGCCTGTTCCCCCGTAAACCCTGGTTACGCTTTCATCCTCCTGTTTGAATTTCTCGAAGATAGTTCCAAGGTTTTCCTCGCTGATCCCTATGCCCGTATCGGAGACCGAGAAAAGGAAGGCAACCTTGCTGCCGACTTCGCCAAGCAGGGTGCACGAAAGCCTTACCCCTCCTTCTGATGTGAATTTAATCGCGTTATTTACAAGGTTTGTGAGGACCTGCTGAAGCCTGACAGGATCCCCCATAACTGCCATCCCAAATTCCAGCTCAGGGAAAGTTACAAGGGAAATGGATTTTTCCCCGGCTGTGACCGACAGGGAGGTATGCACCTTATTAAGGACTGTTTTCAGGTCAAACGGGATGTTCTCGATTTCAACCCTGCCTGCTTCGATCTTTGAAAAGTCAAGGATCTCATTGATGATCCCAAGCAGGTTCTCGCCCGAGACCAGCAATTTGTCATTGAGCTGCTGCTGCTCCGTTGTCATCTGTGTATCTCGCATCAGCCTCGAGAGTCCTATTACGGCATTAAGGGGTGTGCGGATCTCGTGGCTCATATTCGCCAGAAAGGTGCTCTTGGCAGAGTTCGCCGACCTGGCATCTTCGGTGGCTTTCCTCAGGTCGTTCCCTATCATTACGCGGGCAGTGATATCCCGGTATTGCCAAAGGTTCCCAAGGAACCTGCTCTCGAGGAATATGGGGATGTAATCACGTTCAAACATCCTGCCGTCGGCCAGCTCGAGTTCCTCGCCTGTCACTGTAATCTTATCATAAAGTATATGATCTATACGGCTTACAAATTGCGCAGGGTTGCGGAACATTCCCTTGGATTGCTCGGCTGAATCGGAGCAATCGGACCCTATCATCATTTCAGGCTCGGCCGGGATGCCGAACATGGAGCAGAAGCTCTTGTTTATCAAGGCAATTCTCCTGTCCTGGTCCTCAACGAGTATCCCCATCGGAAGGTTTTTAATAAGGGTCTGCAGCCGTATCGTGATGGCCGCCAGGTTGTCATGGGCATGCTTCTGTTCTTCATTGTTAAGGATATGCGCATACAGATTGCCTGCAATATTGCAAATCAATGAAAGCACGATACGGTACTCCTCATGGAACCTGTTCTTCTGCGAACTTACAATGCCGAAGGCACCAACAGGTTTATCCCCGTTAAGTACAGGCACGAAAAGCCTTGAACGCACCAGGAAACTGCGTTTGGAGGATGTGGTCAGCTTATCAGGATCATTCTCAGTATCGGGGATATTCAGGATTTTTCCCGTTTTGAAAACATAGCCGGGATGCCTTTCCATTGCAGTTCTTGCCGCTTCTTCCTTTTCCTCTTCGGTGAATCCTTTTGCAAGCATCAGCTTGAGACGTTTCTCCTTAAAATCATAAAGGTACAAACCCGACCTTTCGATTTCCAGCAGGTCTTCGAGCATCTCATTCATACAGGAGGCAAGCTGCTCAATAGTGCTGATCTTTGCAAAACGATGTGAAAAATCATCAAGCTTTTTAAGAACTTCCAGCCTGTCATGGATCTTGGTCATGGTTTCTTTAATGTTGTGTAAATATAAAAACTATTTTGATAAACTATTAATGATCCATCATACTTAGTATCACAATACCGGACCTTGATTGAATTTTCAGGCCGGGATTCCTGAAGATTGACAAATTTCATAAATTTGTATGACCTCAAAAAAAATCCCCATGAAAAAGTATTTAATCCTTCTCCTGCCGCTGGCCATTATGCTCAGCCAGTGCAAGCAAAATCAAAGCGAAGGCCCGAAACAGGCCGCGCAGTATATCTCTCAAAGCACTGTCGACACCGTGAGCATGGCGCTCATATCAAAATATGGAGACATCCAGAAAACACGCATCGAAAAAGGCATTAAACAGGCTGCTGAATTATGGACCGTGAAAGACGGCAAGGATGCCGATTTCAGGGATCTTTGCCTTAAATATTTCGTGGGTGACCAGGCAAAGCTCGATCTTTTGTTCAACAGGATGCAGGGCAATTTCGAACAGCTCTTCGGGCATTACAATATGATCAGCCTGGCTATGAAATGGGCTGTACATATTGATGCCGGCGAAGCCCTCGACGTGGACGAGATCTTCGGGGCATGGGACCCGGCCTCGCATTACAGCGACGACTTCTTTGCCAATAAGCTGGCCTTTATTAACTGCATGAACTTTCCTTTTTACACCCTGGCCGAAAAAGAAGCCCTTGGCCCGAAGTGGTCGCGAAAGGACTGGGCTTATGCCCGGCTCGGAGACATGTTCACTGCAAGGGTCCCTGCAGAAGTGAGCCAGAAAGTATCCGACGCCCTGTCATCCGCAGACAATTACATCAGCAGTTACAATATTTACATGGGGAACCTGGTGGATGAGAAAGGGAAAACCCATTTCGCGAAGGACATGAAACTGCTTTCGCACTGGAACCTGCGCGATGAACTGAAAGCCAATTACAACCAGGGAGATGAAGGATTGCTGAAGCAGAAGATGGTGTATAATGTGATGCTTCATATTATCGACCAGAGCATCCCCGATTCGGTGATCAATAATCCGAAGTTCCAGTGGAACCCCTTTTCGAACAAGATGTTCAAAGACGGTAAGGAAGTTGCTGCAGTGCCGGAACCTGACAAACGTTACGAAATTTTCCTGAACAACTTCAAAGCGGTAAGATGCGCTGATCCCTACACCCCGCTCTATCCCACCTATATTTTAAGATCGTTTGACGGGGGGATGGAGATCAGGCAGGAAGAGGTTGAAAAACTGTTTACCGATTTCTGCTCTTCTCCTGAGGTTAAAAAGGTGGGTGAACTCATCAGCAAAAGGCTGGGCCGGCCCTTGCTGCCATTCGACATCTGGTACGACGGCTTCAAAGCCAGGAGCAGCATGAACCAGGATGAACTTGATAAGTTAACCCGCGCAAAATACCCCGATCCCAAAGCTTATGAGGCCGATATCCCGAACATGCTGATTAAACTGGGTTTCAAACCCGAAAAAGCAAAGGAAATAGCCTCGCATATCAGCGTTGACCCGGCCCGGGGAAGCGGACATGCCTGGGGAGCCCAGATGAAAGGCGACAAAGCCCACCTTCGCACCCGAATTGCCAAAACAGGAATGGATTACAAGGGGTATAATATTGCCGTTCACGAAATGGGGCATAATGTGGAACAGACCGTTTCGTTATACATGGTCGACAATTACATGATGATGGGAGTGCCGAATACTGCATTTACCGAAGCCCTTGCATTTATATTCCAGAAACGCGACCTTTTCCTTCTCGGGAAAAAGGATAATGATCCTGACAAGGAGGCTATGGCCGCCCTGGACCAGTTCTGGATGTGTTACGAGATCATGGGGGTTTCGCTGCTCGACATGGCCGTATGGAAATGGCTGTACGAAAACCCCGAGGCTACAAAGGAGCAGCTGAAAGCCAAAGTCATAGGCACATCGAAAGAGGTATGGAATAAATATTATGCCGGTGTTTTTGGCATAAAAGACTGTCCCCTGCTTGCCATCTATTCGCATATGATAGAAGACCCGCTTTACCTGCCGAACTATCCCGTGGGTCACCTTATCGACTTCCAGATCGATGAATACCTTAAAGGAAAGAATTTTGCAGATGAGATCGTGAGGATTTATTCGGCCGGGCGTTTGATTCCGCAGTTATGGATGAAGAATGCCGTGGGCAGCGAGATTTCGATCAAACCTATACTGGATGCGACGGATAAGGCGCTGATCAGTATAAAGTAGCGCAATTATAGCCAGCGAATTTGTCTACAATTTCGCGATTTCGCCATTTAGTATCACCGTCTCGACCTTATTGCTGCCATAGGCATATGGCATGTACTCGTATGACAGGATTGGTTTTGTGATGAACAGGTTGGCTTTCTTCCCCACGGCAATGCTCCCGTATTCCTCGCTAAGCCCCATGGCATATGCCGAATTGATGGTCACTGCATTTATTGCCTCTTCGGGCAGCATGCGGTATTTGATGCAGGCCATGGAAAGGATGAACTGCATATTTCCCGAGGGTGAGGAACCGGGATTAAAATCGCTGGCCATAGCCACCGGGAGGCCGGCGCTGATCATCTTGCGCACAGGGGCATATTCCATGCCAAGGAAGAAGGCTGCCCCGGGGAGGATGGTAGGCATGGTCTCAGAGCCCAGCAGGCATCCTATCTCGGCATCTCCCGTATATTCCAGGTGGTCAACCGAAAGGGCGTTATATTTCACCCCAACCTGTATCCCTCCCGAATAATATAGTTCATTGGCATGTATCTTCGGCCGCATCCCGTACTTCATCCCGGCAGTAAGTATGCGTTCGGTATCCTCAACGGTAAAGAAACCTCTTTCGCAGAACACATCGATATAATCGGCCAGTTCTTCGGCAGCGACCCGGGGTATCATTTCATTGATCACCATGTCGACAAATTCCGATTGCCGGCCTTTATATTCAAGAGGTACTGCATGGGCGCCAAGGAAAGTTGGAACGAGCTTCAGTGGGCTCATGAACTTCAGCCTCCGTATCACCCTCAGCATTTTCAGTTCATCTTCAACATTCAGCCCGTAACCGCTTTTGATTTCCACAGCCCCTGTTCCCAGCATCATGATCTCCTGCAGCCTGGGCAGGGTCTGTTCAACAAGTTCATCTTCCGAAGCCTCATGCAGCTTCCTGGCCGAATTCAGTATCCCTCCTCCCTTTGCAGCTATCTCTTCGTACGAAAGGCCCCTGATCTTGTCGTTATACTCTATCTCGCGGCTGCCGGCGTATACCAGGTGCGTATGCGAATCGCAGAAAGAAGGAAAAACCAGGCGGTCCCCGGCATCGAGAACCTTCATTTTCATCCCCCATGCCTTGCTGAAGTCAGGCATGTCCTTCATCTTACCGAAATCCGCAATCCTGTCCCCTTCGATGTAAATCCAGGCATCTTTTACGGTTTTAAGTTTTGCCATTTCCGTGCCCGAAACTTTCAGTTTTGGTTTGTTCTCAACCTGTACCAGTTCCCTGATGTTTTTGATCAGCAAAGCCATGATGGATGTTATGTTATGTGTCGTATACAAAGATATATATTTTTCTGTACCTTTGAATCTACATAGTTTCAAGCTCTTAAGCCATGAAAAAAAGCATCATTTCACTGGTATTGATCCTGTTGGCAGGACTTACGGTTTTTGCAGGCCAGATCCGGATGCGGGATGCACAAACAGCAGCCACCAGCTTCTTTTCAGCCCATCTTTTAAATTTCAATCCTGCGGCTTCCCTCACTTCAAACATCACCGGAACCACTGTCATCAGCAGGGAAAATAAGGCATTGTATTATATCTTTAATATGTCACCCTGCGGGTGGATAGCCATTTCGGCTCAGGATGCCGCCTGGCCTGTGCTGGCCTACTCCTTTGAAGGAAGTTATACCGGTGAAAACCTGCCGCCCCAGTATATTGCCTGGATGAAACAGTATGAAGACGCCCTGTTTTACCTGGCCGAAAACACTACCAATGCCACTTCAGGAATTGCCTCAGAATGGAAAAAACTTCTTGACGGGCAATATACGCAGTCATACAGGGCCCTGGGCACGACAGAAGTAGCGCCTATGCTTTATTCACAATGGGACCAGGGCTTATTTTACAACGGTGGTTGCCCGGCCGACATCAAAGGTCCCGGGGGGCATACCTATGCAGGATGCGTGCCTACCGCCATGGGGCAGATCATGAACTATTACGGCTGGCCCATAACGGGTAAGGGTTCGTATTCATACTCAGATCCCCCTTACGGCACCTTATCCGCCGACTTCGGTTCAACCACCTACAACTGGGACAATATGCCCGATAAATTAACGGGTGCGAACGAAGGGATCGCCACCCTGTTATACCATCTTGGCGTTTCCTGCGATCTTGTTTACGGAGCTGCAGGTTCGGGCATGTACAACCATAAGGCAGCCTATTCACTGAGGACTTATTTTAAATATTCGCCCCAGACCCGGTACCTCTTCCGTGACAGTACCAGCCTGAAGTGGGACAGCGTGATAGTTGCCCACCTGAACCGCAGCATGCCTTTATATTATGCCGGTTGGAGCGTACCCAATGTAAACGGGCATGCCTGGGTATGCGACGGGTACCAGGACACAAGCTATTTCCATTTCAATTTCGGATGGAGCGGCACATCCAACGGATATTTTTATACAAATAACCCTTCACCGGCAGGGAATAATTTCAGCCTGGCCCAGGAGCTCATCATCAATATTTTCCCCGATACGGTCAACTACACTTATCCTGCAGGCTGCCAGGGCAGCAAAATCCTGGCGTTTATGGACGGCAGCCTGGACGACGGCAGCGGCCCCATAAAACCTTATTCCCCGACCTCCGACTGCAGCTGGCTCATCAGTCCTCAAACATCCGTGGATTCAGTTTCAGGTATCGTCCTGAATTTTGATTATTTCGACACCAACCCTGCCGATACCGTGAAGGTCTATGACGGCCCTTCGGCTTCATCCCCCCTGCTGGGACGTTATTCGGGCAACACCCTTCCTCCATCCCTGAATTCAAGCGGAAATAAATTATTCCTGCATTTCAAAGCCGGCGGGGCTGATCCCGGCCATGGTTTCAGGGCCGTATTTTCGTCAAGGCAGCCTGTATGGTGCACCGGCACCACCGAAATCAAAGCCGACACAGCCGACTTTACAAACGGAAGCTACGGTTTTAATTATTCCAACAATTCCTTCTGCAAATGGAGGCTGCTGAGGAACGACAGCCTTCCGCTAACGATATATTTCAAGAGGTTCGACACTGAACCATTCTACGACAACCTAAGCATTTACGACCTGGGAAGCGGCAATCTCCTCGACACCATATCAGGTCATTATACCACAGCCAATCCTCCCGATTCAGTCACATCACCCAGCGGCAAAATGTTCCTGATCTTTTCAACAAACAGCAGCGTGAACGGGAAAGGCTGGGAGATTTATTACCCGAAGCAAAGTACAGGGATACATGAAAGCTCGCGGCCCGGGGGACTTCGAATCTACCCGAATCCTTCCTCAGGCCGGGTAAGCCTGAGCTTCGGCCCGGCAGAGGCAGGCAATGCAGAACTGAGGCTTTCGTCCATCGACGGCAGGCAGGTGATTTGCAGGCAGGTGAATGTATCGGCCGGGGAGAATACAATCCCCATCGATCTGACTGGCCTTAAAAGCGGTATGTATTTCCTCAGGATCACAAGCAGGAGCGGAAGCGTGGTCGGGAAAATGTTGATAAAATAAGGGATGTTTTGTGTTGGAGAGGCCCCCCATTATTCGAAACTATAGCGTATTTCAACCGTGAACTAATTCCGGTTCCGCCGATCTCTATTTATACATCAGGTCGATCTCACCTTTTTTCTCGATGCATTCCATGAGTTTTGCTTTCAGCTTCCAGCACGTCATCTGCCTTTTCTCTAGCTGTCGCGACAACTCATAAGATGATATTTCAGGGTCATGGCATACCATGTATACCATACGGAAGGCTTCGGTTATGGGGATATGGCAGCGGTGAAAGATAGTATTGGCAGTGACTGATTCCTCCGACTTGCAACGGGTACACCTCCTGGAGTAAAGCGTTTTGCCCTTGCAGAAATTGGTGTGTCCGCATTTTTTGCAAACAAAGCCCTCAGGCCATTTTTGTTCGGAAATAAATTTAAGGCAACTCTCTTCGGTAGAGAAAAGGTTCTCAAACTGGGTCACATCCAACTTTTTTATTTCCAGCATTTCTATCGTCCTGTCATATTAATCCGTTTCCTGTTTCAAAAAACGGCAAGCAAAATAATCCCCGGCATGCAGCCCGGAACAAGCCCCGGCAGGTGGTTTCCCGGCAAGCCGAAGGAAATTTACCGGGGGGATTAAATGCAAAATTAAAAAAAATAGTGATACTTATGCGATTCATGAAAAAATATTTTGTAATTTTGCCGAAGAAATCATATCCACATACACAAAAAACATGAAAAATATCAGCAAACTTTTCAGCCTTCTCATACTGTTCAGCATGAATGCATGCAGCGGCAACCCTGCAACTGCAGGCACCAATGCAAGCTCTAAAAAAGCCGCGCTCGACCTTAGCTCCGAAGGCAAGGCAGTACATCTTGACGAACTGATATTCAGGCAGCTGGTATGGGATTACAAGAAGAACCCGGCCGCTTGGGTCTTTGAAGGCGACATTCCCGTGATCGTCGATTTCTATGCCGACTGGTGCCGTCCCTGCAGAGCTCTTGCACCCACAATGGATGAGCTTGCACTGGAATACAAAGGCAAGATCCGCATTTATAAGATCAATACCGATGAGAATAAAGAATTGTCGGGGCTGCTCGGGATAAGCTCAATCCCGGCACTGTTATTTGTCCCCAAATCAGGAAAGCCCAATTTTTCACTTGGCGCTCTTCCCAAAGACAAGCTGAAAAGCATGATAGACGAGTCATTATTGCAACTGAAAAAACAGTAAAAAATCAAACAAAAATAAATATGGCAACCGAACACTTAACAAAAGCGACCTTTACCGAGAAAGTATTTGATTTCGAACAGAACAAGGACTGGAAGTTTGAAGGCAAGCTCCCATGCATCATAGATTTTTATGCCGACTGGTGCGGCCCCTGCAAAATGGTGGCCCCCATTCTTGAAGAACTTTCGGCAGAATATCACGGGAAAATCAATATTTACAAGATAGATACCGAAGCCGAGCAGGAACTAGCCGGTGTTTTCGGGATCAGGAGCATACCTTCGATGTTGTTCTGCCCGGTCGACGGACAGCCCCAGATGGCGGTGGGAGCTCTTCCCAAGGATTCACTCATCAAGGCTATTGATGACGTGCTGTTGAAGAAAAACGCAAACTGATAATGCTGAAGGATGGCCGGTGAAGGAATCATCGTCTCAACCTCATATCTGCCGCCCATAGGATATGTTTCGGCCCTGCTCAAGGCCCCTGAAATAATAGTTGAGCTCGACGAAACCTATCCCAAGCAAACCTACAGGAACCATTGCTGCATTTACGGCCCCAACGGCAAACAAACCCTGAGCATACCGGTGAACAAACCCGGGGGGAACCATACGAAAACCAGGGATATCAGGATCTCGTATGCCCTCCCCTGGAATAAGACTCATTGGAGGGCCATAGAAGCCGCCTACAATAATTCCCCGTTTTTCATGTACTACCAGGATTATTTTATTCCTTTTTATGAAAAGGAATATGAATTTCTTGCGGATATCAATTCTAAAATCCTTGAAACCGTTTTCCGCCTGTTGCGAATATCCAGGCCGCTCAGTTTCACCGAAACGTATGTGAGTAAACCCGAGGGCTTCCGCGATCTCAGGCAGGAACTCACCCAAAAACATGCCCCGTCGGTTTGCCCCGTCTATACGCAGACATTTGCCGAAAAGCACGGGTTCATCCCGAATCTCAGCATTATTGACCTGCTTTTTAATTTAGGTCCCGAAACACCGGATTACCTGGATTCAATCCTCGAATAAAATCGCCAGGAGCTCCCTGCTTAAGCAAAATATTTTTTCAGCCTGCAATCATAATGCATAGCTAATCCGGTAAATTTTTGTACCTTTGCGTTAATTTAATCTAAATTAATTGTCAACACTTTTTGACCTCCGGGAAGGCGAACGTGGTCTTATCATGAAAGTCCGCGGCAGGGGCGCGTTCCGTAAACGAATTACCGAGATGGGATTCGTCAGGGGAAAGGAAGTCAGCGTCATCAAATCGGCCCCATTGCTCGATCCCGTCGAGTACAAGATCCTTGGATACAACGTTTCACTCCGACAGACCGAGGCCCGGCTTATAGAGGTACTGCCCCTGGGCATCAAAACCTCAGCCCCGGCCGGGGAACAGGAAGGCAACAGTTTCAACGGCACCATCGAAGAGGAAACTCTCAGGGATATTGAAAGCGAGAGGGGAAAAACCATCGACATTGCTCTGGTAGGCAATCCGAACTGCGGCAAAACCACCCTCTTCAACCATGCCTCGGGATCGCACGAAAGGGTAGGCAATTTCGGAGGGGTGACCGTCGACAGCAAAACAGCGAAATTCAGGCAGGGCGGGTATACTTTCAACATCACCGACCTGCCCGGGACTTATTCCCTCACCGCATATTCCCCCGAGGAGCTTTATGTTCGAACGCATATAGCCGAAAACGTTCCCGACATCGTTGTAAATATCATCGACGCATCAAACCTCGAGAGGAACCTTTATCTCACAACACAGCTCATCGACATGGATATACGGGTGGTGATCGCCCTCAACATGTACGATGAATTCGGCAACAAAGGGCATGTACTGGATTATAAATCCCTGGGGGAACTCCTTGGCATTCCTGTAGTTCCAACTATCAGCTCCAGGGGTGAAGGCATAAAGGAACTGTTCAACAGGGTCATTGACGTGTTCGAGGACAGGGACCCGGTGATCCGTCACGTTCACATCAATTACGGGGATGAACTCGAACGTTCCATCCGCAGGATACAGGAGGTGATCAGGAAAGACGAAGCCCTTGCAGCAAGGATTTCAACCAGGTATTTCAGCATAAAACTGCTTGAAAAAGACGATGATGTTACGAAAGGCCTGGTTCATTCAAACTATTTCAAAGCCATTACTGCCACCGCCGAAAAGGAGATCAGCCGGCTTGAGGACAACTTTCACGAAGACAGCGCGACCCTGATCACCGATGCGCGTTACGGTTTTATTTCGGGGGCCCTGCGTGAAACCATGAATGCCAACGAACTGGCATTCACCCGAAAGACCTTCAGCGACCGTATTGATAACGTACTTACGCATAAATACCTCGGCTTTCCTGTTTTCCTGTTCTTTTTATGGGTGATGTTCCAGACCACATTTTCACTTGGCGAATACCCCAAGCACTGGATCGACTTGCTGGTGGGCTCACTCGGCAGCCTTACGGGAAGCATTCTTCCGGCGGGCCCGGTGAAAGACCTGCTTGTCGACGGCATCATCAACGGGGTTGGGAGCGTTATCGTCTTCCTTCCAAACATACTTATCCTCTTTTTCTTCATTTCACTGATGGAGGATTCGGGGTATATGTCGAGGGCCGCTTTCATCATGGACAAGCTCATGCACAAGATGGGCCTTCACGGCCAGTCGTTCATCCCCCTGATCATGGGCTTCGGCTGCAATGTTCCGGCCATCATGGTGACCCGTACGCTCAAAGACCGTAACGACCGCCTGCTTACCATGCTCATCAACCCCTTCATGTCGTGCAGCGCCCGACTCCCTGTTTACCTCCTGATCACCGGGGCCATCTTCCCGAAGCATGCGGGCAGCGTGATCTTCATGGTTTACATTACGGGGATAGTGCTGGCGGTGCTGGTCTCACTCATCTTCAAGAAATTCATTTTTAAAAACAAGGAAGCTCCTTTTGTAATGGAACTCCCGCCCTACCGCAGGCCGACTCTTCGCGTGATTTTAAGGCATATGTGGGAAAAAGCCCAGCAGTATCTCAAAAAAATGGGAGGAATCATTCTGCTTGCCGTAATCATCATCTGGGCCCTGGAATATTTCCCGGGCGGCAGTAAAATGAGCCAGACCGAACGCCTGCAACATTCCTACATAGGCAAGATCGGCAAGACGATCGAGCCGGTGATAGAACCCCTGGGCTTCGACTGGAGGATGGGAGTAAGCCTGATCACCGGGGCAGCAGCAAAGGAAGTCGTGGTAAGCACCATGGGTGTTCTTTTTGCTGCTCCTTCGGCGAATGAGAATAACCCAAGAACAAATCTCACTTCCCAACTGCAGAATGCAAGCTACGAAAGCGGAAGGCTGAAGGGGAAGAAAGTATTCAGCCCCCTGGTCGGTTTCTCGTACATACTGTTCATCCTTATTTACATGCCCTGCATAGCAGTGATTGCAACGGTAAAGAGGGAATCGGGCCACTGGAAATGGGCCCTCTTCCTGATGCTTTATACAACTGCCCTGGCCTGGTCGCTCTCGTTCATTGTGTACCAGCTCGGATCGTTAATCCTCTGAAAAATGACAACCCAGTATATCATCGTAGGACTTATCATCGCCTCTGCTGCCGCAATTGTCGCATTGAAGCTTATACGATCGGTAAGGAAACCTGCAGGTAAATGCGACGGATGCGCTTCGGCTTCGAACGGCTGCGCGATTCATGAGCTTAAGGCCCGAAAACTGTAAGCCAAAAATTTGACTTATCGAAATAAGAGATTATATTTGGTAAGGATTTTCCTGGTTTAAGCAGATTCGTATGCCTAAAAAACCCACGATAAGTTTTGAGCAATATCTCAAACGGCGTGGGTATATGTTTTTATCATTTGACCAGGCCTTCCTTAAAATAATCAAAAAAAGTTTCTCTCAAAAAAGCTTCTGCGGGTTCTGGAGGATGTGGAACCCCTATTCGGGTTATATATTTTTCCTGCTGTATTCCCTGATAGGCGGCAACCGGAAACGGGCATTTGCCATATCCCTGATTTTCCTCACCAGTGGTTTTGTATTTCATGACCTTGTTATTTACCTGGTGACCGGCAGCATCTCTATCGTTTTTACAGTAACATTCTCAATTTATTCCATAATCTTCAATATCGAGAACAAGCTGCTGAGCCTGGGGAAAAATTTTAAAACCTATTCCCTGCGTAAAAACTTATTCCCCCTTAAATACCATGTCATGCTCAATATGACCCTGCTGTTGCTGCCCCTGCTCGCAGGCTTCCTGGTCAATTATATTTTCTTCCCCGATTCGGTGATGAATATTTTATTCCCTTAATTCACCCGTAAGAGTAAACCCAAGCTATGAAATCACTGGTTGCTCTGCTCCTGATACATTCCATGCTTCTGCCTTTCAGCGGTTCAGCCCAGGTACAGTCCTGGAATTTCATCAAAGAAAAGAACGGCATAAAAATATATACCTGCACCCCCGCTTACTCATCTTTCAAATGCTTTAAGGGTGAGACCGTGTTTCACGCAAGCATGCAGGAACTGGGCCTTTACATTGGCAATGTGAAGAATTTCAGCTGGTGGGATGACAATATAAGAGAGCTCAGGGTGCTCAACTCCAAATCGAATAATCAGGTTGAATATTATTTCGTTTACCATGTATCCTGGCCCCTGAGCGACCGCGATTTTTACGTGAATGTGGTCATTACAACCGACAGCGCCAGCGGGGAAAAGATTGTTTATGCCAAACCTTTGAACGACAGCATACCTGAACGCGAAGGTATCGTCAGGATCAGGAAGTACTGGCAAAAGTGGACACTGAAACCCATCGACAGCAGTTCGGTTCATGCCGTGCTTGAAGGTTTTGTTGACCCGGGAGGAAGCGTGCCCGCCTGGTTATACAATATGGTCATCGTTGAAACTCCGCTTAAGGTCATGGGAGGAATAAAGAAAAGGGTTGAAGTGACCGACCGTCATTAATGCCTGCATTTCAGGTTTTCAACATCAGATCATTTCTTATCTTTGCCGCCTAAAACCCCTGTCCTATGGCTTACGGAATCTGCCTTCTCAGCGTTGTCCCGGTACGAACGGAACCCGCTCATAAAGCTGAAATGTGCACCCAGCTTCTTTTCGGTGAACTCTACACTGTTTTATCTTCACAGGATAGCTGGTATAAAGTAAAGCTTGCCTATGATGATTACGAAGGATGGATCAGCGCGAAAGGCCATACCGAACTGGAAGAAAGCGAATTCGAAAGACTCTCGGGGGCCGATACCCGCTGTTCCATGGACCTGGTACAGCTTGTGACCAATGAAACAGCAAAGTCACAGTTCCCGATCTTATACGGAAGTTCCCTCCCGGGCATAGAAGAATTCAGGATGCAGATTGCCGGACAGTCTTTCAATTACGACGGACAGGTTTCGATGATCTCCGATTTCGAAGATGACGAGGAAGGCAGCCACGATGATTTCATGGAGATCAAGCACGACCTGGTGAGCGACAGCATGCAGTTCCTTGGCGCTCCGTATGTATGGGGAGGGCGTTCGCTCTTTGGAATCGATTGTTCAGGACTTGTGCAGATGGCCTATAAGCTTAAAAACATCCGCCTCAAAAGGGATGCCTCACAGCAGGCCGAACAGGGGGAGCCGGTTTTAAGCCTTGATGAGGCAGAACCTGGGGACCTGGCATTTTTCGAAAACGAAGAGGGGAAGATATCACATGTAGGGATACTGGCCGACCGCCAGAAGATCCTTCATTGCTCAGGCAAAGTAAGGCTCGATATCATCGACCAGCAGGGCATTTTCCACAACGACCTGCATGAGTATACACATAAGCTTAAGACGATCAGGAGAGTCATTTAAAAAAAGAACTTCGAATATTGATTAACGAGTTTTGAATTTCGAATTTTACTTCAACATTCAATGTTCAATGTTCAATATTCGACATTTATCTTTATTTTATTCTTCCTCGTCCCTGGGTTTCTTTTGTTTTCCCGGGAGTTCCTGTTTGAAGATATAGGTGAGCCTGATACTGACCAGATTATTATACTGCTTCCGTTCCCAGGTATCATTGGCATTATCGGGATTGGTAAAGGTGACGGTACGGAGGTTCAGCAACGAATACTGGTACCTTACGTTGACCCAGAACCTGTTCCATACCCTTACAGATACTTCACCTAAAATCGAAAGGTCATAGGGCAGGAAATCAGTATTGGGTTTAACGATGAACAGCTGGGATTCAGATTTCGAAATAAGCTGCCCGTAACAAAGCCCAACCCCGGCCGAGATGATCTTTTTATCGGTGAAATGCAGCATCACGGGAATATCGATGTAATCGAGGTTCAGGCGGTAATAGGTTGAATCGGTGCTCCCGGCATGATAGCTTCCTTTCTGTGAATAAAGCAGTTCCATGCTAAGCGACCAGCTCTTGCTCTTTCCGAAAGACCATACGACCATGGGACCGAAATTCAAGCCGTATTTTCGGAAACCGTAAAACTGGTCACCGTCGACCTGGCAAAGGTTCACACCTACCGAGATACCCCCGAGAAATCTCTGGGCATGGGCAGGCCGGGTTGAAATGATACAAAGCAGGAGCAGGAACGGAAGTAAAACTTTCTTTTTCATTCTATACAGAAAGTGAATATTCGGTTGGTAAAGGTACAGAATTTAAAACGCTCAAACCGCTGATTTATTTTGGGCCTTCATCGAGAGTTGGATGCGTTTCCTCGGGATATCGATATCCACAATTTCAACCATGACTTTCTGGTTCAGTTTAACGACCTCATTCGGGTCTTTCACAAAATGGTCGGCAAGCTGGCTTACATGGACCAGGCCATCCTGATGCACACCAAGATCCACAAACGCCCCGAAATTCGTAATATTTGTGACTATTCCCGGCAGTTTCATGCCCGGCCTCAGGTCATTGATGGAATGGACCTCCTTTGAAAACTCGAACAATTCGAATTTCTGCCTGGGGTCCCGGCCTGGTTTGGCCAGTTCCTGCATGATGTCCTGCAGAGTGGGCAAGCCGGTCTTCTCATCAACGAAATGCTCCGGTTTTATCTTCATCCTGCATCCCGCATCCTGCATCAGATCCTTCACCGAACAGCTCAGGCTTTTCGCCATCCTGTCAACAACGGCATAGCTTTCGGGATGGACAGCGCTGGAATCAAGAGGATTTGAAGCATCCCGAATGCGCAGGAAGCCGGCAGCCTGTTCGAAGGCCTTTTCGCCGAAACGCGTGACTTTCCTGAATTCCGACCTGGATTTGAACGGTCCTTTTTCGTGGCGGTAACTGACGATGTTTTTGGCAAGCCCCAGGCCTACTCCCGAAATAAAAGCCAGCAGTTCCTCACTGGCAGTATTTACTTCAACGCCTACCATGTTCACGCAACTGACCACGGTTTCTTCAAGGCTTTTCTGCAATGCAGCCTGGTCCACGTCATGCTGGTATTGCCCCACCCCTATTGATTTGGGGTCAATTTTGACCAGTTCGGCCAGGGGGTCCATGAGGCGACGGCCAATCGAAACAGCTCCCCTCACGGTTATATCATAATCGGGAAATTCCTTGCGGGCAATGGCCGAGGCTGAATACACCGATGCCCCGCTCTCGTTCACGGCCAGCGCAATGATATCCTTGTCGAAAGGAATGGCCCTGATAAGCCTCTCGGTTTCCCGTCCTGCAGTTCCGTTGCCGATAGCAATAGCTTCTATCTTATAGGCACTGACCAGGCTTTTGATCTTATGGATGGATTCCTTGACTTCGTTCTGGGGAGGATGGGGATAGATGGTTTCGTTATGAAGCAGTTCCCCCTGACGGCCCAGGCAAACGATCTTGCAACCGGTCCTGAAACCCGGGTCTATGGCCAGAACATTCTTCTGTCCCAATGGAGGTGCAAGAAGCAACTGCCGCAGGTTTTCGGTGAACACCCTGATGGCCTCGGTATCTGATTTATCCTTGGCCCAGCCCCTGGCTTCTGTTTCCATCGAGGGCAGCAACAGGCGTTTGCAGCTGTCCCTGATGGCTTCCTTTACAAGCAGGGCCGATGCGTTTTCCGATTTAATAAATATGCGCTCGAGTATTTCTTCGGCTTTATCATCAGGCACATCCACCGAAACCCTCAGGAAGCCTTCATTTTCGCCCCTGAGCATAGCCAGCACCCGGTGTGATGGGGCTTTGTAAAGAAGTTCATGGTAATCATAATAGATCTTATAGTTGACCCCCTCTTCTTCCTTCCCCTTGATGACTTTCGAGATGATCAGGGCTTCCTTCTCAAAAAGCTGTCGTATCCGCTTACGCCCGTAAATATGTTCATTCACCCATTCGGCCATTATGTCTTCTGCTCCGCGGATGGCATCCTCAACGGTATTCACGCCTTTTTCCTCGTCAAGGAACTTTTCGGCCCGGGTCTCCGGATCATTGTATTTCTGTGAAATGATGATCTTCGCCAGGGGTTCGAGTCCTTTCTCCCTTGCGATGCTCGCCCTGGTTTTCCGCTTCTGTTTGTATGGCAGGTAGATATCTTCGAGTTCAGCCATTGTGAGGGCTTTCATAAGAGAATCCTCAAGTTCGGGAGTAAGCTTTTCCTGTTCCTTAAGGCTTTTAAGGATGGCTTCACGACGGGCATCCAGATCTTTAAGTTGGATTATCCTGTCCCGGAGCTTTCCTATCATCACCTCATCCATGCTGCCGGTCATTTCCTTGCGGTAACGTGCGATGAATGGAATGGTGGCCCCGCTTTCCAGTAAAGTCAGGGTATTGAAAACAAATGCTTTATCAAGGCCGTACTCCGACGAGATTATCGCGGTATATTTTTCAAGGTCCATGAAAATAAAATGCTGAGTTTAAATCAATAAGCTATCCCTGTCACCAGCCCGAGGCAAGCACATCGACTATATGAATAGTTTTAATGGGAAGATTGTGTTTATCGATAAAAGCCTGCTGGTGCATCAGGCAGGATGAATCTGTTGAAACGATATACTCCGCCCCTGTTTCAAGGGCATTGTTGATTTTCTGCTCGGCCATAGCCGTAGATATAGGTTCGAACTTCGCCGAGAAGGTGCCGCCAAATCCGCAGCAAACCTCGTTATCCTTCATCTCTTTCAGCTCCAGGCCTTTCACTTTTGCAAGCAGTTTGCGGGGTTCGTCCTTTAAACCATACTCGCGCAGGGCTGCACAGGAATCATGATAAGTGACCACATGGTTGAAGGTGGCACCCAGGTCTTCCACATTCAGAACATTAACAAGAAAATCGGTGATCTCGTAAATGTTTTTCTTTACCTGCTTGTATTCATAATGGAGGCCGGTATTATGAAAAAGCCAGGGATAGTAGTTACGGACGAAACCAATGCATGAAGCCGAGGCCCCTATAATGGGCCTGTCGTTGGGGAAATCCTTCATGAACTTCTCCCCCATTTTCTTGGTCTCATCCCAGGCCCCGCTGTTAAATGTCATCTGGCCGCAGCAGGTCTGGTTGGGATTGTAAAACACATCCAGACCGAGTTTCTCAAGTATTTTCACCATGTTCATCCCCGTTTCAGGGTAAACCTGGTCAATGAAGCAGGGAATAAAAATGTCGACTAGCATGCCTTTATTTTATGACTCGGTCGTCAAAAATAAACAATTCTGTTTAAGATGTAAGGCTAATGTTTAAAATTTGATTTGAAAACCTGTCGATTCCAGGTCAGCCCAGAAGCCGGGGTAGGATTTGTTTACCACATCCGGGTCATTGATGGTAACGCTGCCGGTTTTAAGGGCCAGCATTGCAAAGGTCATGGCCATGCGGTGGTCGCGGAAGCTGTCGATCACAAGTTGAGGTTTAAGAAGAAGCTTCGACGGCAGGATCTCAATTACAGGGAATTCCCCGGCAGTAACGTTTAATTTGCATCCGCATTTCTGAAGCCCCGTAGTAAGCGACCTGATGCGGTCTGATTCCTTAAGGGCAAGGCCCTTCAATCCCTCGAACCTGCCCCTGAGGCCCAGTGCCGCGGAAGTGGCAATCACGGGAAGGGCAAGGTCGGGATGCCGGGTGAAGTCATAATAAAAACCTTCGAGATTGTTGGGTTGTTTTGACAAACGTAAATTAAATGGCGAAATGGCGAAATTTTCAGAAGATGTTTTATGACTCCGGGCTCTTGGCTCCTGGCTCATGGCTTTTTCGCTTTTCGCTTTTTCTGATTTAATTTTCATAAAATCAGACCTCACCCCGAAAACCGAATAGGCCGACGCTACGACTGAATCGCCCTGCAGGCTTTTGCTGTTCAACCCGGGAAGTTCCAGTTCGACTTTATCGGCAAGGGCGGCAGCCATATACCAGAATGAAGCCGCTGACCAGTCTGATTCCACGGTGAACCGCTTGCAGGAGTATGAACCGGGATCCATCTGTATTTTATGTTTCCATTTTCTGACCTTATTTCCGCAAACCTTCATAAGCCCCGCCGTCATATCGATGTAAGGCTCTGAAACCACATCCCCTTTCAGGTTCAGGGTAAGTCCGCCGGGAAGATACGGTCCTATCATCATCAGGGCCGAAATGAACTGGCTGCTTACGGCTGCATTGATATTAAGTGGGGCCGATGCGAGCGGGCGGCCTTTGATGAGCAGGGGCGGAAATCCGAAATTCCCGAGATATTCAATACTGCCTCCAAGTTGCAGCAGGTTCTCAACAAGGTCCTGAACAGGTCTTTGCTTCATACGATCGGTACCTGTAAGCACCCAACGACCCGGCTTAGCCGAGAGCAGGGCTGTAAGGAACCTCATATTTGTGCCTGCATTCATGCAATCGATTTCCACGGGATCCTTTTTACCTTCAGAGGCATTGATCCTGAGGAGGAGTTTCTGAAGCAAAAGGGTATCCTCGGCCCGGGAAAGATTTTCAATAGTAAATTCTTCACCCGATAAAGCCTGCATGATCAACAGGCGGTTACTGATGCTTTTCGAAGAAGGGAGGTTTATGCTGCCCTTCAGGCTGCGGTCGGGTTTTACTATCGTTACTGTCTTCATAATCCTTCGCTCTATACAAAAGGATCAGTCAAAAATCTTGTCCAGGGCAGCTGCTATTTCATCACGGCCGGCCTCGAGGTTGATCTTTGGCTTGCCAACAGCCTGAAGCAGGGTAAACTTCAGCTTGCCTTCAGCGTTCTTCTTGTCATGGAGAAGCAGGTCAAAGATACTGTCGTAAGCCGAAGTCCGGTTTTTAATTGATCCTTCCAGTACCTCAATTTGGGTTCTGTATGCTGATTTCAGGAATGAGATGATTTCCGGGGTTTCGGTTTCGTCAAGCCCCGCTTTCAGATGTGAGAGCCAAGTTTCGCTTATCATGCCCAGGGCCACCGCATCCCCGTGCAGCAGGCGGGCATCGTTTGAGCCAAGGGATAAGGACTCTAGCGCATGGCCTATCGTATGCCCGAAATTCAGGATCTTCCTTAGCTTCTGTTCCCTGAAATCCTGGCAGGCAAGCCGGTTTTTAAATATCACTGTTTTGAGGATCATATCCTGCCAGGGTTTTCCACTGGTGTCTTCAGCGAGAATATTTCCTGCTCCCTGCCTCAGAATCCTGCGCCATAATACGGCATCCCCCACCAGGGCCGACTTGACGATCTCGGCAAAACCTGAACGGATATGGGCTAAAGGCAGTGTTTTCAAAAAACGGGGATCGATGTAAACCGCTATGGGGGAATAGAAAACCCCCAGCTGGTTTTTCAGGTTCAGGTGGTTTACTCCTGTTTTCCCGCCTATGGAAGCATCCACCATGCCCAGCAGGCTGGTCGGGATATTGATATAAGAGATCCCACGTTTATAGCCTGCAGCAATAAATCCGCCCAGGTCTGAAACAACGCCTCCCCCCAGGCTGATAAGAAGGCTTTGGCGGTCGGCTTTGGCCGAAAGCAGTTCACTCCAGATTTTGGCTGCAACGTCAAGCGATTTTGAGGTTTCCCCTTCTTCAATTTCGAACATCATGGCCGAATCGAGCAAGGGGCATACCTCAACGAGAGCGGGAAGACAATGTTTCCCTGTATTGTTATCAACGAGAATAAAAACACGGCTTTTCCTGTACTCCGGTGATTCAAGGAGTTTGTGCAGTCCATCCAGAGAATTCAATCCGCAATGGATACGGGTTCTTGAAACAGTGACCACCCTGCCTGAAAGGATCATTTTACGGGAATTTTAGTGAAAGGCTGCCATTAACAAGTCCAGGTCTTGGAAAGGCAGGTTGAAATGACGGCTTATGGGAAGGCTTGTGATAAGCCCGTTATAGATATAAACACCCTGCCTTACCCCGTAATCGCGCTTCAGGAGGTTGTCGACCCCGCCGGCATTCCCCATATCCAGGATAATGGGAACCATGATGTTGTTCAGGGCCTGTGAAGCTGAATGGGGAACCTTGGAAGGGATGTTCGGCACACAGTAATGTGTTACTCCATGAACTTTATATACAGGATCTTTAAGGGTTGTTGGCCTGGAAGTTTCGAAACAGCCTCCCTGGTCTATGCTAACATCGATGATCACCGATCCGTCCTTCATCTGTTTGATGGTTTCTTCGGGGATCAGGCAGGGAGTCTTGCCCTCGGGTGAATGAACGGCTCCTATCACGACATCCGCAGTCTTCATAGCCTCAAGAATGGTCTTTGGATGGAGAAGTGAAGTATAAATCCTGCGCCCCAGGTTGTCCTGGAAGCGGCGAAGGCGGTATACCGAATTATCGAAAACTTTAACAAAAGCCCCAAGGCCTATGGCCGAGCGTGCGGCAAACTCTCCAACGGTTCCCGCCCCTATAATCACCACTTCTGATGGGGCTATCCCTGTAAACCCTCCGAACATCTTGCCCCTTCCGAATTCGGGATCCGACAAATATTCGGCCGCAATGAAAATTGCCGTATTCCCTGCAATCTCGCTCATGGTGCGGATCACCGCCATTTGGTTGGTCTTATCCCTGATAAACTCGAAAGCCAGAGCTGTTACTTTTTTATGGCTTAAGCCCCTGAAATATTCATCGGCCTGCATGGCGATCTGAAGACTGGAGATAAGGGTCTGTTTCGGATGCAGAAGCTCGATCTCTTCCTTTGTCACCGGGCCTACCTTGAGGATGATATCGGCTTTGTAAACTTCATTCGGGGAATATACGATGCTGGCGCCGGCCTCGCTGAATTCATTATCGGGGAAATGGGCTGTGATGCCGGCCCCTGCCTCTACCATGACATGATGGCCGTTGCGCACAAGAAGCCCAACCCCGTCGGGGATCAGCGAAACCCTGTTCTCCATGCTCGAGACTTCCTTGGGAACCCCAATGGTTAGTTCGCTTTTGCGGCTGGCCACTTCAAGCATCTCTTCCTGTGGCATGAGCAGCTCTGCTGTAGTATGCTTGCCAAAGTCGGGGCGGGATTCATCCATACTGCTAAATTTGAGACGAAGTTACGAAAGAAAAAAGGAATAATGAATAGCTGAGCTTAAAAAACAAAAGCCCGGCCGGGAGATCTCACAATCCGGCAACCTGAGGCTGTTCTTGCCGAAATTCCTTTTAAAAAAGGGGAAAAACCCGTAATCTTGCAAAACAATCCAAAATTTATGGTCATGCGATTAAAAAAATCAAGTTTGAAAAAGGTTCTATTCGCATCACTGAACCTCTTCACTTTAAGTTTATTAATGACATTGCTTATGAGCGCAACACAAGATGTAAATTATCCCGGTTACAGGCTGATTGAAAAAAGGTTTGTTAAAGAGCTGAATGCAAATGTATTTTTTCTGGAGCATCTGAAAAGCGGGGCGAAAGTTGTGAAATTTGCCTGCGATGATGAGAATAAAACCTTCACCATTGCTTTCAAGACCTTCCCCGACAATGACTTTGGCGCAGCACATATCACCGAGCATTCGGTTTTGAACGGCAGCAAGAATTACCCGGTAAAAAGTCCTTTTGACGTACTGATCAAAGGCTCACTCAATACGTTCATGAATGCTTTCACCTCTAAGGATTTTACCGCCTATCCTGTGGCAAGCATGAACGACAAGGATTATTTCAACCTCATGCATGTTTACCTGGATGCAGTTTTCAATCCTCTCATCTATACCGATCCAAGAATCTTCAAACAGGAAGGCTGGCATCACGAGCTCCTCGACAAGGACAGTGCGGTTTCATACAAGGGTGTGGTGTACAACGAAATGAAAGGCGCTTTCTCAGATCCGAAGGAAGAACTGAGTTACCAGGTGTATAAGACCCTTTTCCCCGATAATGCCTACGGCAAGGAATCGGGCGGATATCCCTTTGCTATTCCCCAGCTTACTTACGAGATGTTCCTGAACTTCCACAAGAAATTCTACCATCCCGAGAATTCCTATATTTTCCTTTATGGTGATGCACCCCTGGACAAGGAACTTGCTTTCATCGACAAGGAATATCTTTCAAAATACGAGAAGGCAAACAACAAGGCCAGTATCACCGACCAGAAGCCCTTTGAAAAAATGATGGATTTGACAGGCTTCTATCCAATCATGCCGGGTGATGACTCGAACAACCAGGCTTATCTTTCGCTGAATTACGTGACCGGCCACAATACCGACCAGGCCCTGGTGATGGCCCTGGATGTACTCTGCGAAGTCCTTGTGAACCAGGAATCAGCCCCCATACGGCTTGCCTTGCAGCAAGCGGGGATCGGACAGGATGTAAACGCGTCCTCATCCAACTACAAACAAAATGTGGTCCAGATCATGGTCCAGAATGCCAATGCCGGCGACAAGGACAAGTTCTACGAGATCGTTAGAAAATGCATGCAGGAAGCTGTTGACAAAGGACTCGACAAAGAGGTGGTCGAAGGTGTGATCAACAGGATGGAGTTCCAGTTGCGCGAAGGCAATGATGCGCAAAAAGGCATGTACTGCGTTTTCCGTTCACTGCCCACCAGTTTCTTCGCCGATGATCCTTTCCTCGGACTGGAATATGAGAAGCCCCTGGGAGAAGTCAAGAAGGCGCTGACAACTAAATACCTTGAAGACATTATCAGGACGAGCTTCCTCGACAACCCCCATACCCTGCTTTATACCCTGGCGCCAAAGGTGGGTGCCGAAGATGAAAGGAATGCAAAAGTTACCGCCGACCTTAAAGCATACAAGGCAGGGCTTGACCCGGCGAAAACCGAAGCCCTGGTAAACGACACCAGGGCCCTGCTGGAATACCAGAAGTCGGAAGACAGTCCTGATGCATTAGCGACGATACCCTTGTTGGAGATCAAGGATATAAACCCAAAAGCCACATTTTATGGAGTTGAGGAGAGCAAGGTGTCCGGAACATCCATGCTATACCATAATGAGTTCACCAATGGAGTGGTTTATATGAACCTGTATTTCGACCTCAGGGCTCTGCCCCATGACCTGATCCCTTATGCTTCCCTGCTTTCGAATGTGCTCTCCTTGATGAACACCGAAAAATACAGTTTCGGCGACCTGAACAAAGCCCTGAACATCCATACGGGTGGATTTTATACAGCCCTGCGCACTTACCAGGAAAACCTTGACGATAATGCCATGATCCCGAAACTCGCGATTACCTCCAAAGCCATGGCGGCCAAGGTAGATAAGATGATTGAACTTACTTCGGAGATCCTGGTGAAAACCAAATATGATGATGTGGAACGGCTTAAAAATGTTCTGACCAGGCATCTTTCACAACTCGAAGCAAACACAAAAGAGAATGGTTACGGTGTGGCCAGCGGGCGTTTCTCTTCTTATATAAATAAGTCAGGCGTATATGGTGAGTTGACGAACGGGCTGGATTATTACTGGTTTGTATCGGACCTCATGAAGAATTATGATAAAAATTCGGGAGAGATCGTTGCAAACCTTAAGAAAGCTGCATCTCTGCTATTTACAAAAAACAACCTGGTCACCGCACTTACCACTGGTAAGGATGCAGTTGGCATTTTCACACCCGGTCTTGAAAAACTTGTAAAAAGCCTGCCCGAGGGCAGTGCTTCGGTCAACAGCTGGAACCTGGTTCCCCAGGCAAAGAATGAAGGTTTTCTGACTCCTTCGAAAGTTCAGTATGTGATTGAGGGATATGATTTCAAACAACTCGGTTATACATGGGATGGTAAGATGAGGGTGTTGAGCCAGATCCTTTCGACCGATTATCTTCAGACCCGCGTTCGTGTTATGGGTGGCGCCTACGGCGGATGGGCGAGCATTTCTCCTCTGGGCAGTGTCACGTTCAACTCATACCGCGATCCGAACCTGAAGCAGACCCTTGATAATTACAAGGGGATCCCCGAATATCTTAAGACCTTTGAAGCCGACGACAAAGCGATGACCCGCTATATTTTGGGTACTGTTTCGTCGATTGACAGGCCGCTGACCGCTTCCCAGAAAGGCGACCAGGCGTTCAGCTATTACTTCAACAAGAGGACCGAGAAGGCTATCCAGGATGACCGTACGGCGGTGATCAACACAAAGGCTGAGGACATCAAGGGTTTTGCCAAAATGATACAGGATGTGCTCGACAAAAGTGAATACTGCGTTTATGGTAATGCCGACAAGATCAATGCCGACAAGAGCCTGTTCAAGAACCTGGTGAATATTCAGAAATAGGTTTTTCTTTCCGGGAGGTGTCCCGGGGAAGGGTAAACTATACTTATTTGCTTTTCAGGTATTAAACCTGCTGAAGTCAATGTGTTCGATGTAATCAGTAAATGTACGAATCATCTGCAGGTCGCTTTTGCTGAAAAGCATATGTTCGCAGTCGTAGATTTTGCGAGTATTTAATCTACGTTCAACTGAAGCAAGAAGCAATTCCTTTTTAAGCTTTTCAGGAGAGTCAATCCCGCATTTCTTTCCAAGATAGTTAAAATCTGGTTTCGCAAAATTAATAAGGTGGGCCACATCATAAAAGTCCCTGTCTTTTTTCCTGCTGATTGCGTCAGCGATCTTTGAAGAGAATAACAGATCAAGTGGCATTATTCGTACCGGGGTTATAATACCAAAGCCACTGACCGTTTTTATATCAGGCCGATAATCAAAATGATGAGGTTCGGCTTCAATTTTAATAAAAAACTTTGCCTCTTTCTGCTGACTGATCCCCAGTTGATATTTTAATTCCGGAAAAACAAAAACCCGGCGATAAGCCTTTAATTTTTCATATCTTTTTTTGTCTTCGATGAAAGCATTGAAGCCCAGAGCCAGAATTTCTCTCAGCACATTATCCGTTAACCGTTCAAATTCCGGCTTTGACAAATTTAAATAATCAAAATCCAGGTCTTCCGAAAATCGCCTCAGGTCATAAAAATATCGCAGGGCAGTACCACCGATAAACGCGATCTTATCGGAATATTTTTTTGAAAAAAGATAATTCAACATATGCTTGTGAAGGTATTCCTTTACCATTGGATCATAAAACTCCGGTTTCTGAAGTTCTTTGGGATACTGCCTCACAATCTCATGAAGTGCGATCATATATGATGGATTCTTTTAATAAGACAGACTTTCTTTTCAAGAGTTTTTATATTAAATCGTTCAAGGTAATCATCCATTCTCTTCCAATCTACCTCATTAGCAAGGGCATCTTCATTAAAACGGATCTCTACCAGATCCTGTTCTGTTTTATAAAAATCAAAAATATAAAGCAGGTCGAGGATAGCTTTTTCCCTGTCGGCAATCATAAAATCCCTTTTAAGTCCATTTACAGTCATAGCTTTAAGGATATAACCGAAAAAGAATTTTTGTTGAATTGAGTAATACTTATAGGTCTTGTCCAAAATGGTAAAGGATGCTGTTTTTCTGGTTGTTATTGACGTTGAATCAACAATATGTTCAGGTATTAATCCATAAAAAAGAAGTGCTTCCTGATGACTGATGTAGGAAGGAGTATAAATGTGATTTGCAATCAGAAAATTAAATTCAGGTATTTGAGTAAATTCCCTGAAACAATACCATCCTTTCCTCAGCTTTGAGATATAACCCTTCTTTTGCCAGAAAATAAGATTATCACTATTAAAATCAGGGTAATAAATGCGAACCTGGTAAATTGAAAACAGACCCTGTGGATATAATGATTCTCGGAATTCAAGAAAGCTTAGAGGCATGATCGTTGTATTTCCAATAATCCACAAATATACGGATTATTAGAAATATAAATCCTTGACGACAAGTCCATGATTTGATATGTATTTGGGCCCGTTTTTGGCGCTTTCGATGTTAAATTCAGGTTCCCTTAAAATCACCGGATGCCAATCCGGATGGCAAGGTTGAAACTTTAATTTCCTGTTTTTTAGCTGATTAATTCTTTAAACCCCTCCATCATGGGGAGAAATCCCCCCATGTTTGGGGGAGAAAAAACCTGTTGCGAATTGATTTTTTATTATATTATTTTACACCATCCATATGTCAAAAGAAAGAATTTGACACCACTAAGGGAAAATATGAGAATCATGAGAATTCACTTCATGGTTCTCTTATTTTTCGTTCAGTCCAATAAATTTTTAACCTGAAAAGAAGCATCTGCAAATTCAGATTCGTAACTTTACAAATAAATGGACAACCAGTTAATGTTGGGATTGTATCCTCTCAAAAAAGCAAGGTAGCCAGTTAATAACTTTCTGATTACTATTTTTTCTTGGCCTCGATCCTGCTAAAGGCACACTATAATTTTGTTTTTACAATAACTGCCGATGAAGGATCCGATCCTGCATATTAAGATGTGCAACTTTTTTTCTGTAAAATAATTAAGCCACGGTTAACTGTTTGACACTCCGGGGAGTGTTCGAAGGCAGCGGATCATGATCC
>CAIRDP010000029.1 GCA_903877385.1 uncultured Bacteroidales bacterium
GTAATTTAGATTTCACATTTTCCATAGTATAACGATTTTGTAATTATTATCATTTATACTATATTTATCGGAAAATGTCTATCCCGTTCCCAGGTTCTGCCTGGGACGGGATTTAGTACAACATGTCGCTAACCGCAACAAATTTATCCTGATGAAAATTATAAAGAACATTGAACATTAAACGGCTGCTGAAAAATCGCTATTCCCAGCAATGCTTACGCAAAGTTGTTCGTCAAAGGCGTTGCCTTTGAAGCGCTTAGCAGCCCAACGTCAGGCAAAACAGCTATCATGCAGACAA
Source organism: uncultured Bacteroidales bacterium (assembly GCA_903877385.1). Classification (GTDB taxonomy): domain Bacteria; phylum Bacteroidota; class Bacteroidia; order Bacteroidales; family FEN-979; genus CAIRDP01. Next base: position 299 of record CAIRDP010000029.1, read on the forward strand.
TTTATCTTTTTTTATTCCCAATTCTTAAAAGGAGGTTTTATGAATATTCAAAAAGTTAATCGATTCTGGCAAAGCGCAAATTTGTTTATTGCCCCTGTACTATTAGTCATTCTAATTTATTTTAGAAATTCCATGTCGTATTATCAATTTCTTTTATGGCTTCACTTACCCTTTTTAATGATTCATGAATGTGAAGAATATGTTTTATCGCCATTAAGTTTTAAAGAATTTTTCAATTTAAAAACTTCTTTTGGTTCAAAAACCGATCCCAACTACCCTCTTGATGAAGGCTATGTATTCCAGGTAAACATTCTGATTGCATGGCCGGCGGTGATAATCGGCGCCCTCCTGGCAAATATTGCACCATGGGTTGGTTTTTCCATGATGTTATTTGAATTAACAATCAACAATTTAATGCATACAATAATTTTTCAACCCGAAAAGCCTGTCTATAATCCTGGTTTGATTACAAATTCTGTTTTTCTTCTGCCGCTTGGCACAATAACATTCATTACCGCCCTCCAATTCTTTCATTGGTATGATTGGATTTTCTCAATTATTTTGGGGACAGCAGTGGTTGGATTATTGGCCTTTAAAACGACAAGCCGTTTAGGCAAATTAAAACACCGATAAAATTTTTCACACTTTATGCAAATACAAAACAGCAAGATTGCCTCCTTCATTATCAGTTACCCGGTAACTTCAACTTACATGGACAATAATCCGCATTTGAAATGAAACCCCTGATCACCCTGATTTGCATTCTGGCATTGCTGATCAGTTGTAAAAAAAATGATACTCCGGAAGTTTATACCTATGCTAATGTTAATGACAGCATGAAGAGTCTTATTTTTCAAAAAGGCTCATATTGGATATATAAATCGGATTCATCCCAGGGTACTGATTCAACGTATATTTATTCAATTGAACATAATTCGTGGGAAATAGGATTTGGGTTAAATCAAAATTTAATTGTTGAATATTACATGCTTACTTATGCGTCATTTTCAGCAATTAAATATTCAAGCTATAAAGATTATATAGAAACGAATCATATGCTGATAAATCCCAGGCTTATCTATCCTCAGGCATACGGGCCTGTTATTTATTGTCTTAAACCTCTTACCGGCAATTTCTATCTATCAAAGAATCGCTACCATGATTCATTGACTATCAATAATCATACTTTTTATAAAGTTCAGGAGAGCCGGTTCCTACTTCATGGCGATTCAACTGTTTTCTTTATTGAACCAAATATTGGATTAATCAAAAAAGTTGTTTATTCAGATTCCATTATTTACAGTTGGGGTATAATAAAATGGAATATCATCAAATAATACTTTGCCTGAGGAGCCTGCAGCCGCAACAATGCTAACACAAACCTGAGTTTGCCGGCAAGGAGTCTTTAGCATACTGTTAACCTGTTAGTTGATTAATTTTATATTCAACCATGATTTTCAAATACGGACGGCCAGGATTAATCATATTGCTTTTGTTTACAAGTATAGCCTGCAATGCCGGGGATATCGTCATTAAAAATAATCTGCCTGACAAAGTAGTCACCTTCGGGAACTCTCACATAACGATCACCCTTGATTATAACATGAAATGCGCTGTAAGCAGCCTGACTATAGATGGCCGGTCAGTAATCTCAGGTCCTGCCGGCATTTTCTCATCCATAAGAACATCAGCAAACTCTTACTCTACCGTGAAACTCGAATCGGTCCCGACAGTAATGACCGGTGAAAACACCGTAAGCATAAGCAATATTAATTACGGTCAAAAAACTGAAACGGCAATAGAAAAATGGAGGTTTATCATTACTGAGAATGACATCCGCCTTGAAATCGAAAGAACTTTTCCAAAACCCCTATTGATAGAAGAAGCCTCATTCCCTTCATTCAACTTCAACAGCATAAATACCTGGAACGGTGCGTTTCTCGGATACGGAGGGCTGGCCTGGTTTTATCTCTTCAACCAGAAATTATGCACTTACGGGGTTCATTCCGATTGCTCGGTATTCTGGAACAGCAGCACCGGCGACGGATTGAAGGTGGCAATTACAGCCAAAGGGAAAAAAGTTGCAATGAAATACAGCCGTTCAGAAGATGATCACCTGGTGTTTAACGTAGCTGTTTCGGATAGTGAACCGTGCTACCGTTATGAGGCCGAAAAAAGGAGCAGGTTCATCAGGGGAAAGACTGATGTGTGGGCTGCGTCTGCTGTCCGGGCTGGAACGTATATTGAAACCATAACCCTATCCGCAGTCAATTATAATGAAGAATACAGGCGCGGGAAATTTGCAGGGATCAACGGACAACAGGTGACCAATGTATTAAATACCATTGCAAGGATAGGGGTTATTGATGAACAGCATTTCGGGGGCAATAGCTGGCATACGCCCTATGGACCGATTTGCCTGCATGAACAGTATATCGCCCAGTTTGCAATCGGGATCAATGATTCGACGTATACCGAAGGTTATAAACGATGCCTTGATTATTACCGTGATAATGCCATAAAACCCGACGGGAGGGTGATCTCGCGCTGGGCTTACCTGGATGAGGACGCCATGCAGGGTACTGTGACCAAAGCGGGTTTTTATGAAGCCCAATGGGGATATCTTATGGATTCGAATCCCGACTTTATTGCAAATGTTGCGCAGGTGTTTGACCTCACCGGCGATCTGAACTGGGTTTCAAGCCACAAAAAAACCTGTGAACTTGCGCTTGATTATATGCTGAAGAGGGATTCGAACGGCAATCATTTAGTTGAAATGATGACTGATTCGCAATCTGCAAAAAAGGGCAGCGACTGGATTGATATCATCTGGGCTTCATATGAAAATGCCTTTGTCAATGCCAAATTATATTATGCTTTGACTTTGTGGGCGGATGTGGAAAAGCGGTTAAACGACCGTGTGAAATCAGGCTATTATTCAGCATTTGCCGCAGAGCTCAAAAAGAGTTTCAACAAATCAACCGGGGATGGCGGGTTCTGGGACGATAAAAACAAATGGTACATCCACTGGATCGATAAGGATAAGTCGGTACACGGCGATAATCTTGTGGTTCCCGTAAACCTTATGGCCATTGCATACGGGATCTGCGACGACACCCTAAGGCGCAATGCCATACTTGACAGGATAGAGGAACAAACGAGCGCTGAAAACCTTTTCTTCTGGCCTATTTGTTTATACTCATACGCGGCAGGCGAAGGAAATGACTGGCAGTTCCCTTTCCCGAATTATGAGAATGGGGATATCTTCCTTTCATGGGGCAGCGTTGGAGTTGAAGCCTATGCAGCTTATAAACCCGAGTTGGCGTTAAAATATGTTGAAAACGTTTTGAACCGCTACGAAAAAGATGGGCTGGCCTTCCAGCGGTATGGCAGGGTGCACCAGGACGGGCTTGGAGACGACATACTTTCGGGAAACAGCCTGGCCCTTGTGGGTCTGTACAAAGCCATCTACGGGATCAATCCTTTGTATAACCGGCTTTATTTAAACCCTCACCTGCCCTCAAAATTATCAGGCACTGAATTAATTTACAATTTCAGGCAGGATAAATTAATAATAGGACTGTTAGCTGATCACTATTCTGTTTCAAACAGGCAGTTCAAAGTAGGGTCAAAAAGTGACTTTGGCTTTTTCCCGGGTAAAAACGAAGTGCTGTATTTCAAAGGCAAGGACGATCTTTTTTCGCTCAGGGCCCAGACTGCCGGACAACTTTCACTTGAAATATTAAAATGGGATGCTGATGAATATGACTGGCTTCAGTATTCAGAGGCCCGTAAAGGAAAGATTGCCTACACTCTGCGTGTGTCGAAAGCCAACAGCTTATATACTATTTACGACGGGAACAAAAGAATGAGCGGAAAAAGCGATCATGACGGGCTTTTGAAATTCGGGGTAAAAACAAATGGACAGGAGAAGCATTTAATAATACGCTGAAACAGCATCCGAATACAATAATAGGTGCTTAAATCTGTAAGAATACCCAGGTTGATCAATTCACGCAGTATATGCGAACGCGGTACATCTTTTTTCAAAGCTGATAAAAACGACAATTATGCTCAGGTTAATAGGCAATCAATTTAAAAAACCCACAGGATTATTGGGAAAAATCATAGTGAAAATTATGATCAGGGGAAACAAACCCGATTATGATAAGATAATCCCTGAACTTGAGATTAAACATCATGAGAAAATATTGGAGATAGGCTACGGTCACGGGCTTGGAGTGAACATGATCTTATCGCATTACGACTGTCATGTATCGGGAATAGATTTCTCGGAACTAATGTTCAGGCAAGCTACAAAAAGGAACAGGAAATATATTGAAAGTAAAAAAGCCGAATTGATGTTCGGGGATTTTTTAAAGCTTGAAACCGCTCCCGATCATTATGACAAAGCGTTTTGCGTGCATGTTATCTATTTCTGGGATAAGCTTATTGAACCATTTTCAAAGATACAAGCAGTACTAAAAGAAGGTGGTATGTTTTGTTTGCTTATGGCCAATATCGATTTTATTAAAAAGATGAAATTCACAAAAGATGGTATCTTTAATAAATATTCAATAAACCAGGTTGTTGATGATTTAAGAACGGTTGGATTCAGAGATGTAAATTACATTACAACCCACAAAGGGTATATTATAAAATGCAGGAAACCCATTCAAGGGAATGCATGATGCATGTCCAGGTCTTTAACAAAGGTTTATTTCATCATGCCTTTAATGATTATAAATCACCATATGAACAAAGCGATCAGAATTTCAGTTGTTGCAGGGATCCTGCTTTTTACTTCCTGTGCAAACGATATTAAAAACAAAAAAGAAGGACCAGTTTCAAACAAGCCCAATGTGGTCCTGTGTGGCAATGTGCTGACCGCGGAGGAGCAGGCGAAACTTACTCCCGACGCTGTTCTTAAAGATTTAAAAGAGGGGAATACGCATTTCGTCAGCAATTCATTAAGCCCCCGAAATTATCCGGAACAGGCAAGAAAAAGCCATACGGGACAATTTCCAGAAGCGGTAATCCTTTCCTGCATGGACAGCAGGGTTCCCGTCGAGCTTGTATTCAACAAAAGCATTGGTGATGTGTTTGTTTTACGGGTTGCAGGGAACCTTGTCAATGACGATATGCTGGGCAGTATGGAATATGGCTGCAAAGTGTCAGGCGCAAAATTAATCCTGGTACTGGGACATGAACATTGCGGAGCAATAAAGTCGGCGATCAATGGAGTTAAAATGGGCCATATTACGGGAATGTTGAAGAAGATACAGGCTGCGATTGACAAGTCCTCAGGTTTTAAGGGTGAAAAGTCTTCAAAGAACGATCAGTATATGGACCTTGTTTGTCTTAACAATATCCTGCTTACAATCAATGAAATCAAAACACAAAGCCCGATTTTAAAACAAATGTCGGATGAGGGCAAAATCAGGATAGCAGGAGCGATATATCATCTTGAAACAGGAACCGTGGAGTTTTTAGAATAAGTTCCCGACGCAGAAAAAAGCCCCGGAAGTTTAAGATTCTTCGGCCACCTGAAATGAATGACAGGCAATGGCCAGCTAAGGTTTTTATAAAAACCGTACCTTTATTGCAGTTTATTTTATCGCGGGAAACGAAGATGCAAACATTTCCCGGGAACATGGCAGGAAGCAAAGCCTTGTCAAGGGGGCGGGCAGGAATTTACGAGTGACTAATCCGCCTGCCGTTATTATTGGATTGTATACAGAATTACCGTTAAAATGGAACAAACTTTTACAGAGAACAGGATTTACGAAAAAATTGATTTCAAAGAAAGCCCCCTTCTTAAGGGGGAGTATGAAAACTGTATCTTTAAACAATGTGATTTTTCGGGCGCTGATCTTTCATCAACCAGGTTTGTGGATTGCAGGTTCCTGGGCTGTAACCTCAGCCTTGCGAAACTGAACAAGACAGCCTTCAGGGTCGTACATTTTGAAGAATGCAAGATGCTGGGGCTCAATTTCAGCGTTTGCAACGATTTCGGGCTTTCGTTCAGTTTTACAAACTGTTCCCTGAACCACAGCTCGTTCTATAAAACCAAAATTAAAAAGACCCTTTTCACAAACTTAAAATTGCAGGAAGTGGATTTCACCGAATGTGATCTTACAGCTTCAGTATTTGAAAGTTGTGATTTCAGCGGAGCTGTATTTGACAGGACCACGATTGAAAAAGCCGACTTAAGGACATCTTTCAATTATTCAATCGACCCGGAGATCAACAGGATTAAAAAAGCCAAATTTTCGGCAGCGGGAATAGCCGGGCTGCTGAATAAATATGACATTGTAATTGAATAGTAAAGCAACAATGGAGCCCAGGATTGTAAAGTGCGATACTAAAAAGTTAGTCGGGAAACGTTTGAAGATGTCGTTATCTGATAACAAAACGCATGAGTTATGGCGCAGCTTCATGAAGGAAAGGAAGGAAATTAACAGCCGTTGCGGTTCGGTGCTGTATTCCATGCAGGTTTATGACCGTTCATACTTCAGCAATTTCAAGCCCGAGGCGGAATTTGAGAAATGGGCTGCCATTGAAGTTGCCGGGTTCGAATCAATTCCCATTGGCCTTGAGCCCTTTACACTTGATGCCGGTCTTTACGCGGTTTTTTTGCATAAAGGAGGTGAGAGCGCGGGACCAGCGACATTTAAATATATTTTCGGGACCTGGTTGCCTGGTTCTGGCTACAGCCTCGACAACAGGCCGCATTTTGAACTGTTGGGGGAAAAATACAGGAATGGAGATCCGGATTCAGAAGAGGAGATATGGATACCCATCAAACCAAAATAAAAGGGCAAACCGCAAACCTTCAAGAGAGCAAGCAAAACAAAGAAAAAACAGGGCAGCAGGTTCAGTTTACAAATACCGGGCAGTGCAACAAACAAAAACAAGGATATGAAACTTATTAAAAACACTATCTTACCCGTGCTTTTAGCAACAATCTGGATCAGTATTTCGGAATTTGTGAGAAATGAATTTATAGTAAAATCATACTGGATCCGGCATTACCAGGCCCTGGGCCTTAACTTTCCTTCGGCACCGGTTAATGGGGCCCTTTGGGGGATCTGGTCGATGCTGTTCGCTACGGCGATCTTTATTATTGCACGGAAATTCACAATGATTCAGACTGCTTTACTCTCGTGGTTTGTCGCCTTTGTATTGATGTGGGTAGTTATAGGGAACCTGGGGGTGTTGCCATACGGCCTTTTGCTTTACGGGGTTCCTTTAAGTCTTTTCGAAGCTTTTATTGCAACTTTGATTATAAAACAATTCAAAATCAGTGAACCATGGTGAAGAATACAAGCATGAAACATATACTGATACTGCTGGCTGCCGTTATCATTTTCATCAATGGATTTGCCGCATCGGTAGATACCGCTGTTATTTACAGCCAGGTAATGAAAAAGGGGATAAAATGCGTTATCATAAAACCTGATAATTATACAAAGGATCAAAGCAGGTATCCGGCGGTTTATTTATTGCACGGGTACAGCGACTGTTACAATACCTGGGTAAAGCAGGTCCCGGCCATTAAAACCTATGCCGACCAAATGCGACTGATCATCATTTGCCCCGACGGGGGTTACGGAAGCTGGTATTTTGACAGCCCTGTCGACACAACTTTCAAGTATGAGACCTATGTGAGCAGCGAAGTGGTTCATTATATCGATGCGCATTATCATACCATTGCGAACCGCAACCACAGGGCCATCACAGGGCTCAGCATGGGAGGACACGGTGCGCTCTACCTTGCGCTGAAACATCCCGATGTTTTCGGCTGTGCCGGGGCTATGAGCGGGGGAGTGGACCTAAGGCCTTTCCCTGCCGGATGGGACATAGCAAAGCGGATAGGAGATCCTGAAAAATACAATGAGAACTGGCAAAAAATGAGTGTTATCAATATGATCGATGATCATCCTGCTCAGCCGGTTGCATTTATGATTGAATGCGGGACTGAGGATTTCTTTTACCAGGTTAATTACCAGTTGCACCAGAAGATGATGAAGCTTAAGATAGTTCATGATTATGTTGAAAGGCCCGGGCAGCATACCTGGAAATACTGGGCAAATGCAGTTGAGTACCAGTTGCTTTTTGCAAGAAAGTTTTTCGACCTTCAAAAACAATAAACAGGTTATGACCCAAGGTAAGCCCTGGACCCGGGGTTCGCAACGATGAGGGGAATATGCCGGTAAAAATTAATAAAATGGCTGCAGCGATCACAGGAAGGCTTGTTGAAAGAGAAGAGAATTGCCGGGTATGCAATGAAAAATCCGGGGAACAGATCGCCATTGTGGATTACTGGGATATTAAAACCTCGAGGCTTATCAGCTGCCCTGTTTGCAATCATATCCAGCTTGACCCGATGCTGAACGATGAAGAAACGGCAAAAGGATGCCTGGCCTATTATATTGAGGAGTCGCTGAGAACCGGCACAAAAGAACAGATTAAAAACTGTATAAGGAATTTCAGGCGAGGGCTTGTTTTTGGTCTTTCGCTGAAACACAAAAAAATATCTCCCCTTTCCGTACTGGAACTGGGTCCCGGTTCGGGGTATTTTTCGGCAGGTTTGCAGTTTGTATTTCCAGCCGCAGAAATAAGTGTTATGGATGTTAACACTGAAGTGCTCAAGTTCAACCAGGAGCATCATAACTACAAAATAATACAGGGGATTCCTGATAATTTTTTGCCTGGACACACCGCTAAGTTCGACCTGGTGATAGCCCGGGATATTATCGAGCATGTAAGCGACATTTCGAAAGTTTTAAGCAACATAAACCTGTATCTTGGCCCGAACGGGTATTTCCATTTTTTAACTCCCAACGGGCATGAGGACGTTTGGAAGCACTACCTCACTGCGGTGCTTGCCAATGCGCCATCGGAACTCCTGATCAATCATGTGAATTATTATGACGGGAAAGGGCTTAAAGATTTGTTATTACAAAAAGGCTTCAAACCTGTGGATTATTACACCTATAATCTGAAAACCACCATGAGGGGGGCCGGATGGAAAAAAGACAGGAAACTTATGAGCCCTGTATCCAGGAAGTCCTCTGCTGATTTCTTTTTAAAAGAAAAAGCAATAGAAGTTTCAAATACTGAGTTAATAAAGAAAACCATACTCGATCAATGGTATATAAGGAGCAGGGCAAAATGGATTACATATGCTTACAGTTTGTTCCAGCACTTTTCACTGATCAGGGTTAATCCCGGGTATAATGCGGGGCATGAGATTTATGGGTTATTTAAAAAGACTTGATTCAAGGATATCCTGAAATATATGTTGCAAATTAAGCGACTTAAGGGACCCAGGATTATTTTGTAATAAAGAAAACCAAAACCAAAACCATAGTATGAGACCTTTAACATTCGCTTTTCTTACGGCAGTGGTCCTTCTCTTCACTTCCTGCCACAAGCACTGCAATTATCATGAAGGACAACAGCCGTCACAAACAACGATACGGATTGGGGCTTTGCTCTCGCTCACAGGCAGCGGCAGTTCCACAGGCCAGAGTTCACAGGTTTCGATTGGCTTTGCCCAGCAGGACATCAATGCCTGGCTCAATTCAATCGGCCGCAATGCAAGTGTACAGTTGCTTATTGCCGATACAAAAACAGACACGGCAGAAGCCCTGAAGCAGCTGAAAATTTTTTACAACCAGGGCATCAGGCTTGTGATCGGGCCGTATTCCAGCGCCGAAGTCTTGGCAATCAAACCCTTTGCCGATACTCACGGAATCCTGGTGGTAAGCCCTTCAAGCGTGGCTGTTTCATTGGCCATACCGGGTGATAATATCTTCCGTTTCGTTTCGAGTGATGTAATCCAGGGACAGGCAATGAGTAAGTTGCTGGTTGAAGACAGCATCAGGGTTATTGTTCCAATAATCCGCAACGATGTGTGGGGGAATGACCTGCTGGGGGCAACCAGCACAAATTTCACCGCCCGGGGAGGCGTGATTTACAGCCCTGTAAAATACGATCCAAAGGCAACTGCTTTCGGTTCAGAGCTGACCCAGCTTGATGCAAATGTAAATACCCTGCTTGCCACTTATTCTCCTTCCCAGATTGCTGTTTATTTGTGCTCTTTCGGAGAAGGGACAGGCATTCTTTCATCAGCGGGGAATTATTCCCATATTAAAAGTGTTTCCTGGTACGGGAGTTCGGCATTTGCCCAGAACGGTTCTTTGACCGCCGATACGGCAGCGAGCGGATTTGCTGCATCACATAACCTTCCCTGCCCTATCTTCGGGCTTGATGAATCGGCCAGGGACAAGTGGGGACCTCTTACCGACAGGATCACCGAAAGTATCGGGCGAAGCCCTGATGTATACGCACTGACTGCGTATGATGCAGTATGGGTGGGATTGAAGACCTATCTTACCACAGGCACTTCTGCTGATATTGCCACCTTTAAACTTGCTTTTACGGATGAAGCGGCAAACTACTTTGGCGCTTCGGGAAATACCACGCTGGATGTGAATGGTGACAGGGCTTTCGGGAATTATGATTTCTGGGCGTTAAGGCAAAATCCTTCAGGATATTTATGGCAGGTCACAGCCCGGTACAATTCAGCAACAGGAGTTCTCACGAGGGTGATTAATTCTACTTTGGTACATTGAAATTATAATAACGTGCAATATCTCGTTGACGTTGAAGATGTCGTTTCTCTAGTTGTTCAAAGCGTTTGTCATCACTTGCATAATCATCTCCGGAACGTATTTCTTTGGCAATCA
>CAIRDP010000030.1 GCA_903877385.1 uncultured Bacteroidales bacterium
CATTCTTATGGATGAGCCCGCCAGCGCACTCGATCCGATATCCACAGGCAAAATAGAAGAACTTATTTTTGAGCTTAAAAAGGATTACACTATCGTCATAGTCACCCATAATATGCAGCAGGCGGCCCGTGTAAGCGACTTCACTGCTTTTTTCTATATGGGTGAACTGATAGAGCATGGAAGGACGCGCAAGATATTTACAGCTCCCGATAAGAAACATACCGAAGAATACATTACCGGAAGATTCGGTTGATGACACCTCCCTCATCAGCCAACAAAAAATAAAAAAGGAAAAACAATGGAACGTCATTTTGAACTCGAACTGGCAAAGCTGAACAAGCGTTTGATTAAGATGGGAAACCTGGTAGCCGAACAGGTCCATAATGCATTTGATGCCTTGCTCAGGGGTGACCTGGAACTTGCTGAGCGTATCATAGAGAATGACCGCAAAGTGGATAAGCTCGATACAAAAATCGACAAATTATGCCAGAGGATTTTTGCCCTCACACAGCCTGTGGCAACCGACCTGAGGCTGATCATGTCGGCCCTCAAAATGAATAATGACCTTGAGAGGATGGGAGATCATGCGGTATCCATGGCCCAGAAAAGCGAAGGCGTGAGCGAATACAGGGATATCATTGATGAGCTTCATATAGATGAGATCGTGAAGATGACCGACATGATAGTGAACGATGTGATCACTATACTGAACACCAGGAATACTGCATTTGTCAAGGATATTTTTGAACTGGCCTCTGCCATTGAAGAGAAGGCACAGGGCATTACGGCCAGGATCATCGAGGAAATGATGCATAAGACCGAAGTGATTGTTGTTGCAACCAACCTCATTGTCATCATTACCGACATTGAAAGGCTTGCAGGATATTCAACCAATATTGCCGAGGCCATAGTATTTATAGTCGACGGCAAGATACTGAAGCACAAGAAAAAGAGCTTTGAAAACCCTGCCGTCCCCCAGCTTCCACTGAATACAGAAGAACCGGGTCCTGATCAGATTCCCGGGTCTACTTCTGAAGCCACACCCTCAGAAGGCTGAGCAGTTTCTCGGTTTGAACGGGCTTCGACATATAATCATTCGCCCCGGCTTCTATGCATTTCTCCCTGTCACCTTTCATGGCTTTTGCGGTTAAGGCAATGATGGGAAGGCTGGTATATTGTTCCTCTTTCCTGATCTCCCGCATAGCGGTATAACCATCCATTTCGGGCATCATAATATCCATGATGACGAGATTTATGCCGGGGTTCTGGTGAAGTTTGTCAATGCCTTCTTTCCCTGTACGCCCGATAAAGATCTCAACGTTTTTCTCCTCCAGTATTTTTGAAAGCACGTACACATTTCTCATATCGTCGTCCACTACGAGGATCTTCTTGCCTATGAAGACCGTATCGGGAAGAAAGCCTGAATTTTCCTGCTGAGGTTCTTCTTCGGCCGGGGGTGCTGCTTTCTTTACAGGGGCTGGTTTCCGGGGCTCTTTCGGGGCTGCTTCATCGCCTGCAGGCCCGCCGGTATCCTGAACAGGGGCAGTTACCGGAAGGTAGATCGTGAAGGTGCTGCCTTCTCCGACTTTGCTTTTCATCTGGATCTCACCGCCAAGCAGCCGCGCCAGGCTTCTCGAGATGGTAAGGCCGAGACCCGTGCCTCCGAACCTCCTGCTTACAGTGCCGTCGGCCTGCTGAAATGCTTCGAAAATAGCATGCTTCTGATCATCGGCTATCCCTATGCCGGTATCGGTCACCATGATTGCAATGGTATTATCAACCTTAAGGGCCAGGTTATTGAAACGCAACCCGGCCGGGGCTTTTGCAATTTTAAGCGTCACGCTGCCCTTTTCAGTGAATTTAATTGCATTCGACATGAGGTTTTTGATGATCTGGAGCAGCCTCTGCATATCCGTTTCGAAAGTTTCGGGGATGCCTTTTTCCACCTCTGTTTTGAGCTCAATGTTTTTAGGCTGGGTGAGAGGAGTGAACGTCCTGACCACATACTCCTGTATATCATCGGGGCTCACCGATTCGATTTCAAGTTCCATCTTCCCGGCTTCGACTTTCGAGAGGTCAAGAATGTCGTTGATCAGTTCAAGGAGATCAGTGCCCGATGAATGGACTATCTTGGCAAATTCAATCTCGTCGTTCGTCATCACCCCGTTCTTATTGGATGAAAGTATCTCCGACAGCACAAGGATGCTGTTGAGAGGCGTCCTGAGCTCGTGCGACATATTCGCGAGAAATTCCGATTTGTACCTGCTTGCGATCTCCAGGGCTTCGGCTTTCTGCCTGATCTCTTCCTGCGCGAGCTCCAGTTCTTCGTTCTTCTTGCGGATGTCATCGCGTTGAAGTTCCAGGACTTTGGTACGTTCTTCAAGTTCCTCATTGATCACCCTGAGTTCCTCCTGCTGGTGCTGCAGGCTCTCTTCCGACATTCTCAGGGCTTTTGTCTGTTCTTCCAGTTCCTGGTTGATCTGCCTGAGCTCTTCCTTCTGATGGGCCATCTCGTTGGCCTGTTCCTGGGTTTTCTTTAGCAGCTGCTCCACACGCTCCCTTGAACGGGTCGTATTCAAGGCAACAGCAATGTTTTCAATCGAGGTTTCGAGGAATTTCTGTTTTTGCTCGTCGAAAGGGCGGAAGGAACCAAGTTCGAGAACCCCCGAGAGAACATTCTCAAACACTATCGGAGCCAGTATGAAATACTGGGGATGCATGCTATCATGTCCGATATTCACAGCGGGCATTGATTCGGATGAAGCATAGAAAGTCATCTTCTTTCTTTCCTTTGCTACCTGTCCAACGAGACCTTCTCCCAACGCAAGTGGTTTAGCTGAAAGCTCGCCGCCGGAATATGCATAAGTGGCCGAGAGGTGAAGCAGGTGGTCGTCTTCATAAGTATAAAGCAAACCGATCTGGGTATCCAGGTAATGGGAAAGGAAGGAAACAACCTCCTCGCATAATTCCTTGATTTTAATTTCTCCCGATATCTTCAGCCCTAGTTCATTCAGTCCTGTCTTAAGCCAGTCCTGGTAAGATATTTCGATATGAGCCTCCCTCAGGCGGTTGGTCATTTCAAACAATGCGATGCCCAGGGTGTCTCCGTCACTCCTGGGAACAATGTTCGATGAATAATCCCCCCCGGCTATAGCCCTGGCCTGTTTCACTACATTCTTGAAACTTTCGACCATCTGGTTCATCGATTTGCCAAGGACATCCTCGGAGCTGCGTACCTGTACCGATTTGCTGTAATCGCCAAGCGCAACGGCCTGGCTAACATCGGCCATGGATTTGAGTGACTTGACCAGGCGGATGAATTCATCCTTCATTTCGCCTACCTCGTCCTTCGAAACTTTAACATCACGGATGATGAGCTGTCCGCTCCCGACCTGTTTCGCCCATTCCGAAAGGATCTTGAGGGGTTTGACAAACCTGTTTGTAACAAGGATTGAAAGTACAAAAACGACAATGGTGGTCAAGATCAGCGATAATTTGGCAAAAGAAGAAAGTTCCTGGGCAACTGCATGCGCTTCAACCTGGTCGATCTCCTCCACAAGAGCCCAGTTTACGCCCAGTTGCTCGATTACGTCAAGGTTCCTGTAAATGCCAATCACGATTTTCCCCTGGCTGGTGGGGTAGATGGCAACTTCTTCGCGTATCGGATCCCCGTCGGGCTTCAGGATCATGTTATTGGCTTTGTATTGCTGCCAGATTTTGGTCTTTTCGCTGATCTCGGCAGTTTTAAGGATGGGGCTGTCACCGCTGATATTGCTGTTGGACCGCATGATAAGATCAATGCCTACAATAAAAACATGCCCTGAAGTGCCAAAGCCAACGCCGTACTGTATGATTTTATCTATTTTTTCGGTCGTGATCTGCAGCACTATGATCCCGATCCTGCCCCCACTGTGATCGTTCACAGGGCAGCCAAGAAATCCATAGGCTTCTTTGTTCCCAGGGGGATAAAACTCAAGATCGGAAAACGCTGGTTTGCCTTCGGTGAGGACTTTTTTAGCCATCTTCGAGAATCTGGTCCCCGAGAGATCGGAAGTGAAAAGGTTTTTGCCCAGGTCGGAACTCTGGTTCAGTTCAAAAACGATGTTCCCCTTCAGGTCGGTGAAATATATGTTATGGATGCCATCGGGGATCCAGCTTCTCTGGATCTCCAGGCGGAGGTCATCGGCAAATTCGGAAGACTTGTTTTTATCGGTCTTTGATTCTTTTTTACCGGCTGCGCTTTTATGATCGGCAAGATGTTCAAAGAAAAAAACATGATCCTTGTCGGTGGCCATTTCGCCAAGATAAGTGTCCAGGTCGGTGAAGTAGGTGTTCAGATAATTGATCCTGAGCTGGGAAGTCGTGAAGAGGGCTTTCTTGGCCATAATGGTAAGGCCCATGTAATAATTCCTGAAGTTTATGTAACTAAGTGTCGCAAGGGGGATAAGCGAAATAGCAAGAAAGTAAAGCAGCATGGTTTTACCGATGCCGATATTTTTCAGGGTCCTGTAATTGAAATTAAGGATTGAGCGTTTGATCCTGGTCCAGATGCGGTTGGTCATAATCCTGAAGATTTCACTTTAAATAATATTTCTCTATGGTCTGGAAAACCTCTTCCGGGTTAATAGGTTTGGAAATATAGTCATTCATTCCGGCGGCAATACATTGTTCCTTGTCGCCTTTCATGGCATTGGCGGTGAGGGCGATAATCGGGGTGCTGAAATTCTTTCCGCCGGCATCCTGCCTTATCAGCCGGGTAGATTCAAAACCATCCATTTCGGGCATCATTACGTCCATGAGAATAAGGTCGAATGCCTGTGTATGCGCCTTATGCATGGCCTCAAGACCGTTATTGGCCGTTGTTACTTCCCATCCCCTTTTCCCAAGCAGCTGCACCATGATCCTCTGGTTGATTGGCTGGTCCTCGGCCACGAGTATACTGAGTTTAGGCCCTGATTTGCTGAGTTCGGGTATACGGGCATCGGAGCTTTTCTGTGTGGGAGTCAGCCCGAGTATCCTTTGCATTAAATTCAGTAACTCCAGCTGGAGCACAGGTTTGAAAAGGTAGTGGCTGATTCCTTCCGACAGCAGTTTGCGTGTTGCCTGAACCGATTTATTGCTGAGCATCACCACCCTTTCCAGTGGCTTGCCGGAGGGGTTGATATCCAGAATTTTACTTAAAAATATTTCATTCTTTTCGTCTTGAAGGGCCTGGTCGACAAACACAAACTTTACCGCATCTGTGCCCGATCTTTTAATCCTGTCCAGGCATCCCTCGGCTGAGTTCAACACGCAGGTCTTAAATCCCAAAAAAGCGAGAAATTTTTCAAGCTGCATGGCATGTTTTGGATCGGAATCAGCAATGATCACCCCTGAACCTTTATATACTGCAGGCAGCTCAAGAGAAAATGAATTTTCAGAAAACCCGGGGCAGGTCAACGGAAGTGTAAACCTGAAAGTACTGCCGTTTCCGACTTTGCTGCTTACACTCACACTTCCGCCCATAAGTTCCACAAGTTTCTTCGAAATGGTAAGACCGAGGCCGGTGCCCCCGTATGTACGGGTAGTGGATTTGTCGGCCTGGTGATATGATTCAAACAGTGTATTCAGTTTATCGGGAGGAATTCCAATGCCTGTATCGGTAACTGAGAAATTCAGGATACAGGCGTTTTCGTGACTCTCCCGTATTTCAACTTTCACACAGATGTTGCCCTGTTCGGTGAATTTCAAGGCATTGCCAATAATGTTGATCAGCACCTGCCTTATCCTTGTAGGGTCTCCCAGGTACGAATCTGGCATATCAGGAGGATGTTCGCAGTAAAACGCGAGGTTTTTCTGGTAAGTCTTGACCGACAGGAGGTGGATAACAGATTCAAGCAATTCCCTCAGGCTGAATTCAATGATCTCAATTTCGATCTTATCGGCTTCTATCTTCGATATGTCAAGGATCTCATTGATGATTTCCAGCAGGGATTCCCCGCTTTGTTTTATGTCGGAAAGCTGTTCCTGGTGATGCTGCGACAGGTCCTCATCCATAAGCATAAGGTCGGTCATCCCGATGATCCCGTTTAAGGGGGTCCTGATCTCGTGGCTCATATTGGCCAGGAAAGAGCTTTTGGCAAGTGTTGCAACTTCAGCGGCCTGTCTGGCCTTATCGAGTTCGGCAACGGTACTCTGCAAGGTTATGGTAGTAACCTGTAAAGCATGCTTTTGCTTGAAGAAATCGATATATGCCCTGATCTTGTTCTGGAGTATTTTCCTGTCAAGGGGCTTATAGAGGTAATCCACAGCCCCGGTTTCGTAACCCCTGAAGATCTGTTTGGGCTGACGGTAAGTTGCAGTGATAAAGATGATGGGGATGCTTTTTGTCCTTTCGCTACCGCGCATCAGTTCAGCCGTTTCAAAACCATCCATGCCAGGCATGTTTACATCGAGAAGAACCAGCGAGATATCATGCACCAGCATGATAGAAAGAGCTTCATTACCCGAAAGGGCCTTGATAATATTCAATTCCGGACTGTCGATAATGGTTTCGAGTGAAATCAGGTTTTCTCTTCTGTCATCAACAATCAGGATGTTAAATTTTTCGGTAATCTTTTCCATATTAGCCAGGGTAGATGTTCCCACAAAAATAGGATAATTTGGTGAAATTCAGAATTCCTTTACATTTGCCCTGAAATTCGCACCCATGAACCAAAATTCCAAAACTGCCCTTACGAACATCAACAAAAGCCAGTACATTTTTTCGATCCTGATCATCGGGATCTTCTTTTTTATCTTCGGATTTGTGACCTGGCTGAACTCAGTGCTGATCCCTTTTCTCAAGGTAGCCTGTGAAAAGAACAATTTCGAATCGTATTTCGTCACCTTCGCCTTCTATATCTCGTATCTGGTGATGGCAATTCCTTCGTCCTATTTCCTTCGCAAAGTAGGTTTCAGGAATGGCATGTCGCTGGGTCTTGTCGTGATGGCGCTGGGGGCCATCCTTTTTATCCCTGCAGCATATTCCAGGACTTTCGGGCTTTTCCTTACGGGACTCTTCATCCAGGGCACCGGGCTGGCTATCCTTCAAACTGCATCCAATCCGTATGTCACCATCCTGGGCCCCATTGAAAGCGCAGCAAAAAGGATCAGCATTATGGGGATCTGCAATAAGATTGCAGGTGTCATCAGCCCGCTCATCCTGGGAGCTATCGTACTTGCAGGCATGGACAAATTTGACAAACAATACCTGGGATCCCTTGACGAAATCCAGCGAAATATTACACTGAATGCCCTTGCCGGCAGGATCATCATACCCTATATCGTTATGGCCGTGGTTCTTGTTCTTCTGGCCATACTCCTGAGATATTCCAGCCTGCCCGATATCGATACCGACTCTGAGGAAGCGGAGGATGCCGGGTCGAATCAAAGCAGGACAAATATTTTCCAGTTCCCCCAGCTTATACTCGGGGTTATTGCCATTTTTGTTTATGTGGGAGTGGAGGTCATTGCAGTAGACACCATCATTAATTTCGGCAAGTCGCAGGGGATAGGTTTTGTGCAGGCAAAGTATTTCGCCTCGTATACACTCACAGCCATGGTCATTGGCTATATCATCGGAATTATCACCATACCGAAATACCTCAAGCAGGAGTTTGTTTTGGCGGTCTCTGCTTTATTCGGAATAATTTTTGTGATCTGTGCCGTTTTGGCGACTAAAGTTCCTTATCAAACATCCCTCCCTGTCAGCCTCGGAAGTTTTTCATTGACCCTTCCCTTTGACCTGAGTGTCTTTTTTATCGCATTGCTCGGGCTTGCAAACGCCATTATGTGGCCTGCAATATGGCCTCTTGCCATAGACGGGCTTGGGAAATTCACCAAAATCGGTTCGGCCCTGCTGATCATGGGGATTGCCGGTGGCGCCCTGCTCCCCCTGGCTTACGGCAGGCTTGTCGATATTTTCAACCAGGCTGAAGCATACTGGATCGCGGTTCCTTGCTATGCTTACATCCTCTATTATGCTGTATGGGGGCATAAGGTAAAAAAATGGTGAAACATTTACCATGTACCATTTACCATATACAAATGATCTAAAAATTAAAGTCAACCATAACCAATAAATCAATCATGCAACCAACCTTACTTATCCTAGCTGCCGGGGTAGGCAGCCGTTACGGCGGGCTCAAACAGCTCGACCGTATAGGCCCTAACGGTGAAACCCTTCTCGACTATTCAATCTATGATGCCATAAACTCAGGTTTCGGCAAAGTGGTCTTTATCATCAATGAGAGACTGGAAGCAGGGTTCAAGGAGATGTTCATCAACAGGCTGCGCGACCATATCGAAGTGGATTATGTATTCCAGGAAATTTGGATGGTCCCCGAAGGAATCCTGGTCCCGGATGAAAGGCAGAAGCCCTGGGGAACAGGCCATGCGGTGCTGATGGCCGAAGGCAGGATAGACAAACCTTTTGCCGTGATCAATTCCGATGACTTTTACGGAAGAAAGGCTTACAGGGCGCTTGCCGACTATTATCAAGACTGGACCCCCGGGCGTGAAAACGATTATTGCATGGTGGGTTATCGCCTGGATAAAACACTTTCTGATTTCGGATCAGTCTCCAGGGGGATCTGCCGGATAGGTGAAAACAGGGAACTCCTTGACGTGGTTGAAAGAACCAGCATTGAAGGAACCGGCAAGGGGATTGTTTACTTGGAAGGTAATGAACCCGCTGTAATTATGTCTCCCGATACAACGGTCTCCATGAATTGCTGGGGATTCACCCCGTCCTTCTTTGAACAGCTGAAAACTGGATTTGATTCCTTCATTAAAAAAAACTATGAAAATCAGAAAGCCGAATTCTATATTCCATCGGTGGTCAACAAGCTGATACAGTCCAAACAGTCAGGAGTCAAAGTGCTTTCCTGCGACGAGCAATGGTTCGGAATGACTTACCAGGATGACCGTGTTGTAGTGGTCGACAGCATCAGGGCACTGATACGTAAAGGTGTTTATCCCCAAAAATTATGGGGTTAAGCAATGGATGAGGGAAAAAAGCGTTAATTTTGCTGTATAAATAATTGCATATGACCTTTCACCGAAATTTTTTACCGGGATTCTTTCTCCTCACTGCCTTTGTTTTGGCAATTCCAGGAACCGGCAATTCCCAGATCATCAACGAACAGACAAAGAAAAAGATCCATGTCGGGATAGGGATGTTTACCGATATTTACATGGGTGTTCCCAGTGACGTTAAAACAAGGACAATCAACCAGGGGTTCCAGGCCGTGATTGCTTACAAGGTTCCCTTTGGGAAAAGCAACTTCGGTTTCGGGGTGGGACTTGCTGTCTCCATACATAATATGTTCGGAAATTTTACGGTTAAAAATTATACCGACTCTACAAAGCTGACAAAGATCCCCGATTCCATCGGTTACAAAAGGTCAAAACTGGTCATGCCTTACCTTGAGATTCCAATCGAATTTGTTTACATGAACAAGGCCAAGTTCGCCCTCGCTTTAGGATTTAAAGCCGGTTACATGTTACCGGCCCATACGAAATTCGTGGGGGATGATTATATTTATCATACCAACGATCAGCTCAGAGTCAAATTCCGCAATGTTGCGAACCTCGATCGTTTCGAATACGGCCCTACCCTGCGCATAGGGTATAAATGGTTCAACCTTACCGGGTATTACCAGCTGTCGTCAATTTTCCAGCAGGGGAAAGGCCCGGATCTTTACCCGATCTCTGTAGGTTTTCTTCTCAGGCCCTTCTGATCAAAGCATCATAAGAAAAAAGAGGATGCCGGCTCCTAAAAAGAGGCCGGAGTATGTTTCTGTTGGTGAATGGTTCCCCTCATTGAGCCTTGCGTAACCAAGCAATCCGCAGAGAAAAATAAGAACTGAAAGAGAAAACAAATGAGGAGTTCCCTGCCGGATGCTGAGTCCAAGCCAGAATCCCGTAACCCCTCCTATCCCGGCCATATGAAGGCTAATCTTGAAGAAGAAATTCACAAACAGGCAGACGATAATCAGCAGCGTGCTGCCCAGCATGAAATAGCTGAATAAAACCGAAAGGTTGATCCCTTTTAGAAGATAATAGGTAAGGTAGTAAAACATGGCTATTGTGAGCAGGGGAAGTATCCTTTCTTCACGTTTTTGCATATACAGGGATGAAACCAGCTTAAGCCTGAACAAAAACAACATCATAAGCAGGGGGCCGAAAGCAGTTGTAAGCAGAACAGACCCCAACAAAAAGACAATCTCTTTGGGAGGCAGCAGCCCCACGAAAAAAGAATGGGAATTAAACATCAGCAAAAGAGTGTAAAACGGCATGAGAACCGGGTGAAACACAAAAGAGATAATTGCGGACGGGGAGCTGCCTTTATTCATAACCTGGGTTGATCACAGTTCCTTTCTCAGCCTTGCCACGGGGATTCTTAGCTGTTTCCTGTATTTGGCAATAGTACGGCGGGCGATATTATATCCCTTTTTCTGAAGTATTTCTTCAAGCTCTTCATCGGTCAGCGGAGCCGATTTATTCTCCCCTTCTATGGTATCGAAAAGTATTTTCTTGATTTCCCTGGAGGAGATCTCTTCGCCCATGGCATTCTGCAGGGATTCCGAAAAGAAACTTTTAAGCAGGAAAGTCCCGAAAGGAGTCTGAACATATTTGGAATTTGCAACTCTTGAAACGGTACTGATATCCAGGCCCACCTTGTTGGAGATGTCTTTTAGGATCATAGGCTTGAGCCTTGTCTCATCACCAGTCTGGAAATACTCTTTCTGATACTCCAGTATGGCTTTCATGGTCACGTAAAGGGTTTCCTGCCTTTGTTTGATGGCATCGATAAAACCCCTTGCCGAGTCAATTTTCTGTTTTATAAAAGTAAGGGCGGCCTTTTCATTGCTGCTGATCTTCTTTTTCTTGTGATTATATCCCTTCAGCATATCCACGTATTCCCTGTTGATCGAAAGTTCAGGGGCATTCCTGGAGTTCAGGTTCAGTTCAATCTCTCCGTCGTTGATAGTGATCAGGAAATCAGGCACAATATACTGGCTGCTTCTTGCCTCGTCGGTAATGGTAAAACCTGGTTTTGGGTTGAGTTTGGTGATCTCCTCAACAGCTTCCTTCAATTCTTCTTCGGTTATATGGGCTTTCTGGAGAATCTTCTCATAATGCTTTTTCGAAAATTCATCGAAATAATAACGGATGATCACCTCCGCAAGGTCGGTTGCATAGGTCCTGTCGGTTTTGTACTGAAGCTGCAGGAGAAGGCATTCCTGGAGTGTCCTGGCTGCAATACCGGGAGGGTCGAACCCCTGGACAAGTTTCAGGGCTTCCAAAACCTCAGCTTCAGTAACTTCTATATTGTGGTTGAAGACAAGATCGTTGATGAGTGCAGGAATTTCACGGGCCAGGTACCCTGTTTCGTCGAGATTGCCGATGATAGTGGACGCAATGATGAACTCTTTGTCGGGTATCTTCTGCACGCCCATCTGGGCTAAAAGGTATTCCTGGGAACTCACTCCCGAAACAACCGGGGATTCCCAGGCTTCCTCATCAGGGCTGCGGTTGTTTGATACCAGTTTGTAATCGGGAATATCATCCAGGTCAAAGTAATCTTCGAAAGAAAATTCATTATCGGCCTTCAGTTCGGTATGTTCATCCTCCTCCTCCGAGAAACTGTCCTCATCAGCGTCGATGGATTCAGGAGCGGAATCATCCGAGAGTTCATCCATATCGCTCACATCGAGAGCTTCTTCAAGGGCGGGATTGTCCTCAATTTCCTGTTTAATCCTTTGCTCAAGCGAAATCACGGGCTGCTGCAACAGGCGCATCACCAGCACCTGTTGGGGAGATAGTTTCTGAAGTAGTTTTTGTTGTTGTCGTTGATGAAGCATAAGACAAAAATACAAAAATATTATCCCCTTGTACAGAATGGATGGCTTATCGGCAAATAAACTATAAATATCGACTAATTAGGCGTCTCCGTCTATTATTCACAATCCCTCACTTTTGATTGCCTAATTTCGCAACCTTGAAATATAAAGTATCATGAACACTGACAAACCATTCTGGGTTACTTTTCTGATCAACTGCGTGATCTGGGTTTTTCTGTTCTTCATTCCGTTCCTCCTGCTGGAACCCCGGGATGGGATAACCCCTTATCTGCAACGGATGGCAATGACCTCAGCGCTTACAATCATACTGTATTATATCAACTACCTGTACCTGATACCAAGATACCTGTTTACTCAAAAATTCCTGGCCTACCTGCTTGTAATACTTGGAGCACTCGTAATTTCCTGCATTCTCGTTAACCTGTATTTTTATTTTTATGTTTCCGTAGTCCAGAACTGGCACCACCGCCCCGAGCCGTTATTCGGCCGGGGCATGTGGGTGCCTTTATTTCCCCTGCTCACGGGTATTGCAATCGGGATCAGCATACGGATGGCAAAAGAGTGGGCGAGAACTGAAAAGGAACGCCGGGAACTCCAGGGTGAGAAACTGCTTTCGGAACTGGCTTTTCTGAAATCGCAGGTTAACCCCCATTTTCTCTTCAACACCCTGAATAATATCTGTTCCCTTGCCAGGAAAAAATCGGATGATACCGAACCGGCCATCATCAAGCTTTCACAGATCATGAGATATATGATCACCGATTCAACCCTGGAGAAGGTTGGACTGGAGGAAGAAGTTGATTACCTGAATAATTTCATCGAACTTCAAAAAATTCGGCTTGCCGACAGGGTTGAAATCAGTTTTGTCATTGAAGGCGGGCTCTCGTCCATACAAATTGAACCTTTGCTGCTTATCCCGTTTGTTGAAAATGCATTCAAGCACGGGATCAGTTACAACGGAAAGTCAAGGATAAGCATTGACCTCAGGACAATGCCGGGTGAGTTATCGTTCACGGTTGAAAACTCCAAACCTCCGTCGAGAGATACCCTGAAACTGGAAGAACCGGGTATCGGGCTTAAAAATGTGAGCCGCCGTCTCGAATTGCTTTACCCGGGCAGGCATCAGCTTGAGATACGTGATTCAGAATCTGTTTACCATGTCATGTTAAAGATACAAATACAATGATACGCTGTATAGCAATTGACGATGAGGCCCTTGCACTGGAACTGCTTGAGGATAATATCAGCAAGATACCCTTTCTTGAGCTCTCAGGGAAATTCACAAATGCTTTTGATGCGCTTAATCTGATGCAGGAGCAACCTGTTGACCTGCTTTTTCTGGATATCCAGATGCCCGATATCAGCGGTATTCAGTTCCTGAAGAGCCTTCAGCAAAAACCTGTGGTTATCTTCACGACAGCTTTCTCGAAATACGCGCTTGAAGGATTTGAACTGGATGTGATCGATTATCTCTTAAAGCCGTATTCATTTGAGCGCTTTCTGAAATCGGTCAACAAAGCCCATGAGTATCTCGAACTCCAGGGAAAAGCGAAAGATGCACCAAAAGGTCCGACCTTCGGCTCCCATTATCTTTTTGTAAGAGCCGATTACAAGCTGGTCAAGATAGCGATCCAGGAGATCCTGTACATCGAAGGGCTTAAAGATTATGTGAAGATCTACTGCGGGGAAAAGCCCATATTGACCCAGATGAGTATGAAAGCGATAGAGGAAAAGTTGCCCGCCCAGGATTTTATCAGGGTTCACCGCTCTTTTATTGTCGCCTTTGACAAGATAGATTTCATTCACAAGAGTTTTATCTCGATAAAAGGGAGGGAGATACCATTGAGTGATCATTATAAAGACAACTTTCTTTCTCTTGTTCAGAAGAACAAGATCATGGAGTAGAAGATTAACAAATCATATTATGAAGCGAACTATTTTAATACTAAGTGTTCTGGTTTATTACTCATTTGGGGGATGGGCGCAAAAAGCGCCATGGACATTCCAGCAGTGTCTCGACACCGCTTTAAAACGTAATATTTCGGTCAACCAGACCATACTTGCAAATGAGCTTAACAAGATAAGCCTGGAGCAATCCAAAGCCAACCGAATTCCCAGCGTAAGCGCCAGTGTTGGTGAGACGTATAATATAGGAAAAAACGTTGATGCAACAACCAACCAGTTTGTTATAGGCACATTCCATTCGGGGAACTACGGATTGAATGCCAGTTACAACCTGTTCAACGGATTACAGAACAATAACACAATCAAACAGTACAAGCTGAATATTGAAGCCGGCAAATTCAATATCGAAAATGCAAAGAACGCGGTCATCCTCAGTGTTACAACCGGTTACCTTCAGATTTTGCTTGAATACGAGATCCTGAAAACAACCCAGAACCAGCTGTCGGCCGATTCAATCCAGGTCGACAGGACCCAGAAACAGCTAAACGTTGGAAAGGCTGCCGAAGGCGATTTGCTGCTGATCAAGTCACAGCTGGCCACGGATTACCTTTCGTATGTAAATGCCCAGACTCAGCTGGACCTTGGAAGGGTGACCCTGATGCAGCTTATGCAGATCCCGGTAATTGATAATTTTGATGTGGAGGTCCCGAAATTTGCAGAGCCGGGGCTTGATTTGCTTCTTAGCCAGGACGTGATATACCAGAAAGCCCTGGCCGTCATGCCACAGATCCAGGCTGCATCCCTTAATACGTCAAGTTCAAAGATGGCAATAAAGGTAGCGACAGGGGCCAGGTGGCCAAGGCTAACCTTTTCGGGTGGACTCAGTTCAAACTATGCCTCCAGCCGTAAACAGGGTACAGCGGTCAACCCCGAGAATTACCCTTGGTATTCACAGGTTTGGGATAACGTAGGACAAGCATTAAACCTTGGTTTAAGCATCCCGATTTACAGCAACCGCTCACTGCAAAGCGGGATTGAACGGGCAATAATCAATTCAAAAACTGCTGCCCTCAATGAGCTCAATACCCAGCAAACGCTGAGGATGAATATTGAACAAACCTATACCAGCCTTAAGGCGGCTGCCAAGTCCTATGAGGCAGGCAAAGTTCAGTTGAGTTCAACGGAGATGTCATACCTGAATGCCGAAAAGAAATACAATGTAGGGGTTATGAGCACAACGGATTACCTGATCCAGAAAAACAGCTACATATCATCCTTATCTAGCCTGATACAGACAAAATTTAATTTCATTTTTCAGTCTAAGATCCTTGATTTTTACCAGGGTAAAGCTATTACATTTTAAAAATTTAATTCACAGAATACAATGAAAAAGACTTATTGGATTATCATAATTGTTGCGGTCCTTGGCCTGCTCGTCGGAGGGTACTTCCTGCTTGGGGGAAAATCAGAAAAGATAATTGAATTCCGTTCGGGGAAAGTCGAAAAAGGAGACCTGCAGGTTCTTGTAACCGCCACGGGCACTTTAAATCCTGATACAACCGTTGCGGTTGGCACCCAGGTTTCGGGGATCATCACCAAGATCTATGTGGATTTCAATTCGGTTGTAAAAAAGGGGCAGCGGATCGCTGTGCTTGATACCACCTTCCTTGCCTCTTCTGTGGAAGATGCAAAATCAAACCTTTTCAGGACGCAGGTTCAGACAAGGCTTACCAAGCGCACCTATGAGCGCAATAAGACGCTTCTGGAGCAAAAAGTGCTGGCGCAATCTGATTTTGACCAGAGCCAGTCGGATTATGAGACT
Source organism: uncultured Bacteroidales bacterium (assembly GCA_903877385.1). Classification (GTDB taxonomy): domain Bacteria; phylum Bacteroidota; class Bacteroidia; order Bacteroidales; family FEN-979; genus CAIRDP01. The sequence goes on from CAIRDP010000030.1 coordinate 15,616, forward strand.
GCCCAGGCCAATGAGAAATCGGCACAGTCGGCTCTTGACAGGGCTTTGATCAATCTGCATTATGCCACGATTGTAGCCCCTGTTTCAGGAGTTGTCATTTCAAGGAATGTGGATATAGGACAGACTGTAGCTTCAAGTTTCAGTACGCCAACCTTATTTTCGATTGCCAACGACCTGACCAAGATGCAGCTCCAGGCCAGCATTGATGAAGCCGACATCGGCAAGATCAAGGTAGGTCAGGATGTTTCATTTAAGGTGGATGCATACGTGGACCAGATATTTTCGGGAACCGTATGGCAGATAAGGTTGCAACCGGTATCAGTTTCGAACGTTGTGAACTATACGGTAGTCATCAATGTGCCGAACGGGGATCTGAAATTAATGCCCGGGATGACGGCAAATCTTACAGTTAAAACACAGGAGGTGCTGAACGTGCTTAAGGTCCCGTCGGCAGCATTAAGATTCTGGCCCCCCCAGGAATATTTTGACAAGCATTTAAAGGAATATCCCGATTCTATTCAGAAAATGATTGAACGGGCACAAAAAATAATTGCACGCAGGCAATCGGGCCAAAGTGGAAGTGGAAGCCAGGCAGGTTCAGGAACACCGTCTGGAACCGGCGGGCAGACAGCCGCAAATGCTCAGGCAGGCCAGGGTAACCAGCAGGCTTCGGGCGCCCAGGGCAGCTCAGCACAGCCAGGCAGGCAAAACAGCCAGGCAGCATCCGGTGGCCAGCCGGGGATGAGGCGTCCTGAGGGTGTGGGAGGTCAGTCAACAGCAGGCCGCCAGGCCGGTGCCATGCAGCAACAGGGAACACCCGGCACACAAAACAATGCCCAGGGCCAGAGAAGCTGGGGAGGACAGGGCGGAAGTTTCAGCCGCCAGAAAATGGGTATGGTTTGGGTAAAACAGGGAAACCTACTCTTTCCCCACAGGGTAAAGACCGGGATCTCCGATAACAGTTTTACCGAAGTTGAAGGCTCATTAAACGAAGGCGATGAACTTATCACAGGAGTAGTGAACACGAATCCCGCACAGCAAACAACACAGCAGCAAAATCCGTTTGCACCGCAGATGGGCCGTCCGGGCCAGCCTGCAGGAGGTGCCGGAAGAGGAGGCCGTTAATATGAAAGACACGATTATTTCGGTTAAACACCTCGTGAAGGTTTATAAAATGGGAGACCTGGAGGTGCACGCTCTGAGAGGGATCGATATGGATGTTCAGAAAAGCGATTTCGTGGCAATAATGGGCAAAAGCGGATCGGGCAAATCAACTTTTATGAACATCATAGGCTGCCTTGATGTGCCTACCAAAGGGGAATACATGATCGACGACGTGGATGTGAGGAAAATGAATAAGGACGAGCTTGCCCACCTGAGGAATAAAAAAATAGGGTTTGTGTTCCAGTCGTTCAACCTGCTTTCCCGCACATCTGCCCTCGAAAACGTAGAACTTCCCCTGATGTATAACAGCAAGATCACCTCAAAGGATATGAGGGAACGTTCTATACGGGCTCTTGAATCAGTGGGGCTTGCCAGCAGGGCCCATCATTTCCCAAGCCAGCTTTCGGGAGGCGAACAGCAAAGGGTTGCCATTGCCAGGGCGCTTGTGAACGATCCGGTTGTCATACTTGCAGATGAACCCACCGGCAACCTCGACACCCGTACCAGCGTTGAAGTGATGAGCATTTTCCAGAAACTGAACACGAATGGGATTACCGTTATCATTGTAACCCATGAACCGGATATAGCAGCCTATACCGACAGGAATATTTCGTTCAGGGATGGCAGGATCCAGAAGGACTTTCGGGTGGAAAAGCCAAGGAATGCAGCTGCAGAGCTTTTAACCATGCCAATACTTACAGAGGAGGACACCATATGAAACTTAAAAACCAGTTAAAGGCAGCGTTAAGGTCTTTGGCTAAGAACAAGATGCGTACTTTTCTGACGATGCTTGGGATCATCATTGGAGTTGGTTCGGTTATTGCCATGCTGGCCATTGGCCAGGGCTCCAAGGAAAGCATACAGAAACAGATAGCCGGACTGGGTACCAACCTCCTTACGGTTTTTCCTTCGGCAAGTATGACTGGGGGAGTGAGGCTGGAAGCAGGTTCCAGCATTAAATTAACTATCGATGACTACAAATCTCTTTCCAGTCGCTGCCCGGCAATTATGTATTCCACACCAACCGTCAGGACCAGCGGCCAGCTTATCGCAGGAAGCCAGAACTGGAGGACTTCGGTATGGGGGGTGTACCCCGATTATTTCAACATCCGAAACCTGGATCTGGAAAAAGGAGCTGTGTTTACCATGATGGACGACCGCACTGCAAGCAAGGTTTGCGTGATCGGGCAAACCGTGAATAAATACTTGTTCGGCGAAGGCCAGGATCCCACGGGCCGGATGATCAGGATCAATAAAATCCCTTTCCAGGTCGTTGGCCTCATCGTTACAAAAGGCCAGAATGCTTTTGGCCAGGACCAGGATGACATTGTGATCGCCCCTTTCAATACCGTACAGGTGCGCATGCTCACAGTCCAGAACATCCAGAGTATTATGGCATCTGCAACTACCGAAAAAATGATCCCCGAGGCCACGGATGAGATAACCCAGGTTTTAAAAGAAAGGCACAGGCTTGGACCTTCGGAAGATCCCGATTTTACTATTCGCACACAGGCAGATATCGCGAGCACAGCCACGGCAACTGCGGGTATCTTAACTGCCCTCCTGGCAAGTATTGCAAGTATTTCCTTACTGGTTGGAGGGATAGGCATCATGAACATCATGCTGGTATCGGTAACCGAAAGGACTCGTGAAATAGGAATCCGCATGGGTGTGGGCGCAAGAGGCAGGGATGTGCTGTTACAGTTCCTGATCGAAGCCCTTATGATCAGCCTTATCGGAGGTTTCCTTGGAGCCGGTTTAGGAATTGCCGCCTCAGGCATTATAGCCAAACTTATGAGCTGGCCTGTAACCATTACAATTCAGTCCATCGTACTCTCGTTCCTTTTCTCAACGGCAATAGGGATCTTCTTTGGCTGGTACCCGGCCCGCAAAGCCGCAAGCCTGAATCCCATCGATGCCCTGAGATATGAATAGGCTGCCGATCACTTTCTCCCCGTCAGATCAAGTATCCCGTTGATGAAAGTGAGGGGATGGGGCGGATTGCCCGGTACGTAAAGGTCGGGCCTGATACGTTCAATGAATTTCCGGTCCAGAGCTGCACTGTCATTAAATATCCCGCTGCTGATTGCAGCCGTCCCTGCGAGGATTACAATTTTGGGGGAAGGTGTTGCGTCGTAGCAGATCTGCAGGGCTTCGGCCATATTCCCGCTCATAGGACCGCTTATAACCAGCCCGTCGGCATGCCGGGGAGATGCAACGAATTCTATACCGTAACGCCCCATATCAAAGTTTACATTGCCACAGGCATTGAGTTCCATTTCGGCCGAATTGTCGCCTCCGGCCGAGACCTGGCGCAGCTTAAGGGCATTATGAAAAAATGACCTGATCTCTTTCCCGGCAGATCCCTGCTCAACAACAACAGGCCTGTCCTCACCTGCTTTAACAATAAGGCCTTGCCTGGAATTGCTTGCAATACGGTAGTCGGCGGTAAAGCGGATCTTCCCGGGCAGGGCGAAACTGCATTCCATACAGAATTCGCATTTCCCCAAATCAAGCCTGAAAGGGCCGCTTTCGATGGCGCCCGTGGGGCAAAGAGCTTCGGCGATTTTTTCTTCAGCCTGGCTGATATCCCCGCTGATCACAGGCCGGCCGCGGAATCCCTCAGGCAGCGCTGCCTTTCGCAGGTCCTTGACGTATTGCCGGCCGTGGCGGCGAAAAATGCTTATGATACCTAGAGCCATATATTCCCTTTTTTACAGATCAAATCCACAATATGATAAACTATAGCTCTTGTTGCATAACGGGAAATCGGATATCTCCTGGTTCCTTACCGCCAGGGCCAAAGCCATCCAGTTATGAAAGGAAGGGTCTTTTACTTTATAATGAATGATGTTCCCTTTCTCGTCTGTGACTGCGGATTGCATGATCTCTCCCCTCCATCCCTCGGCCATGGACAAGGCAAAACTTGATGTATGAATGCTGTGATCATAAACTGGTTTGCCGGGGGCCGGGTCAGGGCCATGCCTCTCGAGCAAGTCCCTGATAATACGGATTGATTTTTCAACTTCAATTTTTCTCAGCATGGCCCTTGCCCATACGTCACCCTGGTGGAGCGTTACCGGTTCATAAGCGTAATTATTAAAAGCCTGGAAGGGATGTGACCATCGGATATCGCGTTTTACACCGCTGCTTCTCGATGCCATGCCAACGGCCCCGATCATTCCTGCCTGGCGGGCGCTCAGCTTGCCGATGCCTTCGAAACGGCTGAGGACACTTGGGTTTGTGAATATCTCCTGGCTGATCTGCCCGTATCTTTCTTCAACATCCTTAAGGTTTGAAAGCAGGGTTTTAACAAATCCATCCTTTAAGGGATAATGGCACCCGCCCGTCCTTACAATTCCTTTGCCAAATCGGTTCCCGCACCATAACTGGGTTGTATTGATAACGACGGTCCTCAGGGCTTCATTCACCACCTGCCCGAACTGGTATGCTATGTCGGTGCAGAGGGCAGCCGAGTCGCCGATATGCACTGCTATCCTTTCAAGCTCGAGAGCAATCACACGTTCAGCCTGGAGGGCGGGCGACGGCATTGTTCCCGTAATGACTTCCATAAGCTGGACATGGGCTATTGAATGGCCAACGGCCGTATCCCCGGCAATACTCTCGGCAAGTATGGCACGCTGAATACTGGTTAGCTTTTCAAGAAAAAGCTTCTCAATACCCCTGTGCTGAAAACCAAGCTGTATTTCAAGGTGAAGCACTTTTTCACCCTTGCAAATAAACCTGAAATACCCGGGTTCTATGATCCCTGCATGGATCGGGCCTACACCGACCTCGTGGACGCCTTCGCCTTCAATGGAGAAGAAAGAATAGGGATGCATCCCGCATCCCGCATCCTGCATCCTTTGCTCTTCATCCCGCTTATGCGAACGTAAGGGTTTCATCCATGGATGCCCTGTGAATTCCACTCCGTACTGCTCAGATATTTCGCGTTCAAACATGTGAAATGAAGGAATGGAAGGAGTGAGTGAGTCAAGAACAGGGGAGGGAGAGGCTTTCTGCTCATGAGAAAGCAGGATCAATGAATGCTCATGGTCTGAAGCGATGCAGCAGAAAAACCTGAGATCTGCACCCATAGGGACCGCGTGATAGGTAACGCAGTGACATCCCTCATCCACCATCATCTCATTCACCTTATCCATAAATAAAGGATAAGCCAATACAGGAATGTCACCAAGGGGAACAACGAATGGATTTGAATTCACCACGACCATACCATCACGCTCTCCATTCATTTCGGCAGATTTTGAATAATATCCATGATCATATCCCTTAAAAATCCGGGCTGTGTAAAGCAGATCACGATCACAAGCCCGAACAGTATGTACTGTGAAACGGTTTGCCAGGGGTTTACTTTTTCACCCGGCCTCACACTGGCTGTCCTGGGCTGGGAAAAAACTATGTGAAGCACCCTGGTAAGCATGGCATAAAGCACAAAGCACAGCAGGATGGCGGCAACCGTCATGTAAAGGTAGTTCCCATTAGCGACCATGGCTTTGAACATCAGCAGTTCCGAGATGAACATACCCGAAGGGGGGATGGCGGTGATGCAGAGCAGCCCCAGCAGCAGGGCTGTGGCGCCTGCCGGGTAAAGGTTCATGTAATTGCCAGATTCATCCAGGTTATAGGTCCCCATGACCTTGTACGACTGCCCCATCTGGTAAAAAAGCCCGGCTTTGGCAAAAGAATGAAGTATCACATGCAGTATGGCTGCATAATACCCTATTCCGCCCATTCCAAGAGCTATTGCAACAATCCCCATGTTCTCGAGGCTGGAATAAGCCAGCATCCGTTTGTTGTGCTTGGCTTTAAGCATATAGCCTGCCGAGATCAGAATCGACAGGAAACCCGAGAGCAGCAGCACATGGTTCATAAACGGCAGTATGGGAGTGGCCGAGAAAAGCGCATAAATGCGGAAAATGGCAAGGAACCCCACGTTCATCAGGGTTGTCGAGATAAAAGCGCTGATGGGGGGAGGGGCCACGGTATGCGCGTCCACGGTCACCGTATGCATGGGAAAGAGTCCCATTTTGGTACTGTAACCTACCAGTACGAATACGAATGCGATCTTCAGGTAAAGCGGGTTTGCAAGGCGGGCAATCTCGGTAATTGAAGAAAATGAAAGATGGAGAAGGCGTACGTCCCTTACAGTGAACCCCAGGAACAGTATGCCGATATAGGCCAGGGCGATCCCGATCGAACAAACAAAGACATATTTCCAGGTGGCTTCCAGGGCGATGGCCGTGCGGTCGTGATAGATCAGTGCTGCAACGGCAAGGGTGGTGGCTTCCACGAAGATCCAGACCGTGGTCATCCCGTTGGCCAGGTAAGCGCCCGTCATTGCGGCAATAAGGGCGATGAGGGCTGAGTGGTAAATTGCGTAAATCCTGGGAGGGTCATTACGAACATAAATGAAACCGTGGTAAACCGTGGTAATGCTGAGGATCGACAGCACCGATTGCAGCATCAGCCCGAGGGTGTCGAAGGTGAAATAATCCAGCACCGTTTCGCCCCGGTGCATCCAGCAGTATGCTGTAAAGGCTACGTGAATTACCACATAGGATGAGGTAAGCAGCCTTGCCAGCGGCTTCGAATGTATCAATGCCACCAGCAGGCCCAGCAGGAGTGAGAGGGCGAAAAAGAGGATGAATATGTGGGCCGGCTCAATCATCTTTCAGTATCGTTAAGTCATCGGTTTGCTGCCTGAGGCGCATCACGAATATTCCCAGTATAAGCACGCTCACAAAGATATCCAGCAGTATCCCTATATTGATCAGCATGGGGATCTCGCTCCCGATGGCCAGTGAAAGTAAAAGAACGGCGTTTTCAATAACCAGGAAACCGACGAGATGAGAGAAGATTTTCCTGTGCGAAATGATCATGAACAAGCCTGTATACACGGCAAAAAAAGAAACAATAAAGAACAGCAGGTTATAAGGGGTGGTGTTCATCGAAAAGGAAACCACTATGCTGAGCAGGAAGCCCAGGCTCACGAAAAGCAGGGAATAGAATGAAGGCAGGGCTTTATCATGGACGCGGGCTACGCCTGTCCTGCGGATGACGGTAAACAGCAGGTATGGTACAACGATAACTTTGAACAACAGGGTTTCAATAGCAACAAACAGGACTGTGGCAAGTGTGATCCTGTCGAGTTGCAGGAAAGATAAGCCGAACAGCAGCAGCCCCTGCAGTCCCACAAGCCCCGCATAGATACTGAACCTCTCGGTAACGCTGAGGTAGATCAGGGTGATGGCAAACACTATGATGAGCATTGATGTCATGTCAGCGGATGAGGTTGCGGGTTAATAACAGTACGAGGATGAATGCGATGAGGGCAACCGAACTGAGGGTAACGATGAACTGGGGGTTTTTGGCCAGTTTCTTCCTTGCGCGGAAGGATTCCATTAGCCCGATAGCAGCAGCAAACCCTGCCTGTACGAGGAGGAACAGCAGCACATTCGTGCCCAGCCATCCGCCCTTAACAGGTAAGATCAGGTTCGCGATAAGCCCTCCGTAAAGCACGAATTTTAGGTTTGTCCCGGTTTGGATGAGGGCAAGGTCCACCCCGCTGTAATCGAGTATCATCACTTCGTGGACCATGGTTAGTTCGAGATGGGTCCTGGGGTCGTCTACAGGCATGCGGCTGTTTTCTATCATGGCGATCTGCAGCAGAAGGTAGGTTGCGATGGCCCCGGTGATGAGTGAAAATTCGCCTGCAAACTGGAAATGTGAAAAGATATCCTGCATCGAAAGATGGCCCGACAGCAGGGCAAGGGTTCCGAAGAGGATGAAAAAGGCAGGTTCGGTGAACATGGAATACAGGGCTTCGCGGTTGGCTCCCATGCCTTCAAAGCTGCTGCCGGTATCCATAGCGCCCAGGATGAACATGAGTTTTCCAAGGGCGAGCAGGTATGCAAAAAGAATGAAATCACCTTCAAAACCCAGTATCGACGGCATGCCCGGGAAGGGGAGGAGCATAAGAGCGCAAAGGACCGTGGCCAGGTAAACTGCAGGCGCAAGTCTGAAAATGAAGCTTGTTGTTGTGCTGAATACGCTGCTTTTCCTGAAAAGCAGGAGGATGTTCTTCCAGGCTTGAAGTATTCCCGGGCCTTTACGGCCACCGGCGATGCTTTTCACCCTGAGGATGATCCCCGGGAAAAAGATTGCGGATACTATGGCCAGCAGGGCTCCTGTCATATGAGTTTAAGGTATAGCAGTGCAAAGATCAAAAGGATGAAAATAAAAGCATACAATACGTAATGCCTGATATTGCCGGTTTGCAGCCTGGCCAGTTTTTTCAGTACATACCAGCTGAGATCGGTTAATTTTCCAATGCCCCTGCCAAAGATATCCGAAGTATGCTGATGCAGCGAGCGGGTACGGGGGAAGATGTCTTCGTTAGAAATGGTCCTGAATTCCTCTCGGTCCCTGAGCACAGGCTGGGCCAGTTCGGCGAGGTTTTCGGCAAACGAAGTCCCGGTGTATTGCTGCCTGGAAGTTGCGTGGGTATAGCCGCATCCCCAGGTTGGGCCATATTCGGGTTTCCTGTTTTTCAGCAGCAGTGTCCTTATGTAAAGTATAAGGGTCACAATTGAAATCAGGATGAGGCCGAAAAGGCTGATCCTGTTCAGGGAGGTTCCGTAGAAAACCCCTGAGGAAATCGGGCCCAGGCGGAAACGGGTTTCGACCAGGCTTGCAATGGGCGAAATCGCAGCCAGCGGCATCAGGCCGATGCCAAGAATCATAAATGCGATCAGAAGCTGGGGAAAGATCATATCCCTTGTGATGGCCGAGGCTTGAATAGGAATGACTTTACGGGGAGTTCCGAGGAAGCTTATCCCGAAGGCCCGTGAAAAACTGAAGATTGCAAGCCCCCCGATCAGGGTCAGTGTGAGAATGACCACTAGGAACACTATGGAAAGGTATTCATTCCCGGCGCCCAATCCTTTGAAGAACCCTGTGTACAAAAGGAACTCCGAAATAAATCCGTTCAGGGGGGGGAGAGCGCAGATGGCCGAGGAGCCAAGGAGAAACAAGCCTGCAGTGCGCGGAAGCGAGTGAACCAGCCCACCCAGTTCCTCGATGTTCCTGGTATGGGTTGCCCTGTAAACCGATCCGGAGGCATAAAAAAGAAGGGATTTGAACAGTGAATGGTTGAGCACATGCAGCAGGCTGCCGGTGAAGCCGAGGACTGCGAGCACGGGCTTGTGCAGGGCCAGGCCTATGCATCCAAGGCCCATTCCAAGGCCTATGATGCCGATGTTTTCGATGGTCGAGTAGGCAAGTATCTTTTTCAGGTCGGTCTGTACTATTGAAAATAAAATGCCGAGTAATCCTGTGAAGGCTGAGATGATGAGAATGACCAGCCCGATGGTGTACCAGTCGGACTGTACCGAAACAAGTACCCTGAATATCCCGTAAATACCCATTTTGATCATCACCCCCGACATAACTCCCGAAACATGGGATGGTGCGGCAGGATGGGCTTCGGGTAACCAGGTGTGAAACGGAATGAAGCCTGCCTTTACTGCAAACCCGGCAAAGAACAGCAGGAAAAGGCCGGTATTTGAATGATTTGCAAAGTATGCAGGCAGGGCGTCAAAGCTCATCACCCCTGTACCGGCTTCGGTAAGAAGGAAAGCAAACAGTAGCAGCACAAAACCGATATGCATCTGTATAAGGTAATTGACGGCTGTTTTAAGGGTGGCCCGCTTTTCCGCTTCAAACAAGATCAGCATAAAGGATGAAACGGCCATCAGTTCCCAGGCGATAAGAAATGAAAGCCCGTCGCGGATTGTGAGCACGGCAAGCATGGAAAAGTGAAGCCAGGTATAACTGAAGTTATGCAAGGCAAGCTGGGCCGGGTTCTTGGTTTTGGCGTAGGCTTTGAGATAGCCCCTGGAGTAAAGAATTCCCGTAAGCACTGTAAAATTGGTCACCAGGATGAAAAATGCGCTCAGGGGGTCGAGGGTGAAACGGAGTTCCCCAAGGTATCCCCTGAAAACCCAGTTTGTTGAAGTCATGACTTCCCGTATCGGCGATACGGGTATGGCTGAGGCATCGGCAAGGGGAGAAAAAAACTGGAAGAATGCAGGGACAGAGGTTACCAGGATTACGAACAGGACCAGTGAAAGGGTATAGTAATAGCGTAACCTCCCGGGAACCACCAGGATGAGAAATGAACCTAAAACCGCTGCAGGAATGAAAATCTGCTCCATCGCGTGTGCAAAGTAAACGTAATCCCTGCCTCAAATGAGTACCCGCCGGCAGAACTTATAAACAGGGAGGCGGTGAAAATTTTTCCACCCCCCTTAACGTTCATCCGCTGAGGCCTGAAATTACCTTGCAGGGCCTGATAATTTAATGAATTTTGTGTTGAAGTTCAGTTTCCCCGACTCCAGCATCAGGAGGTAAATTCCGTTGATAAAGCCTCTAATTGGTAAAGGGTATTCCTGTTTATCGCCGGGGGTCGCACTGACCTGCCCCGAGAACACCTTAATTCCCAGAGGGTTTAATACAGTTATATTTACAAGCCCGGATAATCCGGCCGGGAATTTTATTTTGAGGATATCGGTGGCTGGATTCGGGTAAACTGTAAAAAAGGGATTGGAAACGGGCGGGTCAATGCCCAGGTCGGGTCCCAGGAAAATATTGCGAACATACATGTCGTTGCCGCTGAAGGACCGGATCCCGCGAACCCTTATCAGCAGTTTGCCGGAACCGGATTCCCCTGAAAGGTCCACCTGGAATTTTTTCCATTGGCTTGTATCGGGCAGCCAGCCTATGAATTCAAACTCTCCGCAACCTCCGATGTCAATGTCGGTTGCCCATTTTTTAAGCACATTTCTCCAGCTTGTTCCGCAGTCGGTAGTCACATCCACCCTGATTGTATCATGTGACATGTCCGGATTCCCGTTGCTGCACCAGGCAACTTCAAGGCCCAGTTTGAGCGAATTCATTTTGGAAACGTCGAACAGCGGAAGAAAAAAGTCGTTGTATGTGCCTTCCTGCATGGTAAAAAGCCTTAGCTGCAAGGCCGAAATCAAATAAGATGAAGAAATGGTATTGTAGGAAATACGCTTCCAGGTATTTCCGTCTTTGTTGGGATTGTATACCGACCAGCCGGGGTAGGGCCAGCCCTGGGAGGTGAAATATTCATGTATGGGTGGTGCGACGGGCGTGATGGCAATTGTAATCACATTTTTGCAGGCGGCTATTGTTGAGTTTATGATGGGTTTATTATTAGGCTTTAGCACTGCAGTGTAAATTGAATGGCCTCCGTTTTCAAGGTAAACCGAATTAAAAGACACTTCCTGTTTCAGTCCCGGGGCGACCTTCCCTGACCATTTTACCGTATCGGCTTTGGATGTGGTATCGGGATAACAAATAAGCAGGGCTTGTTTCAATGTATCCGTCCCCAGGTTCCATAAAGTGACTTTTGGATTTTTCAGACTGTCGCCGCATTGCAAAGGAGGGAAATTCAGGCTTGTGACAGGATCCAGGCCTGCATAATCGGGCAATGCCTGGGCTTGGGTAATGGCCGCCTGCCCGACTTTTTTTGAAACGTCATCCTGTACAAAGGCGATAACCCTGATCGTAGCCAGGTTGTGAAAATAATCAGGCATGAGTATTTTAAAGAGAAGGGTATCGGCTGTTCCTGAAACCCATGAACAGGGCAGCACGGCTCCCGAAGGATCAGGGACGAGTTTTTTACAAACCGTTTTAAAGATTTTTTCCCCGTTTGAGCCGGGAGGATAAATAAAGGCAATGGAATCTTCAATAACAGCGATACGGGCCCTTAGTTTGCCCGCTTCAAAAGACTGTAAGGTATCGCTGCGGATGATCAGGCTGATGCTTATGGAATCGAGCCCGGGGCTGAAGGCATGTTGCAGCTTAAGGTGAAAATGTATGGGGACCTGGCTGAGTGAATCAACCAGCTGCTGCGTAATTTGTTCGTACATTTTATTTGTTCCGTCGGTATATGACATTGGTGCTGAAGACACGCCATAGTACTTCATTCGCTGGTTTATCTGCGCCGAATCGTCGTTATACATCGGATCATAACTGGGAATATTAACCTGGTATTTCAGGGTGATGAGCTTGCCGGGATTAAGTTTTACAAGGCTGTCGATGTACCTGTTGCCGGCGGGACAACTTCCACAGGAGGCCCCGGTAAAATGCTCAATCAGGACCAGGCGGTGGTCCTGGGAAAATGCTGCTGATGCCCTGGCCAATATAAGAAAGACAATCAAAAAGAAATACCTGCTTTTCATGGAATTTGTTTTAAACCTTGTTTGACTTTAAAACTCAGGAAAATAATGAAACTCCCAACCCTATTACAAAGATACGTTACCATGAAGCGTTTTGCACGGGTCAGCATTAATAAAAGAGGCCGGTACCTGAATAAAACGCCCGCTTTGACAAGTATCTGCCATAATCAATTGAGCAAATCATATTGTTGATTTACACACACTAATGGCCTTGACTATCCCAGGCTGATTTGAACGGTCCGATCTTGAGTTTTGATTGTTAACAGGTTAAGGTGGTCAATCAAAATCGGCGGCAGGTGGTAAGATGCTTGGTTCTTTATAAGTTTGAGTGGATGGATGGCATATAATTCAAACAAGTCCATATATTTGTTTCCAAATGGACAGCAAAAAAGTTGTTTTAGAGGTGGCCATAATAATGATAAAATGAAACTGAAATGGAAAAGAGAACAAAAATCCGGATTTACATATTTGCAGTTATAGCAGTGGCATTGATTTTCACAAGCAGTTGCAAGAAGACGAATAACAATAACGATTCAACTCCAACACCTGGAACGGTAACAGACATTGACGGTAATATTTATCACACTGTAACGATTGGAACCCAGACTTGGATGGTTGAGAACCTTAAAACGACCAGGTACAACGATGGCACCTCTATACCGTTGGTAGCAGATAGTGCAACTTGGAGTAATTGGACCATTCCCGGATATTGCTGGTACAATAATGAAGACGCTACTTACAAAAATACTTTTGGCGCTTTGTATAACTGGTACGCAGTACAAACAGGAAAACTTGCTCCAACAGGCTGGCACGTGCCCACCGATGCCGAGTTGACAGTACTTACTACATATCTTGGAGGAGAAGCGATAGCAGGTGGAAAAATGAAATCTACCGGCACAATAGAGGCCGGCACGGGGCTATGGTATACACCCAATACCAACGCAACCAATTCAAGTGGGTTTACAGGCGTTCCGGCAGGCTACCGGTCCGGCAGTGGAGCATTCCTCTACATTAACTACCTCGGCTTATGGTGGAGTTCTTCTGAGGGCATTACAGGCAGTGCCTGGTTACGGGAACTATACTACATTGTGAGCAATGTACACGGAGACTATGGTGGCAAGAGTTTCGGGTTATCTGTGCGTTGCGTTCGGGATTAGCAGGCATATATATAAAGACACTGGAAAAAACAAAACCCACTGATTATCAGTGGGTTTTGGTAGCCCCGGCAGGAATCGAACCTGCATCTAAAGTTTAGGAAACTTCCATTCTATCCATTGAACTACAGGGCCAATGGGGCGGCAAAGGTATAAAAAAAATCAAAGAATTTTATTAATTAGAGGTTTAAGCACTCCCGGTAAGTTCCCTGCCCTTCTGGGGTGGGGAACTTACCGGGAGTGCTTAAAATACGGTTATAATCTCAATATCTGGTCTTTCGATGTCGGTTTGCCCGATGATTTCTTTAACGATCTCTGCTTTTGTCATGATGGTTTTATTTATTTAATACTGCATCAAAGGTAAAGTGATGAAATTCAATAATATGTAATGGAAATTAAAAAAACATTGTAAGCTTGTGATGAATGAAGAGTGTAATGAAATGAATGACAAATTCATAATTATCATCTTTGTAAATTTGTTCGTCCTTAAATAGCGACATCCCCTGGAAAATCATCTATCTTTATCTCATCAATTCGAAGTGGTAAAGCTGAAACGTTTAACCCGATATTTTCCGGAGGTATGAAAAAATTTATATTTACAATTATTGCTTCGGTGATCGTGATTGTGATCATCGTATTGCTGTTTGTAGTTGGCCATAAAAAAGAGAATACCGGCAAGCGCGAGGTGTTGAGCGACGTCCCTGTCACTATCGACACGGTTCAAAAACAGCCTTTGTCGAACCTGGTCAGCCTGGTCGGCCTGATCGATGCTGCCAGCGAAGTCGAAATTGTCACGGAAGCCCATGGACTGATCACGAAAGTGAATTTTAAGATCGGCGACCAGGTAAAGAAAGGAACCGTACTTGTTGAGATCGACGACCTCCTTACTAAGTCGGACCTGGCCAAGCAGGAGATAAATTATTTTAAGGCAAAACGGGATTTTGAGAGGAATAAAACCCTGTATGAGCAAAACTCGATCTCAGCATCCCAGCTGGATATTTCGAGGCTCGACATGCAGGCGGCCGAAAATGACCTTACAAGGGCAAAGAGGGCTCTCGACGACACCAAGGTCAAGGCCCCTATGAACGGCACGATCAACTCAAAAAAGATCAACGAAGGCTCCTATATACAGCAGAACTCATCCATAGGGAATATCGTTGACATCTCCACCCTTAAGGTAAAGGTGAGCGTTTCTGAAAGAGACGCTTTCATGCTGCATCCCGGCGACAGCGTTGAGGTTACGACTGATGTTTACCCTGGCCATATTTTCCAGGGACATATTGATAACATTGCTTCCAAAGCCGATGAAGCCCATACTTATCCCGTAGAGATCCATCTCCCGAACGATCCGGCATTCCCATTGAAGGGAGGGATGTTCGGCCGTATCAATTTCACTTCGGTCACCTCACGAAACGCCATTGCCATTTCGCGCGATGCCCTGATAGGCAGCGTGAAAGATGCCCAGGTCTTTGTTATCAAAGGAAATATCGCAATCCTCAGGAACATAACCATAGGACGCGAATCGGGCCAGCTGCTCGAAGTCCTGAACGGACTGGAAGAGGGGGAGATGGTAGTGACCAGCGGTCAGAATAACCTGTCGGACAACCTGAAAGTTATCATTGTAAAATAAAGCAGCTGCCATGTCGATAACCGAATTAGCGATAAAACGCCCGTCTTTCATTATCGTGATCTTTCTGGCCTTAGGGATGCTGGCTATTTTCGGGTATTTCCAGCTGGGGTATGAATTACTGCCCAAGATCGATCAGCCTTATGTTACGGTAAAAACCCTGTATCCGGGGGCATCCCCCGGTGAAGTGGAGAACAATGTAACCCGGGTGATAGAGGATGCCCTTTCGGGTATAGAAAAAGTGAAAAACATAAGCTCAACTTCTTATGAAGGACTTTCGCTCATTGGCATAGAATTTTACAGGAATGCTACGATTAACATAGCCGTTCAGGATGTTCAGCGGAAGGTGAACGAGATCATCTCAACCCTGCCCAAAGAGGTGAAAACCCCTTCGCTGCTCACTTACTCGGTGAGCCAGATCCCTGTCCTCAGGCTTTCTCTTACTTCCAATCTTTCCCCGGCCAGGTTTTACACCCTGGTCGACGACCAGATCAAACCCAGGCTGTCGAGGGTACAGGGTGTCGGGAATATCACCATTAACGGCGGACTGAAACGGGAGATCAAGGTGAACATCGACGCCCAGAAGGTCAGGTCGTACGGACTTTCGATAAGCCAGGTGGCTAACTCAATCAATGCAGCCAACCTCGATTTTCCTACCGGCAAGCTTAAAGACCCCCTGCGGCAGTTCGTGGTAAGGGTAGCCGGGAAATTCACTTCCCTTGAAGAAATGAACAACCTGGTGGTCGGATATTCCAAAGAGGGAGGGGAGATCCGCCTTCGCGACATTGCCGAGATCCATGATGCAACCATTGATGCCACCCTCATCAGCAGGTTCAGCGGGATCAATGCACTTGGCCTGGAAATCCAGAAGCAGAACGACGCCAATATGGTGAAAGTCTGCGAGAACGTTCGCAGGGAATTGAAAGTGCTGGAAGCCGATTACAAGGGCATGAACCTTCATTTCGACATTGCCGACGACCAGAGCGTTTTCACTATGGCGGCAGCCCATGCAGTAATGGAAGACCTGGTCCTTGCAATTATTCTTGTAGCTGCAGTGATGTTTCTTTTCCTGCATTCGGTGCGTACGGCGCTTATCGTCATGGTATCCATCCCATGTTCCCTTACCACTGCATTCGTGGTCATGTGGGTTGCCGGGATGTCTTTAAACCTTTTCACATTATTGGCCTTGTCGCTTGTGATCGGGATACTGGTCGACGACAGCATCGTCGTTCTTGAGAACATCTACCATCATCTTGAAAAAGGAGAAGACAGGCTCACTGCATCCGTTAAAGGACGTACTGAGATCGGTTTTGCTGCAGTCTCAATTACATTTGTCGACATCGTGGTGTTTGTTCCCCTCGCCCTCACTACTGGACTCATAGGTGACATCATCCGCGGGTTTTCGATTATCATCCTTGTCTCAACCCTTACCAGCCTGATGGTTTCATTTACAGTAACACCCATCCTGGCATCGCGTTTTGCAAAACTCGAATCCATAGCTTCCGACAGCCTTCTTAACAGGTTTGGGAAGTTCTTTGAGCAGGGTTTCCGCTGGCTTACCGCGAAGTATGCAGCTATTCTCGGATGGAGCCTCAGGAATCCCTACCGGGTGTTATTTGTCGTCGCATCGGGCCTGGTGATAACGCTGATGATCCCTGCAGCCGGACTTATTGGTTTTGAATTCATGAAACAGACTGACCGCAGCCAGTTTTCGGTGGCTCTTGAATATGCTCCAGGAACAACCCTGGAAAGCAACAACCGGCAGACAAGGAAGATAGAAGAACTGATCACGACCCTGCCCGAGGTTACGAATATCCTGACCAACGTGGGTAAGGGAAGCGACGGGGTAAGCACCGACAACCAGACCGAGATCGTGGTTTCGCTATGTGACAAGAATAAGCGCAGCTTAACCACAGCCGAACTGGGTTCCAGGGTCAAGGACCTTACCGCGAAAATCCCCGGGGTGAAAGTGTTTATAAACCAGATCGGTTTTGCAGGAGGGGCCAGCTCGGCTCCCGTGCAGGTGGAGATTACCGGCATCAATTATGATTCCATCATGAAGTCGGCCGACCTGGCTGCAAAAACCCTTATACTGACTCCCGGCGTTACTTACCTGAGATTTTCGGCAAGCAGGGGAAATCCTGAAACCCGGGTCGAGATCGACCGTCAGAAGATGGCAGCCCTAGGCCTGAGCGTGAGTGACGTAGGCTCGGCCCTGCAGGTTGCGCTCACCGGGAATAACGACTCGAAATACCGGGATGGCTCGAACCAGTTCGACATACGGGTTGCCCTGGATAAGTTTGACCGGACCAACCCCGACGATATCTCTCATCTTTCGTTTATCAACAGTAAAAACAGGATCATCGAACTTCAGCAGTTTGCCAGCATCTACCAGTCCTCGGGACCAACTAAGCTGGAGCGCAAGAACCGTAATGCGCTTACCACGGTAAGCGCTTATACCGACGGATCTCCTGCGGGTTCCATTGTACAGGCATTTGCTGCAAGGCTTGGCAACAGCAAGGCAGGAGGAACCGTGATAGGGTTCGGAGGGGACCAGGAGGAGATGCTTACTTCCTTCCTCAGTCTCTTCATCGCACTTATAGCAGCCGTCATCTTTGTTTACTTCATCATGGTGATACTGTACGATTCATTCGTGTATCCCCTGGTCGTGCTGTTTTCCATCCCGGTAGCCCTCATAGGGGCTATCCTTGCCCTGGCATTCACACATAATACCATCAATGTGTTCTCTATTTTAGGCATTATCATGATGGTAGGCCTTGTTGCCAAGAATGCCATCCTTATCGTGGACCGAACGAACGAGAAAAGGGCTGAAGGAGAATCCATTTACGACGCACTTATTGATGCAGGTAAAATGCGTATACGCCCTATTTTCATGACCACCCTGGCGATGGTGTTCGGGATGCTGCCCATAGCCACTGCCTCGGGAGCCGGCGCAGAATGGAAGAACGGCCTGGCCTGGGCCCTTATCGGGGGGCTTACCAGCTCGATGTTCCTCACCCTGGTCGTGGTTCCCATCATCTATGAGAAAATAGCACGTATCATGGAAAAACGCGGTAAAAGGAAAGGCCGCAGCCAGGCTCTTCCCGGGATTATCGTTTCGCTGTTCCTGGCAGTGTTATTTACCCTTGCCTTTTCTTCTCCTTCCAGGGCCCAGGAGCCTCTTGAATTTAACCTGCAGAAAGTCAGGGTTGCAATTGTATTTGACGGGCCAGCCAGGGTGAACGAATTGTACAGGGCGACCATGGAGAAAGAGATCAGAAGCCTGATGGCCGGGCAGGTGGATGTTGATTTTGTTCAACAACCGGAACTGACCGGGAAATGGACCATGGAAAGCGTGAGAGCCTTGAACGACAGGCTGCTCAGCGATAAAAACGTTGACATCATCGTGTTGATGGGCGCTTTGGCAGCCCAGGACATTTGTCACAGGAAAAATTTTCAGAGACCTGTGATCGCGGCACCCGTGCTCGACCGTAAACTTCAGGGAATATCCTATGTACAGGGAACAAGCGGGATAAACAACCTGACCTATATCCAGCTGAAACCTGCCATTGAAAACGAATTCGCCGAGATGAAGAAGATTGTGGATTTCGATAATCTTTCCATCCTGGTGAGCCGGGATTATGTAGATATTTTGAACCCCGAACACCGTGCCATCACCAATTTCGACACCATCAACGGGGTAAGGCTGAACCTGATACAGTGTGATACTTCGGCAGCTGAAACCCTCAGTGCAATTCCAAAACAAACAAATGCCGTATACCTCGATGCCATCATCAAAATGCCGGAGGAACAGTTTAAAATCCTGGTCGACTCTCTGAATGCAAGGAAACTGCCCACCTTCGGCTTCGACCAGGTAGAAGTAGAAGCAGGAGTGCTGGCTTCACTTTATCCGCGGCTTGTCGACAGGCTTTCCAAACGTATTGCCCTTGACATACAGCAAATACTTTTGGGAGTAAATGCATCCACACTCCCCGTGGAACTGCTCACCGGGAAAGGGCTGTTCCTGAACCTCGGTACCTTTGCCAAACTGGGTCTGAAGATATTGTCGTGGGATGTTCTTACCGAAGCCACCATCGTGGACCTGCTGAGGCAGGACACATCCGTTCAGTTCATCCAGCTCAGGGAAATCATGAAGCTGGCGCTTGACAGCAACCAGGCGGTTGTTGCAAAGAAATTCGAGATCAGGGCAGGGGCTAAGAACGTTGATATCGCAAGGTCGAGCCTGCTTCCCTACCTGGATGTATATGCCCAGGGCATGCTCAACGATTCCAAAAACTACCAGCCTCCTCAGATTGTCACCGCTAACGGCACACTCTCACAATCAATTTACTCGGAACCCGACTGGGCGAATTTTAATGCCAGTAAATCGAACCAGCAGGCCCTGGTCGAAGACATGTACACCAGCGAACTCAACATAGGAAACCAAACGGCCGATGCTTATCTCAATATACTGGAAAGCCGGCATAATTTTCTGCTTCTGCTGAATAACCTGGCGATCAGCCGGTCGAACCTTGAGATATCCAGAATGAAAAAGGAATCGGGTTCGGTGGGAGAAAACGAGGTATATCGCTGGCAGATAGAAGTTGCCAAATCAAAGAAAGATGTGATCAATTCATATTCCAACATGACCCAGGCGGTTTACAAACTGCTCGAGCTCATCCATGTAAGGTATCTTGTTTCCTATAACCTGGCCGATGTAGAGCTGGCGACATCAGGACTGCTGATTTCCAACCCTGAATTTTACAAAATCCTTGAGGATCCCATCCTCCTCGATAAGCTCAGCAAATTCCTGGTCATAGAGGGAACCATGAACTCACCCCTGATTCAGCAGTATGATTTCCTGATTACAGCCCAGGAAAGGCTTGCGAGATCGGCCAACATCTCCAGGTTTATTCCGAACACCAGCGCGTCGGGAAGTTATACAAACCGGCTGTATCAGACCACTACTTCCGACTGGCCTTTCCCCCCGCCCAACGACACCTGGAACATACAGGCAAAAGTCGAGATCCCGCTGTTTACCGGTTTGAAGAATAATGCGGCTATGCAGAAAGCCAGGCTCACACTGGCTCAGCGGAAGAGCGAAAAGCAATCCCAGCTGGATAAACTGGAATCGGTCATCCGCAGTAACCTCACCACATTAATGTCGGATTACCTGAGCCATAAGCAATGGCTGCTTGCCGAGACCGCAAGCCAGAAGAACCTTGACCTGGTCACAAATCAGTACCTGCTCGGGAAAAAAAGCATTCTCGACGTACTCGACGCCCAGCAGCAGTTCATCGTCAGCAGCATGTCGCGCAACGGTTCGTATTATACCTTTCTCAGGGATTATTTCGCATTGCAGCAATCCCTGGGAAAGTTTGATTACATGACGACCCCGGCCGAAAAACAGGATTATCTTTCAAGGCTGAAGGTGTTCATGGCAAAGCCGTGATGCAGGCAGAACAATGACCGGTTTGGTTCTTTAATCTCTCCCGGTAAATTCCCCGCCTCTCTGGGACGGATCCCGGGTCCAGGGCCTTGAGGTTAATACAGGTGTATTAAAAAATTCATGACAGCAACTTTTTTCTTGCCAATGCAGAGATTTCAGAACTTACCAAAAAGCCCACAAAAAGCATCAACCGATTGACATTATATTAATAAAATAATATCTTTGCATTCATATAATTTGCATGATGGAAAAGCTGGTACAAAAATTTTATGAGAAATATGCCTCTGTCCAAACTGAAATTGTACGTGATTTTGTCAATGAAATTGATTGGTCCAACAGGGTCATCGGGATTAAAGGAAGCAGAGGTGTTGGAAAGACAACCCTGGTTTTACAATACATCAAACAGAACTTTGCTCCCGACAGCAGCGTTCTTTACATTAGCCTGGATAATTTATACTTTTCCGACAACAAGCTTTACGATCTGGCCGATGTGTTTCATAAAAAAGGGGGTAAGTTACTGGTGATAGACGAAGTACATAAATATGCAAACTGGACAACCGAGCTAAAGAATATTTACGATGACTTATCCGGTTTGAAAATAATTTTTTCCGGATCATCTTTATTGCACCTGAGGCAAACTAAAGCTGATTTAAGCCGCAGGGCAGTGATGTATGAGATGCCGGGACTATCCTTCAGAGAATATTTGCATTTTCAGACCAATATAAAATTTCCAATTTTCAGCCTGGAAGAGATCCTGAACAATCATATTCAGTTATCGGTTAGGATCATTAAAAAAATAAAACCGCTTGCATACTTCGGCGATTATTTAAACTATGGATATTACCCGTTTTTCAAAGAAAGTCTGACATCCTTTCACCAAAAGCTCAGCGAAATATTACTTACAGTGCTTGAAGTTGACATTTATAATTCGCAAAACAAATTGTATAAATTTTCAAAACGAAGTGTATAAATAATTCGCATTGCGAAATTAACCATTATACGCTATATTTGTCACGTCACATCTTCAATACAATCCATTTGGCTTATCTCAACATTGACATAAGCCCGGCAATAGGGTGCTTGCACCCTTTGGTATTGGAGATGTGACAATTTTCTTTATCTGCCGGGCTTACCTTTTTGTATAGGGTAATTGGCTGTCAATACCTCGATTTTATTTGATCTGACTGCCTTCTTTGAGGCACATAAAGGCATTTTAAAAGCCAGCTGGGACCAGCCATGCTTCTTGGCATATTGAGTGATAATGTCCTGAGGGTAATTGCTTAATAAAAACTTTCCTTTGATGTTTGATAGCCTTATCAAGAGCTGCTCAAGGTTGTCCATCGTATAACCCTTGTAATGGCCCAAATTGGTCCCAGGATAAGGTGGGTCGATATAATGAAAGGTATCCGGTGTATCATATAGCCTGATTACGTCAAGGGCGTCACGGCACTCTATTTGCGTTAATTCAATACGCTCCTGAAGCTGATCAGTAAACTGCCTTTTTTTATTCATAACTTTCCTTGCAATACTGGATTTGCTTTTATCAAACCCCCAGGATCCTGAGAGCTGACTTCCGAAGGATTGAGTGGATAATACCCATAAGGCCCATGCCCTGGTTACCGGATCGTGGAGTATTGGCTGCTGATAAATCTCCCATGCCTGCTTATGAGTCTTACGACTGTGCAATGTGATTTTAACGACTTTTTGAAGGGCTTTAAATTGTGTTTTAAGAACAACGTAAAAGTTGATCAGCTCATCATTCATGTCATTGATCACTTCAACCTTTGAAGGGGCCTTTAACCAGTAAATGGCGGCACCTCCACAGAAGGGTTCACAATAAACAGTGTGTTTGGGAATTAAAGGCAGAATATGCCTCGACATTTGTTGTTTGCCCCCATAGTAAGAAATGGGGGTCTTAATAGTGTCAATCATCGCTTAGGGTTTAAATGTTAGTACTTTGCTTATCCCAACATCAACCCTTGAAATGAATAGATTTTAAGTCAGTTTTAAAACAGCATAACCATATAATGGTGATGCTGTAGCTACAGTTACCCTTAAATTATCCGATGCAACTGTGGCGTTAGAAATAGTGACATTACTGGATTTTTCAACCACAGTGATATCCATGCCCACATATTTGTTAGGAATGGCCACATTATCAATCATTACGCCGTTATAGTCAAGATAAATATAAACGGCCTTACCGACCTCTATCATGTTGCAGGATAATCGTCCTGTGGGATTGTTCTCAACATCGGAGAAGATTCTGAATGCCACAGCCTGATAGGTAGTCCCCGCGGCAATATCACCCAGAGTGTCATCAATGCCACAAGGATAGCTCTTTCGTGATGTATAATAATACCAGGCTCTCGAAACAAGATCTTTTCTTCCGACACCTATACCCTTATCTGTAACGAATCCTGACATAAAAGCGTGTTTCCTTGTGCCATCTCCTAATGCAAGAAACTCAATAGCCCTGTCCGGTGGCGAGTTTGGATTTTCCCAATAAGCCGAATCAATATTAATGCTTCCAGCAGGGGCAGATGTTAAATCAATAAGTGTTCTGAGATCATAAGTTGTACCCGAAACGGTTACAGGTAACGCTTTCGGCATATAAACGAGCATTTTTGTCAATGGAGAAACTGTGTTCATCGGAGCATTTTGAATAAAACCCATATATCCAATGTCGACTTTTTGCAGGGCCGTCCAGTCATGCAGAACAAGCATGGCTCCGTTATTTTGCATCCTGAAGACAATATTACACTGAACACAACCATCTCCTGCATTAATTGCCGGCGAAGGATCAGTACCACGATTTGCAATCAGATAATCAATTGCCGATGCCGGGTTGACAATTTCATAATTCTCCTTAATGTCTACATGATCACAGTAGTAAGTCCCATCAGCCGTCTCTTCAGCGATTCCATCCAAGAGCACCTTACAGGTCCTGTTTTTTATTGCAGGCGTTATCTGGGCTTGTTCCTGGGCACTAAAGGTGATAGTTCCTGTATGGGTTGCACCTGCTGAATGGGTTAAGCTCGATCCTGAAAGCAAGTCAAATGCCCATATATCAGAAGCTCCAATATTTTCCGACAACACCCATAACATACTTGAACTGACAATTCTAAGGATGTAAAACTTCCTGTTGGCACTATCAGTCCATTCGCTTCCGACATCAACCGCTGTTTTCCCATGAGATGATGCTGTTATTAGGATGCCCGAACTGCACCCATGATTACCACCGATGTATGTGCCGTTCATACTTGTGGGAGTGCCATCATCGGCCCCGGATTGCAAGGTTATTGTCGGAGCACCTATATTATTTGAGCCTTTAATGACAAGGTGAGATGAGAAATTTACGATGTTGTTATTAAATGGTGTGGAATTAAAGCAGGTGAAATCGGTGCGTAAATCATAAGTGTCATTATATGGAGTAAACACATGGACATATGGAGTAGCGATGATCACAGTGGTTTTCTTAATGCCGATTTTAGCCTCATTCGCTATTACCATTGCCTGCTGTGCAACGTCGACTGCATCACTTATTGAAGGTGGATATTGCATTACGTTTAAACCGTCAGGATGGATGTTTGAACATATGATTTCATCCTCCCACACAAAAGTAAAATTAGCGTAATCCAAATCGTTTCCATACAGTAATGCCACCTGGGGATAATTCATGTAGAACCTTGGCGTTGTAGATGTAAACGCTCCATCATAAACAACATTCTCAACCGTGAATGCAACGAAGCTCCAGCCGTCCTGCTTATCAAGGCAAACAGCTTTAAAATCTCCTGCCATGTAAGAAGCTACATTAAATGTCCCATTCTGCTCATTTCCGATTGCCGCAATTACAGTGTTTATTGCAATTAGGATTGTGGCATATATACTTCCGTCAAAAAAATAAAACATCATGTTTGGACTACCTGCAAAAACCGTTGCCAGCTGAGTGTCATTAAGCCAGAATCCCCAACTCCATTTTGTGGGTTTAGGAGAGGTTGGGAAAACATAACCTACGGTTCCATCCCATTCAACAAATGTACTTCCGGAATTAGAGATGGCCGTTAACCGGTTCATATATGGAAGTTGTGCTGAACACGGAGAGGTATTAGTTACATGAGTACCGGTTAGATTTTGACCACCTGTTGTCCATGTAAAACTTGGATATAGTGTTCCATTTCCTTTATTTGCATTTAAAGGAAGCTTTGTTGAAACTATCTTTTTCAGAATTTCATCAAGGGCAATTGCCTCCGCCTTCGCCAAGGCCAGTGTTTCGGCTTTAATAGTCGGAATGTCCCCTGTTGAAACGGCATCGTCTAATTTTTGGGTAAGTGATTTTTTTAATAAACGTGTATAGGGTACCTGGGTGGATGAAACGGCCCCTAATTCGAGTTGGAATAAAGTTTTGAAGAGGGAAAAAGATTCCGTAGGATTTGCCATTGAGTTTATACCTATAAAGGCACAGCCAGACGGAGTAGTAAATGTAATCGTTCTATAATCGCCATCGTACCCTCCCAGATTAGCCATGGAAGAATTATAAAATCTGATATTACCATATGTAGCATCTGTGCCAAATTTTGTCAGAGTGTATTCTGTATTTGGTAATACGGCTTGGTAACCACTACAATTAAAGACACTTCCAGCCCCTAAATTAAGTGCTCCATTTGAGTTATTAAAGTAAGCACCCTCAATACATTCATCCGGATTAAACTTGTTTTTCCCAATCTCAGTAAATGCCGACAGTTGCATGTAATCAACTAATGAGATCCCGGTCTCATATTTACTCCAAGCGGACCCATTCCAGATTAGAAATGCCACTTGACCTGACACCACCAAACCATTAAAGTGAGTGTATGTTCCTGCCTCACCCGCGAACCAGTACTCGGGATCATTCGGTGAACCAGGGTTTGTACTGGTTAAAGCGACGCCCTTGAATTGATTGGATTCAAATAAGACCTGGCCGCCGAGGTTTATGGTTTTTGATGTGCCTGACATGGTTTGTTGGTTTTAGTATAAATAACTGATTCTATCGATGGTTCCGGCTGCAGCTGTTCCTTTGGTTAAGGCAACTCGTATATAGATGCCTCTTGCAACGCCGGTGAGGTTCCATGAGTGGGATGTCTTTGCCGGATTGACGGTAACCAGGGATTCGGGTACCTGGGTAAAACTCGCACCTGGTGAAATGGCCTGCTCGAGGGACAAGGTAACATCCTCCGCTTCAAGATCCGTGTAGTCGACCTGGATCATGGCGTTATTGGAATCGATCTGCTGTGCATCAAAATTATGATTGCCATCGGCGATCGAATAATCTGGTTTTTGGTTTATGAGTGACATTGGTATATGGTTTAAACGGTTTTTAAATTATGCGTCGCCTTCGGGAGGAGCTGTACCACCACTTGTGGGCAATCCCCAGTTCACCGGATCCTGGAAGTTGATCAGGTACTGAAATGAGATGTAGTTCGTGGCCGTGATGGAAGCGCCTGACACATATACATCACCATTCTTCTTAATCTTCAGTACGCCGGGTGAAACGGAATCATTGAAAAAAGGTGCAACCAGGTCACCACTGGGACGATGTCCTGAAGGAAGGGTTGTTATCTTGCCTGCAGTAACCGTGGCGTTAAATGCGCCCAGAAGCATATACCATCCCATGGTGTTCTTTTCAAGCTTCAGGCCATCGAGACCAGTTGCTGCGCCAAATCCAGTCAGATAACTGAGTGTATAAAGATTCAGCAGATTCGAATTAAGGGTGATCTGCGAGAGGATGAGACTCGTGAGCTTGCCAATCAATGGAATAGAATTAAACGGGATGCTTCCACTGGGTTGGCTATCAGCATAGGTCATTTCGTACCGTCGCAATTGCCAAACATCATGCGTACTTGTATCCTTGAAGGTGCGGTTCTCAGAGGTAGTGATATCAGGTACCAGGTAGAGACCATACCCCTCATCGTGGGCCACGAAACTTGAAGCCGGGACATAGCAGATCTCGTCACCATCAAAGAACCAGCCTTCGGTAACATCTACATTGGTGTTTACAGTCAGTACCATGCCACAGACGATGAATGAGGTTTCCTCAGGCAACAGACCCGTTAAAATGGCCTTTAGCAATGCTTTTTCCACATTCTGGATCAATTCCCAGTCTGCGGATCTCAGTGGCTGTGCGCCTCCAAGGCTTAATAATCTATCCATATTAAATGAGTTGTATGATAAAAACCTTACTAAACAGCTTGAATTTGTTCACATCCGCGGCGATTACATTACAGAAATCAGACAAAGCGCTCGGTACTTTTACCACGAAATCAACCGTTACCTCATCATTGTTACTGTACACATAATTATCAGGTTCGTACATGAATAAATCAACCTCTCCTGAGGGTGGAGTTCCATGCCACACCCAGGGACCCAGCTCGTAACCTTCTACGATCCGGATCTCTGTAGTACCCCACCGGTCGTTTAAAAACTTTTCCAGATAACACACCTGGGGAGTCATACGTGCCTCGGTAAGCGCACGCTCTCGCAGTTGCATCAAGCGGTTATGAATCATCACCAGGTCGCTCACAAATACCTTTGCCCAGGCAATAAACCGGGGGGTCCTGCGGCGAAAGGGCAGCAGGATCTGAATGAGCTTATATAGCGAGAAGTTCCACATTATTCAACCGATACTTGTATGTAATCCTGATACGTAAAACTGGACGATGCCTGGTCAATCACAAAATGCCCGGACACGGACTCAACGCTCATGTCGACAGTGGCAAAGGTGCCTCCGGCTGCTTTGTGTTGTGCGGAATTGAGTTTCACATCCTTTACACCTTCCGCCGCCTTGATCAAGTTGACCAGGGTGGAGAGCGTAATGATACCGTCAAACTCTAAACTATTCCCGTATGCAGTAATAGCGTCATCGATCGGAAACACACTGGCATCCCTGAGCAAGGAATTATTTCCGTTTAACACCAGGCGATCCCGGATGATCTTGATGTCGATCTTTAAAATGTCAGCGGCCTGGGAAACGATTTCAAGGCGAACACCGGCGTCTTTCCACTGAGCCCAGAATTCAGTAAATGCGGCTTTTTCGCCAATGCTCAAAGGGACCTTCTGTGTACCCGATTCTTTGGCGACCTTCAGAATCACCTTACCGTTCTTTTCTGATGCAGCTGCATACTTGACTACCTTTGCATCCTCGTCGATTCGGGCATACTGGTACTGGCCATCCTTCCAGATCATGGCATAACCATACTGGAATTTTTTGCTCTCCTCAGCATACCACCTGCGAGTGTGTGGTTTTTTGGCGGATAAGATATCGGTGATTTCCTCAGTATGTTTATCGAACAAGGTTTCAACGATCCAGGATCCAGTGGCAAACAGCCACATGAATAGTCGCCATACAGCCACTTTACTGGATGAGTTGATATCCGATAAAAGAGTATCCCAGGTATCCTGAATGCTGTGTGAGTTATTGGCGTCCACTACATAATCATGCAGTTCCTGGAAAGTGGATTTTACCACATTCAGAGAATCAAATATTTCGGAGATCTTACGAGCCATATTATGTCCTCCAGGTAATTGTGTCCAGCGTGCCGGTTGCACCACCTGCTGCCTCGAGGCGGACCCTGCAGAAGTTGGTTACCAGGTCAACGAAATTGAACGTATGAGAATCCTCAGAGGGATCCAATTCATAGAATGCTCCTGAAATGGGCGAGTAGTTAATTCCATCCAGCGACTGTTCGACATAAACTATGACATCACCGGTCAAGTCGGTATAGTTGAGCTGGAGGCTTAATTCATCCCCCATGTTGGACAGACGAACCCCGGCAAACTGCTCATTCCCGTCACTGAAGTCGTATGCAATATTTTGCGTCACGTTGATCATATCCGTTATTGTTAATTCAATGGCTTCTCCCAACCCGGAGACGGGCTTACTGTTATTCCGCGTGTAATAATCAACCACAGAGGCGTTAATGACCGTGTCCGGTACTAACACCGGCTGGCCAACTGATAAAGCCATGTCGGGGCGGATAAACGCATTTATGCCCATAATTTCGAAGGCCCCGGATGCGTCTCCCATTTCCTGAAGACTGATGTCCCAAACGGTCTGGTTTGCGATTGCGGTTACAGTTTTCATTTATACTGCGCGTTTATGTTGATCCCGCCTATGGCCGTTACTTTCAGAACGCTCATGCCATCGCGGGTGAACTGAGATCTTATCTTTCGTATCATGTCGGTCTTATCTTCATCCAGTAAAAAACCCTCTATGCCTACACCGGTAATGGGCCATTGCTTGTACTCGCCCTCATTGGCCACAAGGAGATCCACCTGGTGCTGACGGGTGGAATCTCCTATGAGGAAATCTCCATCACTACTGGCCAGATCGTTTGTCACGATATCGATGAGTATATCAGTTGGCATTAATGCTTGATGTCCTTGTTTTCAATATCACCAAAATCTTCTTTCTCCAGAGGGTTCACCAATGGATTGTAAATCGCTTCCCATGCGGCCTGATTGGGATGTAACGCTCCTGTCGGAACCTGCTTGAGAAGATCAAGTGCCGTATCGAGTCGTTTTGTCATTTTAGCGAGTTGATCCTTGAGCTCAGGCGTGATTGTCAGGCCGCCATTATCCCCATTATTAATCACAATCTTACCGGTAGTTCCATCGATGTCGATCGTGATATCTTTATGCTTATAGAAAATCTTCTCCGGATCATCGACCTTGATAATCATGACATCGCGCAAATCTTCATCATTGCATCCGAGGATCACGCTGGATCCGACCTTCGGTGTCAAAATCAACTTATCCTCATCGTCGCGGGTGGTTGCCTTAAGCTTGATATCGGTAAGTTCCAGATCCCCAAGTTTCGCGCTGCAGGTATTGCCGGTGATCTCTGTCACGGTTGCATAAAAAAAGCAGTCTCCTTTTTTCTTAAGACTCCTGAAGGCTTCCACAAATTTTGCCATCTGATCCATTATGCCAGCTTCCTTCCTATTTGTACTTTTTTCACGCCACCGGCCTGAGAGAAATTCGTAGTTACCGAAACCACGTAATATGTCCCGGTCTTATACTCATAATCCTTATCGGTGATCTTAGCGGAGTACCCCGGATGAGCTTCAGGTACCAGCCATGAGGTTATGGATCCTTCATACCCGTCAAACACCAGGTACTTCAATTCTTCTTCTCCGCGCTTCTTCAGGGTTTCTTTATCGGTGACCCCGGAGATCTTGATCGATCGTTTCTCTCCACCGGTAGTTCCAAGAGTAATGATCGTGCGTTTATTATCCAGGGAGATCCCTTCTACCTCAACTTCATATTGACGCTCATCGGCGCGGCGATACTGCAGATCGCTTTTCTCAATATTAACCGCGAAATCGTATGATACATCCCCGAACTTTTCAACGTATGCCGGATGAAAGTGCAGCACCCTGTCCTTGATGTAAATATTCCCTTTGGTGTCTTCGTGGAGTTTGTTCAATACATCCCTGCCGTTGGCCTTCCGGATGACGAACTTATCGTATTTAAGTTCGTAGTCGCAATTCAGGGACAGTTTCTGATCTGCAGGCAATGAGAGATTCACCTGGTCGACCACATATTGAGCGATTTGCTTGGAAGTGCAATTCTTCATTTCCTTGTCCTTCACCGCCACGCGAGTTAAAAAGATGCCATCTTCACAAACGATGCTGATGGAGGAATCGTCGGTAGAAATACGCTCGATGAATCCTTTAAATACACTCTTTACATCCTTATCATAACCGATTGAAATTTCAACCGGATCCCCTCGTTTAATCTTGCTCTCAATTTCCAGCTGCTTATTCAATGCTGAACCGGGCAGTTTGATCGTAGCCACATCCGAAAGAACATCAACCGACTCAACGATCTCTACATTATCGAGAAGCTTGAGTAGGTATTTCCCCAGTTGTATTTTCCAGTTCATCACAAACATCTTACCTTTATGCTAAGGGTTTAACGTCTTCTTTCAGCAAATCAAACAGATCATCGGACAGGGCGGAGATGGTAAAGCGCTGATTCGCCTCTCCTTTGGTAAAAGGAATATCCCAGGATACAATCGTGATCCGGGTAATATCATAGATCTTCAGCAGGTCACATTCTACATCCAGGGCCTCGGTGGCTTCACAGAACTCTCTCAGTTTTCTTACATCTTCTTCAGGATATACATTCGCATCTTTGAGGTTGATCAGCACACCTTCAATCGTTACCTGGTAATCATCCTGAGTCCAGCGTTCTTTGATCGTGCCGCGCCCCTTTCCCTTTGAAACAGTCCGTTTTGCAATTACATTCCCTCCCGAAATGCTCACCAGGGGTTCCACCGGCACCGTCCATGACTCTTTCTCATGGAAGGCCAACTTCAGAGGCATCACCATTGCAAAGCCATTGCCGTTACTTGGCTTGTCGGTAGTGGCACCATCAGATGAAGCAAGCAATGTCACATCCGCGCTATTGCCTTCATTGAGATTGATCCGTACCTGGTTAATGATGAATTCCATTATGAGTTTGCTTGAGCTAAGGCCATGGCCCTATTTAATGAATCTAAAATCTTGGTCTGCATCTCCTCGATTGATTCGGTAAATGTTTCTTTCGAGCTGATATTAAGTGTCCCGATCAAATTCTTTAAATTGAACGTATTGTTTACATTCTTACTACCACCGGTTACCACCGTATCGGAAGATGACTTACTGCTGGATGGACCTGCTTGTGTTTTCTTCGTTTTCGCTCCAGGAAGTTCCGGGGGTTCGATGGTTGCACCAGGCACGTAGGCTCCCGGCATGAATGGAGCATTCAAAGGTTTCTCGCTGGTGGGTGCGCTTACATATTTCGAATAGGATGCTTTTGCCACCGTTTCAGGGGTAAAGGCTGTTTTTACAACCTCCTTGGCCGCACTTGCTGCATTAGTTACCGCGGTAACCCCTGATAGATCCAGGGCGCCCTGCTTGGCATCTTTCCATGCTCCTTTGAAATCACCTGTAAACAGTTTATAGATGGCAGATCCCAGGGATCCGATCCCGGAGATGATCCCCTTGATCCGATCCAGTACGAAATCCTTCAGGATCCCACCGAACCCTTTCATTACCTCCCATACCGATTTCACGGCATTGCGGAAGCCTTCAAACTTATTCCAGGCATACACCACTCCTGCTACCAAGGCAGCAACACCCAGTACAATCCAACCAATGGGCGAGGCGATGAAGGCTGCATTGAGTAACCACTGTGCCGCTGTCCACACGCCGGTTGCAGCTGCAGCGACTCCCTCTGCGATGGCGGCCTGCATACTTACCAGGGTAACCAGTCCAACGACGCCTTGAATGGCCATCACGCCTATTTTAAACGCAGGCAGCGCTCCTTTGGTCATGTTAAACAGGCTAATCCCCCAGTCTTCAACGCTGGCCTTTACACGGCCCATTTTTTCAGAGAAGCTGCCCATTACGATGCCCGCCTGTTCCTGGGCGGATTTGGTGCCAGATATGACCGTGGTATACCTGCCTATCTCATCCGTGCCGCTGATCAGTGCAAGGGCTGCATTCTGGTTTTCCTTCCCAAAGAGCTTGGTGATCAGTGCAGCATCATTCATAGCCGGTTTAAGCTGGTTTAACCGGTCGCGGAAGCTTAGGGATGTGTTTCCCAGGGCATTCAAATCCACACCAGCCTTGGCCAGGGCTTTCTGCGTCTCGGGAGGAAGGAACCTTCCTTCAGAGAGAGTAGCCAGAACGTTTCGTATGGCCACGCCTCCCTCAGCGCCCTTCTTGCCAGCTTTATCCAATACCTGGATCGCTGCATTGAGCTCCTCAAAAGATACTCCCGCCATCTTCGCGGCCATCCCGGAGTTTTCCAGAGCGGCTTTAATCGCAGGTAGTTCGGCAGATCCTTCTTTCGCTGCAGCAGCCATCACGTTCATCATCTTGGCCATCTCTGCAGCTGCTACGGTTGGATCATCCAGGGAGACCTGAAACTGATTCATGGCCGTGGTGAGTACCTCGGTGGCACCGGTGGTGTCACCTCCCATCGTTTTACTCAGGGTTGATACCGCTTCACCCATGGCCTTTAGAGCTGCAGGGGTCTTTGCAATATCGGGGCCTAACTGGGAAAGGATGAGCTTGTAGGATTCAACGCCTTTTGCTGCAGAGCCGCCGAAGATCTTTGCATTCTCCCTGGCATAGCCTTCGATCTCCTTGAGTTTGTCCCCGGTGACCCCGGTGATGGCCGAAAGGTCAGCCATTGCGCTGTTGAGCTTCACACCCGGTTCGATGGCTGAGTCCAAGGCTGTAGAGACACTATCGATCGCGCTTTTGATGTTATTGGCCGCGAAGGCTGCCATACCAACCTTCTGAACAGCAGACTGCAGCGAAGTGGTTGACTTCGCTGCAGCTGCGGCAGTAGAACTTATCGCGTTTAAGCCTTCGGTAGCATTGCCGGCAACATTGATGGTATAGGTCGTTGTACTACTCATGGACTGGGCAATGCGTTGTTAGGTGCTGTCTTTCTCTCTTTTTCTGATATCGGCCAGTTGTTTGAATTTCTGCGCCCAGGCTTCATCCGTCAAGGGTTCAGGATCAATATGCAGATAGTATTCCATCATGGTGTTGATATAGCCTATCCGGTTTTCGTCGATCGATCCCTGGGCTTGGTTTAAAAATCCTCGACCTGGACTTCCTTGGTGGTGATCATCTTCTTGAGTTCTGCGGCAATCGCAAAGAAGAACCGGTCGTTTGTTTTGAATTCTTCGCTTCCACCGAGCCAGATCGTGTCGAGCAGCTTTGCATTGCTCTTAATACCATCGGTGATGGTGTTCACGAACGATACCTCGGTCCGGGTGGGGTAGCGTAAGTAACAGACATGACCGTCCGATTCAAAACGCTTTCC
Organism: uncultured Bacteroidales bacterium; assembly: GCA_903877385.1. GTDB lineage: Bacteria > Bacteroidota > Bacteroidia > Bacteroidales > FEN-979 > CAIRDP01. The sequence goes on from CAIRDP010000030.1 coordinate 49,165, forward strand.
AATCCCGTGCTTCTTTTTCCACTCGGCCAATTGTTCGGGCGTGGCCTCGCCGATAATTTTAGGCATATGTTAGCTGATTTGATTGATTTTGCGCAGGGCGATGAACGGGAGAGTGATCTCCATGAACTTTGCACCCTGCTTAATGTCCTTTGCGGATTCGGTGAACTGGATCCCGATCATCGAGTCGGTGATCAGGGTATCACCATTGGAAGGGTTACCGTAAGAGATCACGGCGTCGGTGACCAGGTTCAGGACAGATCCCTGACCGGCAGCCGTGAGGATTTCAAGCTCACTCTGGGTCACTCCGATCTCTCCTTCGAAGGCGATATTCCCGGTCTGGATGGAATGGGGATATCGGCCTTTGCCGTACAGGGCTTCACGTTCTGCCTTTTCACTGTACTTGATACTGCGGATACCGGTGATATCCTTGTTTCCAATGAAGAGCGTGACATCGGCGAATTCGTATTCTTTTGAATTGAACATCGTGAAGGGGTTTAATGGTTACTTTTTCTTGTAGAGGTAGCCCTTGAAGCGCACCGTGCCGGTCGCATAATGCGTCACCGCGAACCTGTAATAAGGCAGGGTGAGCACGGCCGATAGATGCCAAAGAAACCCGGCGTCAGTATCTGAAAACCGCACACACTTAAAATCGGTTGCCATGGAGGTGGTCGATGCAACACTTCCCGCATAGGTTACCAGCTGAAGGTTGTTCCAGATGACATTATCAGTGGATCCCTGCAGGTATACACAGGTACTATCGCTGGTCCCGGTGAGGTGATCAACGTATGCCTGGAACGAGCCGTAGGCGAGATCAGGCATGACGGCTGCAGGGTAATACTTGGTTTGTGCTCCCGAGAGGGTGTCTGCATAGCTGGCCATGACCACACGCTGAGCGGGAACTGATACTGCGAAGAGCATCACAATTGCAAAAAGGCAGATTAACTTTTTCATGATTTAAATGAGGGTTAAATGAATATTAAACAGTAACGGTCTTGAATCCCAGGTACACGTCGATATACCTTCCATAACCGAAGGGACGGACGCGGACCTTGATATTGATCCTGGAGGTGCTGACGATGTTCTGCGTGGGATCAATGAAACACTGAACGCCGCGGTCTTTCGGGTTGGTAACATCGGCCGAAAGTTCACCGTTGGCAGTCATCTGCAGGGCGATGGCGCTTTCAACCAGTCCCTGCCAGCTCTTGATCATGGGATACTGCATGGTTCCATCGTCATTGACGGGGATCTCATCGAGCAATTGCTCCAGCAGGGTATTGTAGGCAATGCGGTAGGCTTTATCGATGGTCCTGCGGGCCGTGAGGCTGCGGTAATCATCGATCACCTTGGTAGCGAGGTAATCATCGCTGTAGAAATACCCGTTCTTTCCAACAAAGGTGCGAAGGGTAATATATCCTTTGTCATGGATGCTTTCCACGTCGGCCACTTCAATCGCTTTGTCCTTGATAAAAGCGGTAAGCGATGGAATAGCGCCATCTTTCACTCGGGCCAGATTACGCTGGACCGGGATGGATGCGATACGCCCCCCCAGAAGGCCCATGCAAGCATTGCCGGAGTCTTTCACCGTATCACCGATGAGTACGCCCACGCGGTTATATTGCGATAAGGTAAGGTCCGTAAGTGCAGTTGCCGTACCGCTGAAGCTGCGACCTTCGAGGATCACAAACACCGGGGCGAACCGTGAAACCGTGGCCCACTCGGCCAGTGCCTGAGCAGTCACCAAAGCGGCCTCCACATCGGCATCAATACCGTGGGTGATGACCGGGATATATTCCGTTGCAGGAGTCCGGGAAACGAGCAATCCACGAACACGGCCATTGCTGGCGGTGATCAGGGTCTTGCCATAGCTCTCTTCCTTATCACACATATCTTCCATGGTGACCGTGTTTGCACATCCAAGGATCCAGAGTTCAGTCCCTTCAGGAGCTACTTTATAAAAGTCACTTACGACTCTTACGACGTTGGCATTATTGACTGTGGTAATGCCCAGGTTGGTTTCCAGGTCCTCAAATTTGCGAAGGATATAGGCCGTGCCCAGGGCAAACTTTTCACTCACTGCAGCACCGGTGATGACCAGGCCCAGAACGCCGTCAGGGCTCGGTATGACCGATCCAAGGGCGCCGTTTTCAAAGAATATTTTAACGCGTGGTAACATTTACAGGATCTCCTTTCTTTCAATGGTTGTGACTTCCTGAGACGTTAAGCTTTCTGCGTGGATCCTGGCATACTGAGGTTCCAGAAAAGCCGTGTTGTCTGAGGTAAAATACAGTGTATCCACCGCATGCTGGGCGAAGACCTTTTTTGCACGCTCGAGCATGGGACTGAGTCGGCTGTCTTTCTTGGATTTCTTCGGGGCCTTTTCAGGCGCTTTTACTACCGGAGCCTCAGCTGCCTTTGTTTCAGCAGGTGCTTCACCCTCAGATGGAAGGTTATCAGTTGCCACAGGGGCAGGATCTGCAGGAGGCTTATTCGTTGTTTCGGCTTCAGGATTAGATCCGGGAGCTGCACTGTTCTTTGCTTTTGCCGTGGAAGTTACTTTCCCTTTGGGCTGCTTTTTTGTTGACATATTATTTATCCTTTTTAGTTCCCATTTGATATTTACCCATGGTCTCGATGATCTTTTCAATACCACGAGACCCAAAATAAAACGACATGATCAGCATTCCCCACTGACCTAAAAGTTCTACGTATGCAGAGTTAATTTTGAAGGTCGGTACGATAACCCCGTTAATGACTTCCCGGCCCATATTCCCGTCGATCAGCGAAAGCAGTGAATACATCACCAGGATAAACACCAGCACCAAGGGGCGGATGTTCTTGGCCAGCCAGGAGTCGGAATTCATATCGATGCGCTGACGCTCGGTAAGTTCATCCTGGGCAGCCTGTTCGGCCTGCAGCAGAACGTCGGTAAGCTCTTTCTTTGCAGCTTCACGTTCGGCATCGGTGGTGACAAACTTATCGATGATCCCACCGACCTGGCCGATCAGGTTACCACCTAAAAGGCTGATGATTTTATCTAAAATTGGCATGCTGTTTCGTATATGTGTTTCACACGGTTGATCCATCCTGGGATGTACTTTGCGAACTTTGCTTTTACTTCTACCAGGTCTTCATAAAACAGATAGCGTCCTTGCTGATATCTCAGGGCGATGTTATCGCGGAAAGTATTAGCTGCTGCAATGGTTTTAGGACCGATCAAACCATCCTCTTTACATCCTGAAATATGTTGTAGGATCTTTACCGCCGACCGGGTCCCGGCATTTACAGCATGGTCCAGGACCTGCAGGGCGAGTTTCTCATCCCTGATGGCATCCAGCTGCAGGGGAGCATAAAACCTTTCCCAGTAGATCTCTTTGGCCAGCTCCGGAGTGAGGGCACGAATATCATCGATGTCAATATCCCCATCATGATCCAGGTCCCACTTGATATCACCAAGCGACTTGAGTAACCGAAGCGATACACCCATCTTGGTTGCTCCGCCAGGATCATCCGGATCGTTGACGAAACCACCCTCGGCCTTGAGGATAAACGGTATTAGTTTATTGAATCGATCGCTCATCGCTTATTACTTCTTTACCGGTTCCGAAGGAGCGGTATAGGGTATGTTAAAATTCTTCATGATCAGATCGAGCTTCCAGTCCACACTGTTGAATTTGAGTTCAACCACATCCATGTCAGCTTTCTCGCGTTCAACTTTTTCAAACCGGCGTTCACACTCGATCCGCTGCTGATCAAGATTCTTCTGGATGTTCGCAGAGTTCGCCGTGAGTGATCCCCATTGGATCAGGATGGCAGCCACCACTGAGATCAGCGGTATGAACACCATCCAACGTTTAAGGTTTTTTAAGTCCCGCTCGGTCATTCTGAAGATTACTTTAGTGTTGCTGTTTGAGTAAATAGAACCAGGTTACTCCCAGAAAGGTTTCACCTGGTTCGCGCTGCACACGGGTTCAGTTATGAAGTTGCGTCGGCTGAATAAATAGCTGCGATAGCGGTTGCACGGAGCGGAAGGGCACAATACCGCATCTGGAAGTTGATCACGTCACCTTTGTTATCAGGATCGGCGTATTTTGCGAACATTTCGGTTGTTCCCATAGCCTTCATCACTTCATCTTTGTGATAGGCAAAGGAAGAATGCGTATCGGTCTCAGCTGCTACGGCAGCATAGGCTGCTTTAACACCGGTCGACACGTTATAAACCGGCGTTGCTGAAGTGCGGTATAGTTTGAATCCGAACAGCATTCCGTTGACCATGGCACTGCGGTACATGGTAAGATCCTCGGCGATCAGATCAGCCTCGTGTTTTGGATTAAGCACCAGGATTCGTCCATCGGCAGGAATATCAAGGTCATTAAATTTGACCATCAGAGCAATGACATCCATGAAACTCATGGATTTCTTTCCAAGGGCATTGGCCTTGCCGGTTGTGGGTAATACCGGAGTTAAGGTTGCATTCGAAGAGGGTGCCCAGTTCCATGCGGCCAGTTTACAGGCAGTTTTCAGAAGTTCCTGCTTATGCCCGTAGATCACCGATGACATTTTGTCGTAGGATAACTCCATCGCTTCTACGTTGCGGACAACCGTGGAAGTGGTATCGAGGGTCTTCAGTGCGAGTTCCTTCGGTACGTCGGTACGGGATGTCACGGCAATGGGATAAGATGTATTATCAATGAGCACGGTAGGATTCGCTCCAACCTCGGCCAGGTTGATCTTATTGAACTCTACCAGGGAAGACATATCCCTCGCCTCGGAGATGAATGAATTCTCAGGATAAAACTTCTCCAGCAGGATATCGGTCCAGATCTCCTTCTGCAGACCGGCCATGAGGACTGATCCGTTATTAGAGAAGGAAAGTAATGTTCCCCCGACGATCGAGGCTCCGATGGCCAGGGCGGGTGTGATGGCAAACAACAGCGCTGCAGTCAGTGCGACGAGCGTGTTGAACAACAGGTTCGAAAAATTGAGTTTCTTTGCTTTCATTGGGGTTATGAGTGTTTGGGTTTATACGCTTTTTTCAGAGCTTCAAATTCCTGAGGCTTTTCAGCGGCAAGTTTCTGAAGGCCCCTGGGATCTTCCTTGCTCCATTTCATGTAATCCCATGAAGTGCGGTCTTCTGCTTTGGGATCACCGGCAGGTTTTACCTGGGCGGAGAGGACTGTTTTAACCGGCATAGCCGAAATCAGGTCCTTAGCCTGGGCCAGGTCGCTTTCGGCAAGCTTCAAGAAGGATTCCTTTTTGTCAGCCGTGAGGCGTCCTTCGGTGATGGCGCCTTCCACCAGGGTGGTTGCCTGGGCGGTGAGGTGAGCCTTCAGGGCATCCTCTGCGGTCTTTTTCTCGGCAGCCAGCTTCATGATAGCGGCGCTCAGAGCCGGGCCTTCAGGCTCGGTACTCACGGCTAAAGCTGCTGCAGCCTCGGCCGTTAAAATGATTTTATTCATTGTTTCGGGTTCGTTTTTATTGATTGTTATCTGGTCTATTGCAAGTTTGATGTCGGCGCCTGTTTCCAGCAGCTTACCGTCGCGGGATGAAAGACGAAGCGAAAGAGCATTGCTGGGAACAGAAACGACGCTTCCTTCCATCAGTTCACTCTTGGTCACTACAGCGATAAAGCCCAGAGTAGGAACTTCTCTCAGCTCGGCCTCCAGGGGAACGATCCAGGGCGATGCGCCACGGATGAAATTGCGATCTACCTGTCCCATGATCTTCTTGGCCTCCTCGTCCGCATCATCAAACACGGGATCTGCCAACAGACGGGTTCCTTCAATGCGAACATTATCCCAGCGGCCAATGACTTTTTCAGGATCATGTTGGTGCAGCATCACCGGGTTGTCCTTGAACCGGGAAAGGTCGATGCCTGCATTAAGCAATATGAATCCACGATCATTGACTCTCGTTTCATCATTAAATACAAAGGGTTTAGCCATGTTTTTTAATCTTTTAACTGTACTTTGGGCAGTTACCTGATCGGTTGAGCGGGCAAACATACATTCATAGTTTCCCAGAAACAACAAAGCTTCCAAGGGTTAGAAGGTTCCTTCTAAGGCTTAGAAGCTTTCTTTACAAAATGACCTTTATCATCCATTTTTGCAGAAAAACAATGGCCCTTAAAAAGGTTAGATCCCGCAATCCCGAGAAAGAAGAATACGCTTACCTGCTTTTCATGCAGCGAGTTTCTCAGGAGGATATCTGCAAGCGAGTAGGCGTCACGGCTCCCACCCTTAAATCATGGAAAGACTCAGGCGCCTGGGAAGATAAGCGTGCATCACGCACGATCTCCCTGGATGATCTCATGCAGAAAGCCTTGAAACGGGTCAATGAGATCCTTGACAGCAAGGAGCCCTTCAACGCCGATTCCTTTGCAAAGGCTGTCAAGCAGCTTAAAGAGCTCAAGACCACCAATACCATCGACGACGATATTTATTGCTTTATGGCCTTTCAGGATTTCCTCATCCAGAAGCGCAGTGAATACGATATCACCGACTCCTTCATCAAAATGGTGACCAAGTTCCAGGACATCTTCATTCAATTCCGTTTAGGGAATGGCAAACTTTCGTAAGAACAAAGAACTGCAGCTGCGCTGGCAGAATCGCGTCCAGTGGATCCTCTCCCAGACATTCCGTATTACGGATTCCCTCGAGGAAAAGCAGAGACGCATAGGCCGTGCAAGGCGCGATTACCAGTTCTTTGTCGATACGTATTTTCCTCACCTGGCAACAAAGAAGTGCGGCAAATTCCAGCTGGATGCAGCCTCGTACCTTTTAAAGAATTTCGATACGCGTGCGCTGTTCGAGTGGGCGCGTGGTCACGCCAAGAGCTCACACCTTTCTCTGATGATTCCCCTGTGGCTCAAGATCCAGGATCCCCGCCAGCTGAACGTGATGATCCTGGTAAGCAAGTCAGAGGATATGGCCGTCCGGCTGCTGGCCGACCTGCAGGCTGAATTACAATACAACCAGGCATTCAAGGAAGACTTCGGAGAACAAGTTTCTAAAGGATCCTGGGCAGATGGTGAATTTCATACTACCGATGGCTGTTTGTTTGTAGCCCTGGGACGCGGACAAAGCCCCAGGGGACTGAAGGATCGTGGTAAGCGCCCGGATTATATCGTCATCGATGATATTGATGATGATGAGATGATCCGTAATCCACGCCGCGTGGGTGAATCCCTGGACTGGTGCCTTACTGCCCTATCCGGTACCATGGCCATGGGCCGCGGCCGGTTCGTAATGGTTGGTAATCGCATTGGCAAGGACAGCGTGCTGAGCCGCTACGCTGAAAGACCGGGTGTGCATCATGTGATTGTCAATACCCTGGATAAAAAAGGACTTCCTTCCTGGGGAGAGAACTACACCTTGGATGAGATACGCAAAATGCGTGAGTTCGTGGGTGAACGCCGCTTCCAGAAGGAGTACATGAATAATCCTATTACCGAGGGGACCGTCTTTAAGGAAAAGGATATCCGATACGGCGCCATGCTGGATCTGAAAGCATATAAAACTCTCATTTGTTACACGGATCCATCATTCAAGAATTCTGCCACTGCGGACTTCAAGGCAACGATATTACTGGGGAAAACGCCACAGGGGTATTATCATGTGCTCAAAGCATTTGCTGATCAGTGCACGGTAACAACGATGGTATCCTGGCATTATCAGGTCATGTCCTTCGTCGATGGCAGGGTTCCGGTCCTGTATTATATGGAAAGTAATTTCCTGCAGGAGCTGCTGCTCGATGAGTTCAAAAAAGTAGGGATCATTGCATCGCATCAGATCCCTATCCGAGGTGACTTGCGAAAGAAGCCCGATAAGTTTGCACGTATTGAAGCTCTGCAGCCCTTGTTTGAGCGAGGTATGTTTATCTTCAATGAAAAGGAAAAGGAGTCACCTGGCATGATGGTCCTGAAGGATCAGCTGCTGATGTTCGAACGCGGCAGCCGTGCACATGATGATGCTCCGGATGCTCTCGAGGGTGGTACCTGGATCCTGTCACAACGTACCCGGTCATCGGATGCAAGGTATGTTTCCGGAGCAAGAGAAAATCGACACTATTAATCCACTGCACATATGATTCTTAAAATTGCTAAATGGTACATTGATCTTAGGAAAGTCCTTTTTGATATTCAGCTTTATTTTGCAATCAAAGCCTGCAAACGCCGGGCGAAACTCTTTAATAAGACTCACCTGGTCATTCCCTTCAACGGACGTCCGAGGGTCTTTATGAAGTCTCACCTGAAGGATCTGATCAAACGTCGGGCCTTATACAAAAAGGGAGTTACTATCGCACAACTTGAAAAGATGTCACTTTATAAATCATAAACACCATGTTCCTTACCAAAGCAGAACTTAAATCGGTGATCTATGAATATCAGCTCAACGATATCGTAGAAATTACCACCGGAAGTACCACCAACGAGGATATCGTGGTGATGGCCATTGATGCCGCTGTGGAAGAGATGAAGTCCTATCTCAACCCGAACAACCAGGGCCACTGGATCGATGGCCGTAACCGCTATAATACCGCGGTGATCTTTGCGGCCACCGGCACCGCCCGTAATCCCCTGATCCTGGAATTCGCCAAGAGCATCGCACTGTATTACATCTGCCGCCTGTCGAACGTGGACATCATCGAGGAGAAAGTTAAGGCACGGTACGACCGGGCCATTGACTGGCTCGAGAAGGTTGCCGGTATCGGAAAGTATGCCGATGGTCCCGCGATCACACCCAATCTGCCACTACTCACCCTGGAGGACACTCCGGAAAACGTTCCCTTCCGCTTTGGATCCAGGGACAAGTTCAACCACGAATAAACACTTTAGAACAATGGATAAGAAAAAAACAACGGGTAAAAAGAGAGCTGACGGGTATGCAATGAAAGTTCAGCCCAAGGCGATCAGTCAGGCCCGAAACGATATTGCGACATGGAAGATGGCCGTACGACAGGCGCTGGCTATCCTGATGCCACGCCGTGCCCGCTTGCAGAACTTGTATAAGGATATCGCCATCGATGCACACTTATCCTCCCAGATCGAGAACCGTGTCCTGCAATCCCTGGCTGCTACTTTTTCACTTCGTGATCAGGGCGGAAAGATCAATGAAGAGGCTACTGCAACTCTCAAGGACAGCAAATTCTATTACGACCTGGTACGTAATATCCTGGACTCAATTTATTGGGGCCCCACGGTGGTGGAGATTCTTAACGATGCCTCAGGAGTGAAGGTTGTAACCATTCCCCGCAATAACATCGAACCCAAAGAAGGTCTGTTCCTCGTTGATGAGAACGACACCACCGGGATCCCATACCGGGAGCTGAAGGAATTTAATACCTGGATCCTGGAGTTTGGAGAAGCGGAGGATCTCGGGTTATTTAACCGTGCCATCCCGCATGTACTCTTCAAACGCTTTGCCCAGTCATGCTGGAGTGAACTTTGCGAGATTTACGGGATGCCGCCCCGCGTGCTAAAGACCAACACACAGGATCCCACGATGCTTTCACGAGGCGAACAGATGATGCGGGACATGGGAGCCGCAGCCTGGTTCATCATTGACGAGAGTGAAACTTTCGAGTTTGCCAAGGGTGCAGACAGCAATGGCGATGTATATAGCAACCTGATCCGCCTTTGCAACAATGAAAATTCGTTATTGGTGTGCGGAGCCATCATTGGACAGGATACCAAGAACGGCAACGAAAGCAAAGAGACGATTTCTATTGGAATGCTCTCACGCCTGGTGGACTCGGACAAACGCCGGATTGAAAGCTATTTCAACGACCTGGTTCTGCCCGCCCTGGTGCGTATCGGATTGATCCCTGATAACCTGCATTACACCTACGATCCCCAGGAAAACATTACTCTGCTCTGGAGCATGACTAAGGAGGTCCTGCCTTATATGGAAGTGGACCCGGTATGGGTGAAAGAGAAATTCGGCATCCAGGTTACCGGCATTAAAGCGACCCCGGCCAAGGCGCAGCTTTCCAGTTTTTTCGATTAAGCCCCTTTGAGGGGCTCCATAGCCGACTGGGGCTCATATACCACCGCCATGAGGATGAAGCCACAGGCGTCGCCCTGGGGGCCAAGAGTGAAAAAATACCGCCTTTCTCAGTGAGGATATGGAATGCAGCCGTGAATCATATCCGCAAATCCGGAACTTATTCGGCCAAGATGCTTAAGGATAAACCGGTCAAGGCTGTAATCAGTGAGACGCAGCGGATCCTGGACGATGGCATGCAATCCGGACTGAGCGATAATGAGCCGCCTCAGCAGATGACCGATAGTTTAAGAAGTGATGTCTTTGTTTTCTCTGCCTGCAAAACACATATCCAGCTGAAGGAACTTTCATCCATGCTGTTGAATGATCAGGGTAAGGTCACCCCGATGAGTGAGTTTAAGCAAAAAGCCACGGAACTGCACCAGCAGTATAATGGGAATTACCTGGAGGCAGAGTATGTCTTTGCGACCTCCAGCGCGCAGATGGCTGCCCAATGGGCTGATGTGGCCCAGAGTGAAAATCGTTACGACCTCCAGTATCGCACGGCAGGAGATAGCCAGGTGAGAGAAACGCACCGAAGACTCTCCAATATCACCCTGCCTGCAGATGATCCGTTTTGGGACGCGTATTATCCACCCAATGGATGGCGCTGCCGTTGCACAGCTATTCAGGTTCGTAAAGGGAAATACCCGCAGAGCGATTCCAATGAGGCCATCACACGTGGTGAAATTGCAACAACAGAGATCGATGCTCAGGGAAACAACCGTGCCGAGATGTTCCGATTTAATCCCGGCAAGCAGCAGGTGATCTTTCCTCCCTCGCATCCGTATTACAAAGTGAAGGAAACCGTTACTAAAAACGTGAAGCAGTGAATTACATTCGGCAGTTCATCGAGGATCTCAGGGTTGAGGTAACCGACGAGTTCGATCGTAATTTTGAGCGTAAAGGCTTTTTTGACGAGAAGTGGCCAGATACACGCCGCGTCGTAAATCGCGGATCCCTGCTCATGCGCACGGGCGCATTGCGCAGATCCCTGCAGTCGACATCCCAGGGCAACAGCATTCGTTTCTTTTCCTCTCTGCCTTATGCATCGATACAAAATGACGGCGGAGAGATCACGGTAACCACCAAGATGAAGCGGTATTTCTGGGCCATGTACAAGAAGGCTGCAGGTGGAAGGAAAAGCAGCAATCTTACCGGTGAAGCTGAATTCTTCAAGGCGATGGCCCTGAAGAAAGTCGGATCCAGGATCAAGATCCCCAAACGGCAGTTCATCGGGCATCACGAGAGAATTGATCAGGTGGTCGACAAGGTATTTCAACAGACTTTAAACTCCCATGAAATGATGGTTAAAAAACAATTGAAGCCATGAAAGAATTAATCGACGATATCAAAACACGTTTGAGCGCCGTTACGCAGCTCAAAACCATTGATGAAGACTGGGGACAGCTGGACTATTACAGCAATTCTCCACCGGTTAAATTTCCCTGTGCCCTGGTGGATATCGACCAGGTTCCCTGGAGCGATGAAGGCAAACTGGTTCAGATCGGCATCGCCAGCGTCTCCATCCGCGTCGCTGATCAGCGGCTTACCAATACGAACGTCAAGGCCCCGACCGCCCAGAAAACGAAAGCCCTGGCCTTCTTTGACCTGGTGATGTATATTCATCAGAAACTTCATGGCTGGAGTGGAGCCAATAACAACGGCCCGTTAACACGTAGGATGTACCGAAAAGTCAAGCGAGACGACGGGATCCGGGAGGTGGAATTGATCTACACCGTAGAGATCACCGATGATAGCGCACGTAAGGTTCCTTCAAAGAAGAGGATCGTGGCAGCCGGACTAAACATCACCGCTGAAATGATTTAACCCCTGGCTTAATTAAAACGAAAAACCCCGCTTGTGGCGGGGTTTCTGCTTATCTCAGGAGATGTTACCACTTCAGTAACTTCCCGGATCCTACCAGCCTTGATCCATCATACACCTGGTAAAGATATTCTCCCTGAGTGAAGGATGCCGTGCTGAGCCTAACTATTCCTGAAGGTGTAAGTCGCACCTGGTTGATCACCCTGCCGGTCATATCAGTTACGCGAAGATCACTCCCTGAGGGAGGATACGTGATGTCAACATAGTTGGTGCAGGGATTAGGAGAGGCTTGTATTTGTTCGAAAGAAACAGCAGTTTCAGGAATGTCGACCATAGTTCCGGGAAGAGCGTACACATAAGTATTGGAATCGAGTGAAGTGGTCTGAGTAATCATTTTAAAATTCCCATTCAGGTTCACAATATAAGCGTAATCTTGTTTTGTGAACTCCTGCAGAGGAGATCCATCTTCATTTTTTAATATTAATTTATAATCGACTGGATTACCTCTAAAAAGTGAATATAGAACCTCAATCTTATTATCCGTATTGAATAGATTGTCAGAGACGTTGATAAGATAAATGAAATTATATCCAGAGGGAATTTGAATAGGAATAGATTTAAGCAAGGAATGAGATTCATTGTAAATGTAAATATCATTCTTCGTGGTTCCATAATGAATGGCCGCGTACACCCATCCGTAATTTGTCAATTTGTATGGACCGTATAAAGTCTGATCCGTGTAAGTGTGTTCCAGTACTGCCTGGGCAGATGCTGTGTTGAGCAGTACAATCAATAAAAAGGTAGAGAGTAATGATTTCATGGCCGTGTGGTTTTAATTGGGAATTAAAAATAGGTAAAATTATGTTTGAATCTCCTCAAGGCATTTACACATTTTCTGTTGCTCCTCCTTGATTTGTCTTTCGATTGGCGTGGAAAGGTAGGTGTAGAGCGTGCCAAGGGAGATGTGAAAGCGGGGTTTGATGAAGTTTTTATACACGTAGGCGGTGGACACTCCTGGCTTCTTCTCGCGGCAATAGACTTCTACAATATCGTGCATTCGGCGTAAATGATTAAGCCTGTTATATCCCATAGTTATGCCGTTTGATGGTCAATTTCGGAGTGGATTAAATTACGAAGTGTATTTTCATAAATGGATTCAGTGGGGATATTCAGAATATAAAGCATGTGATGGATGGCCGCAGCTTCTGCAACAGTAAACAGGAGTTTGAACATTGGTTTGAGATCCATATGCTTTGGGCGGATCTTCTTTTCATACACCTGGTGCACGATGAAATAAGTTGCTTTCTCAAATAAATCTCCATTAAAACAAGTTGTAGCAAGGTAAAGAACCATCAGCCGGTCGAAGGATTCGAACTGGGATTGACCCAGGCGGATCTCAATCTTTTTTCTCAGCATCGCGATCTCGATCATGCGGCCTCGACTCGTCTGCATCATTTCTCGGCCATTAAACTGAGTTAATTGTTCCATAATTCGGCGTTTAAATACGTTTCTACGAACTTTTTCGCTGTGCCTGGTAGAATGTTCCCCTCATATCGTGAAATAAAGCGGTAGGATTTAATTTGATCGGTCTTGCTCATTTTATTCCATTTGGCGATGGCCCGTTTCTTCGAAGATCTCATTTTATCGTCATATCGGTCCCAAAACATCTGGAAAGTAACCTCCTCGGTAAACTCGGTAAGCTTTGCCGTTTTCGAAGTACCCAGGATCCTTTCTATTTCATCCACCGTCTTGGGCATTTCACCAATGAGCCATTTCATTTGTGCCTGGTTTAGCTGGGCCCCGGATGAATTATACATCACCAGGTAGCCATCTTCATCAAATTGCAGGATCACTTCGCCGGTGAACTGCTGAGAAGTAAGCGAGAAGGTCCGTTCAGCTTTCATGAGGTTGGGATAGAGTTTCTTTCGCTACGTGCTCGAACTGTTTCACAAGACGTTGCAGTTCTTTATAGGAATAATCGTTGAGGGGTTTATGCAAATACGAATAATGCTTCATCCAACTATTCAATCGCTCAAAATCAACTTCCGATTTGCTCTTGTCTTTGTTCCAGGTGGTCCATCCCATCGTATAACAAAGCGAAAGGATCCTGCGGCGCATCTTCTGTCCCTCAAAAATTGTTTGAGATTTAGTGTGGGATCCCACGGCGCCGGGTCCGAGTTGCTCCTCCAGGTGTTTTATCAGCGCCTGAGCCTCAAGGTCGGTAAGATCCGCAGAGTTTTCAGTCCTTCCATTGGCAAAACTAAATACCAGGTCGTGCCGGTATTTCTCCGTGCCGGTTTCCCGGAACAGAGAGTATAATCTGCGATGCCGCTGAAGGGAATGATTCATATTAATCTACGTATCCAATTACTTTCAATAAATCTGAACTCTTGAGAACCTTGATCTGGTTCCCTTTTTCATCCAATTTAATGGTTGAATCGTCATTTACCAATCTGACCAGGCATTTGTTCAAACTCTTAAATTCGACCGTCTGTTCATCGCGATGAATGATGCCCCTTTGTTTTTCACCGGTTGTGGAAATGTATTCTACTAAATAGCCAATCTTACCCATGGTAAATGTTTATTAGGGTTAATACATTGTTTCTTCTTTGTCCTGATCATCAAAAATGCCATTGATCCATTTCCCTATCGCCATTAACAGCAGACCAAAGCAGAAGAATATTCCGATTACCGAACAACAGGTGATGAACATGGCTAATGGGTTTGAGATCATGATATTTGTTTAAACATTTTGAGTAAGACTTCCGATCCGGGTGGCCAGGAGTTCATAGGTCCCGAGAAAGGACCGTTTAGCAAACTTATGATCCAGTCCTGTGTTGCGATCGTTGATCACCATGTTGACCCACTCCCAACGCAGAGCAAAATTATCCGCTTCCTTAACTGTATCGAGAAACGGGTATTGAATCTTGAATACGGAAGCAATGACCCGGTGAAGCTTATCCTCAATCTCACAAAAATTAGTCAGGCGATGTTTAATCGGACGAGGCATATCGATCAGGTAAGCTTCAGCGGCATCGTGCAACAATCCGCAGAGTTTGTCTTGATCGCTCTGCATAAGGTTGGATACGAACATTGAATGTTCGGCAACGCTGTAGAACTGGTTGATGTGTCCGGAGAACCGGCATTGTTTTGCAAGTGCATGTGCAATGTCTATGATATTGATCAGCGAAGGATCCGGATCCAGGGGATCGATAAATTTGCCGGTGAAGGTGCGGATCTTGTTTTCTTCAAAAAGTCTTTCCATGCTTATGAAATTAGGGATCGTTTAATGTTGGGTCTCTGCTGAGGGGGGGGGCAGGTCTTTTTGATCTTTTCCAGCTTTTCCTTCAGCTGCTCGTCATGCGCCTTAACTGTACCGATCTCCTTCTGCTCAGGAATTGAAAACTCACGGGGCTCGGGAATTGTAAATGCTATCAGGTGTGCCTGTCGACATTTAAGGGTACAGAAATTCGCATTCCATCCATGTTTACCCTTGGTCGGATTACCACAGTGCATACATTTACGGCCGGTGTCGGGTTTTGTCTTTTTCTTGGCATCATACTTGGAAGCATTCTTACACTTTTTCGAGCAGTACTTCACATGGCGACTTACGGTAAGAAATTCCTCTTTACACTGCCAGCAGATCATTTTACGCTTCTCTCCCCGAGTGTATGAGTCCGTGAATTTTACATGATCCGTAGTGGTAATGTGAGTTATCACCGGGAAGGATTGTTCCTCAGGCATGGACGATTGTCCACTTGGTTGAGGACTTGCTGTTTCCTCCACGATTGGAGTGAGTTCACGAACCTTCAGTTCGCCATTAAAGAGTGCGGCATTAACACTCATCTCATCATTTTTAATCCACTCGAGGATTTTCATAATAGATGCCGCATCAGCGGAGATATGAAGTTGAATGTCCATCCTCTAAAGAGCTGAAAAGTTCAATTCAATGAGTTTGTAGCTTCCGTCCTCATCTCGTTTCCATAGCCTGAAATAGGTTTTTGATCCCGGATGGCGTAATCCATCGCTTAGGACATTTAACGCCTCCTGGAACAGCGGGTGGCTGATTTTCGTGCGGTATTTCATCAGGGCAAATACTTTCTTTGCGTCGATCTTGCCACGGGTGGTTGAAAACGCATCGATCACCAGGTCCTTGACGAACTCCATTTTTGAATCGAGGTTCTCGCTCAGGAAAGAATCAAGTTTTTCCTTGGATGCCTGGATGGCCAGGTCGTCGAATGTGATGCGATCCGAGATAGAAACCTCGATCTTGATGGAGCGGTCGAAGTTGAACCAGGTGAAGTTTCCTTTGCCATCCGGTTTTGCTTTGTATTCCTCCATGGCCTTACGGTATACATCCTCGCAAAGCTTTTCCATGCGCTTTTTAAAGCTCATCAATTTTGAGTTGATCAGCTCAGCCTCTTTGAGCAGTGATGCGCTACTGCGTTCTTTCAGGCGCGTGCCCAGGGAAATGTATTCAACCGGCACGTCCTGTCCGGTTTCGTCTTTCCATACTTTGTTTTCTAATTTCTGAATCATACTATACTTGTTTAATGTTAATGACTTGTGGTTTCACTGAGTTTCTTGAGGATCTGCTGAGAAGTTTTATTATACGAGTTGTGGATCTCTTCATAAATGACGTTGTCTGGGAATGCGTCGATTGAGATGTGCATCGTGGCATAGATATGCCTGAGTTCTTTGCGACACTTAGGCTCATTCTTAAAGCTGCAGTAATGATAATAGAACTCCTGGTCCACCAGGTTCCATTGCCCTCGCCACCAGGCCCAGAATAGCGGCTCCTTAAGGAATTGCTGCAGCCATTCATCGGACATGCCGGTAGTTTTCATATAATTGATTGCTGTTTTGAAAATCATCTGTGACAGATGGTTCTCGGTCATACCGGTCATCAACAGGATGTTATTTTTAAGCATTTCCTGCCTGGCCTTTAACCGTGCTTTTGCGCTGTCTTTCATAAGGCATTAAATTTTACTGACATGAATGTAAGTTTCAGCACCTTCCTCCCATATCGTGTAAGGCTCTCCACCTCCATATCGAGAAACCGGAAAGGCTTTGTACCCTTCAATCCAAACCTTGACAAAGGCGTCAAAACGGATCGAGCGGGCTACGCGGCCTGAAGGTTCCTTGCCATCGGCATGGCTGATCAGGATGAAGAGTTTATTGCGAAATGTGTCACGGAGGGTTTTGTACTGTGCATAATTAAGTCCTGTATATTGTATTGAATCGATGATGATCACCTGAGGAGAGCGTGGCCGACTCAGACGAACGATCAGTTCATCGATCGGTTCTTTGTCCAGCAGCATGAAGCGACGCGACACTTCCTGCATATTGCAATCCATCAGTGCGTTTTTCATAGACAGTGACACGCCTTCCTCCAGGGAGTCGTAGGCCACTTTTTTTCCGAGCGAAGCGAGGTATTTTGCCACCTGGAGAGCGAAGCGGGTTTTCCCATTGCCCGATTTTCCCCAGATGAGCCAGGTGCCGGTGACCTCAGGGCGACCGATCGCCTGGAGCCAAGCGCCGGTAAATTCAAGACAGTTCAAGTTTGTCTTGAATAACCGGTGCATTGTGACTGCTCTTTTTTCCTTCATGTTAAGCGATCTTACGAAGTTCGTCCTGGATCCTGCGAAGGGAGTAATCCGTCTGTCGCATCAGCTTCTGGATGTCTATTTCTGCCGGTGCATTGGCCTTGATGATCATTGCGGCATGTACCTGGCGGAATTTGCGCAGATCCTCACCTGAGTCGGGCGTGGCTTTCTGATATCGGGATCCGTAGCGGCTAAAAAGTTCGGTGTAACCAACCTTCTTGTGATCGATCGAGCGGCGGATCTTCTCCTTCAGGCCATCGGCTCCCATCATGTACCATCCGGTGCAACGTTCCGTAGCATTCCAGAGCGCTTTTAACTCAAGGAAGGCAGGATAATCAAGGTCACCGGCTTCATCCAGGATAATTAATGGAGAGGGCAGGGAACGCAGATAAAACACCAAATCTGCGTATACATCGCTGTACTTTCCCGTGTGCCCTACTCCAAACTCTTTGGCAATAAATCTCACCAACTTCTGCCTGGTTTTGACCTGGCTGCAGTCAACGTAAATGGCGTTTTTGTTGACTTTAACAAAATGCTTTGCAGTAAACGTTTTGCCGATATCGGCCATATCACACAGCAGTCGGCTGGCAGCGTTTTGCTGGCAGAACTGAAGCTGCGTGGAGATGAAGTTGAATACCGGAGTGCTTGCAGTTTGCCATACGGGAGTGTTCCCGATGGCAATCTCCAGGGTACGAGCCAGGGAGATCCAGTTCTGATCCGACAGGACCCGCTCGGTCTCCCCGTTCTTAATGCGGGAGTACTGGGCGTTATTGATCCCGATTGATACTGCAAACTTCGCATCGCTTCCGGCGAAGTTTTCGCGCCTGAGGGCCAAGGCCGTCAAAATACGCTGTTTTAATTCCGTTGTCATCATGGTGTTTTGGTGTTTTATGTTTATTTATATGGTGTTTAAATGCTTTCTAAAGCGCGTTCAGATTCCCATCCGTTGTTGTACTGAGCGATCATATCCTCGATATTCTCTTCCGTGGGGACACTGGCTGTTGAAGGGACGGTTTCAACAATCGCAGGTAACTCCTCCAGGTCACTGGTCTTAATGATCTCCAGCTTACGTGTAACCTTTTCAGCAAGGCCATCCTTCTCAACCTTGAAAAAATGAGCCTGGCGCTTGGCCTGGTCCGTGCGGATCTGCTCGTCGCGATCCGTGCGCTCAATCTTAGCTTCATTGTACTCTTCGATCTTGGTGGCTCGGGTGATGAAGGTGTCATCCTGGTACAAATACACTTCCGGGATCCCGCCGTCATGTTCCGGGACATAATATGCCTGAACGGTATAGTTATTGGGCTTTAATCGTATGATCGCGCTCTGATTGTCAATAGCATATTTACTGTACATCACCTGGGCAAAGTCATTGTTGCGGATGGAGGTCTTGGTTTGGATTCCCAGGTACCTGAACAGTTTATGTTTTTGCGGACGACCCAGATCCGGGTTTTGATTCTCAAGAAGGACCTGCCAGCGGGTTTTCCCAGGGAAAAGTTTTTGATTCGGATGTAATTCACTATTGAAACGCTGGATACTCTGGCGGTCCTCTTCGATCAATTGTTCAACGGGGATCCTCGGCTGCTTGTAATCCTCGTCCTTGTTTTCGCTCTTAGTTTTATAGGCTCCTTTCCCGTTCCAACGTCCAATGCCGACCTGGTTTTTCTTTTCGTCACCGTACTTTTTACTCCTGATCTTATGCTCTGCACGCTTTGACCTTGAGAGACCAGGAGCGCAGAAGGTGACGTATGAGAACATAGCGTTCAATTCATGCTCTATATCCTTCATCAGATGGTTCTCAACTTCAACCTCACCAGGCCACATTAGGCAATTTGTATTCAGGTTACGGTACATTTCCCGGAAACATTCCCACACTAAATTCAAATCCGGCCCACCGGTGGTATAAACACAGGACAATATTGAATCACTCAGTACATCAAAGGCCAGGTAAGCATTTAACCACTTGCCGTCACTTGTTTTCCTACTCAGCGTGCGGTCGTCCATGGAGATCTTGCTCAGGGAGTACTGGGGAGCTTTACGGTGGTTATAGGGAGTATTCTTGGTGATGTGATCAATGCGATTATTGCGCATCCGGTCAATAATGATGGCATTGGCAGGATTATTGATGATGTTCCATACGGTTGACTTGCTGATCACGATGTAAGTGCCACGTTTATTGTCGAAGAAATCTTCACGGTTAAACATCGAACCGGTCTCCCGATCAACGATTGAAGTGTGGCCATAGATAAACTGCAGGTAGGTATCATACACCCAGGCTCCAAAGGGCAGATTATCCTGGCAGTATATGGATATAATCAGCCGCTCGGCTGCATCGTTCATCTTACGGGCATTGCAGTTGCCAATTCCCTTATGGATCAGGTGCAGATACCCATGCTCGCCGTAATTGCGGTACTTTTCCTTCAGGCGCAGCGCATTGGATGGCAGGGTGTGCTGATATTTATTCTTATCCAGGTTATTGACCGCTTCGCTGACCGCTTGCCAGATGCCGGTAGTTTTACCACCGAGGCCGCGGCGCCGTGCAGACTTTTCACCTACAAAGTGCCCTACTGCATTAAGGATGCTGGCGTTTGCATTGTATTCAACCTGGCGATCGGGTTTAATTGAGGTCCCATCATCAAAAAGGTATTCTGAAAAGAAAGTGGACGCTTTGAAATCAGGCTGGATTAGCTCAATGAGCTTGTTACGTTTGGATGCCTGGTGGAGATCTCCGTACTTATCCTGCAGCCTCTGCTTAATATCACTGCGTAGAAGATCATAGTTTAACAGTGCAGGGCATCCAGGACCGCCTCCTTTGCGCACGCGCACCTGGGGAAACCGGTGTAAGTACATATGTAAGGCATCTTCACTCATGACAGGTCTTTCTTTAAGGCTGTCTGACTTGGGATTCCCATCCGTTAAGTCAGGCTTAGAAATACAGAATATGTTGTTAAAATATTCCATTGGTGTTTTTGGGTCCCGGAGGCTGATTCGATCCAGCTGCTCTTGCTCTTCTCCGGGAGGATGCTTACATTTACGTTGTCAAACCTTAAATGAAGCTATATGAAAAGAAATGTTTTACACGCAACTGTGATTGATACATCAGCCGCTGTATGGGCTTTGGCAGCAACTTTTTCAGCATACATTCGCGAGAAGGAATCGACGGTGTATCACTGTGATGTGATGATGAATTTTTACAAGAACCATATTGAGCTTTTGCGTGATCTATCCCTCGCTCTGCAAGACGAGCTACCTTCTGAGGCATTGTCTCAGATTTTAATAAAGAAGAGTTTGGAGTCCCAGGTTGAATTTGATCGCCTGTTGAATCAACGAAACATGGAGGCTGGACTTGATCCCGTGTGAGTTTGCTTTTTTTCATAAATGGTGTTTTAATGTGAGCACTTATCTTGATTATTCAGTTTACGAAGCTTGGCAAGATTGAGTCGGTAGATCTTCATGGCCCATTCCTCGATGCGTTTATTTTTACGTGTTCCCTGGCACCAATTGCGGACATAGTTCATCGAGAAGCCAGTTTTAAAGGATATTAATTGCTTATCCTCTGCGGTCAGATATTGCGAAACCCTTCTATTTTCAGGGTAATCGTATAAATATTTGACTTTTCCGTTTTCGGGTTGTACTTTTGTGCTGTTCATGCCGCAAATATAATACAAGTTAAATGGATATTCCAAGTAAAATGTAATATTTTTTCAACTATTAATGGAATTTTCTGCCAACATAAAGTATCTCAGGAAGTTAAAGAAGCTCACACAGGACGATTTAGCTAAGGAATTGGGACTTACTAACACCGCAATTTCGAATTGGGAGCAAGGTATTTCCACTCCAGATGTAACCGTATCCTTGAAATTGTCCAATATATTTGGAGTTTCCCTGAATGATCTATTGATTAATGACATTAGGAATGGCAGATCCCTGGAGGTGATAGAAGACAAATCAGCATATCGTGCTACCCCGAAATGTGATTTGTGCACACAAAAGGACGAGACAATTGAAGTCTTGAAACTATTAACTAAAACTCAAGCTAAACAAATAGAGCTATTGTCCTCCCGCAATGATGAACACGAAGCGATTCATAACGGGCAAAAAAAGAAAGCTGGTTAGTTTGGATGAGGGCAATAAAATCCCTTGAGATAATAATTGTATTATCTCCACACGCATTTTTAATAGATTTTTCGGATATTTATCTGTTAACTTGCTATATTTCTGCCCTTTATTAAACTGTTTATATTGTTTCTATTATATATTGCCTGTATAGTTACCCCCTTGTTTATAGTCTTTTTTGTGGGTTTTCGTCTTTTTTTATGATAGTTAGACTGTTTTTCAAGTGTTTTTTTTTCGTCGAGATGTAACTCCTCTTGTAACTCCTCTCGTAACTCCTTTGTATTTTTACAGCATATTATGGCAAGAATCACGTTTATATTACAATGTCAAATTGGCCCCGATTACTTGGGGCTGTTATAATCAATAGACTATACCTGAAAGACGCTTTAATAGTGATTTAATGACGTTTTAACGGCATTGTAAGTAGTAATGTAATAGTTGTATTAAAGTACGGTTCAAGTCACGATCACTAAACTAAAGGTAAATGAAAGGAAATGAAACAATTCGTATTGAACGGGTATACAGGCCAAAATATTATACACTCCGCATCACTGTAAGTAAAACCGACAAATTTTGATTGATTATCTTTTATACAATTCATTTTGTGCCCCTTACATTCCTCAATTTGCTTTAATTCAAACAGCAAATATTATATACCTGAAAAGATTATTGAGAATTATCAGCTATTCAGTTCCTTTCAAACCCAATATGAACGGTTTGAGTTCGCGTACAGGAATAAGTTTAAACACGATGAAAGCATATATTGGTTTACTCAATGATGCACAGCTGGTGCAGTTGCTTTACATGCCAGGGAAAGGAATAAACAGCCTGAACAAGCCTGAAAAAATTTACCTCAACAATTCAAACCTGATGTATAATCAAGCGGAAGAAAATGTCAATATTGGGAATATCAGAGAAACATTTTTCTTTAATCAGGTCAATGTAAAGTATAAAATTAATGCATCGGCAGATGCTGATTTTTTAGTGTCAGATAAATACACTTTCGAAACCGGAGGAAGAAACAAAGCAGGCAAACAAATAAAGGATGTTCCGGATTCTTATGTGGCGAAAGATAATATTGAAATAGGCTCCGGCAATATTATTCCCCTTTGGATGTTTGGTTTTTTGTACTGAAATTGAGTATGGAAATTTATTAAGTCAACATACATGCCCATTGCAACTACTTCCACAACTCCTCTTCACGTGCATTTTCCCGGGCGGTTTCGCGCTTCTCCTTCCTTATCAGGTACAGCTTCAGGAATCCTGCGCCGTCGGTGAGGATCAGCATTGCAGCTAAGCTTATGTTGATACAGGTGTCGATGATGTTCATTGCTGCAGATTATTGAAATTTCTCACTTCAATTCTCAACGGCCGGTTGATCCTCTTTTTTCCTGTCTTTCCTGGCCTTGTAGAATTTCTTGCCTCCATAGGCTACGCCCATGGCCATGAGAATTCCAAGGCCGCCGTCGATGGGGGCGCCCACTGGGCCGCCATGACCACCTCCCTGACTTGGGTCGGGGGGAGGAGTGGGAGGATCGGCCAATACGGCCATGCTGAGACTTACAAAAACTGCGATCAGTAAGAAATAAATATACTTTTTCATATAAATGGAGTTGTTATTTGTTGATGACTTTGGTTACGAAATTCTGACTCACTGTTGCAAGGTGAATGATATATACCCCTGTTGCAAGCGGAGCTTCAATGCTGCTGATGCCATTGAACATTTGTGATTGACTGCGGATGACTTGTCCGATAGCATTATACACCGTGATGCTGGCAAGCTGGCCCTGCATTGAGGGTACATCCAGGTAGATTCTGCCGTTGCTGATGAATGCCCTGCCGCTGACGGCCTCAGTATTTCCCTGAACTCCTGTTAATCCGTTAAAATGAAGTACGAAACGGTCGGAGGCGCTGCTGCTCAGGTAACTGAAAGTATACACCGGCCCGGCCCTGAGGTCGACGGTTTTCCCAAGGATTTTGTCTTCCAGATAAATGCCTGTGGCCGGATTGAATGAATCCATCCCGCTTGCGGTGAAGGTAACAGCTGAAGTTACATTGAAGGTAAAATCAAGAGGCACGGTGACCGGTTCTGCGCCCAGCGGGAGGCTGTTGATAGCCAGGGATATGCCATCCGCAGTCACAGAACTAAGCTGGGGAGCATCGGCTCCGCCGGTCATCTTGTATGCATCCCACTGGCCATCAAAACCGGCGGTGGCTCCATCGGCAAAACGGACCACGATTTCGTCGCTGGCAGTGCCGGCATCGGCATGGATCTTAAACAAATCGGGGATGACCGCCTTGTCCTTCAGAAAAGATACCGAATTATGAACTCTTACATTATACCCCATTGTGAGTACCGGGCTGGAAGCATTGGCATGCACGAAGAACGCCTGCCCGGGAGCGATATACTGGCTGCCGCCATTGGTGGAGACACCGCCTACGTATGAAGCATAGTTGGCAGTGTTCCATACATACAACGCATTATCAATATTGGTCTTGGTCCAGCCGCCTGAAGCCAGCCAGTCGATCGAAGAAGGGTAGGGATTGGGTACAAGGTTGAATCCTTTCGTAGCGTCAGTGTATCCGGTGAGAACAGTAAATGAATCATTATTCATGGGCCCGGTAAAAGTATAAGTGGTGCTGCTTCCTGCCTGGTAGTATATCATATAACCACGGTTCACTGTTAAAGCGTTGGAGGTGGAGGTTCCCATGTTAACCCATCCATTATTTGCAGGCACAGGTATACTTTCATCGAAATAGTACAGATAGGAGTCTATAAACAGACTGCTGTATGGATTTGAAGCCTGTGTCATGGGCACCGAAACGAGATGGTACTTCATAACACTGATATCAGTGCTGCCAGTAACATACCTCTGAATAGTGGCATTGACACTGGCTGTATTATTGATAAGCGAGCCGGTGCCGGTGGCATCGCTCTGGATTACCAGGCTGCCGGTTCCGGCGTTATTAGTAAGTGTTCCGTTCACCGTCAGGGCTTTGCCCGGGGCGATGGTAAGCGCCGCACCTGAAGCAATGGTGAGGTCGTTGCAAACGGCGGGTGCGCCGGGAGCCTCATTAACAATCGGTTGGTTGGCTGGGGCGCTGGGGATGGTTGCATTAACCGATGCAGTTGGAACAGAATTGGTACTCCAGTTAGTCGAAGTATTCCAGTTGGTTGAAGTTGTGCCAGTCCAGGTTGCTGCGGCAGCTGGCAATTCATAAGCTCCCATGGTTGGTGTTGAGGCACGGGTTGTTCCCGCATAGTCGCTGTTGATTCCTGTACCTGAAACACCCGGAAGCGAAGCCGAGGGAATATAATTGGATGCAGAGGTGCCGCCTGCACTTGCAAAGTTCGGATTTGTGTTTAAGCTGTTCGCATCCTGGTCTGTTACAATCGGTAATGAAGCTTTGTCCCCCCAGAAATAACCCAGGATTCCACCTGTTCCGGAAGCATAGTAATCATTGTAATCACATGTTATAGGCTGGTTGTCATAAGTAATATACATGGCATAATTGGATCCGCCTGAACGGGCATTCATGAAAATATTATTACGAAAATCTCGTGTGTCGTTTGGGGAATAGTTGTATAAACAATAGGAATAGGTGCCTGATGTACCACCAATATAAACGCTGTTAAAATAGAAATTGTTAACATTTCCGGTAATTTGCCCATCATCATAGATGCCATAAATAGTAGTACTTGTAGCACCTCCTAAGTTGATGATGTTGTTGGAATACGTTGTTGATCCTGCGATTATCCTTATCCCATAAAAATTTGCATTTGTACTGCTTGCATTTACCGACAGGCCGTAAATGAAGTTCTTTGACACCGTGCTTGCAGTTGTTGAACCGTTGTAAAACAAGCCAATTACATTCCCGGCAAACCATTGATAGGAATTAGACAGGTTGTAAATGGTATTACCCGTTACGGTATGCGCCCCGGCGGTTGACTGTAGAACTATTCCACCTGCAGAAGCCTGAAAGGTTGATAAATTATTTGCGTTCGCAATAGTCAAATCCCTGACGGTATTGTTTGATATGGTGTTTGTGCCTCCCCCGGAAAAAATACCATTAATGATACCTGCTTTCGAGGTGGTGGTATTCGAGGTGGCATTATTAATATTGGCAACTGTATTTCCAGAAATAGTTATCGCACCCGTTCCGGCATTATATATGCCAAATGCTGTTTGGACATTGGACGATGCAGCTGAACTGACATTGATACTAGTTGCCGTGGATGTACTTCCGATGGTATTATTGCTGATGGTTGTTGCGCCTGATCCGGTGAAGTTTCGAATCCCCCAGAAACTGGTTGCATTATTAGCGGTCTGATTTGATACTGTTATTGAACCAATGGTATTGTTTTCAATATCTGCAACCCCTGCAGCATTATTCCATATACCATAAAAACTACCATTGGTCCCATATTCCTTAAACAGGATAGAGCCCGTTCCTGTAGCAGATCCTATCGTATTTCCAGATGTTGTGCCGATGTTAACATCCCCGGCATTAACATTTATTCCGTACCAGGACGAGGCGGCATTTGTTTTCTTGTTTGTATAGGAAAAATTCGTTATTGTATTACCCTGGATATTGCTTGCAGTTCCGGTACCAACATTCAAATAAATAGTGGTGAAAACTGGGGTATAACTTGCAGAATTTGAGTTAGTCCATGCACCTCCCCCGCAGTTCGCCGAATTTCCACCAATATAGTTGTTTGAAATAGTGTGCCCTGTTCCGGTATTAACGCTGATTACTGTATAGCCATTGTTGCCGGCAAAAGCAAGTGAAGTTGTTTCGTAAAAACTGTTACCTGAAATAGACCAGGCTGTTGAATTTTGCGAAATATTAATGCCCCAGGACTGGGCCGAAACATTGAAAAAATCATAGATATTGTTATTGCTGATCGTATTACTGCTGTTGAGAGCTGTTTCTGATTGTGCATTGGAATAAATTGCATTCACCGGTCTGTAACCACCTTCATTGGTTATGTTATTGTGGTCAATAGTGTTATTGCTGTTTCCGGTTGTTGAAGCGGTCCCAAGAAACAGAATTCCTGCCACATTATCGGTTGAAGATCCGGTGATTTTGCAATATTGCACAGTGTTATTGGACGCATCATTTTGAAATTTGATTGTGGCGGTTCCATTAGCATTGGCGCTATGATTTGATATTGTTAAATCTATGGTTGATCCGCTCGTGTTTACCCTTCCGTCGAAGGTAACATGAGTTGCCCCGTATACATCAATCAAAGGTGCGTTGTTGATATTTCCGCTGATGCTGAGACCTGAAACAGTCGGGTAGATCGTTAAGGTGGCCCATGCGTTTGTTGCCTGTCCTGTGAGGCTTGCCGTAGCGGGTTCAGTGGTATTGGCAGTAATGGTAATAATGATGTTGTTGCCGCTTTGATTTGTGTTTGTATTAATGGCATCAAATGCGGCTTTTAAGGTGGCATAAGTAGCATTTGCACCGGTTGAACCTGTCACGGTTACCTGTGCATTTGCTGTTTGCATTAAAACCCCGGTTGTCAGGGTTAACGTCAGGAAAAGAACTAGAATTTGTTTCATCTGTTGTTTTTTATGTTTTTCTGTCTAATTCTACTTTGGTACATTGAAATTATAATAACGTGCAATATCTCGTTGACGTTGAAGATGTCGTTTCTCTAGTTGTTCAAAGCGTTTGTCATCACTTGCATAATCATCTCCGGAACGTATTTCTTTGGCAATCAGCAG
>CAIRDP010000031.1 GCA_903877385.1 uncultured Bacteroidales bacterium
ATGGTCACACCTACGCCATTTTCTGAAGCCTCTTTAATGATCCGTAGTTTTTCTTCAGTGGTAAAGGTTCTTTTTTTCATCAGCATAAAGGTATAGATTTGCATCTATAATCCAGTCTGATCTTTCAGGGGGCTAAGACAGCTGCATTTCTACAACCAGCAGTTTTGTGTAAAATTTCGTTTTGAGAACTGTTAGTTCGTTTGACTATAACCTATAGTTTGAAAGCCGTGGTCAGAACAACTGACTGCGGTTTTTGTTTTTTTCTGAAGACTACCTTTGCCGAATTCTTGCATTCTTATTTAGCGTTTTCATAAAGGCAGAATGCAGGCTCTTCATCAGCTTTGAATCCCACATTATCCTGCTAAACCTTGTCGCAGTGATATATGACCTCAAGGTGAGAGAGGCCCGATATCCCGTTTGCAACAGATAAGGCGCCATCGTTTGTAGTCTATTGAACCTTGTACCTGGGCAGTCTTGCTTCTTAATGAAAACACCGTATCTTTGAGCATCACACATAATGATACGTATGAACATAAAGGATTTTGCCCTGCGCATCGCCGGTGCTGTTTTCGGGATTGTTGCAGTTCTGCACCTGTTGAGAATTGTGACAGGTATTGCAGTGATCTTAGGCTCGTGGTTGCTGCCAATGTGGGTGAACTGGATGGGTTTCATTGCGACCGTGTTCCTCTGCGTCTGGCTGTGGCGGCTATCATTCAGCAAGGCGGATGATTCAAAACAATATTACAGGGAGAAGCATTCCTATAAATAGAGATGCTCTTCCCTCACGGCAATGGTCAGCCTTGAGGTGTATTATATCGTTAAACTGGCCGGGTAAATCTGCTATTTGAAGTACATCCGGAACGAATGCAATATCCCTTTTTTAACAATTTATCAGGTAATTGAACTGAAATGATCAACCATTTACGATAATTTTCGTGGGTGGTTTTTTATTTCCTCCCTGATTCCAACCAGGTTTTCAGAAAATTCCCCACATTTTTAGCTTCCTTTGATTTTGCAAGAAGTCGTAAGATCTTTGCAGACAAAATGATACGCGTTTTCGCGACATTAAGCGATTATTTTAATAAATACGCCCTATACTTGTTCAAATTCTTTCCGGGAAGTTTCTTTTTTAATAATTAAACCAATTTTATTAGCATATATATCAGGTACTTAGCTGATGTAAATTCCGGGATTTTAATTTCCGGTCATCTCCGGTATGATTTTAGTACATGGTAGTCAACATCCACAGATGTAGCCTTGTTTTTCCAAATGAAACTTTCAGTTTATTACTACATAAATATCAGGGAAACCTTACAAACTAATTATATTTTATGGTGATAAATTTGTAATAATCGGATAAACGCCAGCATTGACCAGCCATAGCCGGAACAGCCTGACCATCTTAGTTTTCAGGTTGTAAATAAGTTAAAATGGTCAACCAAAACCGGCGGAAGGTGGTCAGAGGCTGCGTTTTGTTTAGTCTAACCTTTAATAGGTTAAATTATGAAAAGGGCATTATTCACCACACTGGTATTCCTAATGGTATCCATCAGGATGATGGCGCAGGATGTAATTATTGATGCAGCCCTGGCCACAACTATTCAGAACAGTTTAAACGCCGGAATTGATTACCCCTTAACCGCAACCGGAAATATTATTGTAAGCGCAAATATTCTTAAAAATGCAGGGACCGCCGCAACCCTCACTCTTAAAGCTACACAGAGTATAACGTTTTCCTCTGCTTACTCCATCAGTTCCTCAAGCGATGCACTGAATATTGTATTCTGGTCCAGGAGCGATGGCAATAATGCCGGTGATGACAGTAAATTAGGGTCTGTATGGTTACCCCTGGGATCTTCGGTAAACACCAATGGCGGTAATGTGGTGATTGGAGGAGGCGCAGATCCATCAATCGGGTACTGCCTGGGTGATAATGGCTCCATTTCAACCGAAAACAATGCCCGTTGGAGGGGAATTACTATTAACGGAACCCTTGCAGCCGGGGGAGGTAACATTGTTATAACAGGCAGAGGTTGTCCAGGTGGATCATCGGCCAGGGGTGTTAGTATCGGTGGATCTGTTTCGACTTCCGGTTCGGGATTAATCACCATCAATGGAAAAGCAAATGTTGGATCAGATGGTTTGGCATTTGGTGATGCCTCAGTTAGTGGAACCACCGGCACCCTGACCTCCGGCTCTGGAACCGTCACCCTCAACGGGAATAAAGATTCAGGCTCTAACGGAGTAAACCTGGCGCCTTACTCAGGCGCTACAGCATATATCAATTGCGGAGGTAACCTGTCGATCACTTCAACCGGAAATATTAGTGCTTCGAGCGGTTATCTTATTGTCTCAGGAGCTTCTTCGTTTTCTGCCGGAACAAGCAGCATTACGCTTTCAAACACCAATAATGATTTCACAGGGAATCTCAGTGTTCCCAGCGGAACGAATCTTACGATAGTTGATAAAAATGCCTTATCTCTCGGAACAATCAGTATTAGCGCGCTCTTGAGTGCTCAAACACTGTCAGGCAATCTTAGCATTAATAATACCATAACCACCACCTACGCAACCTATTCGGCCATTAAATTATACGCTGATTACAATAAAACTGCAGGGGATGCTACCGGTGGGAATATTCTGGTAAACGGGAGCCCTGCAATTTCAACGGGATCGGGAGGCAGAGCCGCGTTATACACGGGCAGTATTTCCGGAAGTACAGGCTTATCCGGTATTATCAGTGATTCGAGGTATCTCAGCGACGCCACAACTGTAACCTATTACCCGGCATTGGGTACGGGGGTTTACGGCATTTACCGTGAAGCAGGTTCTTTGACCTGTGCCGGAGCTACCGGTACAGACTGGAATACTGCAAGCAACTGGAATTCAGCCGTTTCACCCAATTCTACATTCAACATCACCATCCCTCTCACTTCCAATAATCCGATAGTCAACCAGGATGTCACTTCCCCGGCTGTTTGCAATAATCTTACCATTCAGTCAGGAGCAGTGCTTACCATCGCCCCTGTTAAAGGGCTCACGGTCAACGGAACCCTGACCAACAGCGCCGGAAACAGCGGGCTGTTGATCCAATCCACTGCCTCGGGCAATGGCTCGCTTATCCATAATACAGCTGCTGTGAACGCCACTATCCAACGTTACATCACAGGCAGTACAAGTCTTTCGGCCATGACATACCACCTGGTATCGGTACCCATTGCTCAGGCTTCCTCACCCACCAGTAACCTGTTCCTGGACTCTTACCTGTATTATTTTGACGAGACCCAGAACTCTGCTAACAACGGATGGGTGAATATGGGAACTTCCACAACCAATCCTCTTACAGTGACCAGGGGTTATATGGTTTACTATCAAACCGGAAGCAGCACTACGTATTCGTTCACAGGCCCCATGAATAACGGTTCGTTTACTGCAACAACCTCTTATACAAGCACTGCCGCTGCAGGCAATCAGGGTTTTAACCTTGTTCCAAATCCCTATCCCTCGGCCATCAATTGGAGAGCTGCAAGTGGCTGGAGTCGAACAAATATTGACAGTGCAATTTATATATGGAATTCCAGTCAAAGCACAAAAAATTATGCTTCTTATGTCAGTGGTTCTAGTATAAATGGTGGATCTCAATTCATTGCCGTTGGGCAGTCCTTCTTCGTTCATGCAAATAATGCAAGCCCGGTTTTATCTATGAACAATAGTGTAAGGCTCCATAATACGGTTTCATTTCTAAAGAATGATTCAATCCTCCCCAGCCTGCTTAAGATCCATGCCGATGCCGGAGGTGCCAGCGACGAGATTGTTGTTCGCTTTGCCGATGGCGCAACTGAAGGATTTGACGGTGAATGGGATGCCTATAAAATGACCGGAGGGGCCGATGCTCCCCAGTTTAGTTCTTTGACAGCGGATGGCATATCCCTGGCCATTAACAGTCTCCCGCTGGGCGCAGGAGAGGTAGTTGTACCCCTGAACTTCTCATTCAGCGCTTCTTCCGATGTAACCTTCACTGCAAGCAGCATGGAATCATTCAAGCCCTCAACGACCATTTATCTCGAAGACAAGGGCCTCAGTAAAATGATCAACCTGAAGCAAGAGCCTGTATATACCTTTAGCTACCAGGCTGGAAGCGCTGTCGATCGATTTAATCTGCACTTTAACGGGCTCACGGGAATCAGTGAAAATAACACTACAGTCAACAGCAATGCCTTTATCAGCAACGGCCTGATCTACCTGGATGTCCCCTCAATGCAGGGCCAGCTTGCCGAAATCACGGTGTATAATATGCTGGGACAGGTCATCCGCAGTCAGGAAAAAACAGTGAACGGGATCATCAGCATTGAAGCCCCCTGGTACAGGGTGTTTACATTGTAAGCGTTGCTTCCAAAGGCCGGAATTTTATCACTAAAGTCATCAACAAATAAAGCATACACACTATGAAAAAGTACATCTATTGCTCACTGATCGCATTGTTCTTATGTTTAAGCGTGGCCGTAATGGCCGATCCTCCAACTCCTCCTCCCGATCCATCGAGCGGAGGCGGTCACGGTGGACCTGTAGGGGCTCCGATCGACGGCGGGCTGGGAATCCTTATGGTCATGGGAGTCGCTTACGGTGGAAGGAAGTTCCACCAGGCCCGGAAGTCAAAGAAAAAGCTTGCGAAAGAAGGGCAAGCCATTAATGATCCCGGGGAATTATTTTAGACTGGAAAAAACCTGGGAGGTATAGACTTTGTTTGCAATGCAGGCAAAATCATTTAATTCATCCGTACTATGAAAAATGCTGTTAAGAGCCCATTGCTGCGAATGATTACAACTTTAATTGTTTTTTTTAGTCTGGCCACCGGTGTTCATGCCCAGCAGGGAACATATGCATTAAAATTTAATGGAGGTTACCCAACAGGTCCATACGTAGATCTTCCTGACATGACCATAGGAGACGATCTTACTATTGAAGCCTGGGTATGTCTGAGTGATTATTCCAATTGGCAAAGAATTATAGAATTTGCTTCATCCTGGGACCGGCGGTCAGACAATATTGTTTTTGGATTTGAAGGTGGTTCCAGCCAGCTGTTCTATGAAACTAACGAGGGTGGTTCTAAGATAGGCTTTATAGATGCGTATGCGATACCATTATATCAATGGTTCCATGTGGCAGTTGTACAATCAGGGAATACTGCGACATTGTACTATAACGGCACAGCGGTAAATTCGCAGCCACAATCTCCAGGTGTAACCAGAAGCAGGGATGATGACTGGATCGGAAGAGGTCATTTCTGGGACTGGGGAGACTGTTCTTTTAACGGAATGATGGATGAATTGAGAGTCTGGAATGTCGCGCGAACCGAAGCTCAGATCAAAGAGAATATGTATAAGGAGATCCCTGCCCAGAGCGGATTGCTTGCTTACTATAAAATGAGCGATGGTAGCGGCACCTCCCTTACCGACAACAGTGGTCATGGTAACACCGGTACCCTCACGAACGGCCCGGAATGGAGAGCTTCAGGTTGCTTTTCAGGACCCGGGAATGCTTTGAATTTTCAGGGAGGGGCAGATTATGTTGATCTTGGAGATGTGATTGAAAATTTAAGCAGCTGCACATTCGAGGCCTGGGTTTACTGGAATGGCCCGGTTGAAACCTATTCGGAAATTTGCTCCAAGGAACTGGTCAACTCCTTTTCAATCATTAATCTGGGCGGCGGGGACTGCAGGATGCACTGCAATTTCGGGGATGGTTCATCCTGGGGAAGTCCCGTTAATTCCACAACATCTGTTCCGAGCAACCAATGGGTGCATTTAGCCGCAAGCCGTGATGGCTCGGGGAATGTACAGATGTATATTAACGGGATCAAAGATGCTTCAACAGGTACCAACTCTGCGAGCGGAGGGAACTCAAATGACCGGGGAATCGGAGGCAAACCCGTGGGGGGAGGCATACAGGGTCCCTTTAACGGACAGATTGATGAAGTACGTATATGGAATACCGTGAGAACAGCAGATCAGATCAGGGAAGATATGATGCACACCCTTGTAGGGAATGAATCAGGTTTACTGGCGTATTACAGGATGGATTACAGTGACGGAGACATTCTTTATGACAATAGCGTAAATTCATTAAATGGGACTTTGGTTAATATGGACCCTGGGTCATGCTGGTATACATCATGGGCCTTTACTACATGGATAGGAGGTGAAAGTAACGATTGGTACGATTTACGTAATTGGAGTGGCTCCCACCCCTTCTGGGGACCCCCAGGTACTTCAGATAACGCCGGCCTGTATAAATGGACAGATCTTGGCAACGAAACTTCCCTAAACGATCAACTTTCAGTGAATGGTTTTCTTCTGTCTTCGTCTTCTTCCTTCACATTGAACAATTCATTTATTGTATCCGGCGCGGCTTTGTTTGAAAATAACTATACTTTAACCGGAGGTTATAATCTGAACTCTGCCGGATCGCTTGAGATCGGGAATGGAAAAACACTTACCATTCCTTATGACGGACAGCTTACAGTGACCAGCACCCTTGAAAATAACGGGACACTTACCATCCAGAGCAATAGTTCCGGAACGGGTTCGCTGATCCATAACACGGATAATGTCAACGCCACCATTGAGCGTTACATCACAGGCAATAAAAGTCTTTCGGCCATGACATACCATGATGTATCTGTACCACTTACTCAGGCTTCCAATCCGACCAGCAACCTTTTTCTGGGATCTTACCTGTACTATTTTGACGAGACCCAGAACTCTTCAAACAACGGTTGGGTGAATATGGGTACTTCCACAACCAATCCTCTTACTGTGAGCAGGGGATATATGATTTACTATCCAGCCGGAAGCAGCAATACCTATTCATTTACCGGCCTTATGAACAACGGCCCGTTCACTGCAACAACCTCGTATACCAGCACAGCAGCTTCAGGGAATAAAGGCTTCAACCTGGTTCCCAATCCCTATCCCTCAGCTATTGATTGGGACAACGGAAACTGGACCAAAACAAATATCGACAATGCCGTCTATGTTTGGAATTCAGAAGTAAGCACCTCAAATTACGCAGCTTATGTGAATGGAAGCGGTACCAACGGGGGAAGCCAATATATTTCACCAGGACAGGCTTTTTTTGTCCATGCCAACGCTTTATCCCCTGTGTTATCCATGGATAATACAATCCGGCTGCATAATACGGTTTCATTTCTGAAGAAAGATTCTGTCCTCCCCGACCTGCTGAAGATACATGCCGATGCAGGAGGTGCCAGTGATGAAATTGTTGTAAGGTTTGCCGATGGAGCCACCATGGGCTTCGACTCACAGTGGGATGCTTATAAGATGAGCGGTGGAACCAATGCTCCCCAGCTTAGTTCTTTAACAGCGGATGGCATATCCCTGGCCATTAACAGTCTCCCGCTGGGCGCAGGAGAGGTAGTTGTACCCCTGAACTTCTCATTCAGCGCTGCTACCGACATAACCTTCACTACGAGTGGTATGGAATCGTTCAGCCCGTCAACAAGCGTCTACCTTGAAGACAAATCCCTGAGTAAAATGGTTAACCTCAGGCAGGATCCTGTATATACTTTTAGCTACCAGGCGGGAAGTGCTGTGGACCGGTTTAATCTGCATTTTAACGGGCTCACGGGGATCAGGGAGAACAATACGGACGCTAGCGGCAAGGCGTTTATCAACAATGGCCTGATTTACCTGGATGTACCCTCAATGCAGGGCCAGATTGCCGAAATCACGGTGTATGATATGCTGGGACAGGTCATCCGCAGACAGGAAAAAACAATGGACGGGATCATCAGCATTGAAGCCCCCCTGGCACAAGGTGTGTACATTATAAGCGTTTCTTCCAAAGGCCGGAATTTTGTCACTAAAATCATCAACAAATAACGAATTGAGAAATCATATTGAAGTTCATATCATAATGGAAGGCGATTAAATAGAAAACATAGCGATAATCCAAAAAAACCAACGTTAATTATTTAACAACTAAAAAAATTTAATAATTTAAATTTTAATTATCACTGGAAAATACTTTATAATTAGTAATCCGGCACCTAACCGATAAATGCCACTCGGACTTCGGCCACTTAAATTCAGCAAACATGAAAAATAAACTTTTACTCTCCCTGCTTTTCACTTTAAGCATAAACTTGACAGTATCCGTCCAGAGATCATATGCCGATGCAACCAGAACCGTTGGCCCGAGCGGGGCTGACTATACAACCCTGCAACTGGCTTTCACAGCTATCAATAACGGTTCCATCACTGGGGCCATCGTCCTGCAGATCACCGGCAGTATAACAGATAACAATTCTGCTGTGCTGAATGCGAGCGGTTCTGGAAGCGCCAGCTATACCTCGATAAACATTTATCCTACTATTACCGGTATAACTTTAAGCGGGAACTATGGCGGCCCGCTTATCGATTTCAATGGCGCCGATAATGTTACAATTGACGGGAGGGTAAATGCAACAGGGCTTACCATTGATATGACGATCAGCAATATCAGTACTTCTGGAGGCAACACCTCTACTATACGGTTTATCAATGATGCGACTTACAATACAATAAAATATTGCACATTGCAGGGCTCGGCCACAAATTCGAATTCCGGAATTATTTTCTTCAGCACAACCACAACTGCTGCAGGAAACAGCAACAATACAATTGACCATAATGTGATCACTTGTGCAGGCTCCAACAGGCCTTATGTAGGTATATATTCTATTGGAGGAGGAACTTATTTCAATAGTTCAAATACTATCAGCAATAACAATATTTATAATGTTTTGACTAGCAACATAGAGACCGATTATATAAACCTCGGGACATACAATACAGCCTGGACCATTACCGGAAACAGTTTTTATGAAACCACTTCAAATATTCCAAGTAGCGGTCAAAACTTAAATATTATCTATATAAATGCCACTTCCGGTATTAATTTCACCATTTCCAATAATTATATAGGAGGAAACGCCCCTTTATGCGGAGGAACCTGGACTAAAGGGTCGGGAGGCAATACTTTTTATTTTATGCAAATCCGTGTTGGAACAGGAACGGCTAGTAACATTCAGGGGAATACGATAAAAAATATCAATTTCACCAATTCCAACAATTACAATTGTTATGGAATCGATGTCTATGCTGGTTATGTGAATATCGGCACAACGGCAGGGAATTGCATTGGATCATCATCTGGGACGGGTTCCATAATATATACCTGTAATGGAGCTAATGCACGCTTTTCTGCGATTCATGTCCAGATCAGTGGGACTACAAACGTCCAGAATAATATCATTGGCGCCATTACCACCGCCAATGCAAATTCTGCAAATGCTACAAATTTTTACGGGATATATTTTCAATCGGATGCTGGGACTTATAGCGCCAGCAACAATACTATTGGTAGTACAACGACCCCGAGCAGTATTAATGCCTTATCTGCCTCAACCTCTGATGCTCAGAGGGTTTGTGGGATCTTCCTCGAAGGTAACTCCGGAACGATTTCCATTTTAAACAACTCCATTGCAAATCTTACCAATGGGACAACAAGCACATCTACCACCCTTTATGGTCGGGTTTATGGAATCTACGCCTATAGGAATACCAATACTATATCAGGGAATCTCATTCATGATCTTACCATTTCGAATGCAAATAGTGCAAGCGGTTCCGATCCAAGCAACTATGATAATCCCTCCCTTTCAGCAGCCGGAATAGCATTTGCAGATAACAGTAATAGTGTCCAGACAATATCCGGCAATACTATTTATAACATATCCAATAATTATTCTTCATTTACCGGTCATGTTGCAGGCATCTATTATTACGGACAGTCGACCGCGAGTTCTGTTAAAAATAATCTCATTTACGGTCTCAACGTCAGTTCAAGCAGCAGTTCTGCTACAATCCACGGGATCAAAATTGACGCAGGGGTGGCAACATACTCCAACAACATTATCACCCTTGGAGGAAATTCAACAACAACCTTCTATGGCATTTATGACGGAAATTCATCCGGAACAAGCAATATTTATTTCAATTCCATTTATCTCAATGGTTCTCCTACCTCAGGATCGTTGAATAGTGCAGGATTATATAACTCCACCACGGCCGATACCAGAAATTACAGGAATAACATCTTTTTCAATGCCCGTTCCAATAATGGAGCCGGCGGGAAGCATTATGCAATGTATATTCAAAATACGGGAGGAGGCTTGACCTGCGACTACAATGATTATCTTGCATCAGGAACAGGTGGAATGCTCGGTTACTACGGTGGAGATAAATCATCGTCTGTCATTGTGACCGGTCAGGATACTCACAGCCTTAACCTGGATCCTTCTTTTGCCAATGCCGGAGGGACTAATGCACCTGATTACATCCCTTCCGCTGCATTAACGGCTGTGGAGGGTACCGGAATCACCAACGACTACGGAGGAACTATCCGCGCAGTGTCTCCCCTTTTCCCTGAAATGGGAGCCTGGGAGCAAAACAATACAGTTACATGGAATGGAAACACCAGTAATGACTGGAGTGTTTCTGGTAACTGGACCCCTGGTTCGGTCCCGACAGCTTCGACAAATGTGACCATTCCTTCAGGCACTACTAATCCCTGTCATGTGACTCTGGCAGTAAGCAGTCCCGCAGCATGCAACAACCTGACCATAAATGCAAGCGCTGTTTTAACCATTGACCCGGTCAAAGCCCTCACGGTTAACGGCACTCTCACAAACAGCGCAGGGAACACGGGACTGGTGATCAGCAGCGATGCCACGGGTACCGGCTCCCTTATCCAGAGTTCCTCAGGGGTAGGGGCAACTGTGAACAGGTATATCAGCGGAAGTTCAACACTTACAGCCAATATGTATCATATGGTCTCTATCCCGGTATATTATAGCAGTCCGACTTCAAACCTTTTCCTGGGCTCATATCTTTATAAGCTAGATGCATCCCAGGTTGATCCTACGAATAGCAACTACTATGGATTATGGGTCAGTATGGGAACTCCCACAGATACTCCGCTTTCATGCAGTTCGGGTTATATGATCTATTATCCTGCCGCATCAACTACATATACCTTTACCGGTAATTTGAACACTGGCACTTTCACTCCTACGGTTTCCTATGGGGGCACCTATACCTTCAACCTGGTCCCCAATCCTTACCCCTCAGCCATCAACTGGGGCTCATCGGGAGGGTGGGTGAAAAACAATATCGGGGCTACCGCTTATATCTGGCCTGCAGGTGCAGGGAACTATACAACAATTACAGCCAGCAGCAATTATAATATACCTGCCGGACAGTCCTTTATCGTAATGACCAGCGGATCACCCACTCTAACGGTCAACAATAGTGCTTGTGTTCACAGTACCCAGGGTTTCTATAAATCGGCCGAGGCCAATACTCTTAAAATATCAGCTCAATCCAATAACTACTACGACGAAACCTTTGTGAGCTTTAACAGTTCAGCGGGCCAGGACTTCGACCCCCAGTTCGACGGCTTCAAGCTCTGGGGCCTGAAAGATGCTCCCCAACTGTGGACCGAAAAAGAACAGTCTCAACTCAGCATCAACGAGCTGCCTCCTCCTGCAGTATCCCTGATCGTTCCCCTGGACTTTAAAACGAGCTACGCCGGGCAGGTAACCCTTAGTGTATCGGGTGTTGAAAGTTTTGATCCTTCTCTTCCCATCCGACTTCAGGACCATATTAACGGATCAATGACTGACCTGAGGCAGAACAGCACCTACGTCTTTACCCATGATACTACCAACAACGAAAAAAGGTTCAGCCTTTTATTCGGCTACCCCGACGGGATCAATACAAACCTTGCCCACGACGGCAAAGCCTTTATCAGCAACGGCAGGATCTACCTGGATGTCCCCTCGATGCAGGGCCAGCTTGCCGAGATTACCGTGTACGATATGCTGGGACAGGTCATCCGCAGTCAGGAAAAAACAGTGAATGGGATCATCAGCATTGAAGCTCTTCTTGCACAGGGTGTGTACATTGTAAACGTTTCTTCCGGAGGCAGGAATTTTGTAACTAAAGTCATCAACAAATAAATCATACATACTATGAAAAAGTACATCTATTGCTCACTGATCGCATTTCTCGTATGTTTAAGCATGACCGTAATGGCCGATCCTCCAACTCCCCCTCCCGATCCTTCGAGCGGCGGTGGTCACGGTGGACCCGTTGGCGCCCCTATCGATGGAGGGCTGGGAATCCTGATGCTTATGGGAGTCGCATACGGGGGGAGGAAGTATTACCAGGCACGGAAGTCAAAGAAAAAAGATGGGATTAAAATGGAACCCCGCAGTCAGGTTATTGTTTGATCAACTTCCTTACAATGACTGAGCGGGAATTCGAGAGTTTTACAAAATATATTCCGGATGTCAGGCTGCTGATGTCAAGTTGGGATTTAAGTTCCGAAATTTCAGTTTGCATAATCTCCCGGCCTTCCACATTTAAAACGGTGAGCATGGACGGCTTCTCAGACCCTTGAATTTCAAGTGTTACCTTGCCTGCTGCAGGATTGGGATAAAGGGTGAAATCTTCATATTGAAGGGTATTGATGCCGGCGCTCCCGTTATCGTACTTCATTACTGATGCTCCGGATACCCCATAGTCCATAAAGGCAACATACGGGGTTCCGCCAGGACCGAATGCGAGGCTGGGAAAATCAATAACTCCTTGAGAAATGCCGGCATGGTCGACAGTTGTCCATAGGGTACCGTTAAATTCCTTTACTGTTGCTTTAAAAGAGACAACCCGGTCGCTATATGCCAGCCAGGGATTCCCGGCAGGATCAAAAGCCAGGTTGGGTGAATAAGAAGTATCGGGTGATATGTCTGCATCTCCAACATTAATCCATCCGGTTCCGTCAAATTTCATGACCGAAGCCTTGTATGAATTTGCACAATCGGAAAAAGTCACATAAGGTTCGTTGCCGGGGCTGAAAACCAGGCGGGGGAGGCTGACCCTTGAGGGGCTGAAACCCGCATTGCCCACATAAACCCAGCTGTTTCCTTCAAATGTCATTACACTGGCTTTGAATTCACTGCCTTCATCTGAAAAAACAACGTAAGGCTGTCCGTTTGCCTTGTTAATGGCGAGATTGATGAAGTCAGCGGCTCCTGACGAAAAGGCCCGTTTCCCTTCAGCTACCCAATTTGTGCCGTTGAATTTCATTACCGTGGCTTTACGCGAATTAAGATATTCCTGGAAGGCAACATAAGGCATACTGTCGCGGGGATTGAATACAAGGCTGGTAAAATCAGCCTGGGTGTATGAAAAACCTGCATTTCCTACATATCCCCAGTTTGTTCCGTCAAACTTCATGACCGAAGCGCTTTCGGCATATGCTTCATCCCTGAAAGCTACATTAGGTACTCCCGCCATGTCAAAGGCCAGGCTGGTATAAAAAGCACTCGCCGTTGAGAAACCGCCGGGGCCAACATAAACCCAGCCGCTTCCGTCAAATTTCATTACACTGGCTTTCCAGCTAAAGTGTTCAGAGGCGAATGCCACATAAGGGAGGCTGTCGGCAGGGCTAAAAGCAAAGCTGAGATTCGAGGTTTGTCCTGATGAGAAATTTTCGTCCCCTACGTATTGCCAGTGAAGCATCAAAGGCGAATTTTCAGGAAACGGGGATTGTGCAATAACAATAACAGGCAACAGTATGTTAAGGAGAAATAATAATTTTCGCATTTGAGGGCCCTCCTTTGATTGAATAAAAAAACCTGAAATATTAACATGACGAATATAGTGAAAAACACAATACGAAGTCAAGTGAAGCCTGCTTTTTGCAGGGTAACATTCTGCCGGATGACTGTAAATGAAAAAGCCCGCAAACCGCGGGCCTTTTCATTTACAGGGGATAGATATGTTGAGTTAAACAAGATCCTCGAATATGGCTTCGGAGGGAACCGAAGGAGCAAGCCTCATAGCCTCTCCGTTGCCACTGATATCGGCATCCTGGAAATCTGCTTCACCGGGCGCTTTTGGGGCAAGCTCAGGTAAAAGTAAATTAAGGTTGTCTGCATCAGAATCTTCAAAGTCAGCTTCCCTGGGAGTGACAGGTGCCAAAGCAGGGGATGCCGGTACGCTTAAAGTAACAAGGTCATTGTCACTGAAATCAGCTTCCACCGGGATTACAGGAGCAAGCTCCTTCAGTTCC
This sequence comes from uncultured Bacteroidales bacterium, assembly GCA_903877385.1. Lineage (GTDB taxonomy): Bacteria > Bacteroidota > Bacteroidia > Bacteroidales > FEN-979 > CAIRDP01. The sequence goes on from CAIRDP010000031.1 coordinate 14,200, forward strand.
GCAGCGCTTATTACAGGCATCTCAAATGCTGTATTCACTGTTTCAACCGAAGGATGAAACACCAGGTCAGAATAAACTGTCTGGGCCGAGCTTCCATTTGCAAAAAGAAGGTTGGACTGTAATCCCAAAATTGCCACTGTTATATAAAATGTTGTTTTCATTAGTTTCTGAATTTTAATTGATTTTGCTTTTTGTCCTTTTGAACTTGATTCGAACATAAGACGTACCCCTTGGGGTAATGTTACACACTTTATGCTGACACAGTTCATTTTAACAAAACATTAACAATTGATTGAATTTTAATTAATTATGATACAAAGATACGGTTAATTTAGACTCGATAAATCAAAAAATCGATAGAATTCCGTTAAATACCGATGAACTGCCGGAAAAAATCGACGAAAAAGTAAGATGCAGAAAATGAGATAATTACATGTGAATTTCAGCGATATTACCGTTGATCAGGTAATTACCCATGCCCTGGGCGGCAGGGCAGGAGGAGGCCGGGGCGCCAGATCATGCCGGGCGCTATGTCCGTTTATCTACAGGTAGTCCTTAAAATACTGGAACATCTTCACGTTGAGGTGCACCCTGTCCTTGCCCCTTACATTATGCTCATGCCCGGGATAGGTAAAATAATCTACCTGCTTGCCTTCATCTATGCACTTTCTTATGAAGGACAAACCGTTCTGGGGCACTACGGTCCCGTCCTGGTATCCCTGTATGATCAAAAGCCTGCCTTTAAGGTTTTTGACATAATTCAGCAAAGAGGCATTCTTATATCCCTGGGGATTTGTCTGGGGGGTATCCATATACCTTTCGCCATACATCACCTCGTAATATTTCCAGTCGATTACAGGCCCCCCGCACACGGCAACCCTGAACGATCCGGGATCCCTCAGCATCATCGAGATGGTCAGGAACCCCCCGTACGACCATCCGTTTATGCCTACGCGGGTAGTGTCGACCCACGAAAGAGATTTAAGGTATTTCAAACCGCACATCTGGTCCTCCACTTCATCATCGCCGAGGTGGCGGAAGATGGCCTGCTCAAAATCCTTCCCCCTCTCTGAAGTGCCCCGGTTATCCAAAGTGAAAACAACATATCCCTGTTCGGCAAGGTAGTTCAGCCAAAGTCCCGCACCTCCAAGCCAACTGTCGGTGATCATCTGAGAATGGGGCCCCCCGTAAACATAAATGATCACGGGATATCGTTTCAGGGAATCGAAATCCACCGGCTTTATGATCCTGCAGTACAAATCGGTATTCAGATTGTTCTTGATGGTGAACACCCTCATCTTCCCTATCTTGTATTCCTTCAGTGGATTGGCGTCCGATAAAAGTTCCTGCTTTACCTTCCCTTTCGAATCGAGGAGCTCAATTTTACGGGCTGTTGAAGTGTTTGAATAAGTATCGAGGATAAAGCTCCCGTCGGCGCTTATTTTTGAATTATGGCTGCCTGCGGATGAGGTGATCCCGCTCATCATTCCCGATTTAAGGTCAAGGCAGCAGAGGCTTCTCCCGATGGGATTGTCCTTATTGCACATGAAAAATATCTTCTCCCCTTTATTATCGGCCGCTGTAAAGGAACTAACTTCCCATTCACCGCTGGTGAGCTGCTTGATAAGTTTCCCCGATGCTTCGTACAGGTATAAATGGTTATACCCGTTACGCCTGCTCAGCCATAGAAAACGCGAAGCATCCTTATTGATGAATTCAGGCCCGTGGAGGGGTTCCACATATTTCGGATCGGTTTCGGTAAAAACCGTTTTGATGAATTTCCCTGTGGCTGCATCGTAGGTTTTCATCCACATGCTGTCCTGTTCACGGTTGAGGACGGCAATATAGATGAGCTTGCCATCGGGGCTCCAGCTGACGTTGGTCATGTATTTTGCCGAATCGGCCCCGGTTTCCAGGGCCAGCCTGGTTTTTGACGCCAGGGAGTAAACGTGAACGTTCACGCGATGGCTCTTTTGCCCGGCCATGGGGTATTTTGTGCCATCCAAAACGGCAATAGGGTCCTGTATATCCACGATGGGATAGCTGGCCACCCCGGTTTCGTTCATGTAATAATAGGCAAGCCTGTCGCCGGCCGGGGACCAGAAAGTCCCTTTGGTGATGCCGAATTCATTACGGTGGACCCTTTCAGATCCATAGGAAATATCGGGATTGGCTGATGTTTCAACGGCTATTGCTTTCCCATTTACACTAATAAAAAGGTCATTTTTAACCGTATAGGCAGTACTGAAGGTACCGGCCGCCATATCGGCATTCTGCGCATTTGAGGGCCAGGAATTGAGTTTTTGGAGGCTGCCATCCGCCAGGTTATAAGTAAACACGGAGTTCCCCGAACTGAAGCTGAAAACATTTGTTTTGTAAATGCTTACGGAAGGGAAACGCGATAGGGTGTCTTCCTTGGCCAGCTTCAGGCCGACATTCAATGCATTGATCTTCAATACTGTATCCCTTGTTGTTTTATTGGCATATCCCTTTATCAAACAATTTTTGGCAACATAGAACCAGGAGTTTTCATCGCCATTCCATTGAAGCTGTGAGAGGTTCTTAGCCATTAAGCCGTTGCCGAGGGTGGCTTCTTCCATGCTCATCATTTTCGACTGGGCAAAAAACAGGCCCGGTATGACCAGGCCTGTAAGGATCAGGAATAATCGTTTCATGCTGTGTTTTAAATATAAAGTGTTGGAGTGATCTCGCCTTTCAATACCATGATGCCGTTCTGTGCGAGGGCCCTCATTTCGTCTTCGCCGGGGTAGATCATGACGGGTGCGAGTTTATACACCCTTTCCTGTATCCAGCTTACGAACATTTTATCGTATGCCACTCCTCCTGTTATGAGGATGGCATCGCATTCGCATTTGAGAACGGTGTACATTTCGCCTATGGTTTTGGCTACCTGGTAGGCCATGGCCTGGTATATGAGCTTTGCATTCTCATCCCCGGCTTTGACCCTTTGCTCGACTTCGGCTGCATTGTTGGTGCCGAGGTAGGCTACCAGCCCGCCTTCGCCGGTCACCATTTTCTTGATCTGCTTAATATCGTATTCGCCTGCGAAACACATCTTTATAAGCTGGTTTACGGGTAAAGTCCCGCTGCGTTCGGGGCTGAAAGGCCCTTCGCCGTCAACGCCCTGGTTCACATCAATTACCTTGCCTTTTTTATGGGCGCCAATGGTTACGCCTCCCCCGAGATGGGCTACGATGAGGTTTATATCCTCATAACGTTTCTGCACGGCACGTGCATACTCCCTTGCAATGGCTTTCTGGTTCAGGGCATGGAAGATCGATACCCTTTTAAACAGTGGATGGCCTGCGATCCGGGCCAGGGGTTCAAGTTCGTCAACAACCACGGGGTCGGCGATATAGGCTTTTGCCCCGGGTATATTTTTAATAAGGTCATTGGCGATGAGTCCACCCAGGTTGCTGGCATGTTCCGTCTCGGAATGGATCAGGTCGTGGATCATTGCTTCATTGACCTCGTAAACTCCTGATGGAATGGGTTTAAGCACGCCTCCGCGGCCTACAACGACTTTTACCTGTTCAAGGTTGATGCCGGCTTCGGCAAGTTGCTGGAGGATGATGTTTTTACGGAACTGGAACTGGTCGGGGATCTTCGGGAACGGGGCCAGGTCCTCAGCCGTATGTTTTATTGTCTTTAGAAAGACGGCTTTGTCGTTCTGAAAAACCGCTATTTTTGTCGATGTTGATCCCGGGTTGATTGCAATAACCCGGACATTGTCCATTTCCATAATACTTAATTTTTTACAGGCTCAGGCAATCTTAATTTAAACGCCGACCAGGCTATGAGGTAAGGTATGACGCTTAGCCCGGCAGCTACGCCAACCCTCAGGATCACCAGGTGGGGATATAAAATCCACAGTAGGGCATAAGGGAAGATGAGGAGGAAAAGCATAGCGAAGAATCTTACCAGCATCGGGCTAACGCTGAACAATTTTGCATAACCGGCAAACACTCCCCCAAGGATTGCCCTGTCGTTTGTACGGTAAAGGTCCCTTCCCGTGCGAAGGCCGATGACACTCCTGCGGATGCTGTAAATGAAATAAATCAGGAACCCTATGTACATCCAGATTATGAGCCGTAACCAGGTATCTGCCGGGAGGGCTGCCATCTGCCCAACACAAAATAAAGCACCCAGTATGGGAATATAAGGCACAAGAGGAGTGCGGAACGGTCTTGGGATGTCGGGGCGTTTCTTCCGCAGAAAGATGATGCTGATACAAACGATGGTGAAAGCAAGCAGGGTCCCGATGGATACGAGTTCGCCCAGTATGCTTATCGGGAGAACACCGGCAAGTATGATGGCCACAAGCCCTGTAAGCAAAGAACTGATGTACGGGGTTCTGAATTTTTTGTGCACCCTGGCAAATACCTGGGGCAGCAGTCCGTCCTTGGCCATAGTGTAAAATATCCTGGGCTGCCCCAGGAGCATTACCAGGATTACCGAGCTAAGTCCTGCAAGGGCGGCGATCTTGATGATGGGCCTGAGCCAGAACATCTTGTCGCCCATGGAATCAACTCCAACGGCAACAGGATCCGGTACGAGCAGCTGAGGGTAGGCAACGATTCCTGTAAGAACAATAGCAACCAGTATATACAGCACAGTGGATATCCCCAGTGAACCTAAAATACCGATGGGCATATGTTTCTGCGGATTTTTCGCCTCCTGGGCAGCCGTGGATACCGCGTCGAACCCTATATAGGCAAAAAAGATAACCCCCGCCGCCCTGAATATCCCCGACCAGCCGAAATGGCCCCATTCTCCTGTATTGGGTGGGATGAAAGGTTTCCAGTTGGCAGACTTGACAAAGAAAAAGCCTATGACGACAAACAGAATGATAACCCCCACTTTAGTGATGACCATGACGTTGTTGAAACTGGCCGATTCCTTGATCCCGATGATCAGGAGCAGGGTGAGCACTCCGATGATGAACATGGCGGGCACATTCATAATGGCATGCATATGGGGAAGGGAATTGATGTCAATCCCGATCGATGTAAGGTGGCTGGCGAGTTCTTTTGTGCTGTGTACCCACCCTGAGTGGCCTGGCAAATCAACCATTACAGTACCCGTTGCTTCGGTAAACTGCACAGGAAGTGTGATGCCCAGGTCGTGCAGGAAACTTACCATGTATCCCGACCATCCCACCGAAACCGTGGAAGCGGCAAAAAGGTATTCAAGGATGAGGTCCCATCCTATGATCCAGGCAAGGAATTCTCCAAGGGTGGTATAGGCGTATGTATAAGCGCTGCCCGATATCGGGATCATGGAGGCAAACTCTGCATAACACAGTCCTGCAAAGGCACAGGCGATACCCGAGATGATGAACGAGATCACAATGGCAGGTCCGGCGTACTGGGCTGCGGCCTGGCCGGTAAGGACAAAAATACCGGCTCCGATGATGCCTCCTATGCCAAGCGTGGTAAGATTGGTTGCAGTGAGGGCCTTTTTAAAACCCTGTTTGTTTTCGGAGGCTTCATCCAGAAGCTCCTGTATAGGTTTGATCGTGAACAGTTTACTGCCCATAGGATGGTTTTTAGGATTATGAGCTGGCGTCGTCCCGCTTAATTTCAAAGCCTGCCTGGATCATTTATATAGCTGCTGCCATGATGATGGAAGCCTGTTTGGATTCTTCGGTGTCGGAACGGGATGTGAGCACAATAGGAGCGGCTGCGCCGAGTACGACGGCTGCCAGTTGTGCGTTAGACGAGAAACCCCATGATTTGTAAAGCATGTTGCCGGCTTCAATGTCGGGTGCGATCAAAAGGTCGGCGTCGCCGGCCACATCGCTCACAATGCCTTTATGTTTTGCACTTGCGCTGCTGACAGCGTTATCGTATGCCAGAGGACCGTCGATGATGCAGTTTTTTATCTGCCCGCGCTGGTTCATCTTCGAGAGCAGGGCGGCTTCGGTGGTGGCAATCATCGCTTCATTCACCATTTCGACGGCGGCAAGAACGGCAACCTTGGGATTGATGTATCCAAGCTTGTTCATAAATTCTACCGCATTGTTCACGATGGCAATCTTGGTCTTGAAATCGGGGGCGGGTATCATAGCGGCATCGCTCAAACCCAGTAACTTATGATAAGTGGGAATTTCGAACAGGGCGAAATGCGAAAGCACGTCTCCCTTTCGTAAACCGTTCTCTTTGTCAAGGACCCCCCTGAGAAACGTTGCAGTTGAAACAAAGCCTTTCATCAGGATGTCGGCCTGCTTTTCCCTTACCATTTTCACGGCTGCTCTTACCGCATTAACATCGGCCTCTTCATTTACGATTTTCATTTTGCTGATGTCGAGCTTCAGTTTTGCAGCAATTTCCCTGATTTTCTTTTCATTGCCGATGAGAATTGCTTCAACAAGTCCCATTTTATCAACGGCACAGATCGCTTCAAGGCAATGTTCGTCCTGGGCTACGGCGACAGCCAGTCTTTTTTTTCCGGATTTCTTTGCCAATGCTTGCAGATCGGTAAGTTTTGTGAGTGCGCCTTTTGTGGCTTCAGTGTGGGTAGTCATAGCTTGTTTCCTCCTAAAATTTATATTGTTTTGTTATGTTTTTCAAGGCCTGTCTGACTAAGCAAACCTACGGCATTTTTGCCATCTGGGCAAACATTTCAAAAAAAATCGTTTAAAAAAAATCCCTACCTTTGCCTGATTCTAAATCTATTACCCTATGGAACTTCCTTTTGCAGAATCATACCGCATTAAAATGATTGAACCCATTCGCCGCAGTACCAGGGCCGAACGAGAACAGTGGATAAAAGAAGCAAAGTACAACCTGTTTAACCTGAAAAGCGAATATGTTTTCGTTGACCTTCTCACCGATTCGGGGACAGGGGCAATGAGCGACAGGCAGTGGAGCGAAATGATGCTGGGCGATGAAAGTTACGCCGGAGCCTCATCTTTTTTCAAGTTTAAAGATGCGATCAGGGAGATCATGGGATTTGAATACGTTTTGCCCACTCACCAGGGCCGTGCTGCCGAAAATGTTCTGTTTTCGGTCCTGATAAAGGAAGGGGACCTGGTGCCCGGGAATTCACATTTCGATACAACCAAAGGTCATATTGAGTACCGCAAGGCAAAAGCCGTGGATTGCACCATAGACGAGGCATTTGACACTACCCTGGTCCACCCGTTCAAAGGCAATGTGGACCTTGGCAAACTTGAAAAAGTGCTTAAGGAAAACGGGAATAAAGTATCCTTCATCGTGCTTACCATTACCTGCAATTCATCGGGGGGGCAGCCCGTTTCGATTGAAAACATGAAAGGGGTGAGGAAACTTGCCGATGAGTACGGTAAAAAGATCGTCATGGATTCTGCACGTTTTGCCGAAAATGCTTACTTCATCAAGATGAGGGAGGAAGGCTACGGCTCAAAATCGATTCGTGAGATCGTACTGGAAATGTTTTCCTATGCCGATGCTGTCACCATGAGCGCCAAGAAGGATGCAATTGTGAATATAGGTGGTTTTATCGCGATGCGCGACAAGGAATTATACAACAGCGCCAGTGTTTTCGAGATCATGTACGAAGGTTACCTTACCTATGGTGGCCTTGCAGGCCGCGACCTCAGTGCCATCGCACAGGGGTTGCATGAAGCTACCGAATTCGACTACCTGGAGACCAGGGTCAAGCAGGTGGAATACCTTGGCAACAAGCTCCTGGGTTTTGGAATCCCTATACAGCAACCGATAGGGGGCCATGCCATCTTCGTGGATGCCAAACGCTTCCTGCCCCAGGTGAAAAAGGAAGAATGCATTGCGCAAACCCTGGCTATTCATCTTTATATCGAGGCAGGGATCAGGGGTGTTGAGATAGGGTCAATACTGGCCGACAGGGACCCGGTGACCCGCGAGAACCGTTATCCTGAACTTGAGCTTATGCGGCTCGCCATCCCCCGAAGGGTGTATACCAATAACCATATGGATCTTATTGCCGTGGCCCTGAAAAATATATGGGACAAGCGAAACACCATCAGGACCGGTTTCAGGATTGTACGGGAAGCCCCGATAATGCGACATTTCACTGTTGAACTTGAAAAGGTCTGATGAATATGGAACCGGCCAGGAAGAATGCAAGATACAGCCGGCTATTCACCCAGCTCAGCGACTTGCTTACAAAAACCGATGAGCCCTCTGCCCGTATGGCAACCATCGCCGCCGTGCTTCATAATAAAATTGAATATTTTTACTGGACAGGCTTTTATATGCTTGTAAAAGACGAGCTGATTGTTCAGACCTACCAGGGACCCCTCGCCTGCCAGGTGCTGAAAAAACATACCGGGGTCTGCTGGGCCGGTATCGACAGCAAAGAAACCGTAGTCGTTCAGGATGTGGAGAAATTTCCCGGCCATATTGCCTGCGATTCAGCCTCGAAATCCGAAATTGTCGTCCCCCTGAGAAACAACTCGGGAAACATCAACGGGGTCCTTGATGTCGACAGCAAATCACTGAATTCATTTGATGAAATTGACGCTCTATGGCTAGCGAAAATTGTCGCCCTCATTTAACCCCCCATTTGTACATGGTACATGGTACATTGTCCATTGTAGATGGTTCATTGTTTCCTGCTTAAACATTTCCAATGAGTTTCCTCGAGCTCTTCTTCATTGCAATCGGCCTTTCCATGGATTGCTTTGCGGTTTCATTGAGTTTCGGGGCCCAGAAAAGACTGAAAAGGCAGGATGTAATTAAATTTTCTTTCTTTTTCGCCTTGTTCCAGGCCCTGATGCCGCTCATTGGCTGGCTGGCGGGAACTGCTGCCAATTTATACCTTTCCAGGATCGACCACTGGATCGCTTTTGGACTTCTCAGCATCATAGGTTTAAGGATGATTTACGAGTCGTTCAGGGGCGAAGATGAAAAGAGATCGGTGGATATCAGGAAATGGAAAGTGCTTTTAACCCTGTCTCTGGCTACAAGCCTGGATGCTCTTGTAACCGGGATAAGTTTCGGGTTTGTAAAGGTAAACATAGCCCTTGCGGTCATAACCATTGGTTTGGTCACTTTTTTGAACTCCCTGGTGGGGGCCTGGGTGGGTGAACGGTCGATCCATATCTCTCCCAGGTGGGCGGAGATCATAGGGGGGCTGGTCCTGATCGGGATAGGTATAAAGATAGTACTTGAACATCTGACTGTAATATAAAATATAATGAAGATGTCGACAATAAGGATTACAAAGGAATTCCGTTTTGAAGCGGCGCATGCATTGAAGGGTTACGACGGGCCCTGCAGGAACGTCCATGGACATTCGTATGAACTTTCGGTAACAGTGATTGGTTCTCCCGTAAGCAAAGTGGCTTCTCCCAAATGCGGAATGGTAATGGATTTCGGGGACCTGAAATGCATGATAAAAACGAATGTTATCGACCCCTTCGACCATGCCCTCATTTTAGCTTCTTCGCTTAAAGAGGATGGAGTGATCCCCGGGGGTGAACCTTTTACTAATGTGGTCTTTGTGGATTACCAGCCTACCAGTGAAAATATCCTCCTCGATTTTGCAGCCCGTATTGGCGGACTTCTTCCCCCGGGCATTAAACTGCACCATCTTGTTTTAAGAGAAACTTCTTCCTCCTATGCCGAATGGTATGCTTCGGACCAGCAGGATTAGATGAAAACCAGGGGTTTACTTTGGGAGAAGATGGACATCGACCGTAGGATCCTCTGAATCAATGTGTATGACATTGGCTTCGGATGAAGCGGAATCCTGGTCGTAGAAGGAAGGTATGAAATTCCTGGTGACCTCTGTCCCAGGCTGGGGGTTGATCCTGATCATGTAATTACCGTGTGCGATCCCGTGGAACTGGTAAAACCCCTTATCGTCAACCGGGGCACTCTGGACAAGTAAAACAGTATCGTAAGGTTTAGCCTTGTCGTATACCTTAAACAGGTAGGCGGTGCCCATGCACATGCGTGTTTCGCCGGCATAGGCATGGCCCCGGATATTGTGTTTATTGGAGTAAGAATACCATATGAGTATGAAAAGCAATACCATTGCAGCCACTGCAAGCAGGGGATAGATCCTGCCTGATCTTGAGTAGGTGAGCAGACTGTTTTTCAAGCCCGACATTCTCCCCTTGTCTGCCTTAGCGGGATGAAGCTTAGCCCTGATCTTGTCCCAGGCTTGTTCAGGCGGAGGAGGTTCAAATCCTGAGAATGCTTTCCTGTAATGTTCTTCTATGGGATCCTGTTCCTGCATTCTTTACAATATTCGCGTTAATATTTTTTTCATTGTAATTTTCGCCTTCCTTAACTGTGATTTGGATGTACTCTCTGCAATTCCCAGTATTTCGCCTATCTCCTTGTGATTGAACCCGTCGATGACATAAAGGTTGAAAATCGTCCTGTAACCGGCAGGAATTCCCTGGAGTATCCTCAACAGCTCCTTGTATGATAGCTTAGACAAGGCATCTTCTGAAATAGTTGTATCGAAGGTGTCAAAATTTATACTTTCATCATTTTTGAACTTCAGTTGGTTTGTATAATGGGTGAGGGCGGTATTGATCATTATTTTACAAATCCATCCATCGAGATGTTCCTTTGAATGAACGGAAGTAAGATGTTGAAACACTTTGATAAATCCTTCCTGTAATATATCCTCGGCCTCCATGCGGCTGCCGGTGTAGCGAAGACAAAGGCCGTACATGCGCGATGCATAAGCCTGGTATAGCGCTTCCTGGGCTCGCGGCTCGTTTTGCAGACACTGGTCAAATACCTCGGCCGTAATAGTCATGGGAAACGTCTTCGTCGAACAAATTGTTTTACGAAAGTAACAAAAAATACCTCTATGACAGCAAGAAATCAGGATAGTTGTCTTTGAACAGCTCCCGGCCTAATATTTAATAAGCTTGTATGTGCAGATCCTTTCGCCCGGGGCTGTGCTTACAAGCAAGATGTATATCCCCGGGGCTAAATTTGCCAGGTCGGCAGTTAGGGTATAAACTCCGGGTTTGAAATGAGAACGGGATTCGAACAAGGGGACAAATTGTATTGAATAAATGGAAGTAATGAGGTCTGCAGTTTTGCCAACGCTTAGAGGTATGTTTACCATTCCCGCCGAGGGGTTGGGAAACGGAAGTCCGGCAACGACGTCATTATTCCCGTTGATCTCGGCAATACCTGTAATAGTATGATCGTAGATGTCGAGCAAAAGGGTGTCAACAGCAGGAGTGGAGGCAGTGATCCTCACCTGGGTGAATTTGGAGAACTTCCCGGTTGATTCAACATAAAGCAGGTAATTCCCGTAGGGCAGGTTTCCGAAACTGAAATTCCCCGATGCATCGCTCAGGGCATAGGTAATCACGTTCTTTACAGAATCAAGCAAAAGCACCTCGCTGAGGTTAAGGCTGAATCCTCCCGATGCCTGTTCATGGCGCTGAACTTTTCCTGATATTCTCCCGGGGCCCTGTACACTGTCGTTGGTCCTGGCAAGATGAATGTCGAAGTCATAGATACTTGTATCTACTCCCAGGAGCATCGACTGCTGCCAGTAAATTTCATGAAGAAAATAAGTGGGAGCATATTTCGCTGCATTTACGGAACCGGTGGTTAGTATGGCTTTAACAAAATAATCACCAGCCAGCAAGTGTGGGAAAGTAAAGTACCCGAGGTAAGTGAATTTAAGCGTATCGAAGGCAATCACATGGTTATTCAGCAGCTTGTACAGGTAAGCAATCCCGGTATCAGCCGTGCTCGCAGGGTTGTTAATGGGATGGTCTCCCGCAAAAACATGCCCGCCAATACTGAAATAATCAGGAGTGTAAATGTAAGTGCAGATCGAGTCGGAACAGGGAGCTTTCACATTCGACCTGCTGATGGTAAGGCAGGCTTTATAATGGCCCGATTTTGCATAAACATGCACCGGGTCCCGTTCCGAGGATGCAAGGCCGTCGCCGAAATCCCAGGACCAATGGTCGGGGTTCCCCGTTGACAGGTCTATGAATCTGTATGTGTTAGGAGTGACGGATGAAGAATCCAGTCCTGAAATAAAAGCGGCAACACATAAAGGGCTGAATGTTTCGCAGATAAAGAAATTGATGATGATGCTGTATGATTGTATGGGCTGTGATTGAACATGCAGAACATTGTGGCAATCGTAGGTGCTTACTATAAGGGTATCGCCCAGCCCGGGGAGCACCCTGATAGTGTCGTTATAATTTCCGCTGGTGTCGGTGTAAACGGTTAAAGTATAACTGATGTAAGGGATTTTGACATATACGCTATGGTTCTTCACGGGTAATCCGGTGGAATCATTAAGTATCCTTCCGCTTACGGTCATAACAATGGATTTCAGGCGGCCATTGTGCAGGGGATCTCCCAGGACCGGCCGGAACCAGGCCGAAGAAATAAAAGCGATAACAATTAAAATAAAGTGTACAGGTTTTACTTTCATTTCTGATGGCTTTTTCTCCCGAACAAATATTGTATGCCAACGTCCACACCAAAGGCCTGTGCCGACGGGCTGCCGTTTTCGCCTGACTGGGAAGGCGAGGTAAGGAAATACTTGTAATAAGGTTTAACCACAATACCCCAGTTGCGTGTAAACTGGTATTCGATGGAAAGTTTTACCCATAATTGCCAGTTTGTGAATTGTTTCGATGGTGTATTATCCTGGAGTTGTATCAGCCTGCCGTTGGGAATGTCAATATAGGGTAAAGCTTTCTTGTCGCTGATCAGGAAAGAGATTGCGGGTCCCGCTTCTATTCCAAGGCAGAATTTCTGTGATTCGAAAACAGTATACCCAAGCAGCAACGGGACCTGGAGATAGGTGTAACGGTTACGTGTACGGTCATCGGCAATATGCGTCACACTGTCGTAAATCGAATGATTCCTGGTTATATAAATAATTTTTGACGGATCAGCGGGATCGGTGTAATATCCTACAACCTCTTTGTAAAAGCTCACACTGTCGTTGCTGCGGTATTGCATCCTGTAAATCCCTTCATCATAGGTGTAACCGAGTCCCAGCCCGGTATGTATTGAGAACCTTGAAAAATGATAAGCGAATTCGGCATTGGCCCAGTAGTTGAACTCACGTGTTGTAGATCCGCCCGAACGGTACAATTCCATTTCGGGTGCAATTCCGAAGTTTGCCGAGAAGAATGAGGCAACAGCTGCATTTTCCCTCACGTATTTGAAGACTTCTCCCGAACGTACGAAACTGATAGTGTCAACCGAGGGGGTGAAGTCAAAGCTTGAGAATTCCAGGGGGTCCATGGCTTGTATAGTGGCAACGGATTCCCTTTTGGTGGTTACGGCCTGGTCTGTAATGCCGGGGCTTTTTGGTTCTGAAGATAAGGTTAGTGTATTTTCGATGCGCGTATTGGCTGCTATCAGGCCGGCAGGGGCTGGCTTGCGTACAGGCGTATTGTTTGAAGCAGTAAGGCGTTTGGTTTCTGAAAGGGGCTTAGCGACTTGTTTCCCTGCCATGCTTGGCGGTTTTGTTTCCGGTTTTACACTAATAATTTGCTGAATTGAAGGCTTAACAACAGATGAAGCAGGGACCTCTGTAGTGGCTGAAGTCGAAGGACTGCTGTTTGGCCGCAATGCCCAGAAGGTCATGGATGCTATGATAAGCAGGCCGGCTGTAGCGGAAACAAGGGCAAGCCCTGGTACATTCGTGAAATTAAAATGCGCCAACTCTCTGATCAGCAATTTCCAGTTCAGGTTTTTCCATACTTTGGGCGAAGGAGAGAACTCCTGCCGCCCTATGGCGTCCCTGAACAGCTCGTCAAGATTCTTGCCTGGCCCGGAATTATTATTTGTTGATTGACCCATATTTATTTCGAGTTCTTTTTTATTCTTGTTTCTTCAATTTTGTTTTTCAGCCATCTCCTGGCTTTAAACAACTGTGTTTTTGAAGTGTTTTCTGTGATGCCCAATATGTGGGCGATCTCCTTATGTCCATAATCTTCAAAAATATGCAGGTTGAAAACTGTACGGTAACCTTCAGGTAAATCCTGTATCAGTTTCAACAACAATGCCGGGTTATATTCATCCGGGAATTCAACGGTTTCATTAAAATCCAGTATCTCTGTCTCCTTTATCTCATCAATTTTTTCGTGCCTTGCGATCTTGTTCCTTTTATTGATATAATTGATCGCATGATTTACGATAACCCGTTTGATCCATCCGGCCAGGGAACCTTCACCCCTGAAGGAGTGAATATTTTGAAAGACCTTGATGAAAGCTTCCTGTAATATGTCTTCAGCTTCATCCCGGTCATGACAGTAACGCATACAAACGCCAAGCATTACAGGGGCGAATGTTTCAAATAACAACTTCTGCGCCTGTCGTTTACCCGCAATACAGTCTTTTACTATTTGTTCATCGATGACCATTAACAGGATCTATTGATAGACAATCCATGCTACCCGGGGTTGCCTGAAAGTATAATTATTCAAGGGTCTCGCTGAATTTACCGAAGTTCTTCTCGAAAAAATCCCTCCCTTTATTGCTCATAATCCCATGCAGATGATATACGAATAATTCATGGAAAACTTCAAAGGAATTCAGTTCATCAGCCGAAAAAAGATCATTATCGACCAGGTTTTCAATCCTTAACAAATGAAGGCGGGAGATAATCCCGGCATTCAGATCTTTACGGTAAAGTCCCTGCTTTTTTCCCTTGACCATATTCTCTAAGGTGCTGTCAAACATTGATTTACGACGACTTTCCCTTATTTTTAAAAAAAGATCGGGATAATATTTCCTGATGTCATAATCCATCGAAGGATTATAATCCCGAATCATCCGTTTTATGGAATTGTATAATTCGAAGAGTTCTTCGATAGCATTGAGTTTGCGCTGCAGGATTTCGTTGAATGCCTTACAGTGGGATACATGCTCTGAATTAAGAACCTGGTTTACCAGGTCTTTTTTATCTTCGAAGTATTCGTAAAGGGTTTTTTTTGAAATGCATAAGTGGGAGGCAACATCATCCATGGTTACGCTTTTTATCCCGTAGCGGTGATAAAGCTTGCCAACCTGGTTTAATATTCCTTGTACTTTGTCCTTCATTATACAAATATACAAAATAAAATACAGGAAACTTTTTTTGGGTAAAAAGTTTCAGTTTGCGATTAAAGTATTTTTGCGGATGCCCTGAACATCAGGAAGGAACTAGGGCTCAGGGCTTGCCCGTTGCTTTTACCATTGAATTTTCAATGCTGATAAATACTGGCGGAATTTCTGTAGCCGGCAAGGTTCTGATACCAGTCGGTATTTGTAAGCCCGTTGCTTAACGCCCATGGGGCAAGGTTAAGATAGGCCGAAAGGATGTCGGCCGATTCCTTCGGATAATCAAAACTCTGGTAAATGTTTATTACCCACGGAAGATTGTTTGAAGTCCTGTAATACCTTCCCTGGGAAGGTATGCTTGAATCATCGCCAGTACCGAAGTATGCCTGGCTGGCAAGAGCGGTAGGGGCATGGTCGGGCAGGTGGACTTCTTTACCGCGCTCCCCGTGCAGGATGATGAAAGGGTTGAAGTTGCCGATATCAAGATCGGTCATGGAATAGGTATTCTGTGCAAACAGCATGCTGATCCTGATCGTGTCGGGGCTTACATAGGGAACTCCGATAATCGTATTGATCATCCCTCCAGGGGTATTGAAAGCTTTGAAGTCATCATCGGTAACGATAACGGTGGGTTTATTCTGCCCTGCTTCAAGGCCGTTGGCCGATAAGGTGATATAATGGTCATACATGGAAGAACCGGTGACGGTAATGGCAGATTGGGGTATGTTGGTATTTGCAAACTGGAACCCGAAACCACTGGGAAAGGAAGCGCCTGCAGCCCTAAGGATGAAGGTAGCATCGCATTCCACAATTTTGTTCTGGGCATTGGTGATGGTGTTGAAAGTATAATTCATGACTAGGTCATTGAAATCATAATCACCCTGGTTTGGCCACAGGTCTTCAAATGCCAGGCTGCCGCTGCCCACCGAAGGGAAGAAATTATTAAAGGCCCTGGTCGGATCATTCGGGTAATCATCATACGAGTTGGGTACGCCATCACCGTCACTGTCACTGAGCAGGGCATAACTCACATCGGTGTTGAATAAGGCCCCCGTTACCGTTCCGTTATAGTGGCTGCTGCTTGCATCATAAACGATTGAGCCGCTGCCTTCGTTGAAATGCCATAATGCTTTGATTCCCGTTTCATTCCCGGTCCAGGGAACCGACATGCTTGAAGTGACCTGCTGTGCCGTTAATGCAGTGTTCCACATGCTCACCTCGTCAATAAGGCCCTGGAAGAACTTCTGAGCCCCGGCATCGGAACCTATTGATATGGTTCGTCCGGTATTTACCAGGACCGAAGTTACCGTTGCCGAGTTTTTAAGCACACCATTCACATAAAGGTAAATGGTTGAACCGTCATAAACACCCGCAAGGTGGTACCAGGTATTCAGGGTGGGCTGCCCTGCTCCCCAGTTGATCAGCGTAGAGGTAAAGTTCCCGGTATAAACGCTTACCTGGAATCCTTTATAAAGATCCTGGCCAAGCCCGCAACCGTCCCAGTCGCCTTTTTCCAGGATCTTGGCTGTTTGCTGTTTTGTTGGTTTCACCCAGGCTTCAAAAGAAAATTTATTCGGAAAGGAAAGAGCGGCGGAATTCGGTATGTTGATCCAGTCGGTAGTCCCGTTAAAACTCATGGAATAATTAACAGATACGCTTTTTGTATTTGGGAAAGTAAACTCGGTCAAAGGACTGCTTACAGGCAAAAGTATGGAGTTGATCATTACATTCTTTTCGAATGTGGGCAGGGTAACCGAAACATTGTAATCAGAGTTGTTGCCGGCAAAAAAAGCTTTCAGGTACAACCTGCTCCCGTCACCGGATGAAATTCTGAGTACACCTGAGGGGATATTATGCAAGCTGAACTGTATGTTTTCGGAAGTGCTCCATGGGAAAGAACTGCTCACTTTAAGGTTGCGCATCCCCTGCGAAGGGCTTTCACTGGCACTTTTTCTGCAGGAGGTCGCAATCAGCAATACAGCAGCGCAAAGACAAAGTACTTTTTTCATTGAGTATTGTAGTTTGCACAAAGGTAATCAATGAAATGCTGATTTCAAGGCCTTCTTAGCAACTGTAATCCTTTTAATGTTATCTGTATACAGTTTTCTTTTAAGTGATAAGCTGGGGTATGATTCCGGCTGGCCCCTTTTCCTGCTTCCGCCTCAAGCCCTGGGGATGAACCCCTGCCAGCCTTCCCCTGCTACCGCCTCAAGCCCTGGGGATTTTACCCGGGAAATAAAAAAATACCGGAAACGATTTCTCTATAAAAAGTTTTTATTAGGAGGAATTTTGATATCTTTGCGTTTTGAAGAAAAGCCCCGGCTTTTAAATAAAATAACGAATTAATTATTGCGAAATGAAGAAGATAATTTGGATCAGCGGCCTGATCATTTTCCTGGTGTCCTGCGGGGGTAATTCAGGGAATAAACAGGCCAGGCTTGATGACCTCAAAAAACAGAGAGATAAACTTACCGCCGAGATCAACTCACTTGAAACTGAAATCAATCCACAGGGAATCCAGGCTGCGGCAATCGTGAAGACCATGGATGTGATAAAGCGACAGTTTGAACATTACATAGAAGTCCAGGGACGGATTGACGGGAATGAAAATATCGGGGTTGTTCCCCGTAACCAGGGTGGTGTAGTCACGAAGATTTACGTGTCGCAGGGCGACCATGTGACCGCCGGGCAACTGCTTGCCGATATGGACAATGAAGTCCTCAAGCAAACAATGAAAGAATTGCAGACATCGCTGGATTATGCCACCGATATGTACAACCGCCAGAAAAACCTCTGGGACCAGAAGATCGGTTCCGAAGCCCAGTATCTCACGGCCAAGAATACCAAGGAATCGCTTGAAGGGAAAATAAACACCTTAAAGGATCAGCTCGACATGTCAAGGATAGTTTCACCTATAGACGGCACGGTTGAGGATATTCCTATTAAAGTTGGGCAGATGGCATCGCCCGCATCACCCCAGCCCTGTTTCAGGATAGTCAACTTTTCAAGGGCTAAGGCTGTTGCCGATGTAAGCGAAGCGTATTCGAACAAGATCAAGACGGGCGACCCGGTAAAAGTATACATGCCCGACCTGAATACCGAACTGGATGCAACGGTAAGCTTTTCGAGTAAGTATATCAATCCGACCAACCGTACCTTTACGGTTGAAGCTATGCTTCCCTCCTCATCGGGCCTCACTTTCAGGGCAAATATGATTGCCGTTGTGAGGATCAAGGACTACGATAATAAAAACAGCCTGGCCATCCCCCAGAATTACATACAAACGGCAAAGGACGAAGGGCATTTTGTTTTTATTGTTGAAGTAAAAGACGGGAAGACCTGTGCCAGGAAACGCAGTGTTACTCCATTTATCACCTATAACGGGCTTACCGAAGTGCTGGATGGCCTTAAGGAAGGGGATAAGGTGATCACCACCGGCTATAAGGACCTTTACGACGGCCAATTGATTTCCTTCTAAAGACCTGATGTAATATGAAAAAGCCGGAAAAACTCAAGGAATTTTTTGCAACCAGCTGGGCTATCGACAATAAGTCAAGCATTTACGTGCTTACTATTATCATCACCATGCTGGGGATACTCTCTTATATCAATATCCCCAAGGAGCAGTTTCCCGAGATCGTCATCCCGACCATTATCGTGAATACCGTTTACCCGGGAACTTCCCCCGAAGATATGGAGAACCTGGTGACCAGGCCCATTGAAAAGGAATGCAAGTCGATACAGAACGTTAAAAAGATCACCAGCAATTCCATACAGGACTTCTCTTCCATCGTTGTGGAATTCACTACCAACATCCCGGTTCCTGAAGCAAAGCAAAGGGTGAGGGATGCCGTTGACAAGGCAAAATCAAAGCTGCCGAACAACCTGCCGAACGATCCTGATATCGCCGAAGTTGACATTTCGGAGATCCCTATCATGAACATCAACCTTTCGGGGGATTATGATCTGCAGAGGCTGAAAAAATACGCCAAAGACGCACAGGATAAGATAGAGACGCTTCCCGAGATCACCCGCGTGGATATAGTAGGCGCCCTTGACCGCGAGATCCAGATCAATGTCGACATGTACAAGATGCAGGCTGCATCTGTTTCGTTCAGGGATATCCAGAATGCAATTGCAGCTGAAAATGTCACGGTTTCGGCAGGCACCATTACTAATTTCGGATTAAAGAGAACCCTCAGGGTCACCGGGCAGTTTAAATCGCCCGAGGAGATCAATGACATCATACTTAAGTCGTCCAGCGGAGCTACGGTATATATCAAGGACATTGCCGAAGTGAGGGATTCGTACAAGGAACAGGAAAGTTTTGCCCGTTTTGAAGGCAAGAACGTGATCACCCTCAATGTCATTAAAAAAAGCGGGGCCAACCTTTTGAATGCCTCCGACAAGATCAAGGACATTATTAAGGAGATGCAGAAATCCTCCTATCCTCCCGATCTGAAAGTTGAACTTACGGGGGAACAGTCGAGATTTACCAGGAGCACCCTCGAAGAGCTGAACAACACCATCATCATTGGCTTTCTCCTGGTCACCGTGGTGCTGATGTTTTTCATGGGACTCAACAATGCCTTTTTCGTGGCCTTATCGGTTCCCCTTTCGATGTTCGTGGCTTACCTTATCATGCCCCAGCTTGGATTTACAATGAACATGATCGTCATGTTCGGGTTTATCTTCGCCCTGGGTATTATCGTGGATGATGCCATTGTGGTTATTGAGAATACGCACAGGGTACACCGTGATATTCCTGATATAAAAGCTGCGGCGAAGTATGCCGCCGGGGAAGTGTTCCTTCCCATCCTTTCAGGTACATTGACGACCCTTGCTCCATTTTTCCCCCTGGTGTTCTGGCCGGGTATCGTCGGCAAATTCATGCACTACCTCCCAGTTACACTGATCCTTACTCTCTTTGCCTCTCTATTCGTGGCCTATATCATAAACCCAGTGTTTGCTGTCACTTTCATGAAGCATGAATACGACGGGAAGGAATATAAGCTTAAAAAGAAGCCCTTTATGGTCAGCAGCATCATACTTGCTGCCTTTGCCGTTTTGTTTTACATCGCCCGTGTTTTCACCATGGGGAACCTGCTGATGTTCGCGCTTATCCTTAACGTCATTTACAGGCTATGGCTGAAGAATGCCATCATTAAGTTCCAAAGCGTATTATGGCCTGCCGTACTGAATTTTTATGAAAGGCAGTTGCGTTTCTTCCTTAAAGGACTTCATCCGTATTACCTTTTTGGAGGTGTGGTGGCTCTTTTTGTCTTTACCATCATGCTTTTCGGGGCATTCAAACCCCAGGTGCTGTTCTTCCCGAACAATAACCCTGCCACCATTTTTATTTACGTTAAGATGCCTGTTGGTACCGATCAGAAGGTAACGGATTCGGTAACCAGGATAGTCGAAACCAGAGTGACCACCATACTGGGCAAGGACAACCCCGTGGTGGAATCCATTATTGCAAATGTAGGCCTGGGTGCGGGCGACAGCTTCTTTGACCGTTCAGTTTCTCCCGAAAGGGGCAAGGTCACCGTGAATTTCGTCGAAAGCAAGGACAGGCATGGCGTAAAGACCCTAGATTACATGGACCGTATCAGGGCCAATCTCCAGAATATCCCGGGAGTGACCCTCTCGGTTGAGAAGAATAAAATGGGACCTCCCACCGGCAAACCCGTCAATATCGAGATCACTAGCGAGAATATAGAGGATCTCATTACATCCTCAAAGGACTTCCTGGTATACCTCGATTCATTGCAGATTCCCGGTATAGATAAGCTCAGGTCTGATTTTGATGAAAGCAAGCCCGAGATCGTCATGGATGTTGACCGTATCAGGGCCAACCGTGAAGGTCTCAGCGTGGGGCAGATCGGGATGGAACTCAGGACTGCCATTTATGGTTACGAGGCATCCAAGTATAAGGAGGATGAGGACGAGTATCCCATACAGGTAAGGTATTCCGAGACTCAGCGAAAGAACATCAACAACCTGATCAACGCGAGGATCACATACCGTGACATGACCTCGGGACAGTTAAGGCAGATACCTATTTCGGCCGTGGTACAGGTCAATTACCGGGATACTTACGGGGGTATCAAGCGCAAGAACCTAAAACGTGTGATCACTCTTTCGTCAGAAGTCACCTCGGGCCATACGGCCAACGAAGTCCTTGCCAATATAGGGGCTGCTTTAAAAACCTATAAGCTTCCAAAGGGCGTTGAAGTAAACTTTACCGGCGAAAAGGAAGACCAGGCCGAAACTATGGCTTTCCTTGTGAATGCGATGATCATTGCCCTCGGGCTTATTTTCTTTATCCTGATAACCCAGTTCGGAAGCATTACCAAGAGCCTGATTATCCTCAGCGAAGTAATATTCAGTATTATAGGGGTGTTTATCGGGATGGTCATCTTCCATATGCCTTTCGTCATCACCATGACAGGAATAGGCATAGTCGCACTCGGAGGTATAGTTGTAAGGAACGGGATCCTGATCGTGGAATTTGCCGACGTATTGAAAGCCCGCGGAAATTCCTACCGTGAAGCCATTGTAGGTGCCGGGAAGACCAGGATAACGCCTGTAGTGCTAACCGCTACTGCAACCATGCTTGGGCTGGTTCCCCTGGCTGTAGGGTTCAACATCAATTTCGTCACCCTGTTTTCACAGCTCAATCCGCATATCTGGGTCGGGGGCGATAACGTATCCTTCTGGGGACCGCTTTCATGGACCATCATCTTCGGATTAAGTTTTGCAACCTTTCTGACCCTGATCTTCGTACCGGCACTGCTTATGATTGACGCAAAGGCAAGCGTGAGATACAAGCGCAGGAAGGACCTGAAGAAGATGAAAGCGCTTCGCGCGGATGAGGGAGCTTCGCGATGATGCGGGATGAGGGCGCTTCGCTCTGATGCGGGATGAGGATCTAGAATTGTTCCAGCAGTTTGTTCAGCCTTGTTTTCTGGCTTAAAACACCAAATATCGACTGCATATAATTATTGTTTGCAGTAAGGAACTGGGAATACCGTTGGTTAAGGTCGGTGCTGGAAGCTATCCCCTGGCGGTATTTGGTCATAGTCTTGGTGTAAATCTTGAGTGCGATTTCAAACCCCTTTTTCTGGTTCTGGTATATGGCATAAGCGTTGCTGAAATCCTTCCTGGCCGTTTCAACCTGCAGTTCAAGACCGACCCTCATCTTTTCATCGGTCACCTTGGTTTTTTCAACATTCAGTCGGGCCTGGTCAACCGCGTATTTACGGCTTCCACTGCTCCAGATCGGGACCTGGAGAGACAAGCCCCAGTTCGTGGTCTTGTACCAGGGATACTGGTCACTGAAAAACGCCCAGGAATTCATTGAAGCACTGGCCGCGATACCCAGGAAACCGGCGAGTGTCGGCTGGTAAGCGGTCTTGGAAAGTTTGTACTGCATCAGTGTAAGATAATCGCTCCTCTTCAACAAAGTATAATCGATGTTTCTCTGGTAGTCGAAAGGCTGGCCTACCAATGCATCCCTGTCGACCTGTGCCAGGAAGAAATCAAGATGGTTGGTAAGTACCAGCTCCTGCTCATCTTTTAGGCCGATTACGAATTTAAGACTGGCATAAGCCACATTTCTTGCGCTTTTGGTATCGGTTAGCTGGGCTTCCAGGTTGGACCTGTTTAAGTCGGCCTGGTCCACATCGATGTCTTCAATAAGGCCCTGATCCTGGGCCTTCCTTGCCTCATCCACCAGCCTGCTTACGACCACGTAGGTGGAATCCAGGATCTTGATCGCCTCGTCGGTGACAAGGAGCTGGTAATAGGCATTGGCAACCAGGTCGCGTACGTCAACCTTGTCTTTTAAGTTCTTCTGCTTGGCGGTTTCCAGATAAGCCTTTGCAGTCTGCAATCCCACCAGGTACTGACCGCTGTAAATGAGCTGATTCAGCTGAAGAGCCCCCTGCACATTGTACTCTACATATAATGACATGGGAACATAATCAGGACCATTCTTAAATATAACAGGATCCATCTGTTTCAGGAAATTCGGCATAACCATCGTTGGTACACTCAGGTAATCCATATACGATGCAGTGCCATTGATCTGCGGAAGACCGATCGCCGTATTCTGCTTGACCATTTTACCTGCGATTTTGACATCCGTGGCCGAATTCTTCAGGTCATAGTTGTTTTCATAGGCAAAGTCCTGTGCCTGCTGCAGGGTGAATTCCAGTGGTTTTTGTTTTACCTGGTTCTGGGCATTAAGGCAGGCGGGACTACAAGTCAGAAATAGCAATATACTACAGAATAGCTTTTTGGAAGTGGAAAACATCGCTCAGTCGAATTTTTTAAAGTTCAGATTGTTTCTTTTTGCTTCATAATAGGCAAGCCCTGTTTCAGTAGCAATGCCCCGAATGAAGTTATCTATCATGACGTCATAGAGGGTACGGAATGAGAATTTCTCGGCAGGGAAAAATTCAGGATTATGAAGGTCCATCAGCCTGCGGATATAAAGACGGGCGATCAGTTCCACGCTCAGGTCGGTGCGGTAAACACCCTGGCTGATCCCTTTCGTGAGATTTACCTGGATTTTCTGAAAGATGAATTCTATCCGTTCTTCCACATGTTTATGATAGATCTCGGGATAGTATTTTAACAGGTCAAAAGTCATCGAAGGGCTGATGTCCCTGAAATGCTCCCCTAGTTCCTTGCTTACCGTAAGAAGGATGTCTATGGCGTTTATACCCTCAAAATTATATTGTGAAAAAATGATCTCGAAACTCTGGCGCTCAAGTTCAAGGAGTTTCTCCACCAGTTCGTGCTTGCTGGATACGAATTCGTACAGTTTCTTTTTGGATATCCCCAGGTCTCTGCAGATATCATCTATGGAAACAGACCTCACCCCGTATTTGTAGAAAAGTTCTCTTACCCTTTCCAGTATGTCTTTCAGTGTGTTATCCATAGAAAATGTTAAAATCGATACAGGTTTTATGAGTTTGCAAAGATAAAAAATTCCCGTATTGAGAAACAAAACACTTACAAAAAGTTTCTTCTTCTCCCCGGGTAATTTCCACGAACCCAGGCTTAACAAGACAAATGTAAAGTGCAAAGTGAAATATTTTGGACTTTGCACTTTTCAGTTTACACCTTATACTTCGTTTGTAAACTTTACATCCCCGGCAGACTGGCATCCACCTTGGGTGAATAAATTTGTTACTCTTGCCTCATTACTGTTCATCACGACCTACACAATTTTCGCTATTGTAAACAAGCATACACTGGTTAAAAGCTCGTAAGAGACGAGCGATTGTAATAGATTTATATTACTCTTTAATTATCTTCCCTACTTCAACAGTCCTGTCGTTTGATAGCCGCACAAAATAAACCCCACTGGGCAGACTTGATATGTTCAATTGTGTTTTGGACTCAGTGACAGGGCGTGAAATTAGCTGCTGACCTTGCAGGTTATAAATAATAAAGTAGCCTGGCAATAATGAATGTACTGCTTCAACAACTATTTCTGTAGTGGCGGGATTTGGGAAAATCTTGATCGGGGACGTATTTGATATCAGGTCGGGAACACCCATCGGAAATCCTCCTCCATTTGTAGTTTTAAGTATTGCCCCACACGAGCCTACAAGATAACCGGTATCCGGACTTGTGAAGTCAATTGAACCCAGTTCATTTCCAGTGCAGCTTGATAAGATGTTCCAGCTTGAACCTCCATTTGTAGTTTTGATTAATGCTCCTTGCTCGCCTATTGCAAAGCCTGTGTTTGAGTCGATAAATTTTATAGATGTTAAAAAACGACCATGGGGATAGTAGATATTTTTCCATGTTAATCCTGCATCCTGAGTCTTTATTATAGAATCATACCCTGCCACGATGTACCCGGTATTATCATTGGTAAAACAAACAGAATAAAATTGTTTAAAAGCGACATTTTGCAGTTTAGTCCAATTTGTACCACCATCAATTGTTTTCAGGATTGACCCATCTCCGACAGCATAACCATGATTCGCATCGGGAAAGCAGATTGATTGTAACGAGGCGTTTGTACCAGATGACTGTATATTCCAAGTAATTCCACCATTTGTTGTCTTCAGAATTGTACCACCATGACCGTCTGCATATCCCACATTTGAATCGCAGAAAAAAACCGCGTTTAAAGGATTCACTGTCCCGCTTGATAATGAGCTCCATGTTGTCCCTGCGTTAGTTGTTTTTAAGATCATTCCCGAATCGCCAACTACATATCCTGTATGTTCACTGGTAAAACAGGCGGAATTTATCCATTTGCCTGCGTTGAATAAGGGTATCCAGTCATCCCCTCCATTTGTAGTCTTTAATATGGTTCCTGATCCACCAAATGCATATCCGGTTTCTGGCTTGGTAAAGCAAACCGAAGTAAGATAATCCATTGTTCCAGCCAACATACTTGTCCAGGACGTTCCGGCATCATTCGTTTTCATCAAGGAACCACATGTTCCGACTGTATAACCCGTATTTGCATCCGGAAAGCAGACTGAACGATAGCCGCCATATCCACCGTTTGAAATTTCCGACCAGGTTGTTCCACCGTCAGTCGTCTTGATAATTATCCCCCCGCCACCTACCGCGTAGCCCGTAGTTGAGTTAATGAATTTAACTGAGCTCAATTCATAAGTTGATCCACTCGAAGGATGGGACCAGGTTGTTCCTCCGTCATCTGTTTTAAGGATCCGTCCAAGGGTACCTACAATGATTCCATGATTGACATCGGTAAAAGCGATTGAACAATAGCATTCATCCTGTTCATCCGATTGCTCGGTCCAGGTAATACCGCCATCCGTGGTTTTCACGATCTCATCCCATTCATCACCGACTGCAAAACCGACGTTGGAATTCACAAAAAAGACATTGGTAAATGAATCGATCGTGCCTGTTGATAATATCGACCAGGTTTGACCACCATTTGTTGTCTTTAAAATCTTTCCAATATCACTTGCGATATAGCCAGTCTGGGAATCAACAAAGAAAATAGAGAAAAGATGCTGACTTGTTCCTGAGTTAACTTTATTCCATGTGTTTCCACCATCCGTAGTTTTAATAATCGTTCCAAACAGTCCAACTGCATAGCCAGTATTTGCATTGAGAAAGGCGACAGAATTTAATCTAATTGTTGTTCCACTGTTTGGCAAAGTCCAGGTAGATCCTCCATCAGTTGTTTTAACAACGATCCCCGATTCACCTACCGCACAACCGTGATTCGTATCTGTGAAGTAAACAGAAGTCAGAATATTCCCCTGTGGCAAGGGGTTCTGCCATGTCCATTGTGAAAAAGCGGATAATGGAGAAAAGAACAATACAATGTAAATGAGTTTTTTCATAAAGCATCGTGGCTTAAAAGTGGTTTCAGGTATAATATGGGTAGAATAGATGTTGATGGAAATTTCTCTTTTTAAAGTAAATCATAGATGCACCATGTTTCAATTCAAGATTCCAGAAAGTAACAAAGCAATCCTTTTGAGAGGCATAATGGTTGTTAAATAATGTCAGGGTTTTAGTACTTTTGGATCAGAAAACTCCTTCCATGAAAAAATTCCTTCTATCCCTTGTGATCATCACCACAGTTCTTTACGGATACTCCCAGAAAACCCTGGAAACCTTTTACGAAAGATCTGGCGGGAAAGAAACCCCGCGTTACAACCAAACCATTGCATTCTGCCAAGAGCTGGCAAAGGCCTCTCCGATGGTGCATTACACCACATTCGGGAAAAGCGGGCAGGGGAGGGAGCTGCCTTTGCTCATTGTAGATAAGGACGGGCTTACCGATCCCAGCGCGATACGCAAAAAGGGCAGGGTGGTGTTGCTGGTTGAAGCCTGCATTCACGCGGGCGAATGTGAGGGCAAGGATGCAGGATTGATGCTGGTGAGGGATATGGTCATGGGAAATGCAGGCGGGACCTTGCATAATACAGCAGGTTCCGGGCATGGAGCTCCATCATCCGCATTCAAAAACATACTTGATAACGTTACCCTTTTATTTATCCCGATTTTCAATGTCGACGGGCATGAGCGGTTCGGCCCCTACAACAGGATCAACCAGAACGGTCCTAAGGAGATGGGCTGGAGGGTCAATGCCGGGAACCTCAACCTGAACCGGGATTTCCTGAAGGCCGAAACCCCCGAGATGCAGTCCTGGCTTAAGCTGTTCAATCGCTGGATGCCCGAGTTTTTCATCGACAGCCATACCACCGATGGAGCCGATTACCAGTATGTGCTCACGTATCTTGTGGAGGTCTTCGGTGATATGGACGAGGGGCTTACGGCATGGTCGTCGAACAATTTTGTTCCCGAAATGAAGGAACACCTGCTGAAGAGCGGTTTTCCTGCTTTCCCTTATGTGGATTACCGTAGATGGCATGACCCCAAGAGCGGGCTGATCAGCGAAGTTGCGCCTCCCATGCTTTCGCAGGGCTATACTGCGTTGAGAAACAGGCCCGGCCTGCTCATCGAGACGCATATGCTGAAACCATACAACCAAAGGGTGGAAGCGACCTATGAATGCATCAAGACCACGATGGAGATACTTGCAAAGGAAGGGAGGCAGTTGCAAAAACTGGAGCAGGATGCCGACCGCTTCCTGGTTTCGGGGGAACTGCTGAAAAAGCCTTTTCCCCTGCATTATGAGACCAGCATGAAAGATAGCGTGATGGTTGATTTTCTGGGATTTGAATACTCGGCAAGCAAAAGCGAAGTCAGCGGGGGGGAATGGATCAAATACAGCAAAACCCCTTCGACCTTCAGATCACCCTATTTTGCCCAGGCAAAGCCGGTGGTCAGTGTAAATCTGCCTTTGGCCTACATCATCCCTGTTGAATGGGCGGAGATCATAACAAGGCTGGAACTGCACGGAGCGGTGATACGACGGACATCCAGGGACACGGTCATCAGCATACAGACTTATAAATTCAAAAACCCGAAATGGCAGCAGTCTCCGTATGAAGGCCATCATGCGGTGACCAATATTGAATATGATGAGATCACCGAGGACAGGCTGATCCCCAAAGGTTCGGCCATTGTTGAAACGAACCAGCAATGCGGGCGGATCATCCCTCACTTTCTCGAGCCCAAAGGGAATGGATCGATGCTTTACTGGGGTTATTTCGACGCTGTTTTCGAGCAGAAGGAATACGGGGAAAATTATGTGATCGAGCAGCTGGCCGTAAATATGCTGGCCGAGGATGCCGGCCTGCGCAAAGAGTTTGAGGCGAAAAAAGCTTCAGATACGGTTTTTGCAAAATCTCCTTCGAACATCCTGAACTGGTTTTACAATAAGTCGCCTTATGTCGACAGCCGCAAGGGGATTTACCCCGTGGCAAGGATATTTGACAGGAAAATTTTAGAGGCGCTGGAAAAGTAATATCTGCTATTTCAACCGAATCCTTGAATTTCCCTTGATTATTTTACCAATGACCGCAGCGGAAGAAATGCCCGCTGCAACAAGATCTTTTATGGCTTCTGCCGCCTGCTTTTCGGGCAAGGCCACAAGCAATCCCCCCGAGGTTTGTGCATCGGCCAGGAGGATTTTAATCATTTCAGGAACGTCAGGTTCAATATCAAGCAGATGGCTCACAAATTCCAGGTTGTTCTTTGTCCCGCCGGGTATCATCCCGGCCACTGCATAATCCCAGGCCGCCTTTATTAACGGGATTCTTTTCCATTCCAGTTCCGCATCAAACCTGCCCGATGAAAGCATTTCCTTAAGATGTCCCAGCAGGCCGAAACCTGTTACATCGGTGCAGGCATGAACATCGTATTTCATGAAGATTTCGGCTGGTTTTTTATTGAGCTCCATCATCACCTTTACTGCTTCTGCCGCAGCCTCAGGATTTGAATAGCCTCTTTTGACTGCAGTGCTGATGATTCCCGTTCCCAACGGCTTGGTAAGGATCAGAACATCGTTTGCCTTGGGACTGGCATTTTTCCAGATCTTATCCGGATGAACTTCCCCGCTCACCACCAGTCCGAATTTGGGTTCCTCATCTTCTATGCTGTGCCCGCCGATAATGTAAATGCCGGCTTCCGTACATTTGTCGGTGGCACCGAGAATGATCCTCTGAAGCACTTCAAAAGGAATTCTCTTTTCGGGAAATGCCACGATGCTCAGGGCAAACAGGGGTTTTCCCCCCATCGCCCACACATCGCTCAGGGCGTTTGCTGCGGCAATGGCGCCATACGAATACGGATCATCTGCCACAGGAGGGATGAAATCAACGGTCTGAACTATGGCCTTGTCCCTGCTGATCCTGTAAACCGCGGCATCATCCGAGGTTTCGGTGCCAACAAGGATGTTCTTCCCGCCTGGTTTCGGCAAGGTTTTCAGAATTTTTTCAAGCTCCTGTGGCCTGATCTTGCAGGCGCAGCCCAGGGCATGAGTGTATTCGGTGAGCCTGATACCGGCCGCTGGAACTTCAGCCAACTGCAGCGGAGCCGGGGTTTCAAATGTTAATATTTCTTTTTGAATGACTGCGGAGGTGGGAGCGGTTTCTGAACCTGCCTCAGGTCTTGCCTCAATAGCAGGTTTCTCAATAGAATGATAGCGGATCTCCCTTTTGATTGTTCCCGTGATGATTCCTATAGCTTCATCAATTTCTTCTTCGGTGCTCATACGGCCCAACGAAAACCGTATAGTCCCGAGTGCATATTCACGGGGCACCTTCATAGCCAGCAAAACAGCCGAAATAGTTTCAAATCCCGCATGGCAGGCTGCCCCCGCCGATACTGCAATCCCCCTCCACTGGTTCATCAGCACCGAAGCATCCTTGTCTTTGAACCCCAGGCTCAGCGTATTAGGCAACCTCTTTTCAGGATGACCATTCAGCTTTGTATCTGGAAATACTTCCAAAATGCCATGGTACAGCCTGTCCCGAAGATCCTGTATTCCCGCCCCTATTCGCCATTTGCTATTCGCTATTCGCTTTTCACGCATGGCTTTTGGCTCATGGCTTTTGGCTATTTCCGCCGCTTTCCCCATGCCGGCAATTTCCATGATGTTTTCCGTTCCCGCCCTCAGGCCCTGCTCATGGTCGGCCCCGTGCATCATCTTAGTCAGTTTCACTCCCCTGCGGCAGTATAAGGCGCCAACCCCTTTCGGAGCGTAGAATTTATGGGCCGCCACGGAAAGGAGATCCACATTCATCATCATCACATCAAAAGGAATCTTACCAATGCTCTGTGCCGCATCGCAATGAAGAACTATATTGTTTTCCCTGCAGATCTTCCCGATTTCTTCAATGGGTTGTATGGTCCCCACCTCGTTATTGGCATGCATGATACTGGCAAGTATGGTATCGGGACGTATGGCATTCTTAAAGTCATCAGGATTGACCATGCCAAACCCATCCACAGGCAGATAGCTTATCTCAAATCCCATAGTTCCGAGGAATCTGCAAACCTCGGTTACCGCAGGATGTTCAACTGTGGAAGTGATGATATGACGACCTTTTTTGGCATGTGCAAACGCAAAACCCTTCAATGCAAGGTTGTTGGCTTCGGTGCCCCCCCCGGTAAAAATGATCTCGTCGGGATTTGCATTCAGCAGTTTTGCCAGGCTGCCACGGGCCTTTTCTACAGCCTGCCTGGCGATGATCCCTGTTTCATGCGAACTGGAAGGATTGCCGAAGACCTCTCCCAGGAATGGCCGCATGGCTTCGGCAACCTCAGGATCCAGGGGGGTGGTGGCATTATAATCGAGGTAGATCTCAAGCATTGTTATTGTTCTTTAACTTATCAAGGATGGCCTTTGCATGTAGCGATGGATCAGGTCCCTTAAGCTCAATATCCAGTATTTCCCTGCACTGCCGTTTGTCAATGGACTTCTGGTAAGCTTTGTCGTAATATTCAAGCACCTGGTCTGCAACCAAAGAGAAATCATCTTTTACGAGGGCTTCCATGGCAAGATTATACCGGTTTCCGCCAAGTCCTTCCCTTATCCTCAAAAGGGCTGAGGCCAGCAGTCCTTTGTCAAACCCGGCATATTCATCAACAAGCCTGGAAATTCTTATATTTTTATCGAGTATCACCTTCACCATCCTGCCGTTCGAGATATGCTCATAAACCGGCGGAGGCAAAGCAACCCGGCCAATGCTGCGGCTTTCGTCCTCCATCCATATCCTTTTCCCGAAATCCATTCCTGACCAGATGCTGTAAAGCTTATTCTCAAACTGTTCATTGGTGGGCTGATGTCCCTGTCCCAGGGCCCCGAAAACTGAACCTTTATGCGAAGCCAGGGCTTCCAGGTCGATCACCTGTTCCCCTAGTTGCGACAGTGATTTCAGTATATCAGTCTTGCCGCAGCCGGTATATCCGCCAAGAATAATAATCTTCGCGGGAACTGAAAACGAATCCCTGATGAAACTTCGATAAGCCTTATACCCGCCTGCAAGTAAGTATACCTGGTAACCTGCCTTGCTGAAGACTTCAGCCATCATCTCGCTTCTGAGTCCTCCCCTCCAGCAGTGGAGGCCGATCGTTTTGCCTTTGGCAACCTTAGACAATGAAGAGAGGTAATCAAACACTTTGGGAAGGGCAAAATCCAGGCCCTTCAAAAGGGCCGGTTCCCGGCCTTGCTTCTGGTACAGGGTGCCGATCACCGCTCTCTCGTCATCCGTAAACAAAGAAATATTAACAGCCCCGGTGGTATGGCCTTCAGTGAATTCTTTAGGGGAACGTACGTCAACAATAAGGTGAGCCCCGGCCAAGGCAAGAAATGCTTTTGCATCAATTCTCCTTACAAACCCTTTCATGAAATACGTATTGTACTGCAAATCTACTATAAGTTTGGCGATGATGACTGGCAGAATTTTTTCCCTGGAGAAGACATAATCAGGAAGCATTTCGTATATTTATATCTATCATTTATTGATACCATGTCAAAAGCCTTTTATTTCTGAACATAAGGCTCAAATTGAAAACAGTGCATAGGGGATAAATGGATTAATTGCCGCAGATAATGCGGCCAATAGTTGTGAATGCGGCGAATGAAAATATTTATACATCAACTAAGGACTGGCCTCAGTTTACTTGGAATAGTTGATTTGATGTTAGATGCTACTCGGAAATTCACCGAAAAGCTAAGTTCAGATAGATTATTTGGCTGACATTCAGCTTTATTTCCAACAGGAAGAAGTGGAATGAATAAAATTGCAGTAGGTGATTGGCGTAAGGATTCCACTGGACCGATGCAAGTTGTCTCTGGTGCAATTGGTAAAGAGAAGGTGCATTTTCAGGCTCCGGCTGCATCAACCCTTGAAAATGAAATGTGTGATTTCATTGGAAAACTTACAACATCAAAATGGTCGAAAATTGAGAAATGTTCATCCGATACTGCACTAAGGGATATTCAGGATTTGTTAAATAAAGGGATTTTGATAAAAGAATCAGCTGGCGGAAGAAGTACTAATTATAGGTTAACAGAACTTGTCCCATCCTAAAATAACTATACAATTCCAGGACGAGACATGGATTCTAATTAAGGAAAGGTTAAGAGAAGCTTAAGGAAAGCTTAAGGAAACTACCTCTGAAAAATCAGGCTGAACAGCCTAAAACCGACAGGCTGAAAATTTTGTACAAATCCTCTGTATTGCTTATCCATTGCCGGTTTCGTTAATCCAAAGATGCAAAATTGATAAAGCGAAAGCAAGACTTTTAACAAATCATTTACTGATGATGAATTTCTTCATCAGCGAAGCATTTGAAGTCCGGATCTGCAGGTAATAGAGTCCATCCGGCAGGCCTGAAACTGCCAGGGAAACTGTATTCAACCCTTTCTGAAGATTGAATGGCAGTTCTTTAACTGATTGTCCCATGGAATTCAGTATGCTTATGCTTACAGGGATTTCCTTTGAAGTGGTAAGATTTATTTTTGCCAGCTCCGATGCAGGGTTAGGAAATACTTCAGAGATACTGCTTATTTCCGATGAAGGTATTTCGCCTATGCCTGTGGTTATCATCCCGTTTTCAATGATGAAATTAACAGTTTCATTCGGATTGGCCGCATCCAGGGTGACGGTATACGGGATCGTGGTGATCTTCGTGATCTCGGGATAAACAATGTACGTGCCGTAGGCAAGATTCTGGAATGAATAGGCTCCGTTTCCGTCGGTGAAAGTATACGTAAGCGGATGGTTGTTCTGGTCGAGAAGCAATACCTCCACGTTGGCCATAGGTACGCTGGTCTTTGAATTGCCCGTTATATTGCCGTTGATGCCTCCGTTCCCGGGATTACAGGGGTAGAGTGAAACCAGGTGAATATTATAATAGCCCGGGTTGTACTGGGGCTGAATAACATGGGCATTGGTCCAATAGGTGGTTGAATCATAATAGGTAGGGGCATACTGCCCGAGATAGACCGACGAATCGGCAGGTATGGCTTTGATGTAGTAAAAGCCGGCCGGCACATTAGTGAACATGTAATATCCTGAAGCAGTATCCTGGATATACCAGGTCTCAAATACAGATGCATTATTCAGGGAATCGATTTGGAGAAGCTGCACTGTCCCCTTATCCAGGGTGCTGTTGCCGGCATAAACAATTCCGTATAAATAATACAGGGTTTGTGTTCCGGTGCAAATCTGGAAATTGACAGCGATAGGGCTGTTGTCGCCGTTGACAGTCTGTTGATGGATATTATTATTGCAGTCATAGGTTAGGACATTGAACATGGTCCCCTGGGGAACGTTGGGAATGCTTACCGAGTAATATCCCGATGAATTGGTTGTAAGCTGGGTGTAATAAGTATATCCTCCGGAACTGCTGTCGCTCATTACGACCACGGCATGGTTAGGGACAGGACTTCCGTTAGCGATATCCGCGACGGTTCCGCTGATGTTGACCGTCAGTAGCGGCGCATTGTAACAGATCTGGAAATTGTTCCCTCCGCAATAGCCCTGGTTCCCGTTTACAATGATAGAGTGCAGGGCATTATTACAATCGCCTGTACAGACCCAGAACCACGTATTGGGCGGGACGTTCGGGATGGTAAATGAGTAATAACCCGAAGCATCGGTATGCATGGAGTTATAATAGAACCAGGTGCCGCTCATAGTATCCTGGATCTCGACCAGGTGGTTCGGGACCGGGCTGCCATTGGCAAGGTTGGTTACGTATCCTGATACAGTGACCGTGAGGTTCGGAGGATTACCGGCGCAAATTTGGAAATTTGCAGTTATGGGAGAATTGTTCCCGTTGACCATCTGGGCATGATAATACGAATTGCAGTCCAGGGTGCTTACAATAAAATAAGTGCCTGAAGGAACGTTGGGAATGCTTACATTATAATAGCCATTCGCATCGGTAAGGACATTGTTGAAGTAAATATAAGACGATTGAACAGTATCCTGTATGGATACGACGTGATTGGGGATGGGGGCACCCCCTGAGATGTTGGTTACAGTTCCGCTGATGGTGACGGTGGCGGCCCAAAGATTAGCCGGGACAATGAAGATCAGAGCAAGAAGGAAAGAAAGTCGGATTTTTTTCATAATAAATAATTTTGCCTGAACAGTTAATTGTTGAAACTGGTGGGATTAGTGGTGAATTAACAGGAAATGAAATAGATGAACAATTTTCTTATAATGGGTATTTTAATATATGACCGACTGTAACCCCCAGGGTTGCCTCTGCAGTGGAACTTTATCTCGTAAATTAATTGAATCTCCTACAGGTTTATAATCTCTCCCGGTCAATTCCCTGCCTCTTTGGGGCGAAACCCGGGTCCAGGGCTCTGCCCTGGGGTTAATACCGGTTTAATCTCTCCCGGTCAATTCCCCGCCTGCCCTGTCCGGGGGCCGGGCTTTCCGGGGCTCAAAACAATTTCATCAGTGACAAAGCAAGTCGGGGAGTTTGAATGCCGGGCCCCTTTGAGGCGTGAAAAAAAATCGTAACTTTGCAGCTCATTTATCTGGTCATTCAATGAGCGATTCTATTCATCATGAATGCGGTATAGCCCTTGTGAGGCTTCTCAAACCCCTTGAATATTACCTGGCTAAATACGGGACTGCTTTTTACGGCATGAACAAGCTGCACCTTTTGATGGAAAAGCAGCATAACAGGGGGCAGGACGGAGCCGGTGTTGCCGTTGTCAAATTCGACCTGGAACCAGGGAACCGCTTCATCCACCGTATTCGTTCCACAGCGGAATCACCTATTCAGGATATTTTCAATAAGGTCACAAAGAAGCTTAAGGACATCGAGGAAAGGCAGCCGCAGAACCTGCTCGATGTTGAATGGCTGAAGCAGAATGTGGATTTAATGGGCGAACTTTACATTGGCCATCTTCGTTACGGAACATTCGGCAAGAATTCGACCATGAACCTTCATCCTTTCGTAAGGGAAAATAACTGGCTTACAAAGAACCTTGTGGTTGCAGGTAATTTTAACCTGACCAACGTGGATGAATTGTTCAATAAGCTGATCGATCTTGGCCAGTACCCTATTGAAACATCCGACACTGTTACAATTCTGGAAAAGATTGGCCATTTCCTGGACGAGGAAAACGAAGAGCTTTATTGGAAATTCAAAGGCGAGGGGTTTAAAAAACGGGAGATCACGTTCCAGATAGCCAGGCAGTTGAATGTTCAGAAAATATTAAGGAAATCTGCAAAATACTGGGATGGCGGATATGTAATTGCCGGCTTGTTCGGGCATGGGGATGCTTTTGTCATGCGCGATCCTTCGGGAATACGGCCCGCATTTTATTTCAGGAACGATGAGATTGTTGTAGTTACGTCGGAGAGGCCTGTCATACAAACCGTTCTGAACGTTTCCATTGAAGAGGTGAAAGAACTCAAACCCGGCAATGCCCTGATCATTAAAAAGGACGGCCGTGTGAGTGAAAAAGAATTCACAAAGCCACTTGAGAAGAGGTCTTGTTCTTTCGAACGGATTTATTTCTCGAGGGGTACCGACAAAGACATATACCAGGAAAGGAAAAGGCTTGGGAAATTCCTGTCACCGGGAATCCTCAAGGCTATTGATTACGACCTCGAAAACACTGTCTTTTCCTACATCCCTAATACAGCAATCGATGCCTATTATGGCCTGATTGAGGAGATAGGGCATTATTGCAACAGGATCAAAGCCGAGCGGATCGTGGCTGGGAAGAACCTGAGCAGGGAAAAGATCGAAGAGATACTAAAACTGCAGCCCAGGGCTGAAAAAGTCGCTGTTAAGGATATCAAACTTAGAACTTTTATCACACAGGATTCCCAGCGCGACGACCTTACGGCCCATGTTTATGATATTACATGGGGAAGCATCAGGCGGGGACTGGACAACCTCGTGGTTCTTGATGATTCAATTGTAAGGGGAACCACCCTGAAGCAAAGTATAATAAGGATCCTCAGCCGTCTTGGGCCAAAAAAGATTGTAATTGCCTCTTCGGCGCCCCAGATACGCTATCCTGACTGCTACGGTATTGACATGGCCAAGATTGCCGATTTCATTGCGTTCAAAGCTGCTGTTGCCCTGCTTAAGGAAACCCGGAAGGAAGGGATCATCAATTCGGTTTATAATAAAGCAAAGTCCCAGGAAAATTATCAAAAGGAAAAGATAGTCAACTACGTTAAGGAAATTTATGCACCTTTCACACCCGAAAGGATTGCTGCTAAGGTTTCTGAGCTGGTTACACCGGCCGATTGTGTTCCTAAAGTCGAGATAGTGTACCAGACTATTGAAGACCTTCATAACGCCTGCCCGGGACACACTGGCGACTGGTATTTCACTGGAGATTACCCTACCCCCGGGGGTAACAAGGTCGTGAACAAGGCCTTTATCAATTATATAGAAGGACGCAACGTTCGCGCTTACTAGGAAGCAGCAAAACTCTTCACTCAGGATAATTTCGCTATTTCACTCTATTTCGCTACCTCGCTTCTCACTTCTCGCTACCTTCAATAGCTTCAGCAATCTTTTTAGCAATCGCAGTGAATTCCTCAGCTGTGAATTTAAGTTTGGGCCGGCGGAAATCCATATCATACAGCGTTTTCAACGGGATGAGATGGATATGTGCATGGGGTACTTCCAGTCCGATCACCGTGATCCCTATCCTCTGGCAGGGCACGACTTTCTCGATTGCTTTACCAACCTTCTTGGCAAAATTCCACAAGCCGGCATGTAACTCATCGCCTATATTAAAAATATAATCGACTTCTTTTTTAGGAATTACCAGGGTATGGCCTTCCTGCAAGGGGTTGATGTCGAGAAACGCCAGGTAATTTTCGTCCTCGATAATTTTATAACAGGGGATCTCCCCATTCACTATACGTGTAAAAATGCTTGCCATATTATCCGTTTTGTCTGGAGATCTCAATGATTTCAAAAGCAATGACTCCTGCAGGGACGGTGATCTCAACTTTTTCGCCCAGTATCTTCCCAAGCAGTCCTTTTGCGATAGGGGAGCTGATCGATAATTTTCCAATTTTGATATTGGCTTCATTCTCGGGCACCAGGGTATAAGTAACAACAGAACCGTTGCTGGTGTTTTTCAGTTTCACTGTGGAAAAAATAAGGACCTTGGTATTATCAAGTTTTTTCTCATCAATCAAACGGGCATTATTGAGTGTTTCCTGCAGCTTGGATATCTTGAATTCGAGCATTGACTGTGCTTCTTTGGCAGCAGCATATTCAGCATTCTCCGAGAGGTCGCCTTTATCCCTTGCTTCTGCAATCTGCCTTGAAATCCCGGGTCTCTCCACCATGACCAGCTGCTGAAGTTCATCTTTCAGTTTCTGCAGTCCCTCGGGAGTATAGTATTTTATTTCCGTTGCCATAATATTCAGATTGAGATCATAATAAGCCAAAAGACCCTATTGAAGGGTCCTTTGCCAGATAAAGAATTTTAAAAGGGCTGTCCTAAAAGACTAAAAATTAAGTTTTAAGCCTACACAATGATTTCCGGAATAAGGATTACTGCTCACATAGGAGTAATCGATTGCAATGCCACTATGCTTTTCCTTGTTGAATGGCAAGGAAACAGTAAAGCCTGCACTTGGCCCGGTGAAAATAGTTCCGCGATCAGCAACGTTCGAACTGAATATCCCTCCCTGGTAAGTATAACCTGCACGTACC
Organism: uncultured Bacteroidales bacterium; assembly: GCA_903877385.1. Lineage (GTDB taxonomy): Bacteria > Bacteroidota > Bacteroidia > Bacteroidales > FEN-979 > CAIRDP01. The sequence continues at coordinate 52,347 of CAIRDP010000031.1, forward strand.
GAGAAGTAATATTTAAGGGCATATTCAAGGCCCAGGGTGAACTGGTCTTTTACAAAGGAATTGGATGTAAAGTTGCCGGCTAATATAATCTTGTTCAGCTCGTTGATGTTAAAATCGTAGGAGGCGCCAATCCTAAGGGTTGCCGGAAGTTCGTAAGTGGCCGAACGCTGTTCCACGGTAAAAAGGTCATTATCGTTTCCATGGCTGGGAATGATGCCACGGAAGGAAAGACCATCACCGCGGAATTTCAGGTTGGAACCGACATTCTTTAGGGCAACGCCAAACTTGATCTGTTGTTTGTCACCGGTTGTATAAAGGACTCCTGCATCGATGCAGACTGCCATAGCGCTTGCATCAGCAATGGACTCATTGATAAGTTTAACATTCAAGCCCCCGTAAATGCTGTTTGAAAAAGCTTTGGCATAGGACAGGTTGATATTAAGGTAGGCCGGTTTAAATGTACCTACACCTCCCTGGGGTGAATTCGTGGTAGTGATGTTGATTTCGCCGAAATTCATCGACATGAATGCAGCGCTTAACACCCCGCCGTTCTTTCCGATAGCCTGGCTGAAACCAAAGGCCATCACATTCACACCCGAACCTGACAACCAGTTGGTATATGAAAATATGATCTCGGTTCCCTTGGTAAAGGCTGTCCCGGCAATATTGGTATACATTGCTTCGAGCCCCTGGGTGCATGAGGTTCCGACGGAACCCCAGCCTGAGCTTCTGGCCCAGGGGTTTATCAGTAATTCCGATGCACCGGCCTGTCCCGAGCGGTCTTTATTACCGGCGGAGGCATGGTAGGTAGGAACCACAACCAAACCGACGAAGAATATTGCAATCAGAAGTCTGTATATATTTTTCATAGTCCTGAAATTTTTTGTTGTTATCATCATCTCAAAAATTTAAACCGTTATAATGAGTTCAAGTCAACAGGTCGCAATATTCCAAACCATCTTAAGGTTCGTTCGCCTAAATTATCTGCTTTGACGTGAATCAGGTAAACTCCGCCGGAAATCGGAATGCCGGCAAAATTCTTGAGATCCCAATCAATGGAGGTTTTCGAGTCGGTGTTGATTCCCAGGGTAGAGGAGCGAGGTTCCACAATGCTGGATTTATCGACAACAAACTGGCGGATCAGAACGCCGCTGAGATCGAAAATCGAAACGGTGCATTTTAACGGAAGGTTTACAATCTTGATACGGTTATCCAGCTGGTTATGCTCATAATCGTCATATGCATAGTAAGGATTCGGGACGACGTTGATCAGATCCAGATCAGTAGATGCTTTGTCCTGGTTATTTACCGAGGATGCAATTGCATTGGTGTTAAACTGATAAACCGGGTAGTTCCTGTTAAGTGTGTCTTTGGATCCGCTTGGCAGGGGGGTTGAATAATACCTCTGGTAAGAGCTGTTTACGCGGATTTTAATAGTAACCTGGTTGTCGAGCCAGGGAACACCGTCAACAGAAAGAGGGATCGTAGTATACAGTGCTGTCCCAAAGATGAGTTTCCTGTAGATATCCAGGTGGCTTTGCAGGGATTTATTAAACTGGCCCACGATGAAGGCTCCGGCGTCATAAGCAGGATATGTCAGGGTAAACGGGTCTGTTTTTGTGAGGTGGCCCATGATATAAACGTAGTGCTGACCTCCGAAAACAGGAGTGCCGGATGGGTTATAGATACGTGAAGTTGGGTTGAAAAGCATATCACTCCCGTTATCGGCACCCAGCCAGGAATTTTCCCCGAAAATGATGTTCAGGCGTTCACCGGTTTCAATATTGATTGCATAACCGGGGAACCAGCCCATACCTGTTGAGCTGATATAGTCGGAGTTCTGTTTAGGATCGGAACTTACAACACCGGCAACTCCATCAATATTCAGGGAAGCAGACTTTCTCATTGTGAAGGCCGGGGCATGGCCCTGGGAAAGTGCCGTATCGGGGCACAATTCAATTACAGGGCAACGTGTCCACTTGGATTTATCAGGGGTGAAGACAACGTCAACGCTGGGAATATCCTGCATGGAGGCGTAAGCTTTCTGAGCCAGAGAATAGGCAGGACCTACTTTGTTCTGGACCTGTTCGGCACCTGCAGCCAGTACGTAAGGAGCCCAGGTTGCACCCGTCGCAGTATAGGTAATGCCATTAATTGAATATGGCACTGTGAGGGTTTGCATCTTACCGAGGCTTTTGTTCGGGTCCCAGGGACGCTGTGGATTTGCATCCATGTTATAGTCATTGTACTTCGAAAGAGAGGTATTTGTTGTATAATACGTTCCGGCCCTGATCCAGTTACGGGGATCCGAAGGAATATCATTGTCGGGAACTCCGCTAAGCCACATCTTTGAGCTGTCCTGGTAAATGGCAGGAGGTGCCCACAGAAGACCATTGTTGGATGCAACCCCTGAGGAATTCACTGAGTCACCCGGTAAAGGCACCTGGTTGATCGTGAGGGCAAAGCCAAGATCGATAAAGAGGGATTCATACGGGTAAATGGTGGTTGTATCGGAACGGTAGGTTTTATAAGATGTAAGGTCGATCGCAGTCCAATGTCCGAATTTGATGTTTTTATTATAGAACGGGTTGCCTGTGGGGCCTGGAACCATTGAATCAAGTTTTACCATGTATTTCCCGGTAGGAACATTCAATGGATCGATGACTTTAACCCCGAGAGGTCCGTAGCCGACTTTATAGGTAGCCCTGTAAGCGATAGGATAATCAGGGCTGCCGTAAGGATTGGTTACAGAATCGGAAGGAGGTTTCATCATGATAGAATCAATGGTAGCCTGGGTAAGGTCAAGGATCATGCCACCGTTACCCTGTCCCTGGATGCGTATGATCTCGGGGCCTTCGCCATAGCTTGAATTGATGACAGTTCCGACAGGGATGTGGGGTATTGCGGTATATTGCTTGATATTGTTACGGCCGCTGAGGTAGGTTTTCTTCTGCCCGTCGAGAGCCGTAGGATCAGCCTGGTTGTATGTTTTATAATTATTGTAAGCATAAGCAATGGCCATATAGTAATACTGCTTATGATTAATAAAGGTGGGATCACCCTGTGAAAACAAGTCGGTTGTCAGCACAAAGGAATGGTTGATGCCTGCATCGGCTCCATCCACCATGACCGTCCCCGAGTTACCACCCAGGTTTGGATCATAAACCCAGTCGACCAGTTTGGCAATTCCGTTCTTGATATCGCACTGTGCGACCTGTCTTGCTTTTGTGGCATCCCCCAGGTCGGCTGCCGATACTGTGGCATCCTTAAGCTGGAAGATCTGGTAGCCTTCAAAATGATACAGGGAGTCATATCTTTTGGTTGCTCCCGGAGGGGTTTGAATAGTGGGGTCATATTCCACGTATTTTTCCTGGTAGTTGCTCCCGGGGTCATTTGTCTTTTTGTTGGAGAGATAAATAATAAGCTCCTGGTTAAGTTCTTCAATAGTGAGGTCAGGGGCATTGGGTCCGTTCAACACGGCAAAACAGTTGTCGAAAAGGGTCTGGCATTTATCATCTGCCTGTTGCAGCAATGGAATAGATGCGAGGTTATCGCCCGAAATAGTGCGGGCCCAGGGAATACCAACAGTGATATAGTTGCAGGCGCCCGGGAGGAGTGTAAATTCACCGGCTGACTGCATGAAACGACGGTCGGATGGGTTGTTTCCTGCTGTAGCTTCAGTCCAGGTACCGGGTTTATTCGGCTCCAGGCCATGGGTTCCCCAGAGGCAGGGATCAGAATCGCCCGGGAACATGAAATCGCAGGCGGGGCCGTAGCCTCCACCCTGGAGGTTCCCGTTTCCACCGTAGATCATCTTGGTGTTGTCCATCCAGATACCTTTAAGATAATTATAGTACTGGGGTGCATAGTTGGGGTCTAGCATATAGGATGCTACTCCTGAATTATTATGGTAAACAAAACGACGCATCCCGAAACGTTCATTATCAACAATTCCATCACCGAAATTCACCCCGTTAATAGCTTCGGCTTTTACCAAAACCTGGCCGCTGTACTCACCATTTGCGCCCCAGGTCATATCTATAACCTGGTTGTCGTAAGTAACGATATCGCATTTGTTTGGCATGTTTTTGAACGAAGGGCCTTTAATACCGGGACCGTTGAATGAGGGGTTGTCATAACCGTCGGGGTCAAGGTAAGGACCCTGGAAAAAGTCAACGCCAACTGCAGGAGGGTGAGATCCATAGGCTTCAGTCTGGCCTGTTCCGTCAATAGGTTTCCCGTTATAACAGATTCCAAGTCCGCGTGCAACATCACATTGAACATAATCGTCCCATGCATAACCCAGGTCGGGGTCAACCCATTGGGAGAAATAGGTTCCTGAAAGAGTGTAAGTTGAGCGGTTGATGATTTCGTAGGAATAAAAGGTCATATTATTGATTTCGTCATTCGTGGAGAAAGCGAAATATTGTGCACGGATTTCCATCCCGATAGGGGCTCCCTGGGTTTCGGAGTGGTAATTTCCCTTGTCGTTATATACGCTCCAGAGCGTTTGGTCACCTTTAATTACCTGGTCAACAAGGATACCGGCGGTATCAGTGGCTTCACCATTGCGTACATGGGCTCTTCTCTGGCGTTCACCTGCTTTTAACTTGCTCGGGCAAAGATCATTGGCGAGGTCATAGTAAGGATAGTCACCACTGGTTGGGTCATAAATACCGTCACCGTTCTGATCGAAGAAAGGTGCTAGGTATAACGACTGGCCTTTGGAAGGTTCAGCATTACCCGGCCAGTTCTTAATGTCGGTTGGAATCGTATAGTTAGGAAATGAAGTAGGGTCATTGAACCATGCAAGGAATGCGGTGACATCGTCACGGGTCATGGGAAACAACTGGTCGTATTTGGAGCAAACATCGGCAGTGACAGCTGCAGTACCGTCGATAGTCAGCGGACCGGGCCAGAAGTCATTGTTGGTATGTGCAGTACCCCCGCTCGGACCTTGTCCGTATTTGTAAGCTGCAAGCTTAAGGTTGTTGTTCATGTCGATACCACCGATCCATAATGAAAAGGAGAACATCGACGTTTTCTTTGAACCTTTCGGGATTTCATACTGTGCATTCTCGAGGAACCAGCCATTACCATACGAATAGATCAGTGTCCTTACGTTGTTAATATCGAGAAATTTATAGGCAGATCCCGGGTTGCATCCGGCTGCTGCTTCTTTCAATCCAGTACCGCTTTTGGGGTGGGTCACTGGCCATTCACGTGCTGTGAGTGCATTGGAAACCAGTAAAAAGCCAAGTGCAATCACTGAAACTCGGAATATATTTTTCATAGTAAAATTATTTGTTTTCATACGTCAATCTTTAACCTGTTATTACCTGCCTTAGAAATTGAACATGAGACCAAGTCTGATAGTACGCGGGCTGCTGTAATTATATGGGCTTTGCATCTGAACGGTGTAAAGGTCCCTGTAAGCCTGGGGATCTACCTGCTGGTTGATAACAGTCTGCCATTCAGGGGCTGTAAGGTAACCGTCGTCCTTTGCAGAACCTGTAGCCGGGTAAACATAAGTAACGTTCTTGGTGTTCAGGAGGTTGTTGATTTCGAGGTAAACATCCAGACTCCCCTGTTTTTTCTTGTTCAGGGCAAAATCAAATTCCTTGTCGATGCGGAGGTTCAGGAGGAACTGCCATGGAAGGCGGTTTCCGTTGATGGACCCCTGGATCGGACCCATGGCGCCAAAGGGCAGTATCCTGCTTGATTTGGTGTATGGGGTACCGGAACCACCGGTAAGAGTGAGGTTGCCTCCGAAGTTTGAAAGGAATTGTACCGGGGGTTTGCCTTTCTTTTTACGGTTGATGACCGGGCCGTTATAATCCTTGCCTGAGCCCCAGCGGTAGTCGAGAGTGATGTTGAACTGGTGGCGGCGGTCAAAACTCAATGGGTTCAGTGTACGGAGGTTAGGCTGGTCGGAGCGGATGATACCTGAAGCGGCATCGGCATCGGAGCCGGTACCGGTTGCAAACTGCAAGGTATAATTGAAACGTATACGTGCATTGCCGGTACGTCTCAGGTCATAGGTAAGGGTTAAGCCTTTGACGGTTCCGAAGTCAATATTATTGTAGGAATAATAGGTTCTCGGATAAGCGCCCGATAAGCGGTACTGCTGTATCTGGTCGCGCATTTCACGGTAGAATGCCGAAAGTTTAAGTGAGGAGGCATTGTTGATCTTCTGCTGGAAACCGATTTCATAATCTATGGTCTTTTCAGGTTTCAGGTTAGGGTTGGTGATTGTTCCCGATGATCCTGTTGTTGCAATGAAGAGATACCGGATCGGCTGCACCTGTACCTGGCCCTGCTGCGGACGCTGGGTTAGAATATCATAATGTGCATAAAACAAAGCATCGTCTGATATTGGGAATGAGAAGGAGATACGGGGCATTACGTTGGTTTGGGGAGTGTATTGTTTGAATACATCACCCGTGATAACCTGGTTACCCGGATCGATCAGGAAAGGCTTCACACCCGTCGGGTCAACGATACGGGGGTCGGTCACAGGTGTACCGTCTTTGGTATACCAGTTGTTCCCGTCGCGGAAACCGGTGATATTCCCCGGATTGTACAGGTCGTCAACATAAACAACATAGTTTCCGCCTATATTGGAAGGTACCGTGATATTCTTTAAAGCTGTGTTTGACAAGGAAGAAACTGTATAGGCGGGATAAAACAGGTAGGGATCTTTAAGCACCATCTGGTTGGCGTCGAAACGGTCGACACGGACACCGATGTTGAAGATCAGATCCTTGAAAGCAAATTTATCCTGGATATACCCTGCCATGTAAATCGGCCGGTAAGCTCCGATGGGACGGGTAAAGTTGCCGTTGGCATCCTGGGAGGTGAAGAAATCCTCAAAAGCCGGCTGGCCCGAAGTTTGTTTCCCTGTGTAATCGTAACCGTAATATGATACCAGGTTGCTCCCGTTATTCAACAATTCGTCGGCACTGAACATGTCGATGGAGAATATGGACGAACTGGCCGAGGTAGTATGGAGCTTCATGTATTTATCATAGTAGTTGATGGTGTTGTTGGCGATATCGTAGGAATTGACATCGATCAGGTCTGTTCCGTCAACCGGCAACCCTAGTTTTTTACGGAGGTTTACGTCGAAATTACGCTGTGATGGCTGGTCGTACTTCCTGAAATAATTGATCGTATCCATGAAAACACCGTCACGGTAAACAAGCTGGGGATTGGATTTGTCAAGCTGGGAAAGATGGAAATTGGTTAAACCGGTCATTAAAGGCCAGAGGCTTACACCGTTATATCCTATCCCCCGGGCAGTCCGTTGCTGGTACTGGAGGCCAAGCTGGATTTCATGGTTGCCAAGGTCGGCTGCAAAGGAGGCGTTTATGGCAATCTGATCTGTTGTGGCCTTGCTGTATCCTGTGGCGCGGTCACCTGTAGCTGCGAACATGGAATAAGCTCCGCCCGGCTGCATGCCGTTGATAAGACCTCTTCCCGAGATAATGTTTTCAATATTGTCATAATGCCCTGCGGGATCACTGAAGAAACTGTAATACTGTTGCGTCCAGTTTGATGCTTCTGGATTGATGTCGGATGGCTTGAAGATGACAATGGTATCACGGGTATTGTTCATCAGGTGGGCCCATTTGTGGGCGATGCTGTCGTAAGCGAGAGCATCGGTATACTGGCGGATCGTATGGGTTTGGAAACTTCCCACATAGCCATATTTGAAAAGGTCTTTCTGCAGGGTGGGATCCTCGGTTTCACTGTAACTCCGGGTAAAGTCGGCACCTATGGAATAATACATATTCTTAATGAAGGTTTTGGTGTCCTGTCCCGAGAGGAAACGCTGTGTGAAGCGGCCGTTAACACGCCAGGTATAACCTGTTGTCAATGAGTTGTTGTCCCAGTTCAGGAGGGAGTTGCCATAGGCGAAATTATGGTTGTTATTGTATGCAAATGTACCTCCGAAAGAAAGGTTGATGCTTTTTGATACCCTGAAATCAAGTTTACCTGAGATGTTTATGTTATACCCTTTTGAATTCAGTGTTGACTTGGTTTTTTCCAGGTCATTGAAAGTAAGGAATTCATTGTTGTAGAAAACGCCCTGGGACTGTCCGTAAAGACGCAGGGGATTGGTCCTCAGGAAATCCAGCATGCTGTTGTTTACTTTATACAGGGGATATGCTGCAGGTGCTCCGTCCTTGGTATAAATCAAATCACCGGCAATGAAAAAGCCCATGATAGGGGTTTTGGTGCCCCTGACAGTATCTTTTTTGGAAAACACCGGGCCTGTAAAGTTCACACCCAGTCGGTTATAGCCGAACGCATCGAGAAACTGGGAACTCTGAAGGTCAACACCTCCGTTGAAATCTTTTGAAGGGCCCTTGGTTGTAACACTGATAATACCACCGGTGGCATCCCCGTAAGCTGCCGGGGTACCGCCGAGAATAACTTCTACCTGTTCGATGGCCGACTGGGGAAGGGCGTTGCTCCCCGTTACGCGCATACCGTCGATATAGTAAACCGTACCGGTCGATCGCTGACCGCGCATACTGGTGATGGCGCCATTGGCATCGGTGGTGACACCTCCCACGGTGGTTGCGACGGCTTCGGCAGAACGGTTGGCCATTTTGGCAATTTCGTCAGATGTGACTGTACCTCCCGAGGTGGTCTGGTCCTTGGAGATCAAAGGCACTTTATAATCCACAACCTGAACTTCCTGGAGGTTGGTGGCTGTTTGTTCCAGTTCCAGATCCTGGAATGTGATTTTGTCGGGGAGAATCTGGATACCCTTCATCAACATCGGCTTAAAACCGACATAGGATGCTTTCATGTCAATTTTACCGGGAGGAATAGGCTTGATCAGATAGTTGCCATCAAAATCCGTAGTGGCGCCGCCTACCTGGACACCTCCAAGTTCAAGAACAATGTTGGCAAACGGAATTGGTTCCTTTGTAGCCTTGTCAACAACTTTCCCCTTGAGGGTCCCTGATCCGGTTTGAGAGAATACTAACAAGCTTGTTGTCAGTACGAACGCAAGAGTTAATAGTAAATTTCTTAACATACCATACAATTTTATGTTAGATTATGATGCGCTTAAAAAGGTGGTAAAAGTAATAATTATTTAAAATGAAATTCAAAAATTTTCACAAGTCATACAAATATATAACCATTCTAAATTATGTCAAAAACAATTAGATAACACACTGAAGGTAAACGCCAAAACAGATTTTTCTCAATTTATAATCCCTATCACCTTTTAACCGGTGTATTGGTACCTGATTCTTTCCTGCTTTGTCGCATCATGGCCCTGGTATTCTTAGATTGTGACTTCTGATGCTGCTTTACCGCTTTATGATACTCTTTTTCGGCTTGTTTCTGTTTCCTTTCCCTGTCAGCATTGATTTTTTTCTGGTTGACTTTATGTTCCTGGGCCTGAACTCCGGGCATACTTATAATGCAAATCAACAACAAGCAAACCAGGTATTTAAGCCTGCTAAAATGCATACAAATTTGATTTTAAAACGTGGGTTCAGGGAATTACCTGCCACGAAAATACAAAATTCAATGAAACAGAGGCTGAAAACCTAACAATATTTATCCGGGTCAGGATAAATAAATAGAGTTTGTCTTTAAACTTAAAATGTTAATAAATACTGGGGGTTGGCATACTATCTGCAAAAAGTTCTGGGTAACTTCGAATCAAAGATACTGAATCCATGAAATTATTCAATGAGTTGCTTCTGAAGTTTGAAAA
>CAIRDP010000032.1 GCA_903877385.1 uncultured Bacteroidales bacterium
CATCCCGGATGTCTGTCACCCGTTGGGATCATTCAGATTTTTGAAGGGAAAAATCTGACCTGATCACTTGCTTAAAATTTTCATTTCATTTTTTTCTGGGCATAAATTTTTCATAAACCAGGCTGAGCCAGATGCCTAAATAAATCTCCAGGGCAGGAGTGCAAAACATGTCAAAATTATCATCAGTTCTCAAGCCGACAAACGGTAAATCACAGCCAGGACAGGTCATGGTTGTCAGGCCAAGTTTCTCATCATTTCAGACTGAACCAGCCGAAGAAGCTGCAGTTGCTGAAGTTCCCGAGCCGGTCGCAGAAGTTATCCCGGAACCGATTGTCGAAGTTAAGCCGGAGCCGGTCGCAGAAGTGAAACCTGAACCGGTAAAAGTTGTAAAGCCAGAATTGACTCTCCTGGAGAAGATCCTCAAGGTTGAAAATCTCCAGCTTATCATCGAAAAAAGGGCAAAGTTGGTGCAAACCCGCTCTGAACTTGAACGCTTCCAGATTTCATCCAACGACTTCAACTGTTCCATGCGGCTGAATGACTCAGACGGGAATGTCTTCACCACCAGCTTCACCCCTGGAGTTAAAAAGGTGATTGATTTCCTCAAGTCATCATTCGATGCAAGCATTTCAGAAGCTGAAGACAAGATCAACTTCTGAATTTTCGGGAGTTCCACCCTGGGGGGGCGGAACTCCCGTTTTTTATGGTCGTAAAGGCAATATAACTCTATTTTTTCGGTGTCCTTATCGTACTCTTTTCCTACATTTGAAAAATGAATCATCGCAATACATGCAATTAGCTCTGTTATCCCCCCGGAAATCCCTCAATAAAGCCTTCCTCAAGGTTAAACCCTCCCGAAGTGAAATTGAGTTGTTTAAGCAAAATCTTATAGGTCTGCTTGACGGTTTGGATGAATCAGAATCAGAAGAACACAACAAAAATGACCTGGTCACTTTTCTGAAAAGTACCTTCTATCAAAGGTTTTATATCAACACAAAAGGCCGCAATGATCTTGTGATCCATAATGGCCCCGATTCCAAAAGCGTTGCCGGAGTGTTAATCGAAGCCAAAAAACCTTCGAATAAAACAGAGATGATCCGGTCAGATAATTTGAACGCAAAAGCATTTCATGAACTTATTCTTTATTATCTGCGGGAACGGATTACCAACCACAACCTGGAGATCAAACATCTAGTAGCCACAAACATTTATGAATGGTACATATTCGATGCGAGCATCTTTGAGAAAATGTTTGCCCAAAATAAAACTCTTGTAAAACAATTCACCGATTTTGAAGAAGGCCGGTTGTCTGGAAATACGACAGACTTCTTTTACAAGCAAATTGCAGAATCATTTCTGTCAGGGCTAGACTCCGAAATTTGCTTCACCTATTTTGACTTCCGCGAGTATGATAAACCCCTGCGAAATGACGACAAGAAAGATGATTCCAAACTCATTGCCCTTTACAAGTTACTTTCACCGGAACATTTGTTGAAGCTTCCTTTCACCAATGACAGTAATAGCCTGGATAAAGCATTTTATGCGGAATTGCTTCATATCATTGGTTTGACGGAAACAAAGGAAGGTAGTAAAAAACTCATCGGCCGGAAAAAGGAAGGACAGCGTGATCCCGGTTCACTCATTGAGAATGCCATTATCCAGATTGATAGCCTGGATATGATTAGCCGGCTGGATAAACCATCTCGCTTTGGAGAGAATCTTCAGGAAAGACTTTTCAATGTATCGCTGGAGTTGGCGATTACCTGGATCAATCGTATATTATTCATGAAGCTGCTTGAAGCCCAGTTGATCAATTACCACAAAAGTGATCCTTCCTATGTGTTCCTTGCCAGTGAAAAAGTCAGTGGATATGATTCCCTGAATAGTTTATTCTTTCGGGTGCTTGCCAAAAAGACAACAGAACGTGATCCTGCGGTAGTAAAATTATTTGAAAAGGTCCCATACCTGAATAGTTCTCTCTTTGAACCGACAGAACTGGAACGCGGCACCATTTTTATCAGCAACCTTCAGGATGACTGCCTCATTCCAATTCACCCGGGAACTGTGTTGAAAAGCAATACAGGAAAACGGTTAACCGGGAAGATGAATGGATTGGAATACCTCTTTGCTTTCCTGGATGCTTATGATTTCTCAGGCGAAGGCGCTGAAGAGATCCAGGAAGATAACAAAACGCTGATTAATGCTTCAGTTCTAGGGCTGATTTTCGAAAAGATCAACGGTTATAAAGATGGCTCCTTCTTTACCCCGGGATTCATTACTATGTATATGTGTCATGAAACCATTCGCCGGGCAGTTGTGCAAAAGTTCAATGATGCAAAAAGCTGGAATTGTAAAGACATTGACCAGCTATATGATAAAATCGAAGACCGGAGTGAGGCCAATAACATCATTAACAGCCTCAAAATATGCGACCCGGCAGTAGGTTCCGGACACTTCCTTGTGTCAGCGTTAAATGAGATCATTGCTTTAAAAAGCGAGCTGAATATCTTGCAGGACCGTGATGGGCGGCGATTGAAAGAATACCGGGTTGAAGTTGTGAATGACGAACTGATTGTTACGGATGAAGATGGTGAGCTTTTCTTTTACAATCCCACGAACAAAGAAAGTCAGCGCATCCAGCAAACCTTGTTTCATGAAAAGCAGACCATCATTGAAAACTGTTTGTTTGGCGTTGACATCAATCCCAATTCCGTTAAAATTTGCCGTTTGAGGTTATGGATCGAGTTACTTAAAAACTCATATTATAAGGCCGAAAGCAATTTTACCGAACTGGAAACCCTTCCAAATATTGATATCAACATCAAATGCGGGAATTCGCTGATCTCACGCTATGCGCTGGATGCTGATATCAAACAGGCATTGAAGAAAAGCAAATGGAGCATCGACAGTTACCGGGTTGCAGTCATGTCGTATCGTAATGCTACCAATAAGGATGAAAAACGAACGATGGAACGGCTCATCGAATCAATTAAAAACGATTTTGAAACTGAAGTTGTTACCAACGACAAACGCCTGGTTCTTTTGAAAAAACTGAATGGTGAACTTTTTAACCTTACCCAGCAAATATCACTGTTTGAACGAACAAAGAAAGAGTTAGCCGACTGGAATAAGCAGGTCAATGAACTGACAGGCAAAATCAAGAAACTCGAAACCGAACTCGAAGAAATTAAAAGCAACAAGATATTCGAAAACGCATTTGAATGGCGATTTGAATTCCCTGAAGTTCTCAATGATGAAGGGGATTTTGTGGGATTTGATGTGGTGATTGGGAATCCGCCTTATATTTTAGTTCAAAATTTGAATGATAAATCGATGTTTGATTTCTTCAAAATGACTTATCATACTGCAACATATAAAATTGACACATATCAGCTATTTTATGAACGTGGCTTTTCTCTTTTAAAGCTAAATGGTTTCTTATCTTATATTTCGCCAAACACTTTCTTGAAAAATAAGTATTCACGTAACCTTAGAGAGATTTTATTACAAAATCGAATTCTGGAAATAATTAATTTTTATATTCAAGTGTTCGAGGATGCTTCTGTAGATACATTAGTTCTTACTTCTCAAAAGAGAACTGCGGTAGGAAATCAAATAGCATTCATTCCGTTCCACTTATTCGCAACTGAAATAACAAAATCTGAAGTTAGTTATCACGAACAATCAAATTTTATAAAAAATGATCTTGAACTAGAATTTGATATTGCCGCAAATGAAATGATTATTTTCCAAAAGCTCAACAACAATTCGATACCATTAGAAACAATTGGGCGAGCATATTTCGGGATTCAAACGTTTGACAGAAAAATGTTTGTTTCAAAAACAAAAATTAATGATTACTACTTCCCGATTATTGACGGGACAAATGTAAAGCGCTATTATTGTGATGAGCCTAATGAATATGTTTTGTACAAAAAAGAAGCAATCAAAAGTGGCGGGGATGAAGAAGTCTATAAACGAAAACGAATTGTGGTTAGGCAAATTGGAGTTTTTCCTCAAGGAACCATTGTCGAACCATATATAATTACCTTGAATACTATTTATAATATTTTCCTTTTCGATGATGAAATTCCTCTTGAATTTGTCTTAGGATTGATTAATTCGAAGCTAATAAGATTTTTTTGGACAAAGAAATATTTTGATAATAAAGCTACTTTCCCAAAAATTAAAAAAGCTCCTTTAGAATCAATACCAATAGTAAACTATGGCACTCATAAATCTTTTTTAGTTACCGAAACTGTTAGCAAAATTCTTTCAACAAAAATTACCAACCCCACTATTGACACCTCGGCTCTGGAAACGGAGGTTGATCAATTGGTTTATGAGTTGTATGGGTTGACAGAGGAGGAGATAAAGATCATCGAACAATCATTCTGATATATCCGAGAGCACTATTTGACATAAAACTAAAGGGAAAAAAGAGATGAAGTCGGAAATCATTATCTATCAAACAGAGGATGGCAAAACGAAAATCGAAACCCATTTTGAAAATGATACAGTTTGGCTTACGCAGGCGCAAATAAGTGAGCTTTTTCAGAAGGAAAGGAGTGTGGTTACCAAGCATATCAACAATATTTTTTCAGAAGGAGAATTGGACGAACAAAGCAATGTGCAAATTTTGCACATTGGTGGTTCCGACCGGCCAGTAAGATTTTACAACCTCGATGTGATCATTTCTGTTGGTTACCGTGTAAAATCACATCGTGGGGTGCAGTTTAGAAAATGGGCTACCGGCCTTATCAAAGAATACCTTCTTAAGGGGTTCACCATGAATGATGAATTACTTAAAGAAGTTGGTGGTGGCAACTACTTTGATGAACTGTTATCCAGGATCAGGGATATCCGTTCGTCCGAAAAAGTATTCTGGCGTAAGGTGTTGGATATTTATGCTACCAGCATCGATTATGACCCTAAAGCCGAAATGTCGGTTGAATTTTTCAAAACCATCCAAAATAAAATGCATTGGGCCGCTCACGGCCATACAGCCGCAGAAATCATATTTCAACGAGCTGATGCAAATAAACTGAATATGGGTTTGACAAACTTTAAAGGAAGCAAGCCAAATAAAAAGGAAACTGAGATTGCAAAAAACTACCTCAATGAACAGGAATTGAATGTGCTAAACCGGATGGTAACAGCTTATCTCGAAGTTGCCGAGTTACAAGCGTTAAACCGGCAACCCATGTACATGGTCAATTGGATTGAAAGGTTGAATATTTTTCTTACCATGACTGGCAATGAAATCCTGCAACATGCAGGAAGTATCAGTCACGAAAGCGCCTTAGAAAAAGCGCATATAGTATATGAGGAATATAAAAAGCGAATTGATAATGAATTATCAAACGTTGAAAAAGATTATATCCGGCAAATAGATATAACTGAAAAAAGGTTAAAATCATAATTGCGTCGGAATTGCGGCATAATTACCTCAATTGGACATTAATGGCCATTTAGAGGAAAAAAAGTGACGGCATTGGCTTGTTAAGAAAAGAAAATTGCTGTATGCAAAGATTGTTTGTAATTTTGCCTTATGGAAAAAACCGGCTACATAGAAATTAGAATCAAAGGTTTGAAAGGCAACCTTGAACTTTCACCGGACAATTATGATATTCGGGAAGTTATTGGTATTCTGGAACAAGCTGAAAATCTATTATTCCCGGGAGAGAAGAAGGAAAGGCCAATCATCAGCTATAAACAAGAACCCGGATCCGTCAGACATTTGCTCCAGACAGGTATGCAAGCAATTATTGGGTTTACTGCCATTCTTGGACAGGTTTCTGCATCTCAGAATATCGATTTCTTAGAATTGAATACAGCTAAAGCCATCGAATCATTTCAGGATACTGCGGTTAAAAAGGATTATATAATAACATTAAAGACTTCATTACAAGAGTCTTCGGAGTTGAGAATTGATAAAACAACACGTTACTACCGTACTTCCAACGTTTGGGCAGATGCTGAATTTTATTTTTATGGCAAGATTACCAACGCAGGCGGTAAAGAAAAGGTTAATATCCACCTGATGACTGACGATCTTGGTATTATCCGCATTGATACACCACAAGAGACCTTAGAACATCTTGAAGAGAATATTTTATACAAATCTTACGGTATTAGGGCGTTGGGTAAACAAAATACTGAATCGGGTGAAATCGATAAAGGTAGCCTCCGTTTTGTCGAGATGATTGATTATAGCCCACGGTATGACAATGATTATTTACAAAAACTTCGTAATAAGGCAAGTACCTGGCTAAACGCCATTAACCCGGACGAATGGCTTCGGGATATCCGGGGAGGTTACAATGTCTAGAGGTGTTTTACTGGATACAAGTTTTTTCCTTCGGTTTTTGAACGATACCGACCCCTTATTTAAGAATGCCGATGATTACTTCCGTTACTTCTTAAAGAATGATTTTTCCTTATTTATTTCAACAATCAGCGTAGCAGAGTTTTGTGTTGGAGGAACTGCTGATCAGTTGCCTTTAAAGAATCTGAAAATTTTACCTTTCAATTTCGATCATGCCCGAAGGACGGGACAATTTGCAAGGATTTTATTTGATACCAGAAAGAAAGGATTGATTGATTTCAAAGAGAGACAACTAATCCCTAACGACTCCAAACTTTTTGCTCAAGCGGATTCCGAAGCTCAAATTGAATATTACCTTACTACAGATGTAGAGAGTATTAAAGCTTTCAACATTTTAAAACAATCTGACAAACCATTGTTTACGATCATCGACTTAAACCATACCTATTCTGAGATCTTCGGGATTTTAGACATATAAGTTTCCTCCTTTTTTTTTAGGCCAGATCACACACACATAAAGAGAGTCCTGCGAAGTCAGGACTTTTTTTTATGGTCCAAAGTCCTGTAGAAAAATACTGTCCTTTATTACCCCCCCCCTCCATTGTACTATTGCTCCCATGAATTCAACTTTTATTCGGTTGTGGGATGTCTTAGAGATAATGGACTCATTTGATGGCCAGGGAAAGCCTATCAGGTTCCAGTTGAAGTTCGTCACTGCAAACAGGTCGGAGAAAACCGGCGGCGAGATCATTGAGCTAAAAGATGCCTGCAAATGCTCAGTAAGAACGACAAAAGGAAAGGAAATCTTTGCAGTAAAGAAGAACTTCCCTGTTGTTGAGCTGATTACAAAGGATCCTAACCACTGGGTCAATTCAACCAGGAACATCTTGCTGCCCAACGGACAGAAGAGAAAACTCCATATCCGGCTGATCATCGAATTCAATAACAAGAAAGTCTGTTACTGATGAAACAAAAGATCGTTTACGAAAACGGAATCGCATTCTTACCGGGAGCCAAAGCAGTGGCCACATCCTATAAAAAAACAGAGGATGCAGCCACAGAGAAGGTTGTGATCCCAAAGGATTACAGCTCCTGGCCCTGGTCACCCTGGGGTGACGACAATTTGTTTCCTCAGAATGTATTGACTGACCTGGAAAAGAATTCAATTGCACTCCGGGCCCTTGAAAAACGCAAGACGGTCCATTATGGCCGTGGCATCCTGGCCTATCGCGATAAAGGCAAGGATAACTTGGGAGCGCCCATCCGTGAAATTGTCACTGATCCGGATGTGGTTGAATTCCTTCGCGTCAATCGGTTGAATTTTCAATGGATTGACTTGATCGGCAGCCTGGAAATATTTGCAAACGGATGGGTTGAATTCATTCTGAACAAGGGAAAAGACAAGATCAACAAGGTTTTTGTAAAAGACCCTGCCTATTGCCGGAATGCCAAAATAGACACTGACCATCCATCCCGGATTCCTTTTCTTTTCTTTTCAGCCCAGTGGGATCTTTCTCCGAATGAAGCCGACGGATCATTGGTTAAAATTCCGATGTATGATCCGTTTAAATATGATGGGAAACGTTACCAGGACCCGCAGTTTGCATATCCCGTTTTTTACCGGTCGTTTAACAAATCCTATTACCACCTTTCAGTCTGGAACGGAATCAGGCAAAGCGGATGGCTCAGCATTGCCAATAAGGTGCCGCAGCTAAAGCAGGCTATCATGAAAAACCAGATGACCATCAAATATCACATTGAGATACCCGATGATTATTTCATGAACCGGTATCCTTCGCCTGATTATACCCGGGAGCAGCGTGAATCGGCAAGGACGAAGGTGCTTTCGGAAATGAACGATTTCCTGTCTGATGTTGAGAATACCGGAAAAGCCTTTCTCACCTTCACATTCTTCAACAAATTTAAAGGTGAATACCTGGCAGGATGGAAAATTAACGTCATCGATAACAAGCTGAAAGACGATGCCTATCTGCCAGATTCACAGGCGGCAAATTCGGAAATCCTTTTTGCCATCGGGGTTGATCCCTGCCTGGTGGGATCAGGCCTGCCCGGCGGAAACCTGGGAGCAGGAAGCGGTTCTGACAAACGAGAAGCCTTCTGGCAGCTCAATGCCGAGATGGGCATTTACCGGCAAATCAGTTTGGAACCCCTCTATTTCATCAGGGATTTCAACAAATGGTCTCCGGACATCGAGTTTGATTATGTAACTGTTGACACATCTCAAACCATGCAGGATCATCCAACGAAGATTGATAAACGCATCGACAAGAACATCGCATGATACGACTGATAGACAATCTTTCACAGGTATTGACCGCGGCCTCCATCAATGTCAGCAACTCGATCGAAAACTGGTTTCCGTATATCGGGGAAGCCCAGGAGACCTTCATAAAGCCTGTTCTGGGCGATACTCTCTACCAGCAGCTCCAGGAAACTGCCAACCCGATAGTTCGCGAACCGGAGCAAAAACCTGTGGATACTCACCTGTTCGATCTTCTTGAAATGATCCGCAAGCCGCTTGCGCTTTATGCCCTGTGGCTTGGAGCTGATGAATTCGGGGTGAGCATTTCATCCCAGGGTATTCAGGTCATTGAAACACCTACTCACAAAACTGCGCCTCAGTACCGGGTGCAGAACCTTAAAGAGAATTGGATCCGCAGGGCAAACACATCGCTGGACCTTGTTCTTAAATTCCTGGATGAACACAAGGAAGATTACCCCGGATACGAGCCACAGGATGCAGACCTGTTTATCCGCGGCACCCTTGAGTTCAACAGTGAGGTGGATATACGCGAGAGCAGACGGGTTTTCGTAAGCCTCAAACCTGTCATCCGCTCTGTGGAGAAAAAGTATATACGACCTACACTTTCTGCGGAATTGTTCGACGAGCTTAAAAATGCCTGGAAATCAGATGATGATTTGACTACCGCACAAATGGTTCTGCTGGACCTGATCCGCCCTGCATTGGCTCATCTTACAATGGCCAGGGCACTGCTGGAAATCTCCATTGACATTCTCGACTGGGGCATTTTCGATACTGCAGGCAATACTTTCGCCAACGTATCTTCAAAACAGGCATCCAACAAAGACCGAATTTCCATCATGGCTGAAGCCAATCAAAGGGATGGAGAATCCGAATTGAAAGCCCTGCAGCAGTATCTTGATGAAATCGCCAGTGAAGATATTTACACTGCCTATTTTCATTCAACCCGGTACGCCGGAAAGGCAATAGCAGAAACACGCAACGAATTCATTAATAAATCCGATAACTCATTCTTCCTCGCATGAAACCACTTGATTTTATCCTCCAGGATGTCTTTGACATCATCAAAATAATTGCAATTCCGGTCATTGGGTTTTTCCTGTACCAATTTTACATGAGTGTGACTGCCCTGAAAAAATCTGTCGATAAGCTCATCGTCCAGATGCAGTGCAGGGAAACCTATTGCACCGAAAAGCACAAAGAAATTGGCGAACACTTGTGCCGACATGATACCGGCATTGATGAAATGAAAGCCACCCTGGGCGATCATGGCGAAAGAATTTCAAAGGTAGAAGGTCAACTTTTAAAATAGAAAATTATGAAAGAGAGAATTTTTAAGAATTGGAAGACCACCTTGACCGGCATTCTGATGCTGGCCGGTGGATTAGCTCTGGTCGGAATCGGCAAGGCAACATTGAATGAATATGTGGTATTTGCTCCGGTTTGCTTTGCATTGATCTTTGTCAAAGACCCGTCATTTAAAAAGTAGTATGGCAAAACTCGAATTATTTGCCCCGAAGATCCTTCGATTCGAAGGCGGGTTTGTCAATGATCCCAAAGACAAGGGAGGAGCCACCAACATGGGTGGTACTCTTGCTACCTGGCGAATGGTCGGTTATGATAAAGACGGTGATGGCGACATTGACGCTGAAGATATCAAACTCCTTTCCAAGGCAGATGCGGTGAAAGTACTGAGGTTGAATTACTGGAACCGTTGGAAAGCAGATCAGATTTCCAACCAGAGTATTGCCGAAATCCTGGTTGATTGGGTTTGGGGTAGCGGCAAATGGGGTATTGTCATTCCGCAGCGGTTGCTGAAGGTTCCCGATGACGGGATCGTAGGAACGGCAACCCTGTTTGCTGTAAACAACGTCAACCAGCGCGGACTTCATGCCGCCATCTTCCAGGCAAGGAAGGCCTTTATTGATGAACTGGTAAAAAATCATCCGGACCAGCTCAAATTTTTCAACGGATGGATGAACCGATTGAACAATTTCAAATTCATAGCATGATAAAACCGGGTTTTCTGATCCTGCTTCTGGCCGCTTTAATGTCCGGCTGTATTACTGAAAAAAGATGTTCTGAAAGATATCCTGTTGCAGAGCGATCGACTGTCCTTGTTCAGCATGATACCGTTACTTCCGTGAAAGATTCCCTGATCCCGTTACCGGCAGACAGCGGCTTGATCAAAGCGCTGTTGGAATGCCAGGATGGAAAAGTGGTTGTGAAAGAGATTCTATCTATAAAACCGGGAAAGCGGGTTATTCCGTTCTTTTCGGTTCAGAATAATGTTCTGACCACCGGCGCAAAGATCGACAGCAGCTCGATCTACTTTTCCTGGAAAGAAACCCACATTCGGGAATCCCGAATTGAGTCCACGACAATTGAAAAGCTGGTATATAAAGTCACCGGGTTCCAGACTTTTCTGATCTGGTCGGGAGGGATAGCCTGGGCGATCATTGTCGTTCTGGTTGCAATAAAACTGATCCGTTTCTATCTCAAAAGGAAATTTCTGCCATGAACCAGGTTGAAATAGATGGTAAAACATATTTCATGCCTTCCGACTGGAATGAGCTGACTAAGAAACAAGTTTTATTTGTCAGCCGCTTGTTTCAGGGACAACTCACCATGGTTGATTTTAAACTCAGAGTGCTTTTAAAGTTTCTTTCTCTCAAACCGAAGGTTCTCAAACGAATCCATCATGATGACGCATATTTCCTTTGCGAAAGCCTGGAGTTCCTTTTCAAAGAGGTCTCCCTTACAAAAAACCTTCTCCTAGTCTTACGAACCGGCAGAAGAAAATACTTTGGTCCTGCAGATGCAATGATGAACTGCACCTTCGGCGAATTCACCATGGCTAATTCCCTGCTCGATTCTTTTTCAAAGACTAAGGAGCAAAAGTATCTCGATGAAATGGTGGCGGTTTTTTACCGGCCAAGGAAATGGTTTTGGTTCATCCGGAAGGCCTATTCCGACAATCAGGATCCCCGGAAAAAGTTTGTCAATCGATCGTTGAAACGTCGTTGCCAAAGAATAGATAGACTTGATTATGAAGTCAAGTACTCCATATTCCTTTTCTTTTCCGGTGTTTTGAATTCATTGCCACTGTTATATCCATATATTTATGAACAACAAGGTGGCACCGGGAGTGAAGATAACGGCTGGGCTTCGCTGATCATTTCCCTTGCCGATGGCAAGACTGATGATAAAAGCCTTGAAACCGTAATGAATTCAAACCTCTACAACGTGTTTATCGGGCTAAACAAGAAAGCAAAAGAGTATCACGAGTATATGCACAAGATCGATTCCCATGACCGGTATTAACAGTTACGTTGAGTATTTCCGCAAAATTGCTACTGAACACAAAGAAATCAATGATTTCTACATGATGGACATCAACGAGCCGCTGGCTGCCCTGCGGTCAAACATAAAATACCCGGCACTGATCCTGACAAGCCTTTCCGGAAATTTTGAGGCATCAAACCTGGATAATATCCTGGATTCGGTCAATGCAGGGTTTCTGATTATCGGCCATTTGGATCAGATTGATGACTTTTCCGGAGAGATGCAGCTGCTTTCAAAGATGAAGCAGATCGGAAGAGATATCATTGCCCGGATGCTGGAGGATCACCTAAAATGTGAACTGCTTGCTCTGAAAGCCATTCCGGGGTTCCATATCAATTCCGTGAGTTATGAGATGTTGGGGCCGGTGTTTGATAATGATTTTGGGGTGATGTATTCATTTAAATTACTGGATTGTGTTGGGTTGGAGTTTGATTCTACCAAATGGAATATGTAAATGTGAGTTGATTCACTAAAGCAATCTTTGTTCAAATAACAAAATATTTCTTTCTGATATTTAGGCCATTATTGAATTATCTTGGTTTTTTATGTTTAATTTTGTTTCTGGTTCACTTCATAAAACTAGTTATAAGCTTTTTAATCGTTCTTAATTATAGAAATAATATTGCGTTGCTAATATTTCTCCTGTAGAAAACCGCCAATTTTTAGAAACCAGAGAAATAGCCTTAGCGGGCGCACCCAACGGGTGCGTTCCTTTTGCTATTTCAGTTGGTTTCAGGTGCTTGGCGGTACCTCTATAGGCTGAATATGGGCGAAGGTTCACGCCCTTTTTTGGCCTCTCAACCCTGTTACATAAAGACCTTATTACGCTGCTCAAAAACAAGAAGTAGGTATGGAAATGGAAAACCACGAAAACAATTCAGAAGCAGCGGCACTGCGCCAAAAGGCCGTAGAGTTGCTGAAACACAAACCGTCAAAACACGATTCTCAGCTTTCCGATGTCGAAAATCTTCAACTCTTATTTGAGCTGGAGGTTCACCAGATTGAACTGGAATTGCAGAATGAAGAACTCCGCAATGCACAGGCTGTGGCAGAAGTTGCGAATGACAAGTATATCAGATTGTACGACCTGGCGCCTTCCGGCTACTTTACACTATCGCGCAACGGCGAAATTATTGAGTTCAACCTCGCCGGGGCGCTTATGCTGGGTAAAGATCGTTCGCATTTAATAAACAACCATTTCCACTTTTTTATCTCCAAAGATACCCAAGATGTTTTCAAACTCTTTTTGGAGAAATCATTTAAAAACAACACAAAGGAATCCTGCGAAGTAACCCTGACAACTTCCGGCAACCAGCCGGTGTATGTCCATCTTTCGGGTATTGTCACCGAAAGTATGGGGCAATGCTTTGTAACTGTGGTTGATATTACCGAACGCAGACAACAAGAACTGAAAATTATTGAACTGAATACTAACCTGGAACAAACGGTCTATAGGAGAACTGCACAGTATCAGGAGGCCTTGAGCAGGTTGGAAAAGATTGCCGACCGGGTGCCGGGCGTTGTTTACCAATTCCAATTGAACCCCGATGGTTCCTCCTGTTTCCCATTTGCCAGTTATGGCATCCACGACATTTACCGGGTAAGCCCCGATGAAGTAATTCATGATGCTTCCGCCGTATTTACAAGGCTTCATCCGGACGATTTCGACGGCGTGGTTGCTTCCATTCAGACATCGGCAAAAAACAACACAATTTGGCAACACGAGTATCGGGTAAAGTTCGATGATGGTACTGTGCGTTGGTTATCGGGCAATGCCTTGCCGCAAGCCAATGAAGATGGCACGATACTATGGCATGGTTTTATTACCGACATTACCGAGCGCCGGCAGACACAAGAGGACCTCGATGAAAGCAATGAAAAGTACCGTGGTTTATCGGAAGCTTCATTTGAAGCAATCTTCTTTTCTGAAAACGGGCGCTGCATCGAGCAAAACATGGCTGCCGAAATCATGTTCGGGTACACGAATGAAGAAGCCCTTGGCAGGTACGGAACCGACTGGATAGCGCCCGAATACAGGGAAATGGTCATGAATAACATGTTGTCAGGCCTTGAAGATCCCTACGAGGCATTTGCCCTTAGAAAGGATGGCACAACATTCCCTTGCATGTTACGCGGAAGGAGGATGTACTATAAGGGTCGAAATGTACGGGTTACCTCGTTGACCGACATCACCCAACAGAAAATGGCACAGGATGCGTTGCAGTTTCAAACTATCCTGCATAGTACAATGATTTCAAATATTTCAGACGTGATCGGGATCATGGGGATTGATGGTGTAATGAAATACAAAAGCCCCAACATCGAAAAGTACTTTGGCTGGAAACCCCAGGATTTGATTGGAACAGACGGTTGGTTGACCATTTACCCTGATGACCTCGACCGTATTCAAAAGGAATTTTCCGATCTGGTTAAAAATGACAAATCAGTAAAAACGGTAACATATCGTTACAAATGTAAAAATGGCAGTTATAAGCCGATCGAACTCACCGCAACCAATCTTGCGAACGATCCGGTTATTCAAGGTGTACTGCTGAACTACCATGATATTACAGAACGTGAAGAGGCAGAGAATTCCCTTCGGAGGAGTGAAGCCGAAAAGGCTGCCATTATCCGTGCAGTTCCCGATTTGATGTTTCGCATCCGTAGGGATGGAACATATCTGGATTACATGTCCACAGACCAAAACATTCTTTTTTTACCCAGGGAACAATTTCTCGGAAAAACCATCAGCCAGGTGCTGCCTCCTGATCTGGCCCTTCAAAGCATGACTGCAATTGAAACGGCATTTCATCATGAGGAAATGGCAGCTTATGAATATTCTCTTAAGGTTAATGGCAAATTAAGGTATTTCGAAAACAGGATGATTGTCTCCTCTGCCGATGAAGTGCTTTCGATTATCCGCGATATTACATATCGAAAAGAATCGGAAGTCGCCCTTGCCTTGCAAAGCGCTGCCTTCGAATCATTTGCACTAGCCATTATTATTACCGATATCAAAGGCGTTATCCAGTGGGCAAATTCAGCTTTTACCGGGCTCACAGGATATCTGACTGACGAGGCCATCGGGAAAACGCCTGGCGCACTCGTAAAATCAGGGAAGCAGGATAAGGATTTTTACAAGAGATTCTGGGATACGTTACTCAATAAAGAAATCTGGACAGGTGAACTGATAAACCGTCGGAAAGACGGCAGTCATTATTATGAGGAACAAACCATCACACCTGTTTTGGATTCGAAGGGCAATATCTCCAGTTTTATCAGCATCAAAATCGATATCACCGAACGAAAACGGATTGAACAGGCCTTGATTGTAGCAAAAAACGAGGCAGAGAAAGCCAATCAGGCCAAAAGTGAATTCCTCTCACGCATGAGCCACGAACTGCGCACCCCCATGAATTCGATCCTTGGGTTTGCCCAGTTAATGGAGATGGGTGAACTTAATCCAAAACAAAAGAAAAGTGTCAGGAATATTTTAAACGGAGGAAAGCATCTGCTCAACCTTATCAACGAGGTTTTAGACATTTCGGGCATCGAAGCAGGCCGGGTTTCGCTTTCATTTGCTCCTGTGCAGCTAAGCAGCATTATCAGGGAAACAATAGACACCGTTGATCCCTTTGCCAGCGCGATGCATGTAAAACTTGAATTGATAGATTCGGGTCAGGACTGGCTTTTTGTCAAAGCCGACCATCACCGCTTACGGCAGGTTTTGCTTAATTTAATCAACAATGCTGTAAAATACAACCGTAAAGGTGGTTCTGTCATGATCAAAACCGAATTACAGCCAGTTCTAGCCCCGGCCATTGCTTTTGTAAGAATATCGGTGAGCGACACAGGGCCCGGAATCAATCCTGAATTAATCGAAAAACTCTTTTTGCCGTTCGAACGTATCGGAGCCGAGAAAACCGGCATTGAAGGCACTGGCCTCGGACTCATGGTGGTGAAGAAACTGATGAACGCCATGGGCGGCAGTGTCGGGGTTGAAAGTGTGCCGGGGGAGGGAAGTACCTTCTGGATTGAACTGCCGCATGTCGCAGATCATGAAACAGAGCCTGAGCAAACCGAGCACAGATCAGTACGGAACACGATGATAACCGAAAAGACCGGAACCATCCTCTACATCGAAGACACTGCCTCCAACACCGAATTGGTGGAGCAAATTCTGCTTGATCAGAGGCCATCCATTCATTTGGTGAGTAGTACGAAAGGAGCGCAGACGGTTCCACTATCCATCGAATACGCTCCTGATTTAATTCTTCTTGATCTCGATTTGCCGGATATGCAGGGTTTCGAAGTGATCAGGCTTCTGCAGGCGGAAGAAAAAACAATGGCAATTCCGGTGGTGGTTGTCAGCGCCGATGCGATGGCTCACCAGATTGAAAAGCTGATGAACGCAGGGGCCAAAGATTATTTAACCAAACCGCTTGATATCATGGCTTTTCTGCAAGTGGTGGATGAGTGGGTGGGGAGTGCGAAGTAACTCCCTGCTTTTTACAACTTTTAATACTATTGTAACCAATAAAAACAAATTCACATGAAGACCAGAAAACCAGCTTCCGCTGAACCGGGTACAAAGAAAGCGCCTGTAAATACCGATAGCGGTCAATTTCCTATCGTGGGCATCGGAGCTTCGGCTGGTGGGCTCGAAGCATTGGAACAGTTTTTCGGGAATATGCCCAAAGACAGTGGCATGGCCTTCGTGGTGATTCAGCACTTAGACCCAAACCATGTGGGTATCATGCCCGAGCTACTGCAACGCATTACGCTCATGAAGGTACTTCAGGCAAGCGACCGGCTTAAAGTAAAGCCAAACTGTGTGTATGTAATCCCGCCCAACAAGAGCATGTCGCTGCTCAATGGCGCGCTGCATCTGTTCGATCCGGTTGAATCGCGCGGCTTGCGGCTGCCCATTGATATTTTCTTCCGTTCATTAGCCGTTGACATGGAGGAAAAGAGCATCGGGATCATCCTCTCGGGCATGGGCTCCGACGGCACCCTGGGACTTAAAGCCATCAAAGAAAAAAATGGCATTGTGCTGGTGCAATCGCCCGGCTCTGCCAAATTCGACGGCATGCCCTATAGCGCCACCGAAGCTGTCATTGCTGATATTGTGGCGCCGGCCGAAGAATTACCCGCCAAACTGATCGCTTTTTTAAAGTTTATTCCATCGGTGATCATCGACACTGAAATAGACAGTAAAAGCAAAAGCAACCTCGATAAAATTATCATCCTGCTGCGCGAGCAATCGGGCCACGACTTCTCATTGTATAAGAAGAGCACCCTGTTTCGCCGCATCGAACGGCGCAAAGGCGTTCACCAGATTGATAAGTTACAGCATTATGTACTCTATCTGCAGGATAATCCCAAGGAGGTGGA
>CAIRDP010000033.1 GCA_903877385.1 uncultured Bacteroidales bacterium
ATTTTTCAAGCTGCCAAGAATAAAGCAAGAGGTTATCAACGTTCTGATACGATTAAAGCGGTGATCTATTTGCTCACAGGAAAACTCGACTTCTCCAAAATAAATCCTTACTATGTTACCCACTCGAAATTATAAAGAGCCTTTAAATATGTACAGGCTACATTGTATAAACTTGTTAAATAGCTCGAATTCTTTTCTCCCAGTACATCTCTTTTTATTTGAAGAGCATTTAGATGAATTTCCAAGGCTTTTTGATAATTTCCAAGACCAGCATATGTTTCACCCAGATTGTTCAAGCTAATTAAATAAGCTAAATTCTTTTCACCCAAAACTACTTTTCTCAATTCAACAACTTTCATGTTGATTTCCAGCGCCTCTCGGTAGTGATTAAGATTTAAATATTCTGTTCCAAGATTATTAAAGGCAATTAGGTAGTCCAGACATTTTTCTTTAAAGTATGTATTACTAACTAATCCCTCTGTATTTAAGAAATCAAGGAATTTTCCCGGCTCATTGCTTTTTGTATATGATTGATAAAGAATTTCCAAAATCTCAAATGAAATATTGTTATTTTCTCCAAAAAGATCAAAATTCACTTTCCAAGCCTTTAGTCCAATTTCAATTGCAGTTTTATAGTCAGATAAATCATAATATCCCTGTGCTAATTGGTTTAACGTTATGGAATATACCTGATCCTGTTCAAAATGATTTACCTCATAATAGTTTTTTATTTGAGATAGATAATAAACCATCTTTTCGTTATTCTTCACATTACTATTAATTCTACTGGCAAATAATAGTAATTGTATTTCATCCTTACTTTTTAATCTATCTGTTTTTGAAATGCCATGTTTTGCAAAGTAGGAATCCGTAAGCGCATTAACCCTTTTAACATCAAATGCCTTATTCTTTGTTGCGAGATAGCATAAATTCAGATAAACATTTATCTCAAGGGTTTTGAAATCATCAAATCCCTTTACCTCTGCATATTTCTTTAAAATGGTAATAGCTTCTTCGTAATGTCCATTTTTTGCATTTTCAACAGCCTCTGCAAGCTCCCTATTGGTTTGGGATGCCTGTGAATAGAGTGATGTAGGACTGTTAAGAAAGAAAGTCAGCAGGATACAAGCTTTGATCCAGCAATTTAGCAGGCGAGAATGCATATTAGCTTGTAATTTGAGGAAATAAAGTAACGGGGTTGACTTTAGAAGCAACCCCGTTTCAATGAAAATGTCTAATTTGTCAGCAACCAATAGTTATTCACAATTGGGCCCCTGTTTACAATTTTAACAGTGAATCTACCCGTCCATAGCGGAACCCAACTTACAAAACACCGGTCTGTATAATCATCATCTTTCGCAACCATGTTCCCATTTGAGTCAAATACATACAAATCCAAATCGGTATCACCATCTCCCCTTACGGCAATTTCTGCCAACTCTCCTGCAATAAATCTAACATCATAATAGTCATTACAGTACCCATAAACATAGGAAAATTTCTCTCCGGGGCCACCAACCCTGCCTCTGGTTGCCTGATTTGCTTTTTCTACATCGCCAATGGCTGACAATAATTTCGCATCACCGTTGGCATATTTCTTTGCTGCAGATAGGATGCTGGCCATATCATACCCCTCTTTAATTTTTTTAGTACCCTGGCCTTTGGGTGCGGGATCCTGTTTATATGATTCGAACTTGAGATCTTGGGTTTTAATACTGCTCATGATCTTAGCAGCTTCGATCAGCGCACCAGCAGAATAGGTTTTGTAGCCATATTTCGCTAATTGATACGCAAGCTGCAAATTTTCCAGATCTTCCGATGGTTT
This sequence comes from uncultured Bacteroidales bacterium, assembly GCA_903877385.1. GTDB lineage: Bacteria > Bacteroidota > Bacteroidia > Bacteroidales > FEN-979 > CAIRDP01. The sequence goes on from CAIRDP010000033.1 coordinate 1,826, forward strand.
GTTTTTGCTTTCAACTTTCTTCTCCTGGGCCTGAGCCGTAAATAGCAGCGCTAATGATATTAGCACAAGCATTAATTTTTTCATAATTGCAGACTTTAGGTTGGTTTTTACGATTATTAAACGAACTTATATGTTAAATTTATGGTTTAATTTAGTGCAATATAACAAATTTGAACATAAAATTACAATAACCAAGTTCTTTACTCAAAAAAGTTGACAATCGTCAAATGAATTTTTGCCTGGCTATTCTCAAGATGGAGCATATTTCTTTGAAATCATCATGTCGAAACTCATTATCAGTTTTGTAAGGTTGTTTTAGAACTTTATTTGTGTTTCATCTGATCATTATATGTTTATTACTTTTCCAAAAGCTCAGATATTTCTTTAGCTGTATCATAGGTTCTTTCGTCATAAACACCAGGTTTCAAACTTATATTATGTCGATTGCCTGCAGTATAGCCATCCTTAGTATACTGGCTGATAATAGAATATCTAATCTGCAAAATATCATTCGTTTTAATGTTAGTAACTTGAGTACTGTTTAATGAATATATAACAGTCGAATGTCCGTCTGCATGATCCTTGTTTATTCGATTGCTAAGCGAAATAACACTGCCATCATTCATATATATCAAAATCTTACCTCCAATGTTGAAATCTGAATATAGAGTCTCAGCTGAAAATATTAATATCCCCCCTGATGCTGATTTGGCAAAACATACAGATAATGTTGAATTAGGTAGCCAGCTTTCGTAAACACCAGCATTTAAAAAATTCCACCATTTGGTGGCAGAGTAACTTTTTGTGCCAATGAAGATGGTGTTTTGTGAGAATCCAAAAATTGTTAAAAACATGAAAATAAAGAAAATAGATAATTTCGAAATAATTTTTGCTATTCCAATCATTGTACCGGCGCTTTTATTGTCCAATGGATTAGTAGTAGCAGTTTGTTTCCTGAATAATTTATCTAAAATACTCATGACCGTTTTGTTTAAAGTGTTTGTTATTTAGTGCTTTTAAGAATACTTTGTTTCATTGAATTCATAAACATAATCCGATCCTGATTGAATGTTAATGGGCTTCTTACCCGGGCTATGCTTATCGTTTCATTATCAATATTCAACCCGTAAACACCATCCACTTCTTTAAATGGATACGGAAGATTAGCCTGTAGCAGTGTTATTATATCTGCAGGAACACCAATATCGCCATTGTTGGGAATCAGATTATAAATTGTAGTTACAATCTTGCCACTCCTTACCCCTACGATGATATCGCCAATATTTCGGTTGAAGAACTTATCTGTCTTTGGTTTCTTGTATTTATAGGTGCTGACTCCGGTTGCTGATGAAGTACCTAGATATTCAAAATCGGGTTGTTTCGGCTGCAGGCTATTACCAAGATCAAATCTCTGCGCAAACAGACCAAAAGAACTGCAGATGGCGAATAAAAATATTATATATTTTTTCATAATTAATTTGTTTTAGCTTTATTATTATCACTTCTGATTAAAAAAAAGGCGGGGAGAAACAGGAAAACTATGACGGCGAAAAGCGCACCGAGCGTTTCTGCAAAGTCCGAACCTAAATTAGGATAACGAGAGATTGAAATGATTCCAAGGATAATTAATCCGATACCAATTGCTGTTTTCATGACTTTATTTTTTAGGTTAAACATGTTATAAATGATTTGTTCATACCTCTTAATGTCATGATAAAAAAAAAGTAACCCGGTTTAGGTTACTTTCTTATAGAAATATCGTATCTAACTCAATAATAACACATTATTGTTATCATTGAGACGATTTTATTGTTTTTACAACTCGTTTAGTAATTTTTTGGCCTTTTCCGTGAATTCACTATTTGGCTTCTTTATAATTTCCTGCAGCAAAAACCTGGCCTTTTTCTTTTGTCCATTTTTTAAATAAGCGAGAGCCAAGTACCATTTAATAGCAGGATCCGTGGCTGCAACCATTTCATAATTTGAATTATCTAGGTTTTCCAGAAGGGTGATAGCCTGTTTTTTACTTCCCTTTTTCAGTTCAACAAGGGCATTGAAAAACATTGAATCTGCCCTGGTTAATGATACGATTTCTCCACCTCTTGATGGGAGAGGCGTATAAGTGTAGGCCACATAATACCGGTCGGCAAGCTTTTCGCAATTATTTAAATATGTCAGATAGAAGACACCAATTAAGGAAGCTGCCACGGCAAATGAACCAATTGAAATGACCAGTTGCCGTATTCTCACTTGTTTATGAAGCTGTCTTTCTTCATTTTCAATTATTTTCCCCAGTCGCTCATTTCTTACAGCCCGGATTATTGATCGCTGTAATTCCACTTCCTTTACCAATTCCGGGTCGCATTTCAAGCGTTCATTAAAAGACTCGTTCTCCTCAACGGTCAAAGTCCCCTCCAGGTAACGATCAATTTCCTGCTCCAATATCGTGTAGTCTTCCATTTCAGTCTTTAGCTTTGATATACAATTTTGTTCCTTAGCTCATTTTTCAGTTTTTGGATACACTTATATTTCTGGGTTTTTGCCGTATCTGTATTCTTATAATTCATTTCAATGGCGATTTCTTCAGCTTTTTTGTCTTCCCAATATTGTTTTACCAAAATAGTATGACAGGGTTCCCCCATGTCATTAACCGCCTTTTGAATTATTTTTTCGTTCTCCTCTCCCAAGCCGGGTTCATCATCCGGCATATCCGGTGTTTCAAAGGGATCCTGTTCAAGTCTATTTCCGTTTTTCCGGTTGACATTGTATGCAATTCTTATTCCTACTCCAAACAAATAGGATTTTAAGCTGGATTTGAGATTATCTGCATTAAGCTTATTCTCATAAATCTTATTGCATAAAACCATAAAGGCATCCTGGTATATTTCCAGAATATCATCAGGATTGATTGAATTTCTTTTCTTAAGAAAAAAGAGAAATTCATTCCGGTAAAGGCCATAGATTTTTCCAACCAAAAATTCATTTTTCTTTTTGATTGCCAAGATTTTATCTACATCTGTCAATTCCATCACCTAAAAAACTTTCTGGTTCAGATAATACCTGCCTCCTTCAATCATTGGCCGTTGCGGGTATCTCGAAACACTTATATCTTCTCTGCTTTTTTGAATCGCTTTGAATAAGCTGGTAAAGTCATCTTTGTTGGTTAATTCTGGGAAAGCAAGATTAATAGCATAACTTAAAGAACCATAATAGGTGCCATTAACCTTGTATTCGTAGTTGTTTTGGTATGACTGAGTAGCGCTGATTACCACCCAGTCAACCATTTTGACAGGTCTGGAAATATACTTTCCTTTTGATCCAATTTGAAAGATTTCTGAAGTCCCCCGTACTACAATAGTATCATAATCACTACTATTACCTCTGGTGGCATCACCGCTGTGACAGGCATCAATTACTACAACCAAAGTACCTGATTTACCGATCTTTTTTCTAACTGCAGAAAGCAATATGTTCAACTCATCATCTATTAGATGATTTTTTCCCTCATAAACTCCTTTCTCAAATGTTTTACGGGCATCATAAGGGATAATGGCTTCATCTAAACCGTCTTCCTCATCACCATCAATATCAACGACCTGTTGGCCGTGAGTTGAAAAGTGTATGTAAATGATATCATTGATTTGAGCTTTATGAGTAAGCATGTTGAATTGTTTCAGGATATTTTTCTTAGTTGCTTGCTCATTAACCAGTTTTACGATATGATCCTGGTTAAAACCCCTTCTGGATAAAGCATCAGCAATTAAGGGAACATCATTGTCACCATGAATTGGATTCCAGCCACTTTCAGGGGGATATGCTCCAATACCTATTATTAACGCCCTTTTTGTTTGGGCCTCAATAGCATGTGATCCAAATATCAGAAAGAAAAACGCTAGCAAATACTTCATTTAAATTTATGGATCAAGAAAACGTAAAAATACACACAAATCACCAGATGAGACATTTAATAAACAAGAGTATTTTTCCCAAACCGGTCATTCTGAGCATTCAATGGTGTATTTTATTACCATTTTTAATGATTAGTAACCTATCCCAAGGGCATTTTTTATAGTATTGCAAATGAGGTAGATGTAAAATATCTGACAAAAAGTAATCCAAACCGGGTTACTTTTTTTTCATTCCGACATTAAGGGATAAACATAAACACTTAAAAAATTCAAAAATGAAAAAGTTATTGTTTCTTCTATCCGTAATATGTTTCGCTACAGTTTCTTATTCGCAAACATATTCTTATTCCAAACTTGTAAAGAAAGCAAGTGTACAAACATCCTCTGGTTATGAGGAAAGAATAATAGGTACTACTCAAGGATCGTTTCGGATTGTTTTCGAAACACCAAATGACCCACAAATCAAGAAACTATTCACAGTTCTCAATCCCGGTCAAGATAATGCACCAGGTTTACCTTGGTTTGGTCTTTTACAGGATAAGGGTTATGTAGAAAAGAACAATAAACTATTAAAGAAATCATTGTACTTCGATACTGAAAATAATGAAAAAGTACTTGTCTTAATTGCAGATGACTACTCTCAGGTTGTTATCTTCAAATCTGATGATACCATTTGGGAATATTTGAAATAGAAGCTTTTTGAGGTAACAACAAGTTAGAAATAATTTTAAAAATGACAACATGAAAAAATCAATTTTCTCTATCCTTCTCTTAACGTTGTCAAGCGGACTATTGGGACAGTGCTTGCAAAGCAAGGACGCTTTCATTGATTACTTTAAGAAATACTCTGCATCACTCGACCCAATTGAAGGAATCTGGACATTAAATTGTGTGACCAGAATATATTACAACGGGATTTTAAATTCTGAACATAATGACGTTGTGTTATCGAAATGGGCCATAAAAAGAGAGTCCGAAATATCTTTTGGTGTATGCGATATAAGTGAAGGACAAAATTCCAATGAGGCGAGTACCTTTAAAGCAAGCTTCGAAACATCAGCAATAGGAAGCATTTATACTTATAAATGCAATTATTTTAATCCAAATTGGATTGGCAAAGCAATCGTTGAACTTAATGAAGGGGTTATACTTGATTACACATTCCAAATTGCCGATGTTTCAATTAGACATATGATGCAAAAAAATTATAAAACCGGCTTTACAGCATATTGGCATTTTATATGGACTAAAACATACCCAACAATTAACACCTCTTCTTATAACAATTCAAGCGCTAGTAGTGGGTGGACAGGCAATGGAAGTGGTTTTTTTATCGACAAGAACGGCTACATAGCTACTAACTTTCATGTTATTGATGGTGCTTCCGAAATAGAAGTTGATTTTGTTAAAGACGATCAAAAGCAATCATTTAAGGCAAAAGTTATTTCAAGCGACAAACAAAATGATTTATCTATTATAAAAATAGAAGATGAGAAATTTAAACCATTCGTAAAACTCCCATATTCTTTGAAATCAACAATATCTGATGTGGGTTCAAATGTTTTTGCATTAGGATATCCATTGGCCTTAACCATAATGGGTGACGAAGTGAAATTCACTGATGGGAAAATTAGTTCAAAAACCGGTTTTCAAGGCGATATAACGACATACCAAATTTCTGTTCCTGTCCAACCTGGTAGCAGTGGCGGACCTTTGTTTGACTATGATGGTAATATAATTGGAATTGTGAATGCTAAAATTATGGCAGCTGATAATGTATCATACGCGATAAAGTTGGCTTATCTAAAAAATTTGATTGATGTGCTGCCAGATATATTATCGCTTCCAAATGACATCTCAATTGCCCAAAAACCATTAACAGAGAAGATCAAGGAGCTATCAAATTATGTAGTATTAATAAAAATTCGATAAATTTTAACAGTATCAACAAATAAACAGAACGGATAAACAAAATGTTACCAGGACCAGATACTATTTATCAATGTCCACAATGTGATAGTCTTATTTCAGTAGGCAGTTTGATGAGTGGAAACACTTTTGGAGCAAAATTGTATTCAGACGGAAGACTCGTTGCACCAAGGATGCCTGAATTTCCAAAGATTACCAGGTGCTCGAAATGCAAAACCATTTTTTGGATCAGTAAAGCAAAAAAGATTGATCAACGAGGATTCGGCATTGCGGATCTATTAGAAGGAACACTAGAAGATCAGAAATATCAGAATTCTCAAACAGCCCGATTTTTGTCTCTTCAACAGTATATTTTAGCCTTAGAAATCCCAATTTATATATCGCTTGAAGAGGAATTCTATGTTAGGAAAAGACTTTGGTGGTATTTTAATGATAAGGCACGAGATGGAAAAATTAGGACAAAACTTTGGTGGCATTTTATTGATATGTTAAGAAACAGAAAACCGCTATTTATCTTTAAGTTTAACTGCCAGCGTTGGTCTGAAAATATAAATCGATTAATGGAATTACTCGATTCAGAAGATGTCAATCAAAGGATCATGATAGCAGAATTAAATAGAAATCTGGGAAACTTTGAAAAATGTATGGATTTACTTAACAGTATTGAATATCCTGAATTTAGCAGTGTTAAGTCAATATTTGAAAAAGAATGTAACGATAAAAATACTAAGGTCTTCCGATTATATTAATGGTCTGTAAAAAAATACAACCAATCTAGTCGAAGGTCTCGTTAGCATCGCCTGCGGGAAATTCTATTCCTACTACCGAGCGTACGGGCCATGTCTACGTATGTTCGTTTGGTATTATCTCTCCCTGCAATATCATCTTTCAGTTTGGTCATTAATACTGGCATAAGTGTGCTTGTCGTATGTAAATACATCAAAAACAAAAGACTGACCTGTATTCAACCATCTTTTATAGATGAGATGTCCGTTCATAAATAAGAATAGTTCATCATCTATTAAAATTTTAATAAATGCAGCCTCGTTATTTGACATATAAGTGCATGACTCTGTCATAGAATTTTTGATGGATGGCATAAAAATAAGCGCTGGTTACGCCAATCTATGTCATGGTCTTTGGGAAATATCAATTATAATCGGCGAGGTGGAATTTCCTGAAAATTTTGAACTGTTAGAACGACTTCGATCCAGATGTCTTCTATATCGGCAATATCCTGGTACGACAGTATGGTATGATCTATTAAATCATGAAACATATAGCTGTGTTTAAAGCTGCTTAATGCTTGCCTTCCCTGGAATACTTCGGTATGATCGGTATTGAAGAGCCAGTCTTTATGCTCTTTACATTCGGCTTCATTCCTGTCAGCTTTATAAAACCATATGGGCCGACATTCAAAAAACGGATTGCCTTGTAAATCGGGAATGTGAGAATATTTTTTTTCTGCAAAAAAACAGACTTCAAACTCTATTTCATAGTCCGAAATGAATGTATCAGGATCCTTCATTGCCGGTAAAATAAAACTCTCCAGCTTTTCGGCCATTTCATATGCGGCTTTGGATTTGTCTGCCAACAGCGTATTTATATGAGAGAGGCGTTTGACATTCTCTTCCGAAAACACAAACTCTTTATTGAGAGCATGTTTACGATCACGTAAATCCTCTTCCTGGCTTCTACGATGGTAATGAGTTAAGAATTTCGAATACCCTAAGCGGGCCTGTTTTAAAAATACTTTATCGTACTTATTCATAAGCTAAAAAATGGTAAATGTTTATATACAATCAATTAAACCTACACGAAAGTTGTCAAATTTGCTCGGTAAAATTGGGCCATCGGGAGTGGCTTTTATCCCAGGCAATACCCAGAATTTTATATATTGGAGAACGCGAATGACCTCCAGACATAAAATACCTAAGAGGCAGTCAAACTTTACTTTAAAAGTGAATAAGGCTTGTTCTACTGCTTTATCAGTGCCTTCTGCCATTAAACCCATACAAATGTTAACATCAAAAAAGATATCCGATAAATCCTCAGTCAACGATCTCTTCATGACCGTTGGAGCCTCTTTCGATTTATAAGCAGGATAAGGGTTGATTGCAAGATAGGTTTGAAGATCCTCCAATTTATTAAGAGTATAGGCATATCCCCAACCCAATAAATTAGGGCGATAATCATCGGTACTTGAATATTTCAGGGTAAGCTCAGGTAAAAGCCTGCCTCTGTAATACAATTCGGTTACGCTGAAGCAAGATTGTTTTATAAAATCCTTAATATCAATATCTTTATCTCTAAGCAACTCATTAAATTGCTCAACTGCCTTTAAAAAATTCTGTACTTCCCCTGAATTCAGGATTTCTTGTAAATCCTCGGCAAGTGGCTTGTTTTCTTTCATGTTTTTGAATTTCAATGAGCATTCATGCCCTGAAACCTATTTTCCTGTAATGCGCTTTTTCTATCAGTTCTTCACTGCAGCAAGCAAGTACCTGGGAGAAAATCGGAATGCTTCCTTCAAGGATTGATTCAATCTCAAGTTTGCGAACTATGTTGTCAATCTGGGCGCCGGTTAAATCATATTCTTCGGCCAGCCCTAAATATTCTTTTTTTGAAAAACCAGAAAGTTTAAGTTTCCAGATCTGGGCCCTTACTGTCCAATCAGGTTTCGTGAATTTGATTTTATATAAAAACCGGCGTTCAAAAGCATGGTCAAAGTTGCCGGCCATGTTTGTTGTCGCGATTAATATTCCTGAAAAAGTCTCGAGCGCCTGCAGAAAGATATTCTGTATCGTATTTTCGGTTTGGTCAACCGATGTGGTCCCGGCTTCCTTTCGCCTTGAAAAGAGTCCGTCGGCTTCGTTGACTAAAAGAATTGGCTGCATTCTGCAATCTTTAGAATACGAATAGTAATCAGTGAAAATCTTTCCGGCCATCCTTTCACTTTCTCCAAACCATTTGGTTTTTGATTCGCTGAGGTCAACCTGCATGATTTCACGCTTGGTTTGACGCGCCAACTGGTAAACCGATTCGGTTTTTCCGGTGCCAGGGTCACCATAGAACAATACAGTGAAACCGGTAGGGAGCCCTTTTTGAACCAACCTGTTTTGTATAGCATGAAGATTTTCATCCTGAAAAGCATGATTCAATTTTCGCAAATGCTCAGTCTCCAATGGATTAAAAACCAGCTTCTTTTGATGGATATCAGCAGGAAGAATCACGTTATCTTTCTTCTTTATCAAAATAAAAGGTTCAAGATCCTGTGTTTTCAATAATTGCAAGGTTTTATTTTCCAACCTAAGTGTCGTGTCATTTAAAGGAGTTTTCAATTCAAGCATCACTAGACCTTTGTCAATCAATGGATGCGAGTTTTGAAGGATTTCTTTGCGGTATGCAAATCGCTTGTGTACCGTGTCAAACATTCCATTAACAGCGGTTTCAAGATCAACGCTATATACTCCATTAAGATACTTCCAGAATAAATAGCAAAGCATGAAATTATCCTCAACGCCAAGTCCAATTTCAAGTATTTTCTCAACGAAAGGGAAGTGATTAATTGAAATGATTTCGTTGAACTTATCGAGGAGTTCAGCCGTGGTAATAGTTTTTTCTTTCCGTTCTATACCAAGGTTATATGCGTACTCAAGCAGTTCAAAAACATCCTGTACCTGTTTTGTTTCATCAGACTTGTTTTTCATATCAATCTCATTTCGCACAAAAATACAAGGCCAGCACGCCAAAATATGTCGTGGTCGAAAAAGAAATACTACGATAGTCAGTGATTTGAAAACAAGTCCAGATAATCCCGAACGGTCAACCGGGATTTACGGCAAGCGGCAAGTACCACTTTCCCGGCAGCTACAGCATCTTCAAGGGCATCATGATGCTGAAACTGAATGTCGAGCTGATAGGCCAGATGAGCAAGATTGTATCCTCCGTCGGCAAATTCCTCCCAGGTATGCCGTGCTACTTTAACAGAATCCAGCCATTTCACCTCAAATGGATCCAGATTATGGCGAATAAAAGCCTTTTGAAACGCAATCCGGTCAAATGGGGAATGATGCACTACGATGTTATCCTCAAACATGTTTCTTAATAAGGGATAAACTTTGGGAAAGGATGGCTTCATTTTGACCATCTTAGGGCTTATGCCATGAATTTCAATAAACATCGGATGGAAATAATCCTGGGGATTGATGTATGATTTCCAGGTATCGACCAGGGTTCCATTCTCAAAAACCCCCACACCTATCTGGCAGATTGAGGCTCTATTATGATTAGCAGTTTCAACATCAACGCTATAAAACTTCATGCTGCTTTATATTTGAAATTGCATTCTGGTGAATTGCAACGACTTCTTCAATTAGACTTTTCGGGGAAAGAACAGCAACGGTATCTCCATATGACAATATTTCCATGATTAAATCATGGGTGATGTCCATACGTAAAGAAATCCGCAATTCATCTTCATTATCAATCAGAACAGTCTGAGATTCATGAATCAGATAACTTTTAATGTATTTTCCCTGCTCGAAGTTAAAAGAAAGTATGATCTCTTCGGGGTTTGAATTGTCAGGGTTGATCACTCCGAAGCAATTTTTAAAGATCTCTCCGGCATCAAAGTTCGAAGGATAATCAAATTTCTTTGACGTAATCTCAAATTCCATAACACGGTCAAGACCGAACGATTTAATCTTACTGCCATGCTGCTCCTTGGCCAGGAGATACCACCTCCCCTTCGATTCCTTCAGGGCCAGAGGTTCAATGAATCGTTCGGTCGGTTCATCTTCCCAGAACTTCTGATGGATTAATTTGATGGCAAACCTGTTCTTGATTGCGTGCAGAAGTCCATAAAAATGCTGGGTACCCTGTGATTTACGTTTTTCAAAAAACATATACCGGGTAATATCACTTACCATTTTCAGGGAGTTGATGGTATCAATGGATTCAAGCATCCTGTTATTGAGATCCGATTGCTGATCGTCAGCTATGTAATAGACCCGCCGGGAAAAATCGTATTGGATATCCACCTGGAAGATTGACCGGATCTCATTCAGATCGCGCTGGAAGGTTCGGGTTGAAATCGTAAACGGGCGATCGAAAAATTCCGATTCCTTTTTAAGATATTCTTTCATCTCCTTAAACGTTGCCACATTGCCTCTTCTCAGCTTCTTGATGATCGTGAGATACCTGATGATATAGTCTTGTTTTGCCATATGAATGATTACTGCGGATGGAATTGATTGATTAACCTTGGTTACGAAGTAAAGATTGGTTTAATAATGGATCCGTGGAATACTCAGGAACATTATTCCTGAATAATTGGTAACAGAACTCATCAGCCTTTTCAAATGCAACATTCAATGTCACATTTCCATATTTTTGGCGAATTACCTCCAGGTTAAAAGAATGTACGTTGGAAATCCCATCCATCGCTTGTTCAGTTTTCAGCGCAAATACATTACGGCTTGTCCCTTCAAACTTAAAGGGCATAGTATAAATGATCATGAATTTTTTATCCTTTTGGTGCAACATTGCCGATAATTGTCTTGTCAGATTAGTCCCAGTAGTACCGCCAAACCCGGCGAAAAGAACAAACATTGAGTCACTGTTAAACGTATTTTGAATAGCATCCGTAATTTCAAGATCCTTCATCTCCACTTTATAGGTATGGTAATCATGCTCGGCAGGACCGAATTGTATAAATTCAATATCGTCTGGAAGATGGGGCCGTTCCGGACTCGTAATGCAGGTATACCTTGCGTTTATCCTTTTTTTGTGAATATGCTCGATAATATTGCTGCCAGCGCCGCCCAAACCGATAAAATGAAACTTTAATGGCCTGGAATTATTAAAGAGTTCAAACTTCGGCAGATAAACTACGGCAGCCAGGGCAGTAAGGGTTTTTATGGCTCTACGTCTGTTCACTTTAAGAAAATTTAAGACAAAGATAAAATAAGACTACGCCAAATTGTGTCGTGGTTACGAATTTATAATATGACGCTGGAAGTAATAATCGAAGGTCATTAAAAAGGACCACCTTTATTTATACCTGTGATAATTTGTAATGTAATTCCCAGAATCCCCCGACTTCCTGAACGAAAGCCACCAAAGCCATCCGCATAGGAACCCGGTAGCCACAAAACCAATGTAATTAATCCATAGTGGCAGAACCCAGGTTCCGATTATAATGGATATACCAGTCACGATCCTGAAAAGATGCAGTATTGATACCATTCCGAAGATAAAACCCGCGATCCGCAGCGCAAAATTCTTTGTTGCCATAGGTAAATACAATGTTTGTTAATCAATCTCCCCCGTGCTGCCAGCACAATCCATTCGGGCTGTAAGTCATATGCGAGCACTGAGTTCCTTTCTTGGTTGTGGCCGAACACCTTACCGATGTTGTCCTTCTTGTACTTGATTTTTCCGGTGCTGCAATCGTCGATGTTGATTGAATCCCTCCGGCCTGGCTCTGATGTTGGTAGCAATACCCGTTTAAATTAGTGGTTTTATTCTTGCACCGGTTCCCGGCCTTGGTTTTTCCCTGGCATTGCACCGATGGTCCGCCACCTTGTTTTTTCGATTGTGTTTTGGCTGATGTCCAGCTCCACTTGCTCAAATCCACAGTGCTTTCAATGATTCTTTCCTGCTCATCCGGCAACTGGTAAAAGAAGTCGTTTCCCGTTAACTTTTCCACGCTGTCAATGGTAACGGCATAACGTTGCAATGGCTCCTTCGATCCCTCGTTGGGCATGATAAAGCCAATTCCCTTCACATCCGGTTCTTCATAGTCCAGGATAACCTTGTAAAAGAGCCTTGGAACCGTTATCTGATGATAGCCTATGGCGGATAGTCCCGGTGTTAAGACCGTGCCAGTGACCACATAAACAGCCTTGTCCTCAACGGCCCACTGCCTTACCTGTTCTTCCAGCCGCTTCCAGATGCCACGGTTGAAGCTCGGATTCTGAGGTGACATATTACTCAGGTAAAATGATTCAATCATAGTCTGTGCCGAATAGCCCATATCACCGGCCGGTGCAAGATGTCCCCGGTCATAGCCAGAACCTTTATAATCCTCATTCGATGCCGAACCCGATTTCAGCAGGGGATCCGGAACAAACTTGTTGGTTCGTTCATAGATGCCATTGGTTTCCTGGGCCAGCAGCTTATAAGCAACCCAGTTTGCAATGTGATAGGTTTGTTTGTATGAAAGGGTGTAGCCGGTATGGTGGATGACATCGTCGGATGATCTGGTTTTTGGTAGTTCCAACCCCGAAATCGGAACAGGAGAGATTCTGATGTTTTCTACAGTAGCGGGCTTCCAGGTTCCATCAGGATAAAGAAAAACCTTCTTCCCGTCGGCGGTAGTGGCTTCGGTTTGGGTGAACCCGGTAAATGAAAGCAGGATAAAGAAAAAAGTAAAGTACCGACTCACCTTCATTTGGAGGTATCTTTTACCAATCAGTTCATTAAACTTGCCTTTCATCGCAATGTTTATAATCTCGAGAAAAAGCCTCTCTCTCAAGAAACTGTTTGTGGTCAATATTAGCCAATACTTAACGTTCTTCTAAAAACAATTTTTGAGAAGAACTCCTTTTCACCACCATTTTTCCAATGTTTTATAAAATTCTTTTCGGCGTCTTTTGAAAATCTCACAATCGGGTAATTTACGAATTTGATTCCTTTACCAATACATGCCTCCTGAAGTTGTATTTCGTCCATCTGGGGAACTGGATATTTCTCAAATGCAAGCTTAAAAGCATTGATTGAAATTTTCTTACTCCATTTTATCTTCTTGGCTAATGCTTCAATTTCATCAACAGGAAACAAATTATTTCCTTGATTCATTCTGTTGTGAATGATTTCTACTGCTAATTTGTCATGGCGAAAAAAAAACTTTTGTATTCCACTTACTTGATTCAGGTTTTCGCCATTTTCCATTTTTAATGCAAAGCCCTTTTGCTCACCTGGCCTCTTAAAGGGTTGTAGACCAATAATTGAAAATTTTTCATCAGGTTTTGAATCATCATTCAATTTAAGGAAGTACTCAGGGGGAGGACAATATCTGTAAACCACGCCATAGCCCCCCGAATCCATTGGATTATATCTATCACCTACTTTTCTATTTGTTGCAAAAAAGGCAGCTACCCATTTATCATTAGTAAAATCCAACATATCCGTTTCTAACTCATAATGTTGAGCTAAACCTAAATAATTGACTTTAAGTTTGATATCTCCAATATCCTTCAGGTTAATCCCTTCATTAAATACTGATTTGACAAAAGGATGGGTCTGGAGTAATAATTCAAATTCAGATGAACGCAGTCGATGAATAAATTGATCTATGCCGTCTTTCTTTTTATTCTGGCCGTTTTCAACTTTAATACGATAAATGGTAGGGACACAATCATCGAAATATTCATACTGACCGCGGAAATAAGAGTTAAAGCAATATGAGAATGGTCTCAAAACACAGGGTTCATCTGGAGTCTCTGATAACAATTCAAACTTATCCTCAGATCCAGCATATGAGACAAAATATTTATGCTTTTCTTCAATTTGCCTGAAGCCTTCTTCCTCACCAGCAATCATATCTAAAATTGTGAGAATTGTTGGAAGTTGATTAATCTCTTCCGGCGTCAGCGGTTTCATTATTTCAGAGTTCATCATGAAAAACTTTATTGGCAATCACATTGTCGATATCTTGAAATAATTGCAAACAAATATCCTCTATGATCTTATCTCCAATTTCTTTCGACATGTTAAACGCTTTCATTCCATATTCTTTGGCTTGTTCCATGTTGGAAAGATTAAAATAAACAGATGCAATCTTTTCAAGGCTTTCAGCTTCCCCCAATTTATCATGAGCCTTTCTGAAGAAATCCAATAATAGGGAAGCACATTTCATTGCCTCTACGAATTCCATATTTTGATTGTGAAGACAATATTGAAGATTATATAAAAATGAACGCATTGCTGAATCCGGTGGTGTTATTCCTTCAATTTGTTTGATCAAGGCAAAAGTTTCTTGAGCCATTTTTAAGGACACATAGGTATTCGCTCTTTCGTATAAAGCGTCTGCTAATCCGGGATTGAAATTTATTCCTTTAAAGATTCTCTCCGCTTCCCGAAAATGATCGATAGCCAGATATAAAAACCTGTGTCCTCTGAAAACAAATCCAAGCGCCATCAATGTCCTGGCCTCTAATCGCTTATCGTTTGTTTTCTTTGCAATTAAGAGTGCCTCACTATAATGCTTGATTGCCTGATCCCAATTTCCCTTCCTTAGTAGGATTTCTCCACATGTAATTAATTCAAGGGCCAGTTTTTCAGTAATATTAAGCTTTTTATAAAGTCTGATCGCATTATTGACACTCTCAAATGAATCGTCATATTGACCAATATTCAAATATGAAACCGCTCTGCTGCTCTCAACTTTAGCCCTTAACTCATCATTTTTCCTGTGAGGTAAAATATTTTCAGCCTTTTTACTGGAATCAATACTTTCAAGGAATAGTCCGGTATTATTAAAATAGGATGCAAGGTTGATGAAGTAAATTGCCCACAGAATATTTGTTTGAGGAATCTTTTCAAGCAATTGGCAGGCTTGTTGAAGATATGAATATGCCAGCGCAAAATTATTATCCTGTTGAGCGTTAATAAATTTCTCGAATAATGAACTTATAGCTGGATTGATGTTCATGCAGGATTGAATCTTAACTTAACGGTGGTTAATACTTCCCATAAACACTCAAACCTCCTCCATAGTATTGATGCTTGAGATGTTCATATACTAAATTTGTCCGCAGGTCGATGTCATCGGTATGATAGGTGGGGTAAGGCAATGCTTCAAACAGGGTTTTACTAACTGCATTAAAAACTGCTGCTGCTGTTACAGATTTGTCGGCCCATTGTTCAACCTTTAATTTGTCTTTTTTGAGTTCCTCTAAAAGTTCAATGGCGATTTCTTTAATCTTCTTCTTATCCGATGCCGATAAGTCAGGTTTGCGGAGGATGTCAAAAATTGCTTTTTGCTCTTCGGTGAGTCCCTCTCTTTTGGTGTCGGCTTCTTCAGCTGACAAGGAATTCACAAACTCTATCAGTTTTTTGAAGGTTTCCTCAATGGTAACAGCATCTTTGCCGCGGTTGTAATCGTCAATGATTTCCTGATAGCGTTTGTAAAAATCGACCCGTAATGGATTTTGGTCGACCATTTGTTTCAAATGGTTCTCAATTTTGTCTTTTAATGATTGTACAACAGTGTTTTTATTTGGCGTTTTCAGAAAATACTGTTCCAACAATGAAAAGTTCAATCCACTCAGGTCAATGATTTTTCCATAATCATGTGTAGGCTCTGCTACCATATTTGCAATTGATTCATCTACAATTTCCTGGATTTTTTTCATAATCTCTGCCACATCAGCACTTTCAACATTTTCTTCAATAGCAGTATAAATTACATCGATTGCATTCTTCCTGGGTGAATATTGATTCAGAACCTTATCGGGCTGCAGCGCTTTGTATTTTTTGAAAACTTCGCGGGCTAAAATTTGAAATTTGCTTTTTGTTTCGTCGTTGGTATAAACGGCATTTACGCCTTTTTCCATTGCCGCCAGTTTTTCCAGACCGGTTGCTTTGATCAGTTCATTAAGGTTAAATCCAACTTCATCCAGCAAAAAGGTCTCAGTATTTAGCAATGTCTCTTCCAATTGACGAATCAATTCTTCTTTTGGCTTTACAGGAGGTTCAGTGGTTTCACCTCCGCTCCCACCTTCATCCCCATCGGTGCCATAAATTGCCAAAGCATCCAGCAAAGAGGTATAGGTTTCAATGTAGTCAACGATTAACCCATTGTTTTTACCTTCTGAGATGCGGTTAGCCCTTGCTATGGCCTGCATCAGAGTATGTGATTTCAAAGGTTTGTCAAGGTATAAGGAGGAGAGCGTAGGTACATCAAAGCCCGTAATCCACATGGCACATACAATAACAAAACGGAACGGGTCATCTTCTGATTTGAACCTTGTTTCAAGATCCTGGGTATTCATTTTTTCGCGATGGGGCTCTATATCCAAATCCCATTGCCGGAATTTTTGAATTTCGTTCTGTTCCGAACTTATGACAACGCAGATTTCTGTTTCTTTTATCCATTGCAGTTCCCGGCTTTTTTCCAACATCTCCTGATCGCCATACCTGGCCCTCTTAATCTCATTTTCCAACTGCTCAATCTGAAGATTCCAATAATGCGAGATAAAATCATACATCCTTACGGCTGTGATTTTGTCCAGCGCGATAAACATTCCTTTGCCTTTATAACCCCTGTTACAGAAATGCCAAACGACATCCTTTGCTATGGCTTCCAGCCTTTTCTTGGCAGTAAGTATCGGATATTCCCTTGCAAACAGTTGTTCTACCCTGCTTCGCTGGTCACTGTCCAGGTCTTCCCCTTCCGAATCAATTACGGCTCTGATCTGTTCGTTGATCACCGGATTTTTCAAACCAAGATATTCGCCCCTGTTTTCATAATAGAGCGGAACAGTTGCGCCATCATCCACACTTCGTTTAAAATCGTACCGGGAAACATAATCACCAAAAATTCGCCGGGTCAACTCATCATCTTTAAACAGTGGTGTGCCTGTAAACCCTATGAATGAAGCATTGGGCAAAGCGTTACGCAAATTCATTGCCAGTTGGCCGCCTTGTGTGCGGTGCGCTTCATCGGAAATTACAATGATGTTGTCCCGTTGCGTGATTTCTTCCTCGAAGTTGAATTTGTGGATAAGGGTAAACAAATAGCGGTGTTCTGAACCCAGCAAATCTTTTAAATGTCGTCCGCTGTTTGCTTTCAGTGAGTTTTTAGCGCCCGCTTTTATTTGCGGGATAGCCCCCACCCCACTGAATGTTCCGTAAATCTGGGTATCCAGCTCATTGCGATCGGTGACAATCAAAAAAGTATAACTACCGGTAAACTTGCGGTGTATCTTCTGGCTCATGAAAACCATGGAATAGGATTTTCCGCTTCCCTGCGTATGCCAGAACACACCCAATTTCTGCTTTTCCTCCAAACTGATTTTGCCGAGTTTACAAAGCTGTTCCTTGTGTTTGATGTTTTCAATGGCCTTGTTTACACCGATATACTGATGGTTTCGGGCAATCAATTTTAGAACTTTACCCAACGAATTATCAAAAAGAATAAAATTTTCAAACAGGTCCAATAAACGCTGCTTCTCGCAAACCCCAATGATAATTCTGTCTAACGCCACAATGCCTTCGTCCTCCTCGGTGATGCGTTTCCATTCGTGGAAATGCTGATATTTCCCTGTAACGCTTCCTATGCGGCTTTCTATACCGTTGCTCAGAATCACAAAGGCGTTGTAATAAAAGAGCTTGGGTATGACATCTCTGTAATCGGTGAAATTATCGTTGTAAGCGTTTTCCAGTTTCCGGTGAGCCGCTTTCAATTCTATAAAGACCAAAGGAATGCCATTTACAAAACCAATGATATCTGGCCTTCTTTCACGGTTACTCTTTCCCTGGATCCGTAGCTGCCTAACGGCCAGGAAATCATTATTCCCAGCTTCTTCGAAATCGAATACTTTAAGGGTTTTGTTCTTAATCTGCTCGCCCTTTTCGTTGATAAAATCAATTGGAATCCCATCCCGCAGCAACTGATGTTTCTCAAAATTAATCTCGGCTAAAGATTTGATGCTGCTCTCCTCGGTAATTTTTGTGTAGGCCTCTTCATATGCCTTTTGTGGTAGTCTTGGATTGAACTCTTTTAGCTTTTCGAAAAATATTCGCTTGATGATTACCTCTTTCTTATTCAGCCGGCCTAACGTACTGCCTTCGCCAAAGCTCTCCTTATTGTAGGCCAACACCGTTCGCCAATCCAATTTGTTTAAAAACAAATCGATGGCAGTTTGTTCTATGAGGTTATCTTCGGAGTATTCCCAGGTCATACTGTTTCAATAAAGTATTTTGTTAAAAACCTTTTAATTTCATCTCTATGTTTTTCACATAAATTCCAATCCCAGGTTTCATTCTCAAAGATCAAGGCGGATTTTAATGAATCTAATCGTTTATTGTTTGCCTTAGCTAAAAACTCTTCTCTTTTAACTCTGTAGATTTTACTGTGATATTCAGAATTCATGTTTGCAGTCAATAAAACCAAATTGCCCAAATCATCAAGTTTCCTCTCTTTTTCATCCAGGCTATCGTTCTCATCCCAAACCAGGTTTTGGTCTTCCTCTCTCTTGTTTTGCGGGGAGATGTGTTCGACGGAATTTTTTGAGGTCATTCTGTAGCTTTCCCAATCTTCTTTTATCGTTGCTACAAGATGTTTTTCCTCGAAAACATGATCTCTTAAATACCATAAAACAAAGTCTAATTTATAAAAGATATAGCTTGGATAGTCCGTGCCTTTATAATCGTCTATTTCGAGATATTTAATTGCAGGCTTTATTGTAGTGATGTCTTCACGCAGTAATTGCCAACTTCTCTGGCTTAAAGCCAATGTGTTTCCAGCACAAAACATTGCATTGTCAATTTTTATCAGGTATGCATAAAGATCATCGGGATTATCCGTGGTCCTTAACATATTTAAAAGTGGAGTCAGCCAATAGTGTGTTATGATTTGTTGAGAATGATAAAGCATACTTTGCAATAATGCAAAACCGTCATTTTTTTCCGACTCTTTTCTTTGCAATGCATCTTTGTTCAAATACAATTTTTTAATCCCATGAATTTTCAGGTTATTGTCTTTTATAATCCACTTGATAATATGTTTATCAAATCCAATCCGGATTTTCCATAATAACCGAAAAAACTCCTTTACATTGTTTTCAATTTCCCTTTTATCCGTCAGATTCAAATACCTGTTAAACCCCTTTTCAAATATTTTTAAAAACTTTTTCTCGTCAACAACTACAATTTCTTCTTCCGGAAGAGTTTGCGTTTTATCAAACTCAAACTGATAAATACGTAACACATGTAGCAGGAGCATGGGAAAGCTGATGATGCTTTCCACCTTTCCTGAATCATATCCTATTTCTGATCCATTATTATCATTGTTCTGGCTTTTATTTTGTTTGTTCTTATCCGTTAAAACAGCTAACAGATGAGTTTTATTTACTTCTTCTATTGCTTTTATTCTAAACAGGATATCATCTGGTATGTCAACCTGCTTTTCTGTTTCATCTGGCTGAAAAGTCAAATCTTTCCAAGTCAATCCAGCGATATCTTTTATGTTTTTTTCAATATATTCATCCATGATGGAACAAGCGTCCCATAGTTTAGCATATTGCGATCTCTCTTCACTATTTAATATATGTTTTAGCAATCGTGCCTTTAATATCTCATGATGCTGTAACTGGACTCCCCTGTTATTCAGCACTTCAAACAATTTGTTTTCATCCGTATTCTTCGGCATTTCCGTAACCATAAAGAGAACACTATTCATCACAAATTCAGAAAACTCTTTTTTGACAGTTTCATCAAAATGGTTATCCTCGAAATATCTTTTAATGGTTCGGATAGCATTATCAATCGGTTGCAACTCTGTCAAATTCTCAGTCGCATATTTGTGGGTATTTTTAAAGTCTTCCGTGTTATTGAAAAAGTCATTTGCATAATCTCGGATACTAAAACTTAACCTGGCCGTTCTTTTATTTATTCCTGTCAAATAATTGAACTGTACCAGGTCGTTTTTTATAATACTACCAATCAGCCATAATGTAGTAAACCTTTGCTGACCATCAATTAAGTCATATTTACTCTCCTGATTTAACGATACCATTACCCCCCCCAAATAGTAATGTTCAG
Source organism: uncultured Bacteroidales bacterium (assembly GCA_903877385.1). Taxonomy (GTDB): domain Bacteria; phylum Bacteroidota; class Bacteroidia; order Bacteroidales; family FEN-979; genus CAIRDP01. The sequence goes on from CAIRDP010000033.1 coordinate 22,495, forward strand.
TTTTTTCTATAAATCCTTTGTTCAAATCTTCCAGCAATGTCCTAATCTGGTCATCGCCCCAGACAAATAGCCTTTGGTAAATGGGGATATTGAACAACGACTCATCATTTACAATGTCAGATAACGTGCAGAACGTTGAAGATACAGAATATTCTTTATTAATAATTTTGAAGCTTTGCATTGATCCATTGTTGTTTACTTGTTAATTCTGAATTCTCCGGCTTCTCAAAATATATTTCTAATTGTCTTTTATACCGTCCCTGAACCCCGTTTCCGCTAACCTGATAATCATAATAGTCTTCCTGTGTTATTGAAAGCAGAAACTCAATTATTTCATCAGGTAAAAAAGCACCATCAATAATATCTAACAGGTTTTGGTTTTTTTCTTTTAAGATTTTGACGGGAGTTTGGGCTACAATGCTTTTTTGCTTGATACGATATGAACCCAATAGATAATCAAGCCATAGCGCAAACGCAAGCAATTTACAATCTTCAAATTTGTCAAAGTATAGTATGATACACAACTTAAATAAATCGGTAAAATAATGACTGAACCCGGATGCCTGATAAACTATCTCATAAAATTCCCTTAATTGATGCAAAGCTGTTCCATCCTTATGATTTTCGAGAAAAATATACCTGAACAACGAGTTGTATTTTTCCGTGAACAGGAAAAAACTCATTCCTTTTTCAATAGGCTGCCTGAATGAAAAAGGGTAATCAATTGGACTGATCTGCAAAGAGATATTGTTGGTGTTTATATTAATCCCCTTTTTAATTGAGAATATGATGGAGGAAGCCAGCCTGTTTTTGCTATTCGCAAACAGACTAATGCTGTCATCTTTGGGTTTAGGTCGTGTTCTCAACTGAAACTCCCGTAATATCTTGTCCTTGTTTTCGTAATCGACCTTATTCCCTTTCCATACTCTACCTCGCCACAAGTACACATTGAACAGCATATCTAAAAACTGGTTTTGGTTTGATTTATCCCAGTTTTTAGCGGCAATTCTCTGCTTATCGGTTTCTTCATTTTCTCCTTTCAGGGCTTTCAGGTGGTAGGATTTTAAAAAATCTACCGCACTTAATTTGACACCCCGGTTGTTTTGCGTATCGAAAAAAACAAAGGCATCATCTTCAGATTTGGTAACAATGACAGTAAAGATTAATTTCTCAAGGATATTATTCAGTTGATTATTTGAAAAGAAATGTTCTTTATTATTAATGATGTATTGTTCATTGCTAACAATATTTTCTTGAGACACAGGTGAATTGTAGAACAGTTGCAATTGATCTTCCCGGTTTAGAATGAGGCTGCTTTCTGCGTTAATGATATAATCCAAAATTAACAGCGTGGTGATTCGCTGCTGCCCGTCAATTATCTCCAAACTCTTCCCGTTTTTTTGGTGAAGAAGAATTGCACCCATATAATAGACCTGTTCTGGAATATTCGGATCTAATTCTTCAGAAATATCTTTAAAAAGCGTGGCAAGTTTTTCTTTATCCCATACATAAGGCCTTTGGTAATCAGGAATAGAAAATGAAAAACCGGGATTTAGAACAAACAAATCCTTTAAATTATTTATCCCTATTGCTATTTTATCACTATCATTTTTAATACTCATATATTTTTTTATAATACTATCTTCCCAGTTATCAATACAGTTGACAAAATATCACAGGTTTCGCCAGGTTCAGCAACCAGATGGTAGTGAAATCTATGATCTGTTCTCGGGCCCATGCTTTTTCTCAAGCCTTTCCCGTTCCAGTTTTGTAAGTAAATCGCCAAATTATTTCTCGTAATTATGGAACTGATTTACAATATATTCAGACATCTCATCAGCAAAAGCACGGGCCCCGGATTCAGAATATCCGGCAAGGATTGCTTTTTCATATTCTGAAGCTTCAACAAAGCAACAGAATTCTGAGTTTTCACCGTACGCTAATAAATCAGCATAGTGATTTGCAAAAAGTTCAGATTTGCCTGAACTGATTTGCTTTTTGTAGATTTCCGAAAACTTTATTGCCTGTTCCTCTACCGAGGGCGTATGGGTCGGAGCATCCACATCGAGAAGGAAAACGACATGCCTGATGAAATCCTCATCCCTGCCGATCAGTGTGGCATATCTGCGGAGATCTGCTATCGCCTTTTCACGATCAATTTCCCTGATAGCATCGTAGGCATATGCCAAGACATGCTCCTGTTCATTCTGAAGGATACCATGCGCATAGGTTTTTGACCATTCTATGCTCATGCCTTTTTCTCTTTCGACAAGAAATAATTTCATATAATCATCCACGTAACTGAGGATCTGATTTTCATAATCCTTTTCAAGCCCAACTCTTAACTCGTCATTAATGATATAATCAAGAAACCGAATAAACTCATTATACGCGATCTTGTCGTATTTACTGTTTTTTGCAATTTCTACGATCTTTTCCTTATCAAAATACTTTTCAATTAATGGTGTCATAATGTTTTTGTTTAAAAGTCCTCATTCATTATTTTCTCAATCTCAACATACCCCCTGTTCCTTGGCTTGAAGTCATTCACATCACCGTATATCAGGTAATACTTTTTAATCCATGACCCGCCGTATCTTAAAAGATCATTGATAGCATCCACAATGTTTGCACCTTGCTTCTCCTTATTCGAGGCAGCCGGTAATTGTTTACTGGAAAGTATCTGAATAAAGACACCGCGATTATCCATATCATACCGGGAATTATTTGCCAACTGGCACATAATCGCCGTGGCTGAAGTGAATGCTTTTCCATAGATACGAACAGGGGAAATGTCGCTTTCCTCGATTTCGCATACTAGTTTGACCTTCTCGTTTTTTAATACCAAGATGTCAACATTGGTGATCTCGGTGTCGTTATGAGCGTTGATTGAAAGAAAAAATGGAAGGTGTTGAAATATTGTGCCGGTAGTTTTGTTCACACAGGCTTCATCCAATTGAATTATAAGGCCATGTTTTGGTGCGATACTTTCAAATGTCTTTGCTACTTGTTCATGTAATGAATGTATCATAATCCAATATTTCAATTGTCAACCAGATGATGAACTGATTCTATTTTTTTAGATTTTCCTTAACTACGCTGATATCCTTCTCCTTGTTCCTGACCAATTGCTTTTTCCGAGTATGATCAAAATCATTGTATCCCAATTCGATCAGTTTTATTCCATGTTGTGGTAAAACCTCTCTCCGTCGCTGGTCATAAAGTTTGCGTTGCTCCCCGCGGCTCATCCCGCTTACCGTTTTTCGTTTGTCAAAAAACTTCACTTCTTCGGTATGTTGCTTCTCGCAGTATTCAATCACCAGGTGCAATTCGGGATAATATGCATCCACCGGTAACCTGGCACCTGAATCGCCTTTCAGGAAATCAAAACGGTGCTGCCTTAATGCCTTTTTTTGCAATACTTCATCGCAGAGATCGATGAAATAAGTTTCATCACTATGGTTTCTTTTACCAGAAAGCGGCTTGTCTTGATTAGGTTGTTCTTTAGCAGGTTTGATTGTGGATGCCTGTTTCGATGGTGGTATTGAAACGTTTCCTTCGATTTTAGCGAATCTTAGGAAATCAGCTACCGTATATCCTCCGCCTAAACCAAAATCATCTGCCCAAAATCCAATCCTGCGAATTTTTGCCCGAATCCCTTTTTGCTTTACTGTGTCTGCTTTGAGCTTCTCTTTTATAAGAGCAATGATAAGATCCGCTTCAGCACGGGTAAAATATGCTTTTGTCCTCATTTTATCTATTTGGTTTCTTTGCTAAACTTCTATCTCCCCATTCATCAACCTCGGCAACAAAATATCCCGGGCCTCTTGGAGTTTTGAGTTTTGCTTTAAAAGGTTTTTAATGTGTAGAAAGTACGGTTTAACTCTTATGCCAAAATTCTGAATAACAGGACTGTCTGGCAATAATATTGGCATTGCTTTTACAATTTTAGAGTTTATAGCTGTACCAATTGCAGATGTATTACCTAATGAGTCGTAAGGAAAAGTCTTTAAATAGAAGTAAATATATTCAAAATTCATTCTGGTCTCATTATCAATATTAAAATGAGCAATTGCTTCATTAGTAACCATTTCTTCTGTCGTAATCGCAACCTTCCCTACCGTTAATTTGAAACTTAACAGGACTGTGTCTATTTGTGTCACGTTCATATTGAATTTCCCTACTGCATTTTCAGTTACTGTTTCAGTTGTACCCAAAATAAAAACAGAAGAATTGTTTATATCTTTAATTGAAACCCATTTAATACCAGAATCACTATCATTAAACCATTCTTCTTGTCCGCGAGGTGGTGTCTTACCAATATTAATTCTGAATATCTCATCAGCTCTTTGAACTGTCCATCCTTGTGGTAATTGATTAACTTCATTGGAGGGTTTGAAGAACCCAAATTCACCGATATAAATTAGCTCAGCAACTTCCTCCAACAATTTTATCCGCTTCAAATTGTTTTCTATCAAATGATCATAGGCTGATAAAATGGAGGCGATGCGGCGTTGGGTTGGAAGGGGTGGTGTGGGTATTTTGAAGGTCAGCAGTTTTTCTAAACTTAAATTGTCTTGCGCTGCTCCAGTCGAAATACTTTTCATTCGTGCTTGAAATACATCAAAAAAATACTTGACAAATCTCACATCACTTTTATTTTCATCAGACACAAAACCAATAACGCTATCAGGAAAACAGGCATCCATTCCGAGAATTGCAGTATCAGCAATGTTTGCTGCAATTGTAATGCATAATGTTCCTTCTTTCCAGAGTTTACTTTGTGCCAGTCCTGCTTCGTTGTATGTTTGACTAAATGCTGTGATCCTGAAGTTTGCAGCTTTAATATCACCAGTCTGAATAAATGGATATTCACCACCATATAAATGCTCAGCATTTCTGGGTCTATGTCTTGATTTACCCCTTCCGATAAATCCTATTTCGTCTAATGATTTTTGTTCCCAGGTCATATCGCCAACCCTTTATTGTCAATAGAATCATTATCCCACATTTCACGGTAGGTGTGTATATAAAAAGCCGTTGCCTGCGGGTTGATGGTGAAATAATACCGACATAATTTTTTAAACAACAGGAGCATATTAGCATCGAAACAAAAATCAAGAATGCCATCGAGCGTGTGTTCAATTCGATTCTGGTCGGTGGTCTCAGAAATAATTATGTTTTCAACCAACACAGAATATTCTGAAAGTGCTTGCCTGGCCAGATTTTGTTGGACAACTATCAGATCCTTAATTTCATCAATCATTGTTTTGGGTTATCTGGCCGGGGGCCAATGCTTCTTCAATTTCTTCGATACTTGGCAAACTGCCCTTGAAATTGTCGGGCAATGCCCGGGTGAGTTTGTAATCAGAAATACCGATGGGCTTGTTGATGTCTTTGAGTGAATATTCAGCGAACAGTTTGTCTTTGCCCTGGCATAAAATAAGTCCAATGGTTGGTTGGTCGGTGGTGTGTTTGAGCATATCATCAACAGCTGAACAGTAGAAATTCATTTTCCCGGCATATTCCGGAATAAAATCACCTTTCTTCAATTCAATAACTACAAAACAACGCATCCTGAGGTGATAAAACAACAGGTCGATATAAAAATCCTTATCGCTGATTTCCAACTTATACTGTCGTCCTACAAAGGCAAAACCAGCTCCCAGTTCCAGTAAAAACTTCTCTACATTCTTCACCAGGCCCAACTCGAGTTCCCTTTCGGTAAATGGCGCAGCCAGCGTCATAAAATCGAAGATGTAGGGATCCTTGAACAATTGTATTGCTAAATCGGATTGGGGTGGTGGTAGAACACGGTCAAAATTACTGACCACATGTCCCTGGCGGAGGTGCAATTGGCTTTTAATCATATCGACCAGGGTATCACGACTCCATCCATTAGCGATTAATTGCTGCATGAACCAAAAGCGGATTGAAAGGTCTTTTACATTTTGGATGAGGATTATATGGTGAGCCCAACCAGTAAGGTTAATAAGTTGAATCTTGATTTGCTGGTTATTCAATTGTGAAACAGGTAGTTTCGCAATTTCATTAAAGGATTTTGCAACGGATAGTTGCAAAATTGAAGGGTCCTCTGTTTTAGCCACTGGCTGTGTCCAAATTGCCGGGTTTTCTAATTTTGCAACGGGCGGTTGCAAAATTACCATATCAGGATATTCCTTATAAAACACCAGCATGTTACCTATGTTTCTTTCTGAAAAGCCCTTAACATCAGCCAGTTCATTTTTCAAATCTTTTGCCAGACGTGGGATTACTCCTTTTCCCCATCCTTCTTCTTACTGTCGATGGTGTATGATCCTGCCAATATCCCAATAAGTGGAAAGCATTTCCGAATTTGCAGATAAATTGGCCCGCAATTGTCCCTGACGAATCCTTATTTTAATTTCGTCAAGCAAATTTTTATACAATATCAACGCTCCCTTCATAAAATCATACCCTTAAAATTTTCAGAAATCGCATTTGCTAAAGCAATGGCTTCTTCATTCAATCCCTCCAACTCGATATGTATCTCCCTGAGGCGTTCTTCATAGTCAACGCCATCATCAGTAGCGGCATCCACACCAACATATCTTCCCGGACTAAGGCTCCAATCTTTGGTTTCAATGTCAAATTGGGTTACGACTTTGCATAATCCTTCCACATCAGTATAACTGCCGGCGGGGAAACGGCTTTGCAGCCAGTGGGCTTGTCTCCAAAAGTATTCGGTTTCATGTAGCAGACCGGGTTCTTCTTCATCAGGGTTCCCGCTGAGTTGTTGTTGCAAGGCTTTCAGTTGATCGAGCTGTACTTTCAGGTTAAGTTCTTTCCAGTCTTTATTTTTGTTCAATTGGTGTTCTTTTGTGGCTATGGCGATGATATCCAGCAGTTGTTTGATGAGCTTATCCTGCGGTTTACGGAGTGTCTTGCATTGATGGGCAATGTTTTCCAATATCTCAATCTCGGCAAATACCTGGCTAATATCGGCTACCAGTTTGTTTTGTTGTTCATACATACCCATTGCTTCTTCGAAAATCAACGAATCGGCAAATGACCTGGCATTCTCATTTTCACTGGCATATCTGATCGCAAAGCCAGTCACTGTTTTAACCACTTTTTGCAATTGCTTTTGCAGTTCGGTAGTGGCATCGGCAGTTTGCCGTGCTAAATCTGCAGATGTTTCCATATAGCGTTTAACCGTAGCTTCAAACTTCTCGGTATTGCCCCGATACAGGTTTACAATGCAAATGAGGTTTTGCAATTGCTCTAAGCTAAAATCGTTTACCTTGGAAGTTACTTTCCGGTAGATTTTACGAGCATCGAGCATAAGGACCTGATCCTTTGTCTGCCTATTTTGTTCTTTAGACCGGTCGAAAAACCATAAGGTACAAGGCAATGAACGAGTGTAGAAAAAGTTATTGCCAATGGCCATCATTACATCTACGGCTCCGGTTTTTATCAATTTTTCACGGATTTCTTTTTCACTGTGGCCGGCATCGCTGGCCGAAGAAGCCATCACAAACCCTGCCCGGCCGGTGGGCTTCAGGTAATTGTAGAAATATTGAATCCAAAGATAATTGGCATTGTCGTTTTTCGGCAGGTTTACGATGCCATCCAATATCAAACGAGGGTCCTTCTTGACTGTATCTTTTCCTTTATCAACCCCATCCACATTAAAAGGTGGATTAGCCATTACAAAATCACATCCATGCAGCAGGTTGTGTTTGTCTTCATAAAATGTGTTTCCCTCTTGTATATTACCTTCCAACCCATGTACAGCCAGGTTCATTTTAGCAATCTTTGTATTAACCTCGGCCTTTTCCTGTCCGTAGAAAGTAACTTTCTCTGCAGGTCGCGAACCTTCGCTTTCAATGAAATAGCCGGTTTGCACGAACATACCTGCAGAGCCAGTGGCCGGGTCGAATACTATACCATGATCGGGCTCAATTACATTCACAATGGTTTGGACTAGGCTCATTGGCGTAAAGAACTCGCCACCCTCCTGGGCGCCGGTCATGGCAAATTTATTGAGGAAATATTCGTATATCTTTCCAAAAAGGTCACCTTCGGCCTTCTGCATCACCTCTTTGTTGAAAATGCGTAGTAGTTCCCTCAGCAAGTCTTTGCTGAAAATGGAATAGTTCTTTGGCAACACGCCTTTGAGGTTATCGTATTCATCCTCAATTAACTTCATGGCATTGTCAATGGCATCGCCAATGTCAGCGCTTTCGGGCAAAGAAACCAAATAATCAAATTGTGACTTATCGGGCAGGAACATCGAGTTCTTTTCTTCAAAATCCTTTTTGTTCAAAGGTCGTTTGCCCCGCTGCGGATGCATTGGCACCTCTTTTTCTACTTCAATTTTTACTTTTTGAAACCTGTTATAAGCATGTCTCAGAAATATCAGGCCAAGAACGGGCATTGAATATTCCGAAGCTGTTAGTTTGCTGTTTGCCCTGAGTTGGTCGGCGGCACGCCATAGTTCGGCTTCCAGCAGTCTTAGTTGTTTTCCTTGCATTTATAGTTTGATGGGTCTGGCAGGTTATATAAATTTCTTACAGTCCACAATGTTTCGGACCGTATAAAAATAACAAACTTTTACCTATCACAAAAGGTTTAAATCCAAACTACCCTGCAGCGGCGGATGGCGTAAAGAAATGCTCCAGCGGGTTTGGCCAGTGCGAAAGTTTGAGACTGTCAAATGAACTATGGCCAATATGGTGCTGTAAAATTCCGAGGAATATTCAAAATATTCAAAACTTCGGCCTTGCCGAATGCCCCATTTCCTTTATTTATCTGGAATATTAATCTATTTTCTTTGAATTTTCCCTTCAAACCGCTTATCATCATAAGGTTTTCCAGGCAGTTCCCTTTATCATCCTGGATGATTTTATAACGATCAGGTTTAAAAAGGTAATATGCTTCGTCAATATTATCCAGATTGTTTAATCCAGGGAACGAATCAATTGCTGGTGTTTCCAATGGGTGTTTGTCAATTTCTCTTTCAAGCTGGCTTAATACAACAATCGTAACATGATGCAATTCCGCACATTTCTTTAGTTTGGGTAATAAATCCGGCCTTGCATCTTCCTGCAACTGGTAATAATCGATAAAAACCACTTTCACAGGTTTTTCAACCTGTTGGCGTCCCACAATTGAATGGAAAGTTTCGAAGGGTACCTTGCTCCTATCGCAAATAAAAACATTCCGTCTGGCATCTATTAGGTTCCTGCCATCTTGCGCTCTATGTTCTATATCTTGTTTCAAAGAAGGGGATGCATATGTTTCACCCGTTATATCCAGGAACCTCTTGATCAACTGTTTGGATGATAATTCGAGTGAGAAAACCAAAACTGGTATTTGAGGCGAATCTTTTATGAGCGATAACATCAGGCTTGTTTTACCCTGTCCCGGCCGGCTGCCGATCATCACTACCTTCCCGTTGCAATTACATAAATATTCCATGAATTCTGCAGGTTCCGGGAAAAAGCTGTCCTGGTAGTCCGATATAAAACCATTGTAATGGTTGGCAAAGTCTGTAAAACTGAGTACACTGCCGATTTCACTTTCCATCATCTTAGGTCTGTTTTACATGACATGGCACCAAACGAAGAGTACTTCCTTCCTCATCAAAGTATTGGAAGCTAAGCAATGAATCCTCACGAATTAAAGTTGCTTTTGTGAACTTATAGTAACGTTGACCCCAATCATCAAAATCTCCATCAACTTCATTAACAGCACCCTCCGTTTGAAAGAGTAAAATGAGATCATTCGGATATAATCTGATTGGATAAAAACCATCCTTCTCTTTTAACCAATACATACCATCATACATCAGGGTGAAATCAGTAATTTCCCTTGTCGTTTTTTCATCATCTTTCATAACAGCTTGTCTTTGTTTGTTAACGAAAATCAAAAGTAATATCTGAGCCAGACAAAGTATGTCGTTCTGGATTTAGCTATACAGCTTGCCGAACTTTTTGACACCTCCGTGCCCAATATCAGCATGCACATATCCAATATACTGAAAGAAGGAGAGTTGGCGCAAGTTTCAGTTATTAAGGATTACTTAACAACTGCAACTGACGGTAAGGAATAAAGTTTTAAGTACACAACCTCCAGGAATAAGTACATAACCCCCAGGAATAAGTACACAACCCCCTCACAGCATCGCTAGTATTTTTACCAAACTAAGCGTATCCATCTTGCAATACTCCAGTAGATTTGCCCGCTTTAGTCTTACTTGTTCTGGATCCTTATCATGATAGAGACTTTCATAAATGAGGCTGGCCGTTCCGCCTTCCTGTATTTCAAGGTCCGAATAGGATAAATCTTTCACCAAAGCCGGTAAAACTGCCTTCAGGGAATAGGAATCATTCATGTCGGGGGTATACAAATGTTTTCTGCGGAAGGGAACCATCAGATCAGCCACCCGTTCAAACAGGCAATCGATACGGTCAGCATATTCCGGGTAATCCCGGGCAATCTCCCTGAGTCTTGTGTTTTCAAAGGCCTGGTTCCAAACAATAATGCTCCCATGTTCCCCTAACCGGGTCAAAAGGGATTGTATAAATTCCGGCCTTGGATCGGCCAGGGGTGTTCCAAGGTAATCGTGATGTTCAACTGGTCCTTCTTTGGTTTGTTGAACATGCAATGAATACTGAAATGGTATTTGTTGGTAGGGTCGGCTTTCGTCATACATGGGTATGGCAAACTGTATCGCCTCGAAGTCCATGTAATACAAGGGGTATACAAGTTCCTCCAGAAACTCATCCAGTTCATCCTGGTCCCGATTGGCTGGCCGGGCTTCATTAGTATTTTCGTCTTCAGGATAGCTTTGCTCACAGAAGTCTATAAAATCACAGGGGAATGGATTCCCGCATTGGGGTCCCATGGCTATTTCCGGCATTATACCTGCCTTGAGCATGTCCAACAGGGGGTATAGTCTCCCGGGTATAGCTGCCTGCATGGGCAGGATCCGCTCAGTCATCGATTCAATGGTAAACAATTGATGCAGGTCCAGTTCCCCATGCCTCACATACTGGTTGTTCAGATGCACCAGCGATACACGCCTTAGTGGTAAACCCGAACGGGTGATCACATAGTATTGAAAGGCCACATCATTCACCTGGTAATCTTTGACGTGGGTAGATGCCTTCACCTCATAGGCGGCCCATCCATCGGCTTCCTTCACCAGGATGTCCATATAACAAAGTGTCTCTCCGTCGCTGAAGGCAGCCTCATAGATTACGGTCTCACCGCTGTTGATCAGTTCGGCTGTATAGGCAATAGCCTCGGCAACCTGCCCGGGTTCGCCCCTACTGGCATCGATGCCTCCGGGGAAGAGTTGCTGGGCCAGGTATCCCACGCTGTGCCCGGTGTCAAAGATATGTTGCTGGGTATCGCTGGTTTCATCCCGTTCATCAGGTTGGTTAAAGTTTAACCAGAGTGATTTGGGGCATTGTGTACCGCGGATAAAAGAAGATTTGGAGATGAGGCGGTGTTCCATGTTGTTCATTTCATTTTTGTAATGAACGGTAAAGATAGAATCATACTACGCCAAAGTATGACGTGGTTAGGAATAAATCACAAACACCTTCCCTTTCGCCCTTGATGCGCCAATAAATAACTGGAACAGATTCTTTGGCTCGGTCAGGGATGAACAAACCAGGAAAACCGTATCCCATTCCAGCCCTTTTGAACGCAATGCAGTGGTATATCGAACTTTTTCAGATGGGCTGTCCAGGTTTTCAACAGTGAGCAATTCTATTTCAGGTTCTTCCCTGATGAGTTCTTTCAGCGCTGAGCCTGTCTTTAAAAGATCGAAAGTGAATAGTACGACCATGTTTTCAGGCTTACACTGACTGAGCGTTTTTTCCTGGTTAATGTATTGCCTCAGTATACCGGTAACCTCCTCTGGTCTTTTCCAGGCAATAAACTTCACATCATTCCCGTAATTTTTGAGTGGATCGGCCTGTCCATGCCCTGCATCCTGTATCAGTTCCGTGATGCCATGGCCTGTGTTCACTCGTAGGTTTGCGAACTGAATATAATAAGCCGATGCCTCTTTGAGCGTCTCCCGGGTGCGGATGTAGGTATCCAGGTCCGCAAACTTCGGAAATGCCTGATTGTCGTCGAAAAACAGGTAATAGTTTCCCTTTTGCAGTGGATTGTTTGCCTTAAGAAGTGATTTGATCACCTGGTCAAGGCCTTTATCGAACAGGTCCTGCGCCTCATCGGCCACGATAAAATCATACCTGGGCAGCTTCTTTGCCTTATGAAGTCTGCCAAGGCATTCACGGATCAGATGACCGAATTCGCCTTTAGCTACGCTGTCATAGGTAGGCATCAGCGATGTTTCACCTAGCAGGGTGACCAGTTCTTCCAGAAAATGATAGTAGGCGGATATCTTTATCGTCGTATCAGATCGATTCTCCTGTAATGCGTTCCTCAGTTTATTCTCCATCCTCGCTGCAAGAAATTCGTTCCAGCAGAGGTAAAGCCCCTTTTTTTCCTTTGATCTGCACAACCCAACCATCAAATCGAAAGCATAAGTCGATTTCCCGCTTCCCGGAGGGCCCTGCACCATGATCCTCTGGTTCTCGCTTAATCCATGCAGAATATGCAAGCCCTGCTCAAGCCTGCGCTCCGATTCCCCAAGGTTAAGCCGTGATTGTGAAAGGGAACGACTCGGATCGAATTCAGGTTTCAGCATCTCGGTAATGGTAGCGATCCGGTCTTCATCCAGGGTTTCCCACGTAATACGCATCGCAACATTCCGTTCATCCTGCTTCTCATAGGATTCAGTAATCTGTTCCTGCATCGAATCCAGGATCATCCTCAGCCATTCCTTATCATAACCCCGGTGCCACAGGTATTTAAACTCCACCCCTTCACAATCAAAAACACATTCAGGGAAACACACAACCGAACCCACGAAAATATTGATCAGCCCCTTTTCCCTCAAGAAACTTTGGATTGCATGCGCATTTTCATCCACCTGGTTAAAAGGATTTTTAACCATCTCCCTTTGATCATCACCCGTAAGCCGGTAAAAGCCATAATCGTTATGGTCTGTAGGTCCATAACCCATGATCCCACCCTTAACCTCAATCACCATGATCCCCAGCTTCGACAAGATCACAAAATCACATTCCCCCGACATCTGCACCCGGTGATATCGCGATGAAATTCTCAAACTATGAATCACATGAACAGGCTCATCCTCCATATTTCCCATCAGCATCAACTGCCTGTCAGCCTCACGCTCGCCATCATTCGTAATTTGCCAGGGATTATATAACCGCTTGATCATGAAACGAAGTTAATCAATAACCGCTTGACCTGAGGTTTATCTGATCTCATTTCATTAACCTCAATGCAAATCTCACCAAAGATATCTCCGTAAATTTATAATCCGCAAGGCCTTTGCCCTCCGGGTGCCGTCATTTTTTTCCATTGTAAATCTTCTGGGGTAAAAAAATGACCGGCAGCCTTGCATATTAAAATTTACTCCGCTGTTTAGTGCTTACAATTTGCATTTTATGCAATAAACCATTTGTAAAACTTAAAAGCGGAGGTTTGTATGTCAACAACAATCAATCATTCATCAACTCAGGTAATCCATGAATTAGCCTGTGATTATCATGTCAATGAAAATGGTCAGGTCATCCTGCACCATAATGGCCAGCCTGTCAAGTGGTCGTCCACGATTAAGATCACCTTGTTTTCGCCAACCGGTAAAGAGGCCGCACGGTTCAGGTTCCTCAATATCCATGAGGCCATGAACTTCATCCGCCTCAATGAGCCGCCCAGGTATATGATATGGGGGTGATTTTCCTGGTCTTAATACCTGGGGTTTCCCTGCGGGTGCTAAACCTGCAGGGAAATTTTTGCTTTCTGGAGAACGTAAAATCGACACTTTGAATTCCAGGAAATAGGATTTAACCTCTGTGAAGCCTTGAAGCCGGTTTCAAAAATATCGGTTTAACTTAAAATGGAAGAAAATAAATGAGAAACGCTCCTTTCGGAGCGTCGGACCGAAGATGCTATCTTCGGTGATGTTTCAGTGAGGCAAAGATAATGAAGTATTCCAGTTCAATTATAACCCACAATATTTCAACGGAATTTTATTTCACATCTTTTTTGAAAAACAATATTTTAATCCAAAACTTTGATGTGTACTTTCATGTGTACTAATTAAAAAAGCCACCTACTTTTTTATTTGTAAGTGGCTGATTTTGAGGGTGGGAGCAACAGGATTCGAACCTGTGACCCTCTGCTTGTAAGGCAGATGCTCTGAACCGGCTGAGCTATGCTCCCTGAATTCGAGGGTGCAAAAGTACAAATTATTTTCATATCCGAAAAGCCTTTACGATAATTTTCGATCTGAATAATTCTCTGTACTTTTGTTTGTTATTGATAATTCCCTGTGATTTGAAGCCGTTACAAACTCCAGCCCGGATATGCTTATTCTGTCTTTTAATAATCCTGGCGGCTTGTAATGTTACAAAAAACCTGGGCCCCAAAGAATACCTCCTCATTCAAAACAGGTTTCATATCAATACCTCCAAGGTCACATCCGATGATCTTAGCGGTTACCTTCAACAGCAACCAAATAAGAAACTTTTCGGCCTGTTCAGGTCAAACATAGCTTTGTATAATATGGGGAGCAAGGGCAAAGACAGCAAGTTTAAAAAGTGGCTCCGAAATACTGCAGGAGCAGCTCCGGTGCTTCTCGACACTTCAATGGCACTGATCGCCTGCAAGCAAATGAATCTTTACCTGGCGAATAAGGGATATTTTAACTCTACGGTCAAAGACTCTGTTGTAATAAAGAAAAAAAAAGCCACTGTCCATTACATGGTCAAAACAACAAAGCCTTATAAAATCAGGAAAATCGAATATGCCATCCCTGATACAGCAGTTAAAAGGTTCGTGATGGCCGATACATCCAAAGCCCTGGTCAAATCAGGCATGAATTACGATGCCTACAAGCTTGACGATGAGCGAACCCGTATTACAACCAACCTTAACAACAAAGGTTATTACAGGTTTACGACGAATTATATTATTTACCGTGTCGACAGTAGTCTTTCCCAGCATAAAATGGATATAACCGCTGAAATTACCGACCCTGTTGTTCCCTCCCTGGATAATACAAGCCTTATGGTGACTGTTCCCCATAAACGGTTTTACATCAACAAACTTTACATTTACCCTGAGTTTGATCATCTTATGGGCGACACGGTGCATTATGATAGCCTGATGATCAAGCTTGAAGGACCGAAAAAAGAGAAATCCACGTATACGTATTATTTCCTGTACAAGGATAAAATGTCGATCAAACCCCGTACAATCACCCAGTCGATCTTCGTGGAGCCAGGCAATTACTACAACCTTAACGAGGTTAACCAGACTTACAACCGCCTGGCCAGTTTGCAGGTTTTTAAATACATTAACCTGCGCTTTACACCTGCTGATCTGAAAACTGATACCACAAGGAAAAATTCAGACCCCCTCGATTGCCGTGTTCAACTTGCACGATCGGCAGGCCACTCTTTCAGTGTTTCCACCGACGGGACCAACTCGGCCGGGGCATTCGGACTCCAGGGAGGCCTTACCTATTCAAACAGGAACATATTCAGGGGGGCACAGCTTCTCAGAATCGGGCTTAACGTTTCGGCCCAGACTCAGCCTCCCCTGACAGATGATCAGCCAAAAAGAATTTTTAATGTG
This sequence comes from uncultured Bacteroidales bacterium, assembly GCA_903877385.1. Taxonomy (GTDB): domain Bacteria; phylum Bacteroidota; class Bacteroidia; order Bacteroidales; family FEN-979; genus CAIRDP01. The sequence goes on from CAIRDP010000033.1 coordinate 38,230, forward strand.
CTGGAGGTCGGTATAAACGCAAGCCTGACTTTTCCCCAGTTTCTTTTCCCGATAAAACCTGAGAAACTGCCAAAAAAGATGAAACCGAAAACCATGATCACCATCGGGTATGACTTCCAGAGGCAGGTGGATTATGACCGGCATATAACCAATACCAGTTTCGGGTACAACTGGGTTCAGAACAACCAGCTCAGCCAGACGTTCAACCCTGTTGAAATTGCCTTTGTGAAAGTCTTTGGGGATTCTGCATTCACTAACTATTTAAGTACACTCCAGGACCAGCGCCTGAAATATCAATACACGAACCACCTGGTTGCCGGATTGAGATACACTCTGCAGTATACGAGCCAGCAATTGAACAAGCTTCACGACTATATTTACATCAGGTCAAACTTTGAAACAGGCGGAAACCTTTTATACGCCATTGACAACATTTTCAAACCGCCAAAAAGCAGCAGCGGGTACTATACTCTTCTCAATGTCCAGTATGCCCAGTATGTAAGGCCCGACTTCGATTTTCGCTATTATGAAAAGTTTGACCAGCAGCAGATGTTAGTGTACCGGTTTTATGCAGGTATAGGTATTGCCTATGGTAATTCGATAGCCCTGCCTTTTGAAAAAGCCTTTTTCGCGGGCGGCGCAAACGACCTGAGAGGATGGAAAATGGGGTACCTGGGCCCGGGCAGTTATCATAACGATACCTTAGCCGCGAATTACAGCCAGTTTGGCGATATGCAGCTCGAAGCCAATATCGAATACCGCTTCCCTATCTATAAAGTGGTCAAAGGTTCTTTCTTTTTAGACATGGGAAACGTATGGCTCCTCAAACCCTCTGTAGATCTGCCCGGTGGCGCCATCACACTTTCATCTTTCCTGCCCGATATCGCTATCAGCGCCGGTCTTGGCATTCGTCTCGACTTCAACTTCTTTATGATCCGCCTTGATCCTGCCATCCCGATAAGAGTCCCCTGGTACCCCGAAGGGAACCGCTGGTATTTCAATAAAATGCAATTAAGGGACATTGTTTGGAATTTCGGGATAGGTTATCCTTTCTGATTTATTACATTTGCAAAAAATCAAGAATCTGGGGGATGGCTAATAAGATCTCAACATATATCCGGTATTTCAAAGATTATGCAAAGCACAGGGAATATGGTTTTATCTGGACTGCCATTGGGTACCAGTTGTTCAACCGCCCGGTAAAAAAATCGGCTGAATATACCAGCAGCCTCGGAAAATTTCATGTAAGAAGCGGGACTATCGATTTTCAGTTTGCCAACTATGCGTATGAGTGGGATGTAAAGAAGTTCTTCCTTGAACATTACAAGGATTATACGGTTTTCCTCGACATTGGTGCAAACATTGGCACTTACAGTATACCGATGGCCCAAAAGGGCTTGAAATGCCATGCCTTTGAACCCATGCCCGAGAATTACAAGGCTATGCTCCAAAACATCTCGCTAAACAATCTCGATCATGAGATCCGATGCCACCAGCTGGCTTTAGGAAGTGAAGACGTGAACAGCGAATTTATTTACGAGAAAATCAATACCGGGGCTTCAAGGCTTGCGACCAACAGTTCCGATTACAAAGGGCCAAAAAACAGCCATGTCAACCTCTTTGTAAAAGTCATCAGGCTCGATCGTCTGGCGGCCGAACTCTCAATACCTCCCGATGAAAAAATTCTTATCAAGATGGATGCCGAGGGGATGGAGCATATGATCCTGGTCGGTGCCATTGAATTTCTCAGAACCCACAGGAATATTCTCATGGTAATGGAGAAAAAATACCAGTCAGTCGCCAGGTTTAATGAACTTCTCGCCCTTTCAGGCGAATACGAATGCCTTCCCGTTGACAAGTACAACGTTGCTTACCGTAAAATCAGATCAACCTAGTTTTGCTGTATTGAGTTGATGTCCTGAACTGCTATCAACTGGTCAGTGTGTATGCCCCCCGAACGGTAGTATACATAAATTGTATAAATATGGGGCGTTTCCCAGTGGCTGCCTTCTACCAGGGATTCGTCCCCTGTTGTTTTGCCTTTCCGCTGAAGCACATAGATGTAATTATAATAGCCCTGCTTCAGGAAAATGCTGATCTCATAGCGCCTGCTTTTTACATTAAACTGCAGCCTGCTGTTCCCATCCATCCTCCAGTTTGTAAGCGCCCCCATCAGATAAAAATCACCATCGGTAAACTGAACGGGAAAAGGAAGAATAAAATGGACAAGCGCATAATCCGACTCTATATTAAAATTGGTTGCATTCACCTCATTTTTAATTAAAAACCTCCCGTTTATATCCTTCTCGTAAACGTAATTCTTATAGGTTCGGGGCTTGTCTTCAAGCAGTAAAACCTGGTTCAGGGTATCATAATAAATCTTGTCAATGCGGTCGGTCTGGTATGTCAGGCTTTTAATGTCGAAATTACGGTAAGGGCTGCCCCCGTTGAATACATTATTCCCGTCGTAGCGGTAATCCAGCTCTTCACCCCTGACAAACCTGGGTTGGATATTCCTGAGCGCATTATCCCAGCGGTCGTCCTGCTGAACCACAACAACCAGCTCCCGACCAATATCCATCACCCTGAACCCGTTCAGCCTGACGATAAAATCAATTTGCTGTTTGGAAAGCTGATCCCCGTTATTCGAACCCTGCTGCACCGAGGCTTCTATGGAAACGGGTGATACCTCGGTAACCATAAACCTGCGGGTAAATACAGGTTCCGACGATTCCCCGGTATAAACAATGAGCAGGTAGTTTCCCGAGATCCTGGGCCTCATGTCAGGTGTTGGCAAGGATGCGCTGTAATGAACATACTTTACCATCGTATTCACCGAATAATGGAAATCCCTGATGTTCTCCTCGGTATATCCACTGATATACTCCGATGGTTTAAGGTCAACCGAAGTGGTCCAATCCGATTCGCAATGCCTGATAGTATATTTATACGCTTTGGAGCCATCATCGAGGTCGTCGAAACCCAGGTCAAGTCCTTCAGTGGAATTCAGCTGGAAAATCGGCGCCGACATCTCAAATCCCTGCTTGTAAAGCTGGACTGTCTTTATATTTGAAGCGTATGTTATATTCTCATTAGGGAAATCGGCTGCACTGCTGTAAAAGGGCAAAACCGCCAGGCCGGAAAGCAAAAACAAATATTTTATGATTTTCATCAGCCGTTACCGGGAATGTTTACAATTTCACCGGCAAAGGTACAATTTCTATAGCTGAAAATATTCAGGAACGCTTACCAGGGCTTTTTCCAATACCTTGACAAGCTGTGAACTGGTCTCATCCCGTACAAACCTTTCCCTGAAATCAGAGTCAGGATATAATTTTTTCAACGAAGGATAGGTTGAAGCGGAATCAACCCATATCTTTTTATAGTTTGACTGCATTGCCCAATCCACTGCTGTTTCGAGCAGATTATTCCCCCACTTCAGAAATGTCATGGAGGGACGCACGTAAAATTTCTGTATCTGGACAGTGTTATAATTTACTTTTCTAAGAGCGATAAATCCTATGCTCTGACTGTTGGCCTTAAGCAGGAACCCGACTCCCCTGGGCATCTTGTAAATATCTTTTATTGAAGCTGATTCACGCAGTAATTGCTGGTAATCGAGTTCAAAATCAATCGCTGTTGCGAATTCAATACATAGTTCCTTCATGTCAAGAAAATCCCTGTCTCGTACTACAGGGGTTATTTGCCAGGGGCCATTTACTGTTGTGCTCATTGGAAAATGTATTAATAAATGTAAATACGTTCCTCTTATCTCCGGTAAATTTAGGCTCGCAGCAATGCAATAGCAATCACAAACAGGTATATGTAAATGAATTATTAGTAAATGTGCTCAGAAATCGTGATGATGTGACCAGGGTGATGGCATGATGAATATAATGAGCATATTTATCGTAAAGGCAAGAAATGGGACTGGATTAACTGGGCAATAATGATGATGCCGCCCGATGCTTTACTGCTGAACATTAATCCTGCGGCGAAATTCATAAATTATCACAGCTGCAGCAACGGCTGCATTGAGTGATTCGGCTTTCCCGTTCACCGGGGATCCGAATGAAGGGATAAAAAGCCTGTCGGTTATAAAACCAGACAGTTCTTCTGAAATTCCGTGTGCCTCGCTGCCGATGAGAATTATCCCCTTACTGCTTAATTTCCTGCCGTAAACCGGATCCCCCTCCAGGAAAGTTCCGTAAACAGGCAAACTGCCTTTAAGTTTCTCAAGTAACTCAGGGAGGCCGGTATACAAAACCTTTACCCTTGCAACCGATCCCATACTCGACTGCACAACTTTAGGATTGAACAGTTCAACGCAATTATCAGAACAGATCACATGCCTTATCCCGAACCAGTCGGCAATCCTCAGCAGGGTCCCTAAGTTCCCGGGATCGCTTATACCTTCAAGCATAAGTGAAAGATCGTTGAAAATTCCCGGGATTACACTTTCGATGGCCGTAAGTCCAGCGTTTTCAGGAATTTCACCGGCATCAGGCGGAATTTTCACTATGGCCAGGACCGGGCTTGGGCTTGAAAGGGAAGTGATCCTTTCCATATCTCCAGGCTCGGTTTCAAAAACAGTTAATTTGTTATTCCTTATAAGGTCCAGGCTGGAAGTGATCCATGCACTCAGGGCGTACACCCCTGCAATTTCATAAGGGCTGTTGACCAGATCGGTAACCAGGGTGTTGCCTTCGGCTATAAACTCCCTGTACTCCTCCCTGTATTTCTTGATCTTCAGGGCATTGATATGTTTAACCTGGCTGTTTGAAAGCATAAAAAAATCCCGGAATGATATTCCGGGATAAAAGTAGTAAATTCTGCTGTGAAGTGATTACCCGAATACCCGATTAACGAATTTTGAATTACGAATTTCGCTTATGGCTCATGGCTCATGGCTTTCTATTCACCAAACACTTCGAATTTGATTTCAACATGCAGATCCTTATGAAGGGTAACCTTTGCCTTGTAAAGACCAAGCTCCTTGATGTGTTCATGGTCAACATGGATCTTGCGGCGGTCAACTTCAAAATTGAACTGGTCCTTCAAAGCCTGGGCAACCTGCAGTGCATTCACCGATCCGAAGATCTTTCCGCTTTCGGCCGCCTTTGCGCCGATTTTAACAGTTACATTAGCCAATGCCTTAGCAAGCTCTTCGGCACTCTTGAAGATCTTCTCCTCCTTGTGAGCCCTCTGCTTCATGGTCTCGGCAAGAATCTTTTTGTTGGTTTCGGTTGCAGTAATTGCAAGCCCTTTGGCAATTAAAAAATTGCGTGCGTAACCGGCTTTTACATTCACCTTTTCGTTCGCGTATCCCAGATTGGGAACATCCTGTTTTAAAATAACTTCCATCGTTTTCCCTCCTTATTTTAACATGTCAGCAACGTAAGGTAATAAAGCCAGGTGGCGGGCGCGTTTCACTGCCTGGGCCACTTTCCTCTGGTACTTTGTCGAGGTGCCGGTAATACGGCGGGGAAGGATCTTTCCCTGTTCATTAATGAACTTGAGCAGGAAATCTGCATCCTTGTAATCGATATACTTAATACCGCTTTTCTTGAAACGGCAGTATTTTTTCTTTTTGGTATCTACCGCGATCGGGGTTAGATATTTTATTTCGCCTTGTTGTTGTGTAGCCATTTTTACTGATTTTTTAAATTATTCCTGAACTTCTTTTTCCTTCTTCTTGTCTCTTGATTTCGCACGTTTCTTCTCATTGTAAGCAAGTGAATGCTTGTCGAGAACTATCGTAAGAAAGCGAAGGATGCGTTCATCACGTTTAAAGGTTACTTCCCATTCGCGGATTGTTGTGGGTTCGGCTTTGAATTCAATCAAATGATAAAAACCCGTGCTCTTCTTCTGAATGGGATAGGCGAGCTTTTTCAATCCCCAATGTTCCTCGTGAATGACCTCGGCCTTTTTACTGACGAGGAACTTCTGATACTTTTCTACCGTTTCCTTCATCTGTTCTTCAGATAAAACGGGAGTCATAATGAAAACGGTTTCGTACTGGTTTAACATTTCTTGTTGATTTTAATGAATTTATTGGTTTTATAAAACGGGCTGCAAAAGTACAAAGAAGAAAGCATATAACCAAACCATCTGGAATTTAATTGCCTATCTTTGGAAACGCTTTACCGGTATAGTAAAACCATGCCCTTTCCAACAGCAAAGTCTAAAGCCAAACCAGGGACGGGATTCCGCAATTCCCGGATCACATTATGGATCCTTGCCATACTTCTGGGCGTGTTTTTTGGTTATTCCAGGTTCTTCGAAGGCGGCGGGAAAGGGTGGAAATCGGTTATTTCAAGCGATGGTATAGGGTATTATGCCTACCTGCCTTCTTTAATTATATACGCCGACCCTTCCTGGGAAAAATTTACGGCAGCCGAACGCGCCAATTACGGCAGGCCCGATTATAACCCCCAGTACCTTACAAACGTAAACGGTAAACAGGTCAACAAATATTTCTCGGGGGAGGCCATTCTCCTTCTGCCCTTTTTTCTTACCGCAATCATTTTCTCATGGATCACCGGCGCCGACATCAACGGCCTCTCGTTCTGGTTCCAGCTTTTCACCGGCCTGGGCTCCCTGTTTTACCTTTTCTGCGGATTGTATTTCCTGAAGAAGATACTGGCCTGGTTCAGATTCAGCGAAAATGCGACGTCAATCACCCTGGCAGCGGTTATTGCGGGCACCAACCTGCTTTATTATGCCATGTCACAGCCTGCCATGTCGCATACCTTCTCCTTTTTTGCGATCAATTCCTTCCTTTGGCTAAGCATTCGATTCAGTGAAAACCCGGCCAGGCCGTACGGAACTCTTTGCGGACTGATGCTGGGATTGGTAATCCTGCTCCGGCCCACCAATTTAATCCTTGTATTTGCCCTGCCCCTCTTTTTAAACCGGGCCCGTTTATCAGCATACATTAAAAATATTTTAAACCTGAAAAAACCTGGATTTATTGCCGGGCTCGCAGCCATACTCCTGGTGCAGGCCCTGCTATGGCGCATACAAACCGGGCAATGGCTCATTATCTCGTATCCCGATGAGGGCTTTTATTTTTCAAGCCCCCGTATCGCCGATTTCCTGTTTTCCTTCCGCCGGGGCTGGTTCATTTATACCCCTTTGATGCTCATATCATTACCCGGCATTTTTTACCTTCCGGGGCAAAAAGCCGGGAAACTGCTGTTATTCCTCCTTTTTGTTTCTTTACTCGTTTACATAAGCTCAGCCTGGTGGTGCTGGTATTATGGCGACGGGTTCGGACAAAGGCCCCTGGTTGATTTCTACGGTATATTCATGGTATTGCTCGCCGCCCTGCTTAACGGGGCCAGGTCAAAACCCTTATTCAGGTTCATCTGTACATTGACCGCGCTATGTATCCTTCTGAATATCTTTCAGATATGGCAATACCGCGAAAAGTTCATCAGCAGGGATAATATGAATGCTTCAAAATATTTTTATGTTTTTTTCAGGACTGCGGATGAGTACCGCGACTGTCTCGGAGGTTGTGCCGAAGAACCTTTCTATAAGGCGGATCTCATCCGCCCAATGGCAAGCTTTCTGAATGGCTTTGAGAAGCCGCAGCCCCACTGGATAAACCAGGATCCATGGCTTGCCGGATCCAAAGCTGCCGCCGGCAAAGCGGTTTTCCTGTTCAGGCAGGATAAGGAATTCGGGCCCGGGATTGAAATCCCATACGACAGCCTGAGTAAAACCCCTTCAATGGTCTTTTGCGAAATCAGTCTGATGCTCCGCGACAGTATCCCTGCAGCTTCAAACCAGGCGATGCTTGTGATCACGGCCGACAGTATCAACAGGTCCTATAATTATTATAATGCTTTCCGTTTAAATGACATCCCGTACTGGAGCACGGCAGGCTGGCGCTCGCTGCATTTCACACTAAACCTGCCGAAATTCACGAACCGGAATGCCAGGCTTAAAATTTACCTCTGGAACCCTGCGAAAGGCGTATTTATGGTGGATGAAATGGGGATCAGCTTATACGGGAAAGCGGCAAAATGAGGGGTTTACATCAGCAATGCCACTGCATATGCCGATACTCCCTCTTCCCTGCCGATAAACCCAAGCTTCTCGCTGGTCTTGGCCTTAACATTGACCTGGCCCGGGCTTATATCGAGTGCAGATGAAAGGGCTGTGATCATAGATGGGATATGGGCGGCAATCTTTGGCTGCTGAAGCACAATGGTGCAGTCGATGTTCCCTATGGAAAATCCCTGCTCAAGAATCAACTGAAGCGTTTTCCGGAGTAAAATGCCGCTGTCTATCCCTTTGTAATCATCGGAAGTGTCGGGGAACTGCCGGCCTATATCGGGGAGTCCTGCTGCTCCAAGCAAGGCATCAATAATGGCATGAATGAGTACATCTGCATCGGAATGTCCAATGGCGGCTTTTGAATGTTCTATGCTCACACCGCCAAGCCGAAGGGGGCCTCCGGGTTCAAGTTTATGAGTATCGAAACCAAATCCTATACGGATCATAAAACATCAGGTTCATCATGGCGATAGCGATCACGCCGACAAGAGCTGTTATTCCGAGGCCTGTTTGGTCTTCTTTTCAGTGTCAAAATTGAACAGCAGGGTAAACTGCATGGTATTCTGCAAAGGATTATTATTCTTAACCGGGATGAGGTAAGAGAAATCAAGACCGAAAACATTGTATCTCAGGCCTGCCCCAAGCGTAAAGAACTGCCTGCCACCCTTGTATTTTGATTCATAGAAGTAACCTGTACGGATCGAAAAAAGCTTGTTGTACCAATACTCGGCAGCGATGGAAACATCGATTTCCTGCAGTTCTTCCTTGAAACCATAGGGTGCATCGTAAAACGACTGCATTATGCCGCGAATCGCCGAAACATTATTATCCATGCCCTTGATGATGACATAGGTTTTCGTAACGCTGTCGTACTGGGTCACGGGAGGTGTGGGAACGAGCAGCTTGGAAAGATCGAGAGAAAAGGAGATGCTGTTATAATCATCGATATTCAGTGTAAATGATGGCCCCAGCCTGAGGTTGGTAGGGATGAAATTGCTCTGGACCGAAGAACTACTGTATGAAATCTTGGCGCCGATATTCGAAATATCGAAGCCGAATGCGATTATGCCGCCGCTGGTTCCTTTTATTTCCAAAGGATGGCGGTAATAGAAGGCAATGTCGGCGGCCACGGAATAGCCAGGCCTTACACTTGCATCTGTGTTCTGGTAGCCCGGGATAAGGTTTGAATAAATAAACCTGCCTGCTACGGCGCCTGAAATTTCCCTTGAAAATTTCCTGGAATACGTTGCGTCAACGGCAAATTCATTCGGTTTGTAATTGCCAAGTGAATTTCCGTGATCATCGGTATACTGAACTTCACCCATCGAAAAATATCTCAGCGACATGGCTACTGCCTGTTTGTCGCCTATCTTGTAAAATGCTGCAACTGATGCCAGGCCGATATCGTTCACCAGGCCCCTGAGCCAGGGAACATATCCTATGCCAACACCCAAAGTTTTATCGCTGAACGCATACTTTGCCGGGTTCCAGAACATGGAATATACGTCGGGGGAAGTTGCAGCTCCAACGTCGCCCATACCTCCCGACCTTGCATCAGGCGCAATCGTTAAAAACGGCACCGAGGTTGAGATAACCCTGGAACCATCAGTAGGTTCAGGGGGTAACTGTGCAAATAAATCTGACATTACGAAGGTGCAAATCAACAATAAAACAACTCTGCTTTTAATCTGTCGCATTCCTGAATGATTATATGTACTTACTTAAATAGGTTTCAAAATTAACGAATGAAAATGATCAATATTGCCCCGGTTCTGAAAATTCGAAATATTACAATGCCGATCAATGAATTATCGCAATCTTTCCTGAAGTATTCAAAAATGATCCGTTGGTCCCGCTGAATTTAACAGTAAAGGGATAGAGCCCGGTAACAAGTTTGTTCGCGCTGCCGTCGGTCAGGTCCCAGTTTATAGTTATGGTGCCTGTTCCTGATTCAGGGTAAGTTGCCGTGATGGATCTCATTTTAACCCCCCATAGGTTGTAGATGTCAATGCTTACATCAAAGCTGCCAAGGGTGTTCACGGGATTAAAAGAAAAGTGGGTCAGGGTTGTGGCAGGGTTCGGATAACAGAAGATATTCTGTATGCTCATGGATGTTTGGCCGAAAACCCGGAAATAGATATCCTTTTCTGAAGAATTATCATAGAGGTCAAAGGCCCTCAAGGTAATTTTATGTTCGCCGGAGCTCAGGCCTGCAAGCTGGTAGCTTACCGAGCCCCGTGTATAACTGCCGAGCATGGGCTCATAAGAGTCGTCAAGGTTGATAACATGGGCCCAGTCATCATCCAGCACCGCCACGATATCATGCCCTATCCCGAATCCGACCGCATTGATTCCGGTTGTATCATACAGGTCGGCCAGGAAAAGAGGGTCAGAACCGGTGCTTCCACCCGAGATAAACTTGCGTGAATCCATGTAAAGGGATAAAGCCGGTCCGGTTGTACCCGGAATGATATCGGGATCCCTGCCTCCGAAAATTGCATTCTTTGTATAGCCTTTGGCATCCGTTATGCCATTCCCCGCATAATAGCTTATTTTCCCGCTTCCGAAATTCATTCCCACTTCTTTGGGCACCGTAAAGGAAAAACTGAACTGGCCATTGGTCACGGGCACTTTTACACGGTTCATGAGATGGTCCTGGAGAGTGAATTTCTGGGGGAAACTCCCGTTATACTGCCCGTAAGTGTTGCCAAGAGTACTGTACATCGTGGGCTTATCAAACATTTTTGCAGTAAGAACCCCGTTGAAATCGTTAACGGGTTTACCCTGGTAATCTTCCACATGACCTGCCACGGTAATTGTCGACAATCCCAGGGCGGTATCAGGCTGATTGGCCGGTTGCCCGTTGATACTTGTCGTAACGATGTCATGGTTTGGAAAAGCCATCTGCTGGGCTGGATCTCCAAGCAGGACGAAATTTTTCAGAAGGGGGTTGTTCTGGTTGTTGTTTTTCGACAGCATGATGAGTTCGCCCATCCTGATATACCTTCCGTCTATTCTTTCCATCATATGGCGGAAGAAGCTGGTGTCGAGGTTCTGGTTGGTGCCCGCGAAAGTTGTGCGGGTCGTGGAGAACATGGCAATTCCGCCTCCCCCTGGGCGTACAAAGATCTCTTCACCCGCCGAAAAACGTTCAGGGTTGTCAAACCTGCTGAATTCACAGGTCGCGGTCACAAATACAGGGAGCTTCTCGGAATTCGTCCATGCGCTGATGTCGGCCATGGTGAGCACCTGTCGGTTGCTCCAGCCGGTTTCGCCTCCGTGCCCGATATAATTGATCAGCATGGTACCTTTCTGAACCGCATCGTTCAGGGCTTTATTGGCTTCGGGGAAACGGGCTCCCGCCGGAATGGTCACCATGGGGTAGGCATCAAAGTAAATCTTGTTTAAATTGATAACCGGGTACTTTGCAGCCACGATAGAGGCCAGCTCCTCGCTATTGCCGACGAAGTAATTCCGGTCCCCTTCATCACAGGCCAGGGCCAGGTTATTGCGCCAGTCGGCATATATTGTATCGGTATACGTGCTGTAGTGTATGATCTTATCAACAACGTTTTTGGCCTGTTCAACAGTATTTACGGGAAACCTCCCAACCCCCAGGTCGATCGACCCTGATGCATCGTAACCTTCGAGATCGCCCATGATAGCGTAGAAGTCATCGGTCACAAAGGATGCTGTGGTGGATAAGGACTCCTGGGATTCAAGGCCGGGGATGAAATTATCATTGTCGGGGGTCCTGTTCTTGGGATCGTAAGATCCGTCGCCGAAAAGCAGGAGGTATTTCGGCGGGGACGATGGCAGCCCCCTGTCGAACAGCATCTTGACAAAATCCCTTATCCCCCCCGGATCAGGCTGTCCGCAGGAAAACTCATTATAGATCTCGGGCACTGAAACGATCAGGGATTCAATCTGGCTGTCGGTCAGGTGGAAATCGGCAAGCCGTTGTGCCTCACCGGCAAAGATGGGAGGAACAATCATTACCATTTGTTTGGGTTGCAGGGCATGAAGGTTCTGGTTTGCGACTATGCCGACAAAACTTACAGTATCAAAATATGTATTATTGAAGGCGAAAAAAGTATGCAGTGAATCGGTCTTTACTGTGAACCTTAAAATACTGTCGGCAGCCATGGTAGTACTGAGCTGGTAAATATCAGACATATCGGTGATGTCCCAGACTATGATCCCCGGTTTCGCTTTTCTCATCCTGAACTGGGTGATCCTGCCCGGCCCCACCGAGTTGAAATCACGGAAAGTCAACTGAGGCCCGATCCAGTAAAGTTTTCTTGACAACTGCATTTCTATGTAATCAAGCCAGCCTACCGATGGATCTGTGGGTACATTATATTCAAGCGAGATCCTGAATTTTGTATTGGGATAAAGAAGGTAGTCAGTCCTATCCACCCCCTCGGCATAGGGCCCCTGCGCATCAAGCGCAACCGAATCAAAACTTAAACTGTCAATTTTAACCCCGTCCCTGTATACCATGAACTGGCTTACGACATCCGAACGTCCCACGAGACTGAGTTTCATCCTGGCAGGTGAGATACTGTCGATATAAGGGAATGAAAAATCAAAATCATACCTTGGTTTGTTTTTTGTAAATTGTTCACCCATCCATCGCTTACCCGATTTAATGATGTTCTGAAGGTCAAGCTCATGAAACATCATATCGTCCCAGCGTACCGAAGTATGGTTGAACGCACTATCCCCTATGGGTTTGAGAGTAATCCTGCGGCCTGCCCCAAGGTCGAGGGTCATAAAATAATAGCTTACGTCAGAATACAGGTTCTTGGAATGGGTGAATACGTTGGTTGTGGTGTTCAGTTTCCATCCGTCAGGACCTTCCCCGTAAAAGAGAATATAATCGTTCGTGTCGAATTTCCCGTCACCTCCGTCCTGAACAAGAATTGAAATCTCCCTCAGGTCATCAATCCTTGCCGTGGCATTGCTTTCGGGGATCATCCCACTCCCGTTCCCGTAAATACGGATATTTGCCGTATTGATAGTTGAGGGCGTTATCCCCATTTTTTCCAGGTCATGGTACCCAATACGATGCAAGCCGGTATTCCTTATCATGAATTTGTACCACTTGCCTGTCGAAAGCACCGAATTTGTTGACAAGGGTTTTCCTGCAAATAAAACCCAGGGGAGGATAATCAGCAGGATAAGGAAACGGTAATGCAATTTCATGGATTTTTCCTTTTGTCTAACGGGTAAAAACAAGCTTGGCCGATCTTGAGGTCTCCGATCCGTCGGGCAATATTACTTTAATACGGTAAACATACATCCCTGAGCCAAGTAAAACACCTGAATCGGAGCGGCCGTCCCAAACAAAGGGCTCCACCCTGTACCCTCCGGCATACAAAGTTGTTTTAAACGTCTTCTCAAGTTCTCCGTAAATGGAGTACACCCTGATCTCAACAGCCAGGTCATTATCGGTCTGGTTGGTCTGAAACGAAAAAGTAGTATGGTCACTAAACGGGTTGGGGTAGTTCATAACCTGGTCAAGGGCAAAGGTGATGGTGGATTCCACGACAAAATCGATGCCCGCTTCTGTCGAATTATTATACACATCCCATACTTTCAAATCCAGGTGGTGAGGGCCGTCCGGAAGGTTGAATATGGGATACTGGATAACACCCCTTGCATAGGTATCAAGTCCTGTCACATAATAATCGTTCAAAATCATCGGGTTCTTGGTGTCATTGTCAAGGATAGCCGAAATATCATGGCCGATGCCGTTCCCGACGGTATTGATGCCAGATTCATCTGACACATCCGCCAGTAAAACAGGATTCTGGCTGCATACTCCTCCGCTTACAAAATTACGGTCGTTCATGTATAGTGTTACTGAAGGGCCTGAAGTATCGGTCAAAGCCTGGTTGTCATAACCTCCAACTACAAGGCCTTCATCATAGCCGTTTGCATCGGTAGTCTTGCCGCTGGCGTAATAACTTATCCTGCCAACTCCATATTTATAATCTATATCCTTGGGTACAATAAAGGTAAAAGAGAACTTCCCGCTGGTGACATTGGACTTTCCGCTGTAAACGATATTCTTTCGGAGGTAAAACGGAAAAGGAGGGGCCAGCTGGTCGTTTGCCTTGGTGATGATCAGGGATTTTTTATCGAAAATCGTCGGCAGGACTGTTCCGTTGAAATCCGATGCAAGGCTGTTGCCATCCCTTACCTCTCCTTCTATCGTAACCTGGGTAAGCGCTTTCAGGGTGTCATTTTCAGCCTGCGGTGTGCCTGTTTTTATGGAAGTTGTGACCACATTCAGGTTTGGGTATGCAATCAAGAGGGCGGGATCGCCGAGTAATACGAATTTCCTTGTATTGGGATCGCTGTCGGTTTTTGAGAGCCTGATGAGGTCGCCCATACGGTGATACGCCCCGTTTTCCTTTTCAAACAGGTGGCTGTAAAAGTTCATTGAAAGAGTAAGGTTCCCTCCGGCATAGGTTGCCCTGGTGGTAGTAAAAAGAGCAATACCGCCTCCCCTGGGGTTCAAAAAGACCAATTCGCCTGCCGAAACTATCGCCGGGTCGTCCATCCTGCTGAACTCGCAGGTTGCCGTAAGAAATACAGGGAGTTTATTATAATTCGTCCAGTTTTGTATGTCGGGCACTTCCAGCACACGTTCATGAGCCCATCCCAGTTCGCCTCCATGGCCCACGTAATTGATCACCAGGGTGCCTTTTGCTATCCTTTTGTTGATTGCATCGTTGACTTCGGGGTACCTGGCCCCGCCCGGGGTGGAAACCTGCGTATATGCATCAAGATAGATCTTGTCAATATTATAGGTAGGACTGACCATGGCGGCCAGAGTTTCTGAATCCTCCATGAAAGTGTCGCCCCCCCCATTGTCCTGGTCGTCAGCCACAAAAGTTACAAGGTTCCTCCAATCCGATTCAACTGAATCGGAATTGCTCGAATAATGTATGATCTTGTCTACCGCATTCATTGCATCCTGATCGGTCCTCACCGGGAACCTGCCTATCCCGATACACATGGTATCGGCCTTGGTTCCCCCTTTTAACAATCCGAAGTAATCATCCGACACATAGGAGTCAACAGGAGAAAGTGAATTCAGGGACTGGTAGGAAGGAATAAAATTTGTATTGTTCGTTACCCGGTTTTTATAATCATATGAAGCATCCCCCAGCAGCAAAAGGTATTTGATCTGGTGGCCTGATGAAGACCGGGTGTAAAGCATTTTCATAAAGTCCCTGATGCCCGAAATATCCTGGACCCCCGAGGAAAATTCATTATAGACTTTGTCGGGTGTGGTAATATAAACATTCAGCCCCGAATAGGTCCTGTGGAAAGCGGCCAGGCGTTCCGCCTGGTCGGTAAAATCGGGGTAGGATATCATCACGTAATCTACATTGGACAGATTATGAAGGTTCTGGTTGGCCACGGTACCGGCAAAAACCGGGGTGTTGAATGCGCTGCCGTCGAATGCAACAAATTCCTTCAGCGTATCTGTTGCAAGCCTTATCGAATATACATTGCCGTTTTGCTGCGTTTCAAGGTTCCTTACATTGTATGGCAGGGTCACGTCCCATATTGTTAAAGCCTGGCCCTGTGAAGCCAGCTGAAACTCGCTGACCCTGTTAGCTTGCCATGAAGCGGCATTCCTGAAATTCATCTGGCTGCCTGTCATGGTAAGCAAGCGCATTGCGTTAAGCTCAAAATAATTCAGGTACCCTGTTGCACCCGAAACCATGGGATTGTAAACCAGGTTCAGGTTGATCGTCGGGTTTGTTGTTGCATAGGTTTTGCTTACAGTACCGTCAAAAGCATAGTAATCCTCAAAATTGGTGGTGACAGCTGCTATTGAAAGCGAAGTCAACAGCTTGTCATCGGCTTTCAGATCAAAATACGATGAGACATCGATTGACCGGGAAGCGGCACTCAGTGTTATGGTAACAGCTGTACGGGAATCAAGGTTGGGAAAGGTAAACGAATAATTCCTTGAAGTGGTGAGGTCAAAAGTTTCCTTGTCGTACCATATCCTGCCTGAATTTATCAGGTTGATATCATCACGGTCATAGGCAATATAATCATTGAAATTGGTGTAAACAGCATTTGCCGAAGCATGATTGAAAGCCTGGGTCTGGATACGTTTCCCTTCGCCCTGGTCGCAACTCAGGAAATAACAGCTAACATCAGAATAAATGTTCCTTACATGATGGTAATTTTTGTCGGATTGGCTGTATTTCCAGCGATCGGGCCCGCTTCCGTAAAACAGTATGTAATCCCCCTCATTGAATACACCGTCATCCTGTCCATATACAAAAATCGGGTTCTCAACAAGGTCATCCAGCCTTGCGCTGTCATTGGATTCGGGAAGCATACCTCCCCCGTTCCCATAGATCCTGATATTTTTAGGGTTGATTGATCCGACCGGGACACCGGCATTCTTAAGGTCGGTATAACTTAACCGGTAAACGCCGTCGGCCGAAATGGTAAATTTGAACCAGCTTCCTGCCGAAAGAACAGAGTTGGCTGCAAACGAGCCCTGAGCCTGGCTTTTTATTGAAGGGTTTAAAACCAATAAAACCAGAATAAGAAATACAAGCCTGGGTGAAAAATTTCGTTTAATCATTTGATGGAATTTACTGTCTGATGTGTATGACCGTAATTTATCCTAAATAGTTTGCCGTGATTATAAATTTTTTCTGAGTACGAAATAATATTCTTTAACGTTTTATTCTTTTTTATATTGTAGAAAAGATTGGACCAAACCGGGGATTTTTTTCTAAATTTGCGCTCTCCTGGGCCTGTATGATGAAAATCGGGATTGTGTATCGGAGATCATGTTATACTGTTTTTTTTCTTTTTGCCAGCTTGTGGTCATGTTTTGCCCAGGATCCGGAGTTTTCGCAGTTTTACGCCAACCCCCTTTATCTGAACCCTGCGCTTACCGGGGCCACCATTTGCCCCAGGCTTACCGGTAATTACAGGAACCAGTGGCCGGGCCTGGGAAATGCATTCAACACCTACAGTTTTTCCTATGACCAGTACCTGGGCCTGGTTCACGGGGGAATAGGGCTGTTGTTCATGGCCGACAGGGCCGGGGGCGGAAGCCTGAATACAACCACGATAGGGCTCTCTTATGCCTACAAATTCAAAATCACCCAGAAACTGGATGCCAGCCTGGCCGTGAGGGGGTCATACTACCAGAGGCACATCGTATGGGAAAAATTCATTTTCGAAGATCAGATCAACCGGGTTACAGGGCAGGTTGATCAGCCCACCAGCGAAAAACCACCCGATAATCCCACAGTCTCAACTGTTGATTTCTCTTCAGGGTTTATGCTTGATTATGACGGCCTGGTTTATGGCGGATTTTCGGCAGACCATATGACCCAGCCTAAAAACGGATTTTACACCGACAATGTTTCGCATCTGTATATTAAATATACTGCCGAAGCAGGTGCGTCCATCAATCTCAAAAAGGGATCGGGCGATGATGAAGACAAGGAGTTCTCAGTTTCGCCCAACATATTGTACCAGCAGCAGGGCGGGTTTCACCAGCTGAATATCGGGGCCTACCTCACCATTGATCCCCTGGTTTGCGGGTTATGGTTCCGCCATAACTTTGAGAATGCGGATGCCGTGATTGTTATGGCCGGTATCCACTATAAAAACCTCAGGGTGGGTTACAGTTACGACCTCAATGTATCACGCTTATTCTCAGTGTCGGGCGGGGCTCACGAGGTTTCTGCCTCCTGGCAATTTCCATGCATCGAAAGAAAAAGAAAGATCAGGGCAATAAAATGCCCAAGATTTTAGTTATATAGATTATATTTGCAAAAAATTTCCACGGATGAAAGTTCAAAAATGGTTTCATGTAAGCGCTGTCGTTGCAGCCTTACTGCTTACAGGCGCCTGCAAAAAAGAAGTTTCCCGCTCAACAGGTTGGGAGTATAATAACTCCAAGAACGGAGGCTTTGAAGTCCGTTCCTTCCAGGACCAGGGTACCGGTCCTGGCCTTGTATTTATTGAAGGTGGAACATTTACCATGGGCCAGACCCAGGATGACGTTCTGTTTGAGTGGAACAACCAGCCCAAGAGGGTGACAGTGACCAGCTTTTACATGGATCAGACCGAAACTCGTAACCTGGATTACCTGGAGTACCTTTACTGGCTTAGTCGTGTTTATGGAGCAGATTACCCCGGCGTTTACCGCAAAGCTCTTCCCGACACCCTGGTCTGGCGCGACCGCCTTGCCTATAATGAGCCCCTTGTGGAATATTATTTCCGCCACCCTGCCTACAGGAATTATCCCGTTGTTGGAGTAACCTGGGTGCAGGCAAACGACTATTGCGCATGGAGAACCGACAGGGTGAACGAAATGCTGCTCATCCGCAAAGGCATTCTTGCCATGGATCCTGCCCAGAAGAATGAAAATAATTTCAATACCGAAGCTTACCTGGCCGGTCAGTATGAAGGGCTTGTGGATAAGCCTTTGCCTGACCTCAATCCGAACGGCAGCGGTACCCGTAAAGTTAAAATGGAAGACGGCATCATGCTGCCCAAATATCGTCTCCCGACCGAAGCCGAATGGGAATATGCAGCCCTCGGGCTGATAGGGAATACTGTTTACGAAAGGGTTGTCGAACATAAAAACTATCCCTGGAATGGTTCCTACGTGCGAACAAACCAGTCACGCTATTACGGCACATTCATGGATAACTTCAAACGCGGAAAAGGTGACTATATGGGCGTTGCAGGCAACCTCAACGACGGGGCCGACATTCCCGCCGCATGCGGTTCCTATTTTCCCAACGACTATGGCCTGTACAATATGGCCGGTAATGTAAGCGAATGGGTCGCTGATGTGTACCGCCCGCTTTCATTCAACGACATGTCGGATATCCGCCCCTACCGCGGGAACGTATTTCAGACCCCGGTAAGGGATGCCGAAGGCTTCCTTTCCGAAAAAGACAGCCTGGGTCATATTAAATACAGGGATGTCACGACCGCCGAAGCCAAGAACCGCAAGAATTACCGACAGGCCGACAATATCAATTACCTTGACGGCGATTACCAGTCAAACATCAGCGGTGAATACTGGAAAGAAACCCGTGATACAAGCGCTACAAACGCGATGTATGAGTACGGCAAAAGTTCACTTATCAGCGATAAGGCCCGCGTATACAAAGGTGGCAGCTGGAAAGATCCCGCTTATTATATGAGCCCCGGCATGCGCCGCTACCTTGATGAAACCGATGCATCCGACGCTATTGGCTTCCGTTGCGCCATGACCCGCGTTGGCGGAGCTATTCCAGGCAAATAAGTATTTAAAACATATTTTTCAGAAGCTGCTTTGACCATAAAGCAGCTTTTTTTATATGTATTCTATTTGAATTGTAGTAAATTTGCACCGAAATTATGAATTGATGTTCAGCGTTCTTACTGAAATATATACTATCTTCCTTCAGCATCCAGTAATTGTCACCGACAGCCGGAACCTCAGCCCGTCCTGTATTTTCTTTGCCCTGAAGGGAGACCGGTTTAACGGCAATCACTTTGCTGCAGAAGCTCTTGAAAAGGGAGCCTCCTGGGTGGTTGTCGACGAACCTGAGTATAAAATAAACCACCAATGCCTCCTGGTTGAAGATGTATTGAAAACGCTTCAGGATCTTGCAAGGCTTCATCGCAGGAGTTTTCAGATCCCTGTTATCGCAGTCACGGGGACTAATGGAAAAACAACTACCAAAGAGCTTATAAATGCCGTCCTTTTAAAAAAATATTCTGTAGTAAGCACTGCCGGCAACCTGAACAACCACATTGGGGTTCCGCTCACCCTGCTCAGGCTCAGAAAGGATACTCAAATTGCGGTGATTGAAATGGGAGCCAACCACCCTGGCGAAATAGATTTCCTTTGCAGTATTGCATCTCCAGTTTATGGTATTATAACCAATGTAGGGAGGGCCCATCTTGAAGGTTTCGGAAGTTTTGAAGGGGTTGTAAAAACCAAAACCGAACTGTACCGCTTTCTGGCTGAAGCCAAAGGGAAGGTGTTTGTGAATTGCGATGATCAACTGCTGATGCAGCAATCGGATAAGATGGAAAGGATTACCTACGGTTTTGATGATTCTGCATGGTTGCGAGGGCTCAGCAGGAAAACCGGTGATTTTGTTGATCTTACGATTCAAGAGCCAGGGAAAGACGCCTTTGATGTTCCTTCGAAACTTTTCGGGGATTACAATGCAGTCAATATTCTGGCATCAGCCTGTATCGGCAGGTATTTCAGCGTAAGTAACGAAGCCATTAAACAGGCCATTAAGTCCTACGAGCCTTCTAGTAACCGTTCCCAGCTCAAAAGCTCTGGGAAAAATACTCTGCTCATGGATGCATACAATGCAAATCCAAGCAGTATGGAGGCAGCCCTCCGCTATTTCGCATCCTCGGCTTATGACAATAAAGCTGTGATCCTGGGCGACATGCTCGAGCTTGGCACTGAATCGGACAGCCTGCATATATATATTTTAAAACTCCTTGAAGAATTATCCTTTACCGACGTTTGCCTGGTAGGGCCTGTTTTTACAAGGCTTAATACGAAAAGGGAATTCCTTTGCTTCGGCGACAGCGAACTTGCCCGCTTGTGGTTCAGCCACCATACTCCTGGGGGGAAAACCATAATGCTCAAAGGCAGCCGCGGCATTAAACTTGAAACGATCTCAGACATCCTTTAAATGGACCGGTACAAAGTAATAGGACTGATGTCGGGAACCTCGCTGGATGGCGTGGATATAGCCTGCTGCCAATTTTACAATGACCATGGACAGTGGGATTATTCCATACTTCATGCTGAAACAATACCCTATTCCGAAGACTGGCTCAAGCGACTCTCGGGCCTGCCGGGGTCCACTGCCGTGGAATTTGCCGCTACCGACCATGCTTTTGGCCACCTGCTGGGCAGCCTTTGCATGAACTTCATTGAGAAATATAATATTAAAGCAGATTTCATCGCATCACACGGGCATACAGTTTTTCACCAGCCAGGCCAGGGCTTTACATCACAGGTCGGTAACGGGGCTGCTATTAAAGCCGAAACAGGGCTCCCGGTAATCTGCGACTTCCGTTCGGGCGACGTTGCCAACGGGGGACAAGGCGCCCCTCTTGTGCCGGCCGGGGACAGGCTTCTTTTTTCTGCTTATGACTTTTGCCTTAACCTCGGAGGATTTGCAAATATTTCATTCGAGAGCAGCGGCAACAGGATAGCATTTGACATATGCCCGGTAAACATTGTCCTGAACAGCCTTTCAGGGCTTGCAGGTCTGCCTTTTGATAAAGACGGACGCCTGGCCCAAAGTGGGAAGGTAAGTCCCTCACTGCTGGAGCAACTCAACAGCCTGCCGTATTACATGCAGTCCGGCCCTAAATCCCTTGGAAAGGAATGGGTTGAGGAAAACATCAATCCCATTCTCAGCGATTCCGGACTTATTTTAATCGACATTTTGAGTACATTTGTGACTCATATTGCACAGCAGATTTCCCTGCAAACAGGGAAAGAAAGCAGTAAGAAATTGTTCATTACAGGAGGAGGGGCACATAACAAATACCTGGTCTCAATGATCCGGTCCCTGGTAAAGCCTCAGATAATAATACCTGATTTATTGACCGTTGATTTTAAAGAAGCAATTATTTTTGCTTTTCTTGGAGTTCTGCGATGGAGAAAGGAAATTAACTGTTTTAAAACCGTTACCGGGTCAAAACAGGACGGTTCTTTTGGGGCCGTGTATTGACTTTTGAATTTAATTGTTTTATCTTTGTTAACGATGAGTTGAGTCATTATATAAAGAGTTGATTACTGAACACTTAAAATTACAATTATGAGTTATAAAGAAGCTATTGAATACATGAACGCACAGCTCCCCATGTTTCACAGGGTTGGGGCTGCAGCGTACCGGGCAAACCTTGACAATACCCTTGCTCTGTGCTCGGTGCTTGGAAATCCGCAGGATAACTTCAAGTGCATTCATATTACAGGAACAAATGGTAAGGGTTCTGTCGCGCACATGCTGGCATCCATCTTGCAGCAAAAAGGAGTCAGGGCCGGATTGTACACTTCACCGCATCTCAAAGATTTCCGTGAAAGGATACGCGTTAACGGCAAAAAGATCTCAAAAGCCTATGTTCCGGCTTTCATTTCAAAACACATGGAGGAATTTGAAAAAATAAACCCCTCGTTTTTTGAACTGGCTGTGGCAATGGCATTTCAATATTTCAAGGAACAGCATGTTCATGTTGCTATCGTTGAAGTTGGGATGGGGGGAAGACTTGATTCGACTAACATTATTACTCCGCTTCTTTCGGTTGTTACAAATGTAAGTCTTGACCATATGCAGTTTCTGGGCGACACACTGCCAAAAATCGCACAGGAAAAAGCAGGTATCTTTAAACCGGGAGTTCCGGTTTTGATCGGTGAGAGACAGGAATCTGTGGATTCCGTTTTCAGGAAGCAGGCAAAACTCACGAAATCTGAGATAAATTATGCGTCAGACCATTATTCTGTTGTTAAGATCCGGAACTGGGGACGTAAGGCTATTCACCTGAACGTGGATGTTTACAAGGACAAGGAAGTATTCATCAAGAAGATCCCCTGTCCTCTGGGCGGAGATTACCAGATGAAGAACCTGGTCACCCTTATGGGTATAATCGAAGAACTAAACAAGCAGGGTTTCGCGATTACAGCCGATCATATTAAAAAGGGAATACGCTATTCAGCTATCAGGACCGGGTTCAAGGGAAGATGGCAGGTACTTAGCCTTAAACCGCTGACAATTTGTGATACGGGTCATAATGAAGCCGGTATCCAGGAAGTGGTTGCACAGCTTGCAAATATTTCCTACGGCAAACTTCACCTTGTTATAGGAACAGTGAGTGATAAAGATCCTTCACTTATCCTTAAACACCTGCCTGTCAAAGCAACTTATTATTTCTGCAAGGCCGACATTCCCAGGGGTCTCGACGCAGATTCGCTTAAGCAGCTGGCATCGGAGCACAAGCTTAAAGGGAAAAGTTATAAGAGCGTAAAACTTGCTTACGAAGCTGCAAAACATGCAGCCGCAGAAGATGATCTCATTTTCGTGGGCGGAAGCACGTTTGTGGTTGGAGAAGTCATCTGATGTACAGTGTACCATGTACAAATGAATTCCTGAGTAAAACTCCTGATCCCTCATTTGTACATGGTACATGGTACATTGTACATTCTTTCACCCCCCGCTCACCAGGTGAAGTACCATCACATCGTCACTGTCCCTGATGGTTGCTGAATTGTATTCGTCTTTTTTTATGAGGGTCCCGTTAATCCTGACCACCAGCATTTTAAAAGTGAATGTTTTGGCTTCCAACAGCTCATTAACGGTCATTTTATCCTGCTTAAAAGTTTCCTGAGTATTATTTAAAATTATCTTCATTCAAAATTTATTAGAGCAAAACCCCTATCAGGGGTTCATGATTTTAATAAAATCTCAAGTACAACATTCGCCTGCATGTTCGCAACCATTCCCACTCTCGGGGCCAGCGGGGGGAATTCGTTGCTGATCCCGGTGACTTCATCCCCGCAAATATGCAGGTTCCCCTCATGCCGGTAATGTATGCCTGCATTCATCCCCCATCCAGCCATCCCCAGGCCCACGACCAAAGGTTTCTCAGGAAAAGCCGATAACACCGTCTCGATGAACATTTCCTTTTCTTCGGCCTGGTCAAAAGCTTCAACAATGACGTCGCAATCCCTGAAATATCTCAGGATGTGTTCAGGATCAAGTTTTACTTCATAGGCAATCACGCTAACCGACGGGTTGATCTGGTGAATGACCCGTTTAAGCGAAGGAGCCTTGGGCTCCCCAACCTGGCTGAGAAAATAATACTGCCGGTTCAGGTTGGACTCAGTGATTATGTCAAAATCAGCCAGTATCAATGTACCCACCCCTACCCTTGCCAGAGCAACGGCGCAATTAGAGCCAAGTCCCCCGCAACCGGCAATGCCTACCGTCCTGCTTTTGAGCTTATCTTTTATCTCTGCGGATGTCATCAGGAAAACATTTAAAATTTTACTGAACTTCAAACACAAATTTACAAAAAGAAGGCATAAATGATTACTTCATGGAGCATGAAAAGTAAAAAATACTCCCGCAGGTTTTCTCAAATTAATCCAATCAAAGCCGTAAAACCCCCGATTTCCTGCCCCCGCTCCCGCATCAGGCTGAGTGGAATTTATGGGGAGAGAATAAACTCTTCAGCATACTGTACAAGTCCGGGCAGGGTGGAATCGTTATGCAATGGAAAACATATCGAACTTTTTGATTTACGGCGCTTTGCGATGAAATTTTTACGTATTTTTGCAACGTTAATTGATTAACAGTTGCAAGATAAAGAGCACTTCGTGCTGCTGATGCAGGATACAGGATGCAAGATATCTTACATCCAGATCAAAACCCAAACATATGACCTTCAAAGAATTCCAAAACACCCACAAACTCCTCGCACAGTATAAATACAGCTGGGCTCCTATCGAAAAAGGATATAACAACCGTACCATTTACGTTAATGTAGGGGACCTTACAATAAAGGAAAAACCTGTAAATCAGCAGATGAAAGATAAATTCGTCGGCGGCAAGGGTTTTGACCTGCGGCTTCTCTGGGATTCAACTAAACCTGATACCAAATGGAACGACCCGGAGAATGAAATTGTAATTTCAGGCGGACCATGTTGCGGGATCACCCAGTATTCCGGTGCAGGCAAGGCGATCTGCTGTGCCATCAGCCCTCAAACAGATATTGTTGTTGATTCGAATGTGGGCGGATTTTTTGGTCCCTTCCTCAAATTTTGCGGGTTCGATGCGCTGGAAATACAGGGGAAGTCGGATCAGGAGGTAATGGTGGTTTTTGAAGAAGAACGGGAAGTGGTTGAGATCTATGAAGCAGGGGACCTGCCTACCGACAGCCATATCCTTGCCGAGATACTGCACGAAATAATGGCTAAACCCGAAAATGAAAAGGACAAGTACAATGTTTCGGTAGTTTCGGCCGGCACTGCTGCGGACCATTCCCTCATAGGGATGCTTAACTTCACGTTTTACGACATCAAGCGTAAAAAAGTCCGCCTGAAACAGGCCGGCCGCGGAGGGATTGGCACGGTTTTGCGCGACAAAAAGATCAAAGCCATGGTAGCCCATGTTAAAACCATTGGAGGGAACCGCAACAACGTTGTGAACATGGAAGCCATACAGGAACGCGGGCGCACCTTCAACAAGGAAATGCGTGAGCTTGACGACAAGCAATGCGAAATGCGTTCGAAAGGCACGGCCCACCTCACCCACATCATGAATGATTACGACCTGCTCCCGGTCCATAATTTCAAATTCGGGAGCCATCCCAACGCCCACCTGATCAAGGGCGATGTATGGAAGTCGTTCTTCACACAGAACGTACCCGACGGTTGCTGGGTAGGCTGCAATATGGCCTGCGCCAAAGGGGTTGATAATTATGAACTCCGAAGCGGTCCGTATAAAGGCGAGAAGGTCATCGTAGACGGGCCTGAATATGAGACCACATCATCCCTGGGTTCCGTTGCAGGTATTTTCAACCCTGACTTTACCATTGAAGCTAACTTTTACTGCGATACCTATGGCATCTGCACTATTTCCTGGGGAACCATCCTTGGTTTTGTGATGGAATGTTATGAGAATGGGATCATCAATGAAGAGAGAACTGGCGGACTTAAGCTGAATTTCGGCAATGCTGATGCGGCAATGGAGCTGCTTCACCAGGTTTCAAGGGGTGAAGGCTTCGGGCTTATCGCCGGCCAGGGTGTTCGAAAAATGAAAGGGATCTTTGCAAAGAACGGCTGGGGTGATCCCGGTTTCATGCAGGATATCGGCATGGAAAACAAAGGCCTCGAATATTCCCAGTATGTTTCAAAGGAATCTCTGGCACAGCAGGGGGGTTATGCAATGACTAACAAGGGCCCCCAGCATGACGAAGCCTGGCTCATTTTCATGGACATGGTCAACAACCAGATCCCCACTTTCGAGAAAAAGGCCGAGGCCCTTCATTATTTCCCTATGTTCCGCACCTGGTTCGGACTTGCAGGATTCTGTAAACTTCCCTGGAACGATGTGGAACCCGAAAACAATGCCCAGAGCGCTGAACCCGCCAAAGTTCCCGAGCATGTCGACAATTATGTTACCATATTCAATGCTGTTACCGGCCTGACAATCGATAAAACAGAGCTCGTACGAATGTCCGAAAGGGTATATAATTTCCAGAGGATCTTAAGCATCCGCAGGGGTTACGGGCTCAGGATGCACGACGCCCAGCCATACCGTGCCTGCGGTCCCGTTACAAAAGAAGAATACGAATCGAGGGCCGACCGCTACGATAAGCAGTTGCTTGAGAAAGTCGGATTCGACCCTGCAGGTAAATCCACAGAAGAAAAAATGGCTGTCCTCAGGAAACACCGCGAAGAACAGTATGAAAAGCTCCTCGATGCAGTTTATGAACGAAGGGGCTGGACAAAGAACGGGGTCCCGAAGATCGAACATCTGAAAAACATAGGGATGGACCTGCCGGAACTGCTGGAAGTAGTAACACCTCTGCAATAGAGATTTGATGAAGTAATGAAATTCCCCATCTGCATCCTGATATCTCTGATCCTGCTTACCGGATCCATTGCTTTTGCCCAGACCGGCACCAATTATATTCTGTTGCCTGAGGGCTTGCCGGTAGATTCTGTTGTTAAAACAGCGGCACATATTTCACCTTCAGCCAGGCAGGCCGCCTGGCAGGAACTGGAATTTACCGTATTTTTCCATTTCGGCATCAATACGTTTGCCGGCCTGGAATGGGGGAATAAGGATGTGAAAACGAAAATATTCAACCCTTCGGAGTTGGATGCAAGGCAATGGGTACGCACAGCAAAAGAAGCCGGTGCAAAGCTTGCCATCCTCGTTGCCAAACACCATGACGGGTTTTGCAACTGGCCAAGTAAGTATACTGAGTACAGTGTTAAAAATACTCCCTGGAGGGATGGGAATGGAGACCTGGTTAAGGAAGTTTCGGATGCCTGCAAAGAGTACTCACTCAAATTCGGGGTTTATGTCTCTCCCTGGGATATACATTCGGAATTATATGGAACGGACCAGTACAATACTTACTTTGAAAACCTGCTCAGAGAGGTCCTCACACTTTACGGTGAAATAAGCGAGGTATGGTTTGACGGGGCCTGCGGTGAAGGGCCAAACGGCAAGAAACAGGTATATGACTGGATGGGATATTATAAACTTGTGAGGGAACTTCAGCCAAAAGCGGTTATTGCTATCATGGGGCCTGATGTGAGATGGGTAGGAACTGAATCGGGTTATGGCAGGGAAACTGAATGGAGCGTGGTTCCACTGCCCCGGGTTTCAATAGAAAGTATGGGTGTGGGGTCAAAACACGCTTCCTCCGAGGATATATTTTTGCCGCCGGGAGATATGATGCAAAAAGAGCTGGGCAGTGATGAGAGGATAAAAGAGGCGGCCGGTCTCGCCTGGTATCCTTCGGAAGTCGACGTCTCGATCCGCCCGGGCTGGTTTTATCATGAGAAAGAAGACTCACTCGTGAAAAGCCCTGATAAACTTGTGGATATATGGTTCAGTTCGGCAGGGAGGAATTCGGTCCTTCTTCTTAACCTGCCTCCCGACAAACGGGGGCTTATTAATGAGAACGACGTTAAAAGCCTTAAAGGCATGCGAGCTATCCTGGATTCGGCATTCCGTAACAACCTTGCAGCCGGGGCTGCTATAATACCGGCAAACGGCAATCCGAAGTTCAAACCCGAAAACATGACCGACTCAAAGCCAGGGACTTACTGGACCAATAAAAAAGGGAGCAAAACCGCTTCAATTATCCTGGAACTTAAACAACAATGCTCCTTCAATTGCCTCGGCATACAGGAATATTTCAGGGACGGGCAGAGGGTTGAATCCTTCTCTCTCGAGATCCCTGATGGCAAATCATGGAAAACTGTCGCTTCAGGAACCACTATCGGTTATAAAAGACTTCTACGTTTTCCCACTGTACATGCAAAAAGCGTGAGGATCAGGATAAACTCTTCAAGGGATAATCCTGAAATTTCGGAAATCGGGTTATATTCGCTTCCCGAACGTCTTATCCCGGTCGAAATACAAAAATAATAAGGAATGAAGGCAGATAAAAAACTCAGGGCAAGACTTCAAACCGAGGTAGATACGGCCTATCTGTACCGTCGTGTTGCCTTGATGGAGGATGATCCCGAGATAAGTGCCATCTACCTTGAGATGGCAAGGATAGAGGAATTGCATAAGTCGAAGGTAATGGAAAAAGTGAGGGCCATCGACAAGGCTGCAAGGGAACCAAAACCCTCGCCAAGGGCAAGGATCATTTCCAAGCTTGGAGGATTGTTCGGCCGGAACATGATACTGGGAATCCTGCTTGAGGCCGAAAAAAGCATTACAAATGCTTCTCTTTCAAAGAAGGATAAAAGCGGTGAAAAATCAAACGGGGCCGAGGACAGGCATGTCAAGATACTCCAGTCGCTCGATCAGTTAAGCGGTGATAAAGTAAGAAAAATGGAGCGCGGCCACCGGAATGTGGGCGGCAATGCATTAAGGGCTGCCGTTTTAGGGGCCGATGACGGGCTTGTAAGCAACCTCAGCCTGGTTATGGGTGTGGCGGGTGCCACCCAGGGAGGCAATGCAGTGCTCATTGCAGGACTAGCCGGTTTGCTTGCAGGCGCTTTCTCCATGGCCCTGGGTGAATGGATATCCGTAAAAAGCTCACAGGAACTTCTCGAAAGGCAGATTGAGATCGAAATGGAAGAGATTGAAAACAGCCCGGAAGAGGAATTCGAGGAAATCATCCTTCTTAACCGTGCCAAAGGAATTCCCGAGGATGAAGCAAGGGAGATTGCCAACAAGATATTTTCCAATAAGGATAATATGCAGGCCTTGCTGGTTAAGGAAGAACTGGGGCTGAATCCGGATGATCTGAAAGGTTCTGCCTGGGAAGCGGCAATAGCATCTTTCGTGCTTTTCGTGACAGGGGCAATCATTCCCCTTGCGCCTTTCATTTTTCTAAAAGGACAGCAGGCTGTCATCACCAGTGTGGTACTAAGCACCATTGCCCTCTTTACAATAGGAGCGGCAATTACCCTCATCACGGGTAAAGGAGTGTTCAAATCGGGGATGCGGCAGGTCCTTATAGGGCTTGCAGCCGCTGCAGTTACTTTTTCATTGGGAAGACTGATCGGTGCAAACCTCTGATCAGCGTTTCCTCTCCTGCCCCGTCAATAGCCCTAAGCAGGGATAGTCCGTTCAAGGTAAGCAGAATAATCCCTAACCTTGGGATGATATTCCTCATCCATCAGGGGCGATGAGATCAGATAGTCCGCAGTGGAACGATTGCAGGCCGAGGGGATGTTATAAAGAACCGAAATCCTTAGAAGGGCTTTTACATCCACATCATGGGGATGAGGTTGCATGGGATCCCAGAAGAAAATCAGTATGTCGACCCTGCCTTCGGCTATCATGGCGCCAAGTTGCTGGTCACCTCCGAAAGGACCGGATTTAAGACGTATTATCTTTATCTGGGCTGGTTTTTTCTTTTCGTCGGTCCTTGCAGGTTTATCCTGTTTAACAACCGAAACATCCGCATCGGGGTCTTCCACTCCCATTTCTATTTTACCCATCAGGGTATCGTTGACCAGCTTCCCCGTGGTGCCTGTGCAGATCAACTGATGTTTCATCAGTATCTGCCAGTTCCAGCCAACCCATTCCACTATATCCTGCTTGCAATTATCGTGTGCCACAAGGGCTATACGTTTCCTTTTTATTGTTGCCATAGTCTCATATTAAAGTACAAAGATACGACATCCGAATTTGTCCTACATTTGCCGGTACATCTAAAAAATTATTCCAACATGATCCCGAACCAATGGTATGTAATCCTGGAGTCTGGCGAAATCAGGAAAAACCAGCTTAAAGGCTTCACCCGTTTTGGTGAAAAACTCCTGGCCTGGAGAGACTCTGACGGAAAACTTGCCGTGTTCCGCGACAAATGCCCCCACCGGGGCATACAGTTCAGTCTTGGAAAGATCAGGGATAATCATCTCCAATGCCCCTTTCACGGTTTTGAATTCGATACCACGGGCAGCTGTGTTCTTATCCCTGCTAACGGAAAGGCATCACAGCCACCTGCTTATATCAGGGCCAATGCCTATCCGCTCAAAGAAGCCAACGGTTTCGTTTATGTTTGGTACACCCCTGATCCCCCGGCCGGTACTGCAATTCAGGCAGATAAGCTTCCCGAAGTCCCATGGTTCGACAATCTTGACGGCAGCCTGGTATCTTCGGGTTTCACCGACCTCTGGAAAGCGCATTATTCCAGGGCAATAGAAAACCAGCTGGATGTGGTACACGTTCCTTTCATACATAAGACCACCATCGGCAGGGGCATAGGACCGGTAGTAAATGGTCCGTATATAAAGGAGACTGAAAACTCAATTTCTTTCTGGCCCTTCAATGAACAGGACAAAGGACAAAAGCCCCTCAGGCCGGACCAGGTAGAGGAACCACCGAAAAAAAGCACCTACCTGACGTTCATCTTCCCTAACCTCTGGCAAAACCATATCATGGATTCCATGAGGATAGTCGTTGCTTTTGTCCCCATCGACGACAACCATACCCTCTTTTACCTGAGGACCTACCAGAAAATGGTCAAACTCCCGGTACTGAAAGAGCTGTACTTCGCCTTCACAAAGCTCTTTAACCTGATCGTTCTGAAGCAGGACCGCACTGTGGTCGAAACCCATCAGCCCCAGGCGACATCGCTTAAAATGGATGAACACCTGATAACAGGCGATCAGCCAGTCATCTTGTACAGGAAGATGAGGGAAAAACTTAAAGCCATAAGCCATGAGGCATGAGGCATATTCCGATTCGCATGTCATGGCTCATGCCTTAATGGCACTTATTGGCCTTCATATAGGGGTAGGTAAACTCCGTCGGGGGGATCAGGGTTTCCTTGATCGTCCTCGGGCTGGTCCAGCGTAACAGGTTCAAATGGCTGCCGCTTTTATCGTTCGTACCTGAACCCCTGGCCCCGCCGAATGGCTGCTGCCCTACGACTGCTCCCGAAGGCTTATCGTTGAAATAAAAATTCCCGGCTGAATACCTCAGTATCCTGCAGGCCACGTTCAGGGCTTCACGGTCCTTTGAAAATACAGAGCCTGTAAGCGCATAGGGCGAAGTTTGATCACAGATCCCCAAGGTCTCCTCAAAATCCTTGTCTTTGTATACATAGACTGTCATAACAGGGCCGAATATCTCCTCCTCCATCGATTTGAAATGCGGATTTTTCGTCAGGATCACTGTCGGTTGCACAAAGTAGCCTTTTGACTTATCCCCTGTACCTCCGTATACGATTTCGGCATCGTCCGACTTCTTTGCATGCTCAATATATCCCATGATGTTGTCAAAAGAGGTTTCATCAATGACTGCATTCATGAAATGGCTGAATTCACGCACGTCACCAACCGTCACTGTCGACAGCATCTCCCCTATCTTCGTCTTGATATCGGGCCATAATGAGGAGGGAATATAAGACCTGGAAGCAGCCGAACATTTTTGTCCCTGGTATTCAAAAGCCCCGCGGATTATGGCAACCGCCACTTCCTGGGGGTCGGAAGAAGGATGGACAAAAATAAAATCCTTGCCCCCGGTCTCCCCCACTATCCTCGGATAAGACCTGTAAGCGCTCATATTGTCGGCAACACTTTTCCATATCCCGTTGAAAACACCCGTGGAACCTGTAAAATGAATGCCCGCAAGGCTGCGATGACCCAGCGCCGCCTTCCCTACCAGGCTTCCCGGGCCGGGAATAAAATTGATGACCCCATCAGGCAATCCGGCTTCCCTGAATGTTTTCATCAGGATATAATTGGAAAGTACCGAGGTCGAGGAGGGCTTCCATAACGTGGTATTTCCCATAACCACGGGCGCCATGTTCAGGTTCGAGGCGATGGCGGTGAAATTGAAAGGCGTGACCGTGAAAACAAAGCCCTCCAGCGGCCTGTATTCAATGCGGTTGATGATCCCCTTCTGGGAATGCGGCTGCTCCTTGTATATTTCGGTTGTGAAATACGCATTGAACTTAAGAAAATCTATGCTCTCGCACGAAGAGTCGATCTCGGCCTGGAAAACGCTTTTTCCCTGCCCCAGCATGGTGGCTGCATTGATAATCTGCCTGTATTTGGTTGATATCAGTTCGGCGACCTTCAGGCTTATTGAAACACGCTCAACCCATGAAACTGATTCCCATTCCTTATGCGCTTTCAGCGCGGCCTCTATTGCCATTCCAACCTCCTTCTCACCGGCTATGTGGAAGTTTGCCAGGACGTGACTATGGTCGTGTGGCATGACAACCCTGCCCGTCTTTCCAGTCCTTACTTCCCTGCCCCCTATGAGCAGGGGAATATCCAGAACCTCGCTGCTCATCCTGTCAAGTTCCTGGTTCAGCATTTTTCTTTCCCTGCTCCCGGGAACGTAATTGAGAGTGGGTTCGTTTTCGGGTCTCTCAAGATTAAAAATTGCATTGTTCATAGTAAACTGTTTTTCTTTTTTTGACTGCGGATATCTGATTCCCTGGTCCTTGACTGTTTGCTTTTGAACAAACGGGCCCTCTCCCGAACAGCAAAAGCAAAGCTTTTGCTGTTCGGGCTGTTTAGCATGTCAGGCTCTTTCAATATGGCCTGAACCGGGTTTTATATTCGTTTCTATTTTTATTTAGTCTTAATTAATTTTATTTACAAAGATACACACTTCCCCGATACCATGGATATGCATCTGAAAACATATCGAAAAAAATGTTACTTTTGCTTATCGGGGCTTTATTTTACTGACTTCCCACCAATTACAAACAGTCTATGGAAACAAAATTCAAACCCGGCCTGGAGCAAATTAAACTGGATTACAAGATCTGGCTTGCCGATAAGGACGGGAACGGGATCCTTGGGGACGGCAAATGGAAAATGCTTAAACTGATTGGCGAGAAAGGATCCCTGAAGGCAGCCTGTGAAGAGCTGGGCTATACCTACCGCAGGACCTGGGGGAACATTAAAAAGATAGAAGATTTTTTCGGGTTCCCCCTGCTAGAAAAGCACCGTGGAGGAGCCGAGGGAGGAAGCATGGCACTGACCGAAGAAGGGAAACTGCTGGTGAAGGCCTTTGAAAAATTTCATTCCAATGCCGACACCCTGATTCAAAAAGGATTCCGGGAATTCCTTGATGATATTTCCAATAAATGAATATAACTCTATAAAAATCCTATCCATGAAGCGACTTCTTTCGATTCTTTTATGCAGCATGCTTGCGCTGCCCGTTGCCTTTGCCCAGAGACCTGCTGACCTTAGCGGGGATCTAATCATTTTTCATGCCGGCAGCCTTTCGGTTCCGATGAAAGAGATCAAAGCCGAATTCAATAAGCTTTACCCTAAAGTGAACGTATTGCTGGAATCGGCCGGCAGCGTGGAATGCGCCAGGAAGATCACCGATATTAAAAAGCCATGCGACATCATGGCTGCTTCGGATTATAAAGTGATCGATAACCTGCTGATCCCGGCTTATGCCGACTGGAACATTAAATTTGCAGCCAATGAAATGTGCATTGCTTATACTAATAAGGCAAAATACAAGGACCAGATCAATGCAAAAAACTGGTATGAGATCCTTATGAAACCTGAGGTTGCATTCGGCCGTGCCGACCCCAATGCCGATCCCTGCGGATACCGCTCGGTGATGTGCATGCTGCTGTCGGAAACGTACTACAAAAAACCTGGCCTTGCCAAACAGCTCAGCTCAAAGGACCTCAACTACATCAGGCCCAAAGAGGTGGATCTCGTGGCATTGCTGGAATCGAATAATATAGACTATATGTTTCAGTACAGGTCGGTGGCAGTACAGCATAATCTGAATTACGTGATCCTCCCCGACCAGGTCAACCTGAAAAACATCAGGTATGCTGATGAATACAGCAAAGCTGTGGTTGATATTAAAGGCAAGGAGCCCGGGAAAACAGAGCAGATGAAAGGCGAGCCAATGGTTTACGGACTGACCATGGTAAAGAATGCCCCGCATAAAGAAGCCGCCATCGCCTTTTTGGAATTCATGCTCTCGAAGGACAAAGGGATGAAGATCATGGAAAAGGATGGACAGCCCTCGGTGATCCCTATGGAAGAAAAAAATTATACTGCCGTTCCCGACCGCCTCAAACCCTTTGTCAAGAAGCCGTAAATAATTGTTAATATGAAAACCAGGTATATCATTGCAGCAGGAATAATGTGTATTTTACCTTCAAGGTTTATGGCACAGGATAACAATAACGCGAAACCTCCCGATAAGGGGCTGAAAGTTGTTACAGCCGCTGATCCCGGCGACAGGAACAACAATTTCTACGATAATGCCGACACTTATGCCCTTCCGGGCGGTGAAATCACTGTTGAGGGTGAAGTGGAGAATCCCGGGAAAGTTGATTTAACGGCACTTCTAAAACATTCAATCATCGTCAAAGAGGCGGTTCTTGGAGAGGAGGGTAAAAACCGTTTTACAGGCGCTTACCGTTACGACGGGTATTCCCTCTTCGACATCCTCAGCAGCAGGATACTGAAGAAAAAGAACAAGCAGGAGTTCTCCCCTGTTATTGACCTGTACGTAATTATCGAGAATGCCAAAGGTGATAAAGTTGTCCTGAGCTGGGGTGAGATCTTTTACCCGAACAACCTGCACAAATGCATCATCGCTACTGAAATTACAAGGATAGTCCCAAGCAAAACGAAAGATCTCTGGCCCCTTCCTTCGGAACGGAAGCTGGTCATGGGCAATGACCTCCTGGGCGAAAGAAATATCAGCAACCCTGTTAAAATCACAGTAAGGACACCCTCAAGAAGCATCCCGGTGAACAGGGACATGAACCCGCTATATTCACCCGGTATAAGTATCACCCAAGGGAGTAAAGAGCTTCGAAAGATTGATTCGATCGCCCCTTCGGTACAAAATGAAACATACAATACCGTTTTTTACGGAAGGGGAAGGGGAATCCACAGCACTACACCATTTACCGGCATAAAACTGAAAGACCTTCTTGAACCCTACATTAAAATAACTCATGAATCCCTTCAGAATACCCTGCTTACCTTCATTGCCGTGGACGGTTACAGAACGGTGTTTTCATTGAGCGAGGTGATGAACCGCTGCGACCAGGAAGAGGTTCTTCTTATTCCGTATACCGGCAGGGAAGATGGTGGAAAGTTCAGGTTATTTCCTGGTGGTGATTTCTTTTCCGACAGGGCAATCAAGTCCATTTCAGAGATATCGGTAAGTCCTGCTGAATGAAAAAACAAGGGCTTCAGTGGGTGTTTTCGATACTGGGAGGTCTGATCCTGTTATTTGTTTTGGGCCCGGTTCTCGGGCTGATGTTCTCATCCTCCCCCCATAAATTATTTGAAACTGCACAGGATCCCGAAGTCAAGAACAGCATCATGCTTACCTTGGGCACTTCGATGGCAGGCACATTTCTCTTTGCCTTGGCAGCTGTTCCTTTTTCCTGGATACTTGCCAGGTACCAGTTCCCCCTGAAGAAACTGGTCACAGCCATTATCGACCTGCCCGTGGTGATCCCCCATTCGGCTGCCGGCATCGCTGTGCTGGGTTTCATTTCAAGGGATACCCTGCTGGGCAGGGCAGGATCACTAGCCGGGTTTAATTTCGTAGGCCACCCTGCAGGCATTATGATTGCGATGGCGTTTGTAAGCCTGCCCTACCTCATCAATGCCGCAAGGGACGGCTTCCTTTCGGTTCCCGAGCGCCTTGAAAAAGCCGCCCTCACCCTGGGAGCCTCGCCCATAAGGGTATTTTTTACGGTTTCCCTGCCCCTGGCCTGGAAAAATATTCTGTCGGGGCTCATACTGATGTTTGCCAGGGGGATGAGCGAATTCGGGGCTGTAGTCATCATTGCTTATCATCCGATGATAACACCTGTTCTGATTTACGAACGCTTTACTTCGTTCGGATTAAAATACGCCCAGCCGGTTTCAGTGATCTTTATCCTGGTCGTCCTTGTGTTTTTCATGATCCTCCGCCTACTGCTTTCAAATTCCAAAAAAAGCTGAACCCATGCTTAAACTTACAGGGATTAACAAGGATTTCAAAGGGTTCAAGCTAAGTGATATTTCGTTTACCGTTGAGAAGGGAGATTACTTTATATTGCTTGGCCCCTCGGGAGCCGGCAAATCCCTCTTGCTGGAGATTATCGCAGGCCTGGCGATACCCGATTCGGGCAGCCTGGAGCTTTACGGGAGGGACATTACCCAATTGCCAATTCAAAAGCGCAAGGTAGGACTGGTTTTCCAGGATCACGCGATCTTCCCTCATATGAAAGTCAAAAGCAATCTCGCATACGCCCTTCACGGGCAGCCGGGCGAGAGCATTCATCAGAAGATCATGGCCATGAGTGCAAACCTGGGTATTGGCGAACTGCTTGAGCGTTATCCTTCGACCCTTTCGGGCGGAGAGTTGCAGAGGGTTGCCCTGGCCCGTACCCTGATCCAGGAGCCTGAAATCCTCCTTCTCGATGAACCCCTCTCATCCATGGACACCCGGCTGAGATCGGGTACCAGGTCGTTGCTGAGGAAGATACACCGGGCAGGACAGACTATCATTCACGTCACCCATGATTACGAAGAGGCGCTTTCGCTGGGGAACAGGATAGCCGTGATGGACCACGGGAATATTTTGCAAACAGGCACACCCGATGAAGTATTCCACAGTCCCAGAAACGGGTTTGTTGCCCATTTCATCGGGATCAGGAATTTCTTCCCGGCTAAAATCCGTTTGCATGACGGCATCCCCTGGGCCGAAACAGTCGGAAACCTGAAATTCCGCCTTCAGCAGGGACAAGATAATGAGTCGGGATTCGTTATGATACGGGGTGAAGATATTGTTCTTTCGGCATCGGCCCTCGATTCATCCGCCTCGAATGTTCTGGCAGGCAGGGTGCAGGAGACCACCACCACACCCCTGGGATGCGATGTATGCATTGAATGCGGTGAAACGATTCACGCCTTGATCACTGCTGAATCCGTCTCAAACATGAGCCTGGATGAAGGCTCGGAGATCTGGATGAGCATTAAAGCCACGGCAGTTAAATTTATAGACGAATGATACCTTTTGAAGAAGCTTTAGAGATTGTTTTAAACAACGCCATCCCTTCGGGAGAGGAAATTGTGGGCATGGAATCCGCCGCCTCCAGGGTTTTAAGCCGGGATGTGTTTTCAGATATCGACATGCCTCCGTTCGATAAATCGGCCGTGGACGGGTTTGCGTGCAGGATGCAGGATGCCGCAGCCGGGATGGGATTGCGCCTTGTTGAAACCATTCCTGCAGGTACCATTCCCGAAAAGCCTGTTCATGAAGGTGAATGTTCGAAGATAATGACCGGCGGCATGCTGCCGAACGGGGCCGATACAGTGATCATGGTCGAGGATACGGAGATGTCATCCGCAGACCAGGTAAAATTCACAAAAGAAATTACCACCAGGAATATCTGTTACAGGGCCGAAAACATTAAGAAAGGCCAGAAGGTTCTTGAAAAAGGGACGAGGCTGGAACCCGCCCATTTTGCAGTTCTCGCATCCGTGGGAAATACCGGGATATGGGTTGCCCGTCAGCCCCATATCGGTGTCATCTCAACAGGGAATGAGCTGGTTGAACCTGAGCATTTCCCTTCAGGGTCGCAGATAAGGAATTCCAATGCCTGCCAGCTTGTCGCCCAGGCCAGGCAGATACCCTCATTGTGCTCGTATTTCGGCATTGCCGATGATTCGCCCGAAGAGCTTAAGGATAAGATTTCCATGGGCCTTTACGAGGCCGACATCGTGATCCTTACGGGGGGAGTTTCAATGGGCGACTTTGATTATGTGCCCGGGGCCATGGAAAGCCTGGGAGCAAAGATCCTGTTTAAAAGCCTTGCCATACAGCCCGGGCGGCCTACCGTTTTTGCCTGTTATAACGATCAGTTCATCTTCGGTTTGCCTGGAAATCCGGTGTCTTCGTTTGTGCTCTTTGAACTGATGGTCAAACCTTTTGTGCTGAAAATGATGGGTTCCAACGAACAGCCAAGAATGCTTAAACTGCCTATGGGGGTTGATTTTTCAAGAAGAAAGAATTACAGGAAATCTGTTATTCCTGTGACTGTGGATGAAGGAGCTGTTTACCCCCTTGAATATCATGGTTCGGCGCATATCAATGCTTACACCAAAGCCGGGGGTATGATGATCATGGACATAGGGCAGACTGAAATTAAAAAAGGAGAACCGGCCAATGTACGATTCCTTTAAGCGCCGGATCAATTACCTTAGGGTTTCGGTAACCGACCGCTGTAACCTCCGCTGTACTTACTGCATGCCCGCCGAAGGGGTAAAAATGCTGTCGCATGCCGATATCCTTACCTACGAAGAGATCTTCGAAGTTATACAGATGGCTGTATCCATGGGGATTGACAAAGTAAGGATAACCGGGGGCGAACCCCTTGTAAGGAAAGGCATTGTGGAGTTTATCGGCCGGGTTGCAGGTATAAGGGGGATTAAAGACCTGGGACTTACAACCAACGGGATCCTCCTCGAAGAATTCGCCCTGGCCCTTGCCGGTGCAGGGCTTCAAAGGATCAACATCAGCCTCGACACCCTGGATCCGGTAAAGTACCGCCAGCTTACCCGGGGCGGAAAGCTTACGTCTGTTTTAAAGGGAATCGACGCAGCCCTGAAAGCAGGTCTTGAGCCGGTAAAAATCAACTGCGTCATCCAGAATTCTTCGGATGAGCCTGATGCCAGGGCCGTCAGGAAATTTTGCCTGGCCGCCGGGCTTGAAGCCAGGTTCATTCACCAGATGAACCTGGGCGAAGGTTGTTTCACCATAGTGGAGAACGGGCATGGAGGCGACTGCAGGCATTGCAACCGCCTGCGTTTAACCGCCAACGGTAAAATCAAACCCTGCCTCTTCAGCGACCTGGAATTCGACATCCGCACACTGGGAATAAAAAATGCAATTGAAGCTGCGACAGGGATGAAACCCGAAAAGGGAACAAGCAACAGCTCGGATTTTTTTCATAATATTGGAGGATGATTGACTGACTGACTGATTGATTGATTGATTGATTGATTTATAGTTAAGAATGATGAAGGATTGTTTATGTCTAAACTAACACATACTGATTCGTCGGGCAAGGCTGACATGGTCGATGTATCGGCAAAGCCTGAACAGCTGCGGACTGCTATGGCAACAGGCCATATTACCCTGGCCGGGGCCACTATAAACCTCATCCGCCAGAATAAGATGAAGAAAGGCGATGTGCTTACCGTGGCTGAGATTGCCGGGATACTGGGAGGAAAAAAAACCTCTGAGCTCATCCCCCTATGCCATCCCCTGGGTATAACAAAAATGGAAGTAAAAGCCGGCCTGGATAAAACCGGGGTTCGTATCAACAGTCTCACCCGTTGCACCGGCAAAACCGGGATCGAGATGGAGGCGCTTACTGCTGTTTCGGTTGCCCTGCTTACGATTTACGATATGTGCAAGGCTGCCGACAAGGCTATGGTCATCGATGAGGTGAGGCTGTTAAGCAAGACGAAGGAAGATCTTTAAGGTTAAATCAAATTCCCTGTAATGGAGCAGCTTAAAGTAGTATCTGTAAATATTTCCGAACAAAAAGGAACCATCAAGAAGTCTGTGCCCTCGATCATCCTGACACACCAGGGTGTGGAAGGCGATGCTCACTCAGGTCCCTGGAACCGGCAGCTGAGCATACTGGGGATGGGAAGCATACGAAAGTCTGAAAAACAGGCCGGCCGCAGTATCTCCCCCGGTGAATTCGCCGAAAATATCAGCCTTGAAGGATTCGATTACCTACAGGCGCATCCCCTTGACCGTTTGACCTGCGGCGAAGTGGAGGCCGAGATAACCCAGATTGGAAAAGAATGTCACGGAACTTCCTGTTCAATTTTCAAAGAAACCGGGGATTGCGTGATGCCCAAAGAAGGGGTGTTTGCCCGTGTGCTTCATCCGGGCTGTATAAACAAAGGG
Organism: uncultured Bacteroidales bacterium; assembly: GCA_903877385.1. Classification (GTDB taxonomy): domain Bacteria; phylum Bacteroidota; class Bacteroidia; order Bacteroidales; family FEN-979; genus CAIRDP01. The sequence continues at coordinate 78,486 of CAIRDP010000033.1, forward strand.
GATACCGTTGAATTTCATCCGAAGATGTACAGGGCTCTCGTTCTAACCCTTAGCGACAGGGCCAGTGCAGGGGAATACGAAGATAAATCGGGGCCCCGGCTGCAGGAAATTTTACAGGAATTTTTTAAAGAAAAGGGATTAAACCTCTATTTCCATTATACACTGATACCCGACGACAGGCACAAGCTTGACGAACTGGTCAACCAGGCCAAGGATGAGCTTGTCGATTTTGTATTCACTACCGGTGGCACAGGGATCGGCCCCAGGGATTTCACCGTGGATATTATCAAGCCTTTGCTCGACAAGGAAATTCCGGGTATCATGGAGATGATCAGGATAAAATACGGTGCTGTCAAAACCCAGGTCCTGCTCAGCCGCTCGGTTGCAGGTGTCATGGGTAAAACCCTGGTGTTTACACTGCCAGGCAGCGTCAAAGCTGTTAACGAATATATGGACGAGATCCTGAAATCAATGATGCACCTGGTTTATATGATGCACGGGCTGGATGTTCACTGAGCGGGAAAGTTCCTGCCGGGCTCTTTTGCCTGGCTCATGGGCTATTGCTATCGGGGCTTTAAGGACAGGGCGGGTTGAAAAAAATCATTATAACCAAAGTTGAATTCTGCATTATAATGATTTTGCATTATGTCCATTGCTTTTCTGAAATCTTCAGGATTAAGTTCGGTGGGCCTTACACCCTTTCCTTTGATGTCCTGCATCTCCAGTATCTTATCAAGCATCCATTTCTGGTGTGCCCTGGTTGCCGGAACCTGCGCTTCGTTCATCAGCCTGATGACCAGGTTGATCGTATATTCCTTGTTCAGTGCTGCATACTCCCACCCCCTGAGGGTGGCTTGCACAAATGCCTTCAATGCTTCCTTTTTCGATGATGAGGTTTCTCTCAAAACATACAAACCATCCTCTGGCACATCGAATCCATAGTCCGACATGAAAAAAGTATTGATTTCGTCCCTGTTAACTCCACTTAGGTATACCTGGTCATATTCATTGTAATACATCACTGTCATGATGTCGATACCTCCCCGCATAAAAAGATTTACTGTAGATTGAATGGGTACCCATTCAATCCCGAGCTGATTTTTATTCACTAAAGCTTTAGGCACCTCATCAAATCCACTTAGCCAGATACCGATCTTTTTCCCGTTGAATTTTGACAGTTCATTGATGCCGTTTTTCTTCAGGCTGACGAACATAATGGCCGAATGTTGTGATACCTGGGCAATGTTGACCAGGTCCAGACCTTTTTGCCGGTGGTTGATCCCGGTGGTTAAAAACAAGGAAATGATATCGGCTTTGCCGGCCTTTAAAAATGCCACGGCATTGACTGTTGCTGAGGGGTGGATGATCTCGACATCAAGTCCTGCCTGCTTGTAAAATCCCTTGTCCTTTGCAACGTAGTAGCCTGCAAACTGGGCCTGCGGCAACCATTGCGTACAAAAAACCAGTTTTTGTTGCTGGGCATGAACATTTAAAAAACAAAAAAACACAAGGATTCCAACTGACATCTTCCGTAAGGGACTCATTGACAGGATTTTTAAAATGCACTTATGGCTACCGGGCAGCAAAAAGCATTATAAGCCTGAAAGATATAAAAAAATCAGGAAATTGGAATCCCGGATGGTATGATCATCAGCTGAAATACAGGTGAATTGGATATTAACATTTCTACCTGATGAGTACTTCTGGAGTACTATATTAAACCGGTATAAGGCCCAGAGCAGAGCCCTGAACGCGGGTTCCGCCCCAGGAGGGCGGGGAATTTACCGGGAGAGATTAAAACTCTAATCCCGAACGCAACGTACGCTGTAGCCACTGGTTTTATAGTTTGCACTTGGGTCTGCAATGCTTTGATTATAATTCAGGTCCAGCATATAGCCGGAACCTGAATCAAGTTCGGTCAAAGTCCACCAGTTACCTGTAACACCCATACTTCCGATATTACCGGTGAAAGAACATTGGCCACCCGGGAGGGCCGAAAATCCTGTTTCGTTTGTCGCTCCCGTATTTGGATTTTGCCAATGAGCATACCCTGCTTCTTTTAATTTACCACCTGCGATAGTTGTTCCTCCAAGAAAGTCAGTCATAGTTTTCCATTCGGCCTGGGAAGGCACATGCCAGCCGTTGGGAGCTAAATTCCGGGAATCGGCAACAGCGAAGAAGTTGTAAAGAAAGCCGTAAGGGATCTTTGAAGTGGCGTTAAATTGGCAGTAGGCACCTGTAGTAAGGTCATGCCATACCGTCCAACTTAGCGATGGATCTGGAACAAAAGGAATGGCATCTCCGTTGCGGTAATGAGCAACTCTCAGGTTTTCGGCCATCCATACCTGTGTACCTATCTGGACAAGATGATAATGGTTGCTTTCAATATCGGCAAGCGTAGTATCTATGGTCGTTACTGTCTTAGCCCCCTGAAAGATCAGACTGGATTATAGATGCAAATCTATACCTTTATGCTGATGAAAAAAAGAACCTTTACCACTGAAGAAAAACTACGGATCATTAAAGAGGCTTCAGAAAATGGCGTAGGTGTGACCA